>CANHCR010000073.1 GCA_947459205.1 Caryophanales bacterium | reverse complement strand
TGCCCGATTTCATCATCCGTCAAATCACTCCAGATGCTCTTGTCTCCTGCTCCGCTGACGGGCACTGGCCAAAAGCGTCTGTTGCCTGTTCGGTCTTTGAGAAACTCTCGGTCGTTCGTCGTTCCGACAAATATGCACTGACGAGGGAAGTCGCTGACGTGCTTGCCATATGCCACGCGAAACGAGTCGGTCTGCTTACTGAGGAAGTGCTTTAAGCTCTCCACATCCGCTTTGCGTGTCGCAGCAAGTTCGCCCATCTCGATTACCCAAACGCCTTGCAATTGCTCGTAGGCTTCCTTGTTCTGCACGGTCGTCAGCGAGTCGGAAAACCATTTGCCTGCAAGCCTGCTGAACAGTGAACTTTTTCCGATACCCTGCGAACCGATAAGCACTAACATGTAGTCAAACTTGATGCCAGGATGCATGATGCGTGCGGTGGCAGCACATAGCGTCTTACGTGATACGGCTCGGTTGAAAGGCGTGTCCTCGGCGCCGAGGTAATCAATTAAGAGCTTGTCCACTCTCGGTACGCCGTCCCATTCTAAACTGCTCAGATATTCACGAACCGGATGGAAGCGGTGGCGGGCAAACACGGCGTCGAGTGCATCCGACGTCTTGTTACGGCTGACGACTTTGTACTCCGTTTCGATGTAACCACGCAGTTCCGCGTCGTCCGAGTTCTTCCAATAGCGGTCTTGTCCGACCGTTCGCCACGGCAAATCGCCGAGCACCACGTAGCGATGCGCAAAGTCGTCGGTCGCCAACTTGTCTTTCAGTTCTTGTTTGTTCTGTAAAATGAGCAAATAATTCTTGAACGTATCGCGCAGCAATCCGCGCTTGTCATACTCCAGTTCTTTCACCCATTCCGTCGTTTGCGGGTTTTCCTCGTCGGGCACGATGTTAAACTGCTCTTTGGCCATGATGACTTTCACTTCATCATCGTTAAGCGCAAGCTGCACCATGGCTTGAAACGACGGCAATCTGTTCACTGGTGTGTCAGGCTTTGCTTCCTTGTCCAAATCTCGAAACAAATGCGCTCTTACCAAATCAAATGCGCTGTGTGAATGGCCGTCGCTGATTGGATCGGTGCTGTGGTAACTGTACGCATGAACGAGCGGACCGCCTTTGTCATCGTGTGAATTCAGAATCAGTCCACCGGATGTTGTCCCCTCAACGTAGGTGTAGCGATTTTCCGTCACGCGCTCGTAGATGTGTGGCAAAAACTTGTCGATGGCGTCTGGAATGTCGTACGTCTTGTTAAACATTCCGATGAGTCCATCTTTATCAAGCGGATTGCCTTTCTTTTGACCACGTTCACGAAGAAGTTGATTTTCGTTTGCAAGCTGCGGCCATTTCGTTCGGTCGGTCCAATCGTCGTACCGATTCAAATAGATTTGAGGGTTAAGCGGCGGACAGTCAAAATGGTCATTGAGATATTCGCCGTTTTTCGATTTGCTTGGCCAATACATGAACCGCTCCGGCTGGAACGTCGTGTGGTCAAACTGCTCAATGCCGAGATCATCCGCAATCAATCGAATGATGGCTTCATATTCTTCGGGACCGATTGCATATTCTAAATAAATCAAAATGCGAAGTCTTGGATTCTCGGGTGTGTGCTTGTGCGTGGTATAGTACGAACAACAGAACCCCATCAACTCCAGTGAATTGATTAACGACTTGATGTCTTTCACGAAGTCTGCGTCGAGTGCGATGACTTGCCTGTGAATCACATCGTTTTTTCTTCTCCGTCCATCCCTCAAAAGCCCGCCAACATATCCGCCGTTGTCTTTGATGTCCGCTTGTTTGTCCGGTGCGAATGACAGATATTCTTCGATGGTAAATTCACTGACAACCGGTTCGTAAATGCGTTTGACCATCTGCGATACTTTCGCTTTTTTATTCGTCCACAACTTCGTATCACGACTCATTGCAGTGGCGATGTCAAAAGTGATGTCATACTGAAGTTTCTTGTTCGGCAGCGTCAAGGTTGAGTCACTCCCCATGCTCAAATCTCGCGGATCGTGCAGCATCGTATGCTTTGGTTAGTCGTTTTGAAAAGTGGTCATTTTCTTTAGTACCAGTCCTATTTTTTTCACAACAATTAATGCGGTCTGAGCACGCTTCCCACTGAACACCGATTTGACCGCAACACATTGATTCACAAAAGTAATAAGGTAAATCCATTCCACCACTTGAAAAATAATAATAACCTTTGTATTGACCGTCGTTTTTACAACCAGTAAAATATTCGTCTTGAATGGGGATTGCGCCAACTAATAGAACATTTTTATTGCTAAAATAAGACAATCTTGTTGCTTTTAATCTCTCGACATCATTAGGTTCTTCACCTTTTACTTCAACAAAGATATTTAATTTAGGTAGCCAAAAATCAGGTAAATAATGCAAGTCACTAGCTAAATCGTCTACATCTTCAAAGTCTGATTTTCCTATAATTTGTGAAAGTATATATCCTTCCTTCTCGTACTCCCACTCGATATCGAGGGCATCAAAAAACACAGCCCATCTTGCTTCTAATCTGCTACGGAAACGGTAGCCTTTGTACTTCGTTTGAATTGCTTGAATGGTCATGTTGTCCCTCCTTTAATCTTTCCTGTAATAATCCGTCTCGAATGCGTCTGCTCTCAGTGGCAAGCCTGGCGCCCACTCTATGCCCCTGCCCATAATCTCGGCCACCTGCTCGGCGCTGCTCTCTCCAATCGGTACTTCAAGTACCACCTCGTCGTGTACGTGCATCACGACTCTAAGCCCTGCCCGCTCCAATCTGACAAGCGATTCTGCCAAACAATCACGAGCGATTGCTTGGACTACGTTCTCGACGAGTTTACCGCCATATGTACTTAGGCGCGTCCATTTCCGTGTGTTCTGGTCTACGCCGAAGTAGGTGATCTCGTCTTTTCCTTCAAACCGCTTGTGAGGATGCAGTTCCGGTTTGACATATGCGAGGCGTCTGCCAGATGGCAATTTAATAAATGCAATGTTCTTTTCAACACTGAAATTCAATAAGTACTTTCCGTATCGGTCCAATCCTGTTTTTTTGCCGTGCTGGATGGCAATCGCCATTCCTTGCTCGAGGTCATTCCAAAGCGTAACAATCGCAGGATTCGCATTGCGCCACGCTCTGACGATGTCGGGCAGTTCTTCTTCGGTCAGTCCCATCTTCTTAGCGCCCATTGCAACGAGTGCATTCGGTCCGCCTTGATAGCCAAGAGCGAGTTCCGCCACCTTACCTTTTTGACGTAACGGTGAACCTTTGCCGATGCTCTCCAGTGGCACGTTAAACATTTGCGCTGCCGATGCTTCATAGATTTTGCCATGCGTTTCAAAAACGTCTAACCGCCACTGTTCACCTGCA
>CANHCR010000072.1 GCA_947459205.1 Caryophanales bacterium | reverse complement strand
TGAGAAATACCGCATCAAAATCTTGCCGATTGCGGTTTTCGCGCACGGTCGAAACCTGAAGGAACCTGACCAGTTCACGGTCGAATTGCCGTTCAAAAAAGTGTTAACATTTTCGTATTTGGTGGTACAATTAAAGCAGAAGAATTGGCGTGAGTTTTTGCGTCACGATAACCCGGTTGCCGGGGCGCTGATGAGCAGGGCGGGTTAGGTGAAAACGGGCAAGCATGCCCGTTTTACGGCCATCTACTGGTAGAAATGAAAGTAGCATCGCCCCACAGACTTTCATTTCTGCCGACTAAGGGCCAAACTTTTATAAAACAGGAAAAAGTGAAAATCAAACTGGAGTTTTTGCAAATGATGGCACGGCTTAAGCTCAACCCTGCGAAGATGCAGCTGCTCGTCGTGTTTTTCGAGACCTACCTGCGACTTGGCAAGCAGGAAGAGGCGGAGTTGGCAACAATGATTCATGAATTAGCACCGAAGGAGGAGTCAGAGATTATGGAGTTGTACACGTCTTGGGAATTAAAGGGCATGAAAAAAGGGAAAAAACAAGGCAAGTTGGAGGGAATTCAACAAGGCAAGTTGGAGGGCATTCAACAAGGCAAGTTGGAGGGTATTCAACAAGGCAAGTTGGAAGGCGAGCGTCTAGCGAAATTGGAACTGGCACACAAGTTGCTGGCGGAAGGACTTGTCAGTCTTGAGAAGATTGTTGAACTGACGGGTTTATCGAAAGAGGACATCCTAAACCAACATTAATTGATACAACACACCTTCGAGGAATTTTCGTTGGGTGTGTTTTTGCGTAAAAAGAAGGTTTTTTTAAACTGTAGCGAATATGTAAACAGGCATCGGAATGGCACTACAACTCAAGGAGATGAATTTGTGGGGAAAAATAAACGAAAACGCGCCGAAGTGAACAACCAGTCCACTGTAACTAACGGCGTAAATCGAGCACAACAAGAATCTGAACAGCAACCTGAACAGCAATCTGAACAGCAATCTGAACAACTTGAATATGAATCCGAACTTAGACAAGGGCCCGTTCTAATTCTCAGAAATGTTAGTAAAGTGATCGGTCGCCGCAAAATCGTCGATAACGTCAGTTTTGAAGTGCCACGCGGTGAAATCTTCGGTTTTCTCGGTCCGAATGGTGCCGGCAAGACGACGACGATTCGCCTCATTGTCGGATTGATGCGCATGTCTGAGGGCGAGGTGCTGATTAACGGATACAGTATCAAGAGCGACTTTGCGAAGGCGATTATGAAAGTTGGCGCTGTCGTTGAGAATCCCGAAATGTACAAGTATATGACAGGTTATCAGAACTTGGTGCATTTTGCGCGGCTTATTCCCGGCATCGGCAAAGAACGCATTGAAGAGGTTGTCAAACTTGTGCGACTCGAAACGAGGATCCATGAAAAAGTGAGCAAATATTCGCTCGGTATGCGTCAGCGGCTCGGCATCGCTCAGGCGTTGCTGCGCAAGCCGGATTTGCTAATTTTGGACGAACCGACGAACGGACTCGATCCTGCAGGTATTCGTGAGATGCGCGATTACTTGCGAGAAGTGGCGCAAACCGAGGGGACCGCGGTTTTCGTTTCCAGTCATTTGCTGGCAGAGATGGAACTGATGTGTGACCGTGTCGCCATCATTCAGCAAGGGCAGTTGAAGGCGGTCAAACCGGTCCGCGAATTGGTGCGCATGCAAGGCAAGAAAGCGGTCGTTTTCGAGGTTGAGCAGAAGGAGGAAGCACTTCACGAAATTCGCAAATATTTGCTTGAACGCGCCTCGCAAGGGGAAGTGCTCGAACGCGGTGCTGAACTTGTTGACGATGGAGTCGAACTCGTGCTGGAACGCGAACAAATCGCCGACTTAAACAATCGTTTCGCCGAAGCGGGCGTGAGGGTGTACGGAATTCGCCACTCGAAAGTGTCGCTCGAAGACAGTTTCCTTGAATTGACGGGAGGTGAGCAAGTTGTTTAATCTCCTGCTCAACGAAAACATGAAAATTTACCGGCGCTGGCGGACGTGGATTATGAGTGCGATCCTGATTTTGCTGATGGCGTTCAGTTTCGTTATTACATATGGGTTTGTCGGGATTGATGAAGCTACGGATTGGCGCGCACAATCCGAGGAGCGCGTAATGCAGTTGAAATCGTCGCTCGCAGAGGCAACGAATCCGAACAGCGAGCAAATGATGGATGCAGAGTCGCTCAAAGTCATGCAGAACGAGTTGAAACTCGAGCAACATCGACTAGAAAAAGATATCGCACCAACTAATTATACGTTGTGGGGCGAAGTGCTGCGGATGAGCGCATTTGTCAGTCTCGTCATCATATTTGTGGTGATTATCGCTGCCGACAGTGTAGCTAGTGAATTTTCTGCAGGCACCATTAAATTGCTTTTGCTACAGCCAGCCTCGAGGTCAAAAATACTGCTCGCTAAGTACTTGTCCGTCTTTTTGTTTGCGCTCTTCATGGTGCTGCTAGTGATGGCAACGGCGCTGATTGGCGGATCGATCGTGCACGGGATCGGCGGGCTTGGCGACACTTATTTAAGTTTGACAGCGAGCGGTGAATTTATCGAACGTAACATGTTACTCCATACGCTAATCACGTACGGTTTACAATGTGTCTCGCTGGTGTTTGTGGCAACGATCGCTTTCCTAATATCGACAGTCTTTCGTAGCAGCGTTATGGCAATCAGCATTGCGATTGTGATTCAGTTCTTGGCGCCTGTAGCGACCATCTTTGTATTGCAGTACGACTGGGCGAAATTCATCCTGTTTGTGCACATGGATTTAACGCAATATTTGAATGGCACGCCGCTCATTAAAGGCATCGACATGCCGTTCGCAGTGAGTGTGTTAGCCGCTTATTTTATCGTCTTGAATGGAATTACCTGGTTGCTCTTTAATCGGCGCGATGTCGCGTAATTGCAATTCGGAGGAAAACCCCTATGGCTACATTTTTGATTAGCGGCAACGTCAACGTTGAAACCAATCTGAGAGTCGATGCGTTCCCAGTCGAATATAATCCGGCACAATTTGTGTTTTTCGGCATCCAAACGAACCCATCCGGCGTCGGATACAACCTTGCCAAATCGTTGCAAACACTTGGCAATGAGGTAATCGTTACAGGCATGATTGGCGACGACGTGAACGCTGCGATTGTGCGCACAGAAATGAAAAAACTTGCCATCGATGATTCGTATCTATTGCCGCTTGCGGCCGGTACGATGCAGTCGGTCATTCTTTACGACAACGATGGCAAACGACAAATTTTTAGCGACTTGAAAAATGTGCAGCAATTGTCGTATCCGCGCGAGATGTTTCGGCGTGCTTTGGCGAATGTTGACATCTGTTTGATGACCAACATCAACTTTTCTCGCGACTTGCTCGGTGAAGTGAAACAGATGGGGAAACTGATTGCTTGCGATGTGCAGGCGCTACATTCGCTTGATGATGAATACAATCGTGATTTTATGGAGAACGCGGATATCCTCTTTTTTAGTAACGATCGATTGGGTGATCAAGCAGAACAGGCGCTGC
>CANHCR010000071.1 GCA_947459205.1 Caryophanales bacterium | reverse complement strand
GGTGTGCGCCCCGCTTCGCCGTACTGTCTGCAACGTAGCCTTCAAGGCGCGTCCGTACACACGGCAAAGGAATGCTGTCCCTTTCCTTTGGGATCAACACAACCTGTTGGCTGCGGTTTGTTGTCAGTAGGCAAACGGATGAGACAGTTTGCCCCGAACGCTACAAGCCATGGTATCAACGACAGGAGACGGCGATGAAACGACTGAAACATGTGTACCCCAAGATTTACGAGTTTGAGCAGCTGCACCGGGCACACCGCCTGGCACGGCGTGCCAAACGGAGCAAGGAGGAAGTGGTCCGCTTTGAGCTGGATCTGAATCGAAACTTGATGACGCTGCGCGATGAGCTACTCACGCAGACGTATCGTCCGGGAGCATACCGAGAATTTAAGGTGTTCGAACCGAAGGAACGCGTGATCATGAGCCTGCCGTATCGCGACCGGGTGGTGCAACACAGTTTGTGTGATCAGGTGCTTGGTCCGTGGATCAATCGTCAGCTGATTGACGACAATTGCGCTTCTCGGCCTAGGAAAGGCACGCATTACGGCTTATATCGGTTAGCAAGATTTATGAGGGAGTTTTACCACACTCGGGGAACAGAGGGGTACATTCTCAAAGCGGACATTTCCAAGTTTTTTTACCGGATTCGCCACGATCGGCTGAAGGAGATGCTCTATCCCGGCATCGCCGACCCGCAGTTGAAAGGTTTGCTAGACGTGATCATCGACAGCACGCCTGGCAATGTCGGGGTGCCGATCGGCAACATGACCTCACAATGGTTCGCGATTTATGAAAGTTTGGCCCTTAGTCGGCAAAAATGAAAGCCTCAGGTACGATGTTACTTTCATTTTTACCAGTGGTTGGCCGCCAAACGGGCAAGACTGCCCGTTTTCTACTTGATGCAGATGGACCGCTTGATCAAGGAAGAACTGAAGATTCGTTGGTACTCGCGCTACATGGATGACTTCGTGCTCATTCATGAGAGTAAAGAGTACTTGCACAGTGTCTTGTGCGGATTCGCGAGCACCTCGACTGGCTCGGACTCGAACTGAACAACAAGACGCAGATTTTTCCGCTTCGTAATGGTGTCGATTACTTGGGGGTTCATACGTATTTGACGGAGAGTGGCAAGGTGATTCGCAAGTTGCGACAATCGTCAAAGAAGCGGATGAAGCGTAAGATTCGCGCCTTCAAGTGGAAGTTCGCTCGTGGTGAGATTACGTTCGAACAAATCAAGCGCAGTATGCAAAGCTGGCTCGCGCATGCGCGTCGCGGACATACGTATCATTTACGGCAACGCATCATTCGTAGGTGTGTATTCACGGAAGGGGACGGCAAGCAATGAAAATGAAGGAGATGAGCAAGATGATGGGGATGAACAGACGTTTGGCAAGACAAGTACTGATGATGTTGATGGTACTCACAATTCTGTTGCCGATGGTGCCGGCAGGATCACTGCCTGGTGCGGATTATGTGTCGGTGGTGCAGGCGAATACGAAACCGACCATAAACATCGGAGACTACTTTAGCTTCGGTTCGTATAATAACGCACCGATTTTGTGGCGGGTGATAAACAAGGATGCGAACGGCGATCCGATACTGTTCGCGGACCGTATATTGACGATTAAGGCGTTCGATGCGAGTGGGAGTTACCACACCGACTGGAATCGACTCAATCAAGGCAGTAACTTCTATAAAGACTCCAACATCCGCCAATGGTTAAATAGCAGTAGTCCTAATAGCGGTGCGAACACGATTGATTGGATTCAAAACGATCCGAGTGCGGCAAATATGTGGAATGGTTATAACGCATATAACACAGAAAAAGGGTTTTTGGCTGACGGTAACTTTACCTCTACGGAACGCAGTCTCATTAAGCCTTACACGCATAAGGTGTTGCTAGCGGGCGTCGACCAAGCGAAAAAAGATGGCGGTACGACAATTCATACATGGAATTCAGACATAAGCAATGTTGTACAAAACTATGACACGACCGCCTATTTCCAAAACGTAACAGATAGCATCTTCATGCTGTCGGTTAAACAGCTGAAAGAGTGGGTGTATGACAATCGTAGTGTGTTAGGTACAAGTTACCATATTGCCAAACCGACGGCGGAGGCGGTGACGCAGAGTACGTTTAAAGATGCAACCTACTTAAATAGTAACAATAATTGGTATTATTGGTTAAATTCACCTGTCGCCGACGGATCCTTCGGTGTGCGCTATGTCAACAATGAGGTCTCTGTCGACGGCTACGGTGCGACTCATGGCGTCCTTGGCGTTCGTCCCGCTTTGCATCTGAATTATTCAATTGCTATCTTTGCATCTGGAGGAAGTGGTACATTGAGTAATCCATATGTGGTGTCGGCGGATACGACGGCGCCGAGCGCTCCGAGTAATCTCCTCGCGAGCAACGTCAGCCAGACAGGGCTGACGCTCGCGTGGACTGCCTCGACGGACAACGTCGGTGTGATGGCGTACGATGTGTACATTGGTACGACGTTAATGAGCACGGTCACAGGAAGCGGTGGAAGTGCGCCGGCGACGACGTACAATGTCACTGGATTGACGGCTGGTACGAGTTACACGTTCACTGTAAAGGCAAGAGATGCAGCGGGCAATGTCTCGGCGGCGAGCAATGCTGATACGATTACTACCAAATCAGCCCCAACCAACATCACTCTTACTTCGACTTCTGTCGCAGAAAATGCTGCGATAAGCACCGCGGTCGGCACAATCGGCGCTACCGATGCCAATAGTGGTGAGACGTTTGTTTTTGAATTGGTCACCGGAACGGGGAGCACGGACAACGCTTCTTTCAACATAAGCGGGAACAGCTTGCGCACTTCTGCCATATTCGACGCTGAAACGAAATCGAGTTACAGCATCCGCATCCGAGTGACGGACAGTTACGGATTGACGTTTGAAAAATCATTCATCATCACCGTCACGAACGTCAATGAGGCGTCGACTGATATTGCCTTGTCCTCATCTTCAATCGCTGAAAATGCAGGATTGAACGCTACTGTTGGGACATTGAGTGCGACAGACATCGATGCGGGTGACACGGCGACGTACTCACTTGTAAGTGGTGCTGGCGATGCAGACAATGCAGCGTTCAACATCAGTGGTTCAACCTTGCGGGCAAATGCAAGTGTTGATTTTGAATCGAAATCAAGTTATACAGTACGTGTTCGTGTAACAGACAGTGGGGCTTTGACTTATGAAGAGGCATTCGACATTACAGTGACGGATGTAAACGATGCTCCGACTAATCTTTCAAGCTCTGCAAATACAATTGCCGAAAATGCAGGTGCCAACGCTGTTGTCGGCACATTGAGTGCGACTGATACTGACGCTGGCGATACGGCGACGTTCACGTTGGTGAGCGGTGACGGTGATGCGGACAACGGCAGTTTTAACATCAACGGCACAAGCCTACGTGCTAATGCAAGTCTGGATTTTGAATCGAAAGTAAGTTACTCGGTTCGTGTACGTGTGACGGATAGTGGCAGCTTGACGTATGAACTTTCGATTTCAATTGCGGTCAGCGATGTTGATGATACGGCACCTTCTGCACCTGCAGATCTTG
>CANHCR010000070.1 GCA_947459205.1 Caryophanales bacterium | reverse complement strand
TCAGGTGTCATCCAATCGATCAATTCGTTCAAATAGGCGGCGTACGCGGCACGGTCGAGGTCGGCGCGCAGTTCGTGAAACGAATGCGTGATCTCTGCATGACGCAACGTACCAAGTTGCTGATTCATATAAAACGAAAACTCGCCGTGGGTGAACAATTGACATGCCGCACCATACTTGCTTTTCACTTTGCGAACACCTTTTGCGACAAATGCCACCTTGCCCTGATCGCGCGTGAAGAGTGTGACAATTTTATCCGACTCTTTGAAATCCATCGTTCGCAAAACGATGCCGTCCACGTGGTAAAGCATCCGCGCACTCCCCGTCAGCGATGGCGACCCATCGGCGCTTAATCGTATTCCCGATACCCGAGATCACGCAACACACGTTCCTGGTTGCGCCAATCCTTCTTTACCTTCACCCATAGTTCGAGAAACAGCTTCGAACCGAGCAATGCCTCAATATCGTGACGCGCCTGCTCCCCTACCTGTTTCAGAAGGGCGCCGCGTTTGCCGATGATGATGCCTTTTTGCGAATCGCGCTCGACATAAATGACTGCCGCTAGTTCGACAATTCCTTTTTCGTTCGTCTTCATCCGCTCAATCGCGACAGCAATCGAATGCGGCACCTCATCGCGCGTGAGGTGCAAAATTTTCTCGCGAATCAGTTCGGCACAAATGAACTGTTCCGGATGATCGGTCACTTGATCGGCTGGATAATACATCGGACCTTCAGGCAAATAGTTGGCGATTTGAGTAAGCAGCGTCTGCACATTGTTGCCCTGCAAGGCTGATACTGGAATGATTTCCGCAAACGCGTGCTCATCTTTGTATTCGGTGATGCGCTGCAACAGTAGTTCCGGTGCGACGCGGTCCAATTTGTTGACGACGAGAAACACAGGTGTACGAACATTCGCCAACAGTTGCAAAATGTGACGGTCACCGCCACCCAACTTTTCGCTCGCATCGATACAAAAGAGAATCAAATCGACTTCCTGAAGTGCGCTTTCCGTCGCCTGCAACATAAACTTACCGAGTGCCGAACGCGGTTTTTGCATGCCTGGCGTGTCGATAAAAATAATTTGCATCGCACTGTCTGTATAAACACCTTGAATTTTGTTGCGCGTCGTTTGCGGCTTATCCGACATGATGGCGATTTTCTGTCCGAGCACCTGATTAAGCAGCGTCGACTTGCCGACATTGGGACGCCCAATAATCGACACGAATCCCGATTTAAACGTTGATTTATTCATTCACATTTTCATTTCCTTCCGAAAGTAACTGCTTGCGGTCAAAGGCGAACGGCAACAATTCGCCGACGGTCGTCATTTGCCGCTCTCCCTTAAGATTGGCCATCATCACCGGCATCTCCGGCGGGCAAAGTTCGACGAGCACCTGACGGCAGATCCCGCATGGTGAAATCGCTCGCTCTGTATCAGCGACAACGACCAACGCACGAAACGCTGCTTTCTGTTCGCCAGCTGCCACCGCCGAAAAAAGCGCCGTCCGTTCTGCGCAATGGGTCGCGCCGTACGAAGCATTTTCAACATTACAACCGCCATACAGTCTGTCATCGGCTGCCAGTAAAGCGGCGCCAACGGCAAACTGTGAATATGGTGCATAAGCACGTTCGCGCAACTTGAGGGCATGTTGCAAAAGGTGTTGCCAGTCGATCTCATTCGCTTTCATCGTTCGCACCTCGTCATATAGTTTGGCGCTACAAGTAAAGCAATAGTAAAGCCATCAATGTCGCCAGCAAAATCCCAAGAATCGCGCCGATGACGATGGATAACAGCGATTTTTCCATCTTTGCATACATCAATGCGGCGAACATCCCGGCAAGCAGAAAAGTCAGCAAAAACACTGAAGTACGGGCCGTCATCAAACTTGTGTAGGCGCCAATCGCAAACGCCACCATAACGATGAAATTCGGACGATAGCGCAAGTTATCGAGCGTCATGCGGATGCGCAGGAATAAATAAATGACAACCAACAAACTGATAAAAATCCAAATCGACTGGATGGTGTACAGTTCACCTGCAGTGCGCATGCTCGTCAGCAACCGATCGAGCGGGTCAAAGAACACCAAAATGCCCGTCACCAATGAGAATCCAGACGCGAGCAGGACGGCACCCGCTGACATATCCTTAATATTTTTTGCCATTTCGTGATATTCCGGCGAAACGAAGTCAACCAACTTTTCGACGGCCGTATTAATCAGTTCGGTAATAAATACAAGTCCGATGGCAAGCAGCAAAAATAACAGTTCTAGTTTCGTTACGTCGCCAATCAGCGCCAGTACGAGTGCCAGCGCCGCCGCAATCAGGTGAATTTTCATATTATGTTCATGCAAAATCGCATATTTCACGCCGTGGTAGGCGTGCTTGAAGTTTTTCACGCGCATGTATCGAAAAAATTCGTTCAACGGTCAATCCCCGCTTTCGCTAAAATATGTTGTTGGCGCTCAATCATCAGGCGCTCATCATCCGCTTCCATGTGGTCGTAACCGAGCAGATGCAAAAAACCATGCACGTATAGAAAACAAATTTCTCGAAGCAATGAATGGTTGTAGTCGCTCGCCTGCTCACGCGCACGCTCTAAGGAGATGACTATGTCACCATACAGATTTGGCAACATTTGCATGTCCGGAGCATCGCTATACGTAATGTCCGGTTCGTCTTCGTGCGCTTCTTGAATCGCAAACGAGAGCACGTCTGTCGGCTTGTCCAACCCACGATACTCGGCGTTCATCTGCTGAATCGCATCATTATCGACGAACAGCAATCCGACTTCACCTTCTGCCAGTTGTTCGGTTTCTGCGATCAATGCCGTCAGAGCCTGCAATGTCTCCGGCAATTCAACCGGCAGATCAATCAAATCTTGCTCATTTTCCCAGTTTAGTTGAATCATTGTTGGCGCCCTCCTGATTCGGATACTCGATGCGCTCTTGAATCGTGCCATATAGCACTTGCTTCATTTTGTTGCCGATCATTTCCAACTCTTTGAGCGTCACTTCACAATCATTGAATTGCTTATCGTCCAATTTCTCTTTGATGATCGCATCAATGCGCTGATCAATTTGTTCGCGCGTCGGTTTTTTCAAGGCACGCACGGACGCCTCAACGCTATCGGCAATCATCACGCATACCGCCTCCATCGTCTGCGGCTTCGGTCCTGGATAGCGGAACGAATTGACATCAAAACTCGCTTTCTGCTCGTCCGTCAACTCTTCCAACATTTTTCGATAGAAAAAGCCCGTCAGCGTCGTTCCGTGATGTTGCGCGGTGATGTCAATGATGACTTTCGGCATTTTGCATTTTTTCAACTCAGCCACGCCATCCGTCACGTGGGCGACCAACATTGCTCTGCTCACATGTGGGTCGAGCGTGTCATGCGGATTTTCATCGGTACGATTGTTTTCGATAAAAAACAACGGTCGCATCAGTTTGCCGACGTCATGAAAATACGCGCTCACTCGGCACAACATACTATTGGCACCGATTTCTTCAGCAGCGGCGCCGGCCAAGTTGGCAACCATCATGCTGTGATGGTACGTACCTGGTGCTTCCGTCATCAAACGAAGCAGTAGCGGATGTTGCTGATTGCTCAATTCGATTAACTTGATATTAGATAGCACCTTAAACGCCGACTCGAAAATCGGCATCAGACCGAGCACAAGTACGATGGTCAGCAAACCATTCAACGCCGCATAAGCGAGCGGTTCGATAAACCACCAACGTTGTTCGAATTTGCCCTCGAGTAAGGCGAAGGCAATGAGAGCAAACGAACCGGACGCGAAAATCGCAAGT
>CANHCR010000069.1 GCA_947459205.1 Caryophanales bacterium | reverse complement strand
CCAGCGGCGAATCAGAATGGCATGGCGACAATAACCGTGACAGTCAGCGATGGTTCCTTGACTGCGAATGATACGTTTGTAGTCACAGTAACGGCGGTAAACGACGCGCCGACGATTAGTGATATTGTCAATCAGTCGTCAAATGAAGATGCAATGACAGGCGCTATAGCATTTAATGTAGATGACATCGATTCGAATGTAAATGGGTTGACAATCAACGCGACGTCGAGCAACACAACGCTAGTACCGAATAGCAATATTGTATTTGCTGGTTCGGGAGCGAGTCGGACGGTAAGCATCACTCCGGTTGCCAACCAAAACGGTTTGACAACAATCACCGTGACAGTAAGTGACGGCTCGTTGACAGCAACAGACACCTTTGTGTTAACGGTCAATGCAGTGAACGACGCACCAACGATAAGTGATATTAGCGATCTGTCTGTCAATAAAAATAACAGTACGGGTGCAATCTCGTTCACAGTTGGCGACATTGATACGTCGTCATTGGCGCTGACGGTCAGTGCGACGTCGAGCAACACAACGCTAGTGCCGAATAACAACATTATACTTGGTGGTTCGGGTACGAATCGGACGCTAACCATCACACCAATAGCTGGAAAATTCGGTATAGCAACGATTACCGTGACAGTCAATGACGGCTCGCTTACGGCGACGAATACATTCGTTTTGACGGTCATCGATACCAATGTCGCGCCATCGGATATCATCTTGTCCGGAGCGACGGTCAGTGAAAATGCGGGAGCGAACCAAGCAATCGGCACGCTGACGGCGACCGATGCTAACGCAGGCGACACGTTCACGTTCACTTTGGTATCAGGTGCGGTTGATAATCAGTTTTTCAACATTAGCGGGATGACGCTGCGTGCGAATGACTCGTTCAATTTTGAGGTGAAAAGCAGTTACAGCGTTACCGTACGCGTTTCAGATAACGACGGTGCTTCTTATGATGAGACGTTGACGGTCAGCGTGATCAATGTCAACGAAGTCGCCACTGACATAAATCTCAGTTCGAGCATAATCGCTGAAAATGCAGCAATCAACGCGACCGTAGGTACGCTTAGTAACGATGACCCTGATGGCGGACAAACTTTCGTGTATAGCCTTGTGTCCGGAGTAGGTGACTCGGATAACAGCGAGTTCAATATTAGTGGTACGGCGCTTCGTGCAAGTGTGAGTTTTAATTTTGAGAGCAAGTCGTCATACTCTGTTCGCGTCCGTGTATCAGACGGTACATTATCTTTTGAGGAGTCGCTAAGCATTGCTGTATCGGACGTTAACGAGGCTCCGAATGATATCACGTTATCCGCAGATGTTCTTGATGAAAATGCGGGTGCTAACGCTCAGGTGGGCACACTGAGTGCCACCGATCAGGACACAGGCAATGTTTTGACGTTCTCGTTGATTGCTGGAGCTGGTGCTACGGATAATAATCTGTTCCTAATCGAGGGCAACACTTTGCGCGCTGTTCGTTCGCTCAATTTTGAAGAGCAGTCTTCGTATTCCATCCGGGTGCAGGTGAGTGACGGGTCCGCTATGTACAGCGAAGTGTTTACGGTGACAGTGACCGACGTCAACGAAGCGCCGAGTGCGCTTGGTTTGTCTAGCAACATGATGAACGAGAATAACGAATTAAATGCGGAAGTCGGTGTGCTAAGTGCTGAAGACCCAGATGCTGGTAGTGCGCTAGTTTATAGCCTCGAACTTGGAGCAGGCGCTGACGACAACACTTCATTTGAAATCAGTGGCACGTCGCTCAAGGCGAAAATTTCATTTGACTTTGAGACGAAGTCTAGCTACACGGTGCGCGTACGCGTGACGGATGGCACACTCCATCACGAAGAAGTGTTCGTTATTGAAATTGGAGACACCAATGATGCGCCGACCGCACTCGAACTTTCGAACAACATTATTGATGAAAACGTCTGGGTTGGCTATACGATTGGCGAATTGTCGGCGATTGATATCGACGCTGGCGACACTTTCACCTATTCATTGGTTGCTGGTGAGGGAGATAGCGACAACGCCAACTTTACGACCAATGGGAATCAACTAAGAGCGGCCATTGTCTTCAGTTATGCGACGAAAGATGTCCACGAAATCCGGCTGCGCGTAACGGATTCAGGAGGCGCTTCGTTTGAACAGGCATTCACCATTTACGTCCGTCAGTCGAACGCGGTTCTTGATGTTACCAACAAGATTGTGACAATCTTTTTCAAGGATAATATCTTTGCGGGCGTCAATTCTCCGGTTGCCTTGAAAAACCTGATCACCATCGCACGCAACACAAATCTGGGCGTGCCGACTTTTGAACCGTTGATGGCGGAAGACACCGTCGTTATTCGTGGGAATCGTCTCGTGTTGACGTTCAAAAACCAAATCACTGGATATTTCAACCGCATCAAAATCGGCAGTGGCGCATTAAAGGACCGTCTCGGCTATTTATCGAGTGAACAGATTACCACGCCGCTCGTTGTCGATGACATCGCGCCTTCACTGATTAAAGTGACGATGGACAAGAAAAAGCGTGAACTGACCTTGCATTTCAGTGAGGTCGTGACGATGGCGACAAGCGGAGTGAACGCCAAAGAAATCGCTGATCGATTCCGTGAGAACGTGCAGATGGCTAGAGGTGGAGGGGCATATGCGGCACTGGGTGCTAGGGATAAATTGACTGTAAACGGTCGAACTGTTGAGATTAAGTTGATTTCACCACTTAGCAGCGACAATAATCGAATTAAGATTGCAGAAAATTCGTTGCGAGACATGCTAGGTAACTTGGCAGGTGAAATTGAGACGCCAGAAATCGACCTTGATGCGAACGGTCCGATTTTGAGTAAAGTGACGCTCGCGCCGGACAACAAGACGATCATCATCCAAATGAACGAGGAGGCTTTGGGCACAACGAACGGTTCGAGAGTGGTCAAGAAAGCAACGTTGCGTGCAGCCATCTGGCTGAGCACGAACGCCAATGTCGCTTCGCCGACGTATACGGCATTGACATCTGTAGATGATGTTGAATTGGTCAAAGGGGTGCTGACTATCAAATTGGCGACGGCACTCACGGGTGCGCACAACCGTATAAAACTTGGTGCAGGCATCATGAGGGATATTTTCGGCAACACGAATGGTGAACTGACGACGTCGGTGTTTGCTGCTGATAAGGTAGGACCGACTTTCGTCAGCACGGACTTGCCACTGAAGAAAGCGAATCGAATGCTTGTCATCGCGATGAATGAGACGATCAGCAACGGCTTTACGAGCGGCAAATCGACTGAGAACCGGGCTGCACTAAAAAATGCAATGACCATTAAGACCGATGACGGCGAGTTTGTAGCACTGGACGATAAAGACAGTATCAAAATTAGCAAAAACCAACTGATGATTACCTTTGCTACCGCTTTGGTGAAGGACAAGTCGTACCAGGTGAAACTGAGTGCTGGTGCGTTGCAAGATTTGACTGGCAACAAAATCGAAGAGATGATCACGGAGACGTTCGCAGTCGATACGAGCGGACCAAAGTTGAGATAAGCAAGGTAAAACCAGGAGTCATGAAAAGATGGGCTGTCCCTAGGGGCAGCCTGTTTTTTGCGTGATAAACGGTACTCAAACTTGCAAATATATTACATATATTGTAAAATATGAACAGGAATTGAAACCAATCACTTGCAACCAAAGGGGCACATGAAACAGCACAATCTACATTTGGGAACGAACACAAAGAAGCAAAACAGAAAGCGCGGGAAGGCGTATAGGCCGCACGACCGATTGTTCAAACAGTTAGTCGAAACCTTTTTCGAGGAATTCATGCTTTGCTTTTTTCCTGACATTCATCAACAAATCGATTTCACGCATGTCCGCTTCTTGCCGAAGGAAATGTTCACCGACGTGACGGCGGGGGAGAAGCGAGAAGTCGACATTTTGGTCGAGACAAAGTTGCTAGGCACACCGTGTCTGCTGATCATCCACTTGGAAGGTCAGGAGGAATATCAGGAGCATTTTCCTGAGCGGATGTTCATTTATTTCAGTCGTCTGCATGAGAAATACCGCATCAAAATCTTGCCGATTGCGGTTTTCGCGCACGGTCGAAACCTGAAGGAACCTGACCAGTTCACGGTCGAATTGCCGTTCAAAAAAGTGTTAACATTTTCGTATTTGGTGGTACAATTAAAGCAGAAGAAT
>CANHCR010000068.1 GCA_947459205.1 Caryophanales bacterium | reverse complement strand
TGAGAAATACCGCATCAAAATCTTGCCGATTGCGGTTTTCGCGCACGGTCGAAACCTGAAGGAACCTGACCAGTTCACGGTCGAATTGCCGTTCAAAAAAGTGTTAACATTTTCGTATTTGGTGGTACAATTAAAGCAGAAGAATTGGCTTGAGTTTTTGCGTCACGATAACCCGGTGGCGGGGGCGCTGATGAGCAGGGCGGGTTATAACCAACAGGAAAAAGTGAAAATCAAACTGGAGTTTTTGCAAATGATGGCACGGCTTAAGCTCAACCCTGCGAAGATGCAATTGCTCGTCGTGTTTTTCGAGACCTACCTGCGACTTGGCAAGCAGGAAGAGGCGGAGTTGGCGACAATGATTCACGAATTAGCACCGAAGGAGGAGTCAGACATTATGGAGTTGTACACGTCTTGGGAATTAAAGGGAATGAAAAAAGGGAAAAAACAAGGCAAGTTGGAGGACATTCAACAAGGCAAGTTGGAGGGCATTCAACAAGGCAAAATAGAAGGCAAGTTGGAGGGCGAACGTCTAGCAAAATTGGACCTCGCACGTAAGTTGCTGGCGGAAGGGCTTGTCAGCCTTGAGAAGATTGTTGAACTGACGGGGTTATCGAGAGAGGACATCCAGTCGCACTAAATATAATAAAATGAACATTCAAAAAGCGGCACCCGTTCGGGCGGGTGCCGCTTTTGTGTGCGATAAAACCGAGACTTGTTTAACGTGGCGCAACTTGCATTCGCCCGTTGAACGGATATGAATAGTTGAGTGGTTCGTCGAATGTAATGTAGTCCAGGTTTACCATTTGTAGCAGATAGCGCATGCCAGTTTGCGGATCGCTGATGATGATGTGGTCGCGGCCTGCATTTTCGATGATTCCTTTGAATATCTTGGCATTCCACTGCGAGTTGTTCTCGAAGGTCATGTAGATGGTGGCGAGTTTGCCGCGATTCAGTCGCAAGATGTTTTCGATATACGATTCCTCGATAGCCGGTAACATCGGCGTCTGACCTTGTGGGAATGGCGTCGGCGCAGCGGGTGGCTGCGGCATCATTGGCGTTCGAGGCGTGATCGGCGGTTGGGGGACAGGTTCGGTCATTTGGCTGAGTGTGACGAAACTTGACGGGTTCCAATCCGGATAGTACAAAGGAAAACCTCCGATTTAGATATTTGATTCACTCGTGTTACATCCAGTTTGGACACAGGCTATAGAGCGGATTGAAAAAGCAATGTTCCTTGTAGCGCCCAACGTTCGGTTGGTTGAAAAAATCAGGCGGACAGGCGCCGCTCGGTCGAATAAACCAAAGCGCTTTCGATGCCGGATGGTAGCGCTCGCCGGCCAACGCTTTGCGGGCCAGTTCAATCTCGGAATTGCGGGCGCGCTGGTAAAAGTACGGTTTCTGCACCGCCTCGAATCCACCCGGACTTTGATACACCATGTCGCGCACGCTACGCACATTTTTGAAATCTGCACAATCGGCGAGGATGCGGTTGATGCCGACGTTGCCGACCATCAGCATGCCCAGTTTGCCTTCGCCTTCAGCTTCTGCACGCATCAACTGAGCGAGCAGACGCACGTCTTCTTCGCGGGCACGAACGACCGCCATGCGATCACTTCCTTTCACATCGCTATAGTATGTGAAAGTCGCCTATGTGTGACGATTATTTGTCGAGACGTTTGATCGCGCCGAAACGATCGAGCGGATAAAAGCGGAAGAGTGCTTTTCCGATGACTTGATCTTCGTCTACGTAGTAGGTGTACCAGTTGTTGCTGCCGGAACTTTGCGTCGCGTAGGTGCTGGCGTCAGCGCTTTGGTTGCGGTTGTCGCCGAGCATCAAGTATTTGCCTTCAGGCACCGTACCGAAATCGGCGCTGTAATTGATGTAAGAGTCGCGAACGTAAGGCTCATCTTGCTTCTTGCCGTTGAGGTAAAGGGCGCCGTCTTTGACAACGACTTTGTCTCCAGGCACGCCGATCAGACGTTTGATGTATGGCACGTCCTCTTTGCCTTTTACCGGTGGATAGAAGACGATGATGTCGCCACGCTCGAGTGTATCAAAATGCAGAAATTTAAGAATCATCACGCGGTCTTCTTCGACAATCGTTTCACGCATTGAACCAGTCGGAATGCGCACGCTCTGAATAACGTACGAGCTCAGTAAAAACCATAGTGCAAGTGCGATGAGGATGCTCGGCACCCATTCCTTGGCGAAATTCCACAGCCAATTCGTTTTCGGTTTTTCTTCAGTCGGTTGCTGCTCGCTCTGTAGGGCTGCGATTTCTTCGTCGTTTAGCGGTTGAAGTTCGGTTTGTTGCTCGTTTTGTTGATCTTTTGGCTCTTGATTCGATTCCATGACAAAATCTCCTTATCCGTTGGCTAACGGTTCATTGTGTTTTCGATTATTCCTTTAAAATGATAATGTTTTTTCTTGATTTAGGCAATTGAAAAGTGATGCATCCGGACAATTGTGTTTTTTTCACAAAACGATGTTAGGTAATATGTCGTAACTTCATGAAAATTCAAAATCAATGTACGGTAAGTTTACATGTAGATAACAATTAGACTATAATGATTATCAAAACCACTCGACATGAGGTGATGTAGATGCAGTTTACGGAGCGCGAGAAGGAACGTTTGATGATTACGGTGGCTGCAGACTTGGCGCGGCGCCGGATGCAACGCGGTTTGAAGTTGAATTATCCTGAAAGTGTGGCGCTGATCACGTCGGAAATTTTGGAAGGGGCGCGCGACGGGATGACGGTGGCGCAACTGATGGCGTACGGCGCGACGGTGCTGACTGAGGAGCAGGTGATGGAAGGCATCGCGGCGATGATTCACGAGGTGCAGGTGGAGGCGACGTTTCCCGACGGCACGAAATTGGTGACCGTCCATCATCCGATCAGACAAGGTGGTGGCGGACAATGATTCCCGGTGAGTATCGGTTGAAAAAGGGTGACATCGAAATTAACGAAGGGCGCACCACGGTCGAACTGCTGGTGACCAATATTGGCGATCGGCCGGTGCAGGTCGGTTCGCATTTTCATTTTTTCGAAGTCAATCGCGGCTTGAAGTTTGAACGTGAGCAGGCGTTCGGCATGCGTCTCGACATTCCGTCGGGAACGGCGGTGCGCTTCGAACCGGGTGAGCAGAAGCCGGTGCGTTTGACGGAGATTGCCGGTTTGCGACAAATCTTCGGATTTAACGGACTAACGATGGGCGAGGCGAAGGCGGGCGAGTTGTCAGAAGACGTTCGCGAGCGACTGGTTGCTTGGGAGGCGAAATTCGATGAGTAAAATGAGCAGACACAGTTATGCCTCGATTTTCGGACCGACGACGGGCGATGCGGTACGGCTCGCGGACACGGAACTGTGGGCGCAAATCGAGCGTGATTATACGGTGTACGGCGATGAAATCAAGTTCGGCGGGGGCAAGGTGATTCGTGACGGGATGGGGCAGTCGAGCCGCATGACGCGCGCCGAAGGTGTACTCGACACGGTGATTACCAATGCGATCATCATCGACCATTGGGGAATCGTCAAGGCGGATATCGGCATTCGCGATGGCATGATTGTCGGCGTCGGCAAGGCGGGCAATCCGGACATGATGGACGGCGTGCATCCGGACTTGATTGTCGGTGCGAGCACCGAGGTGATTGCCGGTGAAGGGAAGATCGTCACGGCAGGTGGTATTGATGCGCATGTGCATTTTATTTGTCCGCAGCAGATCGAGGTGGCGTTGGCGTCGGGAATCACGACGATGATTGGCGGTGGCACGGGACCGGCGACCGGCACTAACGCGACGACCTGTACGCCGGGCGAGTGGCACATCCATCGCATGTTGGAGGCGTCTGAGGCATTTCCGATGAATCTCGGGTTTCTCGGTAAAGGCAATGCGGCGTTCACTGAACCTCTGGCCGAACAGATTGAGGCGGGCGCGATTGGGCTCAAATTGCACGAGGATTGGGGGACGACGCCGGCGACAATCGATGCCTGTTTGCGGGTGGCAGATGAGTACGACGTGCAGGTGGCGATTCATACCGACACGCTGAATGAGGCGGGGTTTGTCGAGGATACGCTGGATGCGATTGGCGGCCGGACGATTCATACGTACCATACCGAAGGGGCAGGCGGCGGTCATGCGCCGGACATCATTCGCGTAGCGAGTGAGCCGAACATTTTGCCGTCATCGACCAACCCGACACGGCCGTATACGATCAATACGATTGAAGAGCATATGGACATGCTAATGGTTTGTCACCATCTTGACAGCCGCATCCCTGAAGACGTGGCGTTCGCCGACTCGCGCATTCGCCCAGAGACGATTGCGGCCGAAGACATCTTGCACGATATGGGTGTGTTCAGCATCATCAGTTCCGATTCGCAGGCGATGGGGCGCATCGGCGAGGTGATTACGCGCACTTGGCAGACGGCGGATAAGATGAAGCAACAGCGCGGGGTGCTGTTGGAAAATGGTGAGACGTTGCCGCTCGCCGCGGCGGATGCTGACGAGTTGCCGAACGATAATGTTCGCATCAAACGGTATGTCGCAAAATATACAATCAACCCGGCGCTCACACACGGCGTCTCGCATCTGCTCGGTTCGATTGAAGCTGGCAAATTTGCCGATTTGGTGCTTTGGCAACCGATGTTTTTCGGCGTCAAGCCTGAGCAGATTTTGAAGGGCGGAGTGATTGTCTACTCGCAAATGGGCGATCCGAACGCCTCCATTCCGACGCCGCAACCAGTGTATGGCCGGCCGATGTTCGGTTCATATGGTCGCTCGATTTA
>CANHCR010000067.1 GCA_947459205.1 Caryophanales bacterium | reverse complement strand
TATAGCATCCGTGTTCGTGTGACCGACAAATCAGGTGCGTCGTTTGATAAAGTGTTTACCCTTTCCATCATGAATGTTTCGGACCAGGCGCCAAATGGAATCACCTTGAATAAAACTTCGGTCCCTGAGAACAGTCCAATCGGCACAGAAGTAGGCTTGTTTAAAGGGAGTGATCCTGACCAAGGTGATATTTTGGCATTCAGTCTGGCGAGCGGGGAAGGCGCGACCGATAACAGTGGTTTTGAGGTGGTGGGTAGCGCATTAAAAACGAAGGTAGCCCTGGATTATGAAAAAAAATCAAGCTATAACGTCCGGGTGCGCTTGACCGACGGCAGTGGTTTGTTTTTTGAAAAATCGTTTATCATCTCGGTTACGAATGTGAACGAAATCATCGCACTCAGACACACGGATGTCGCGCGGAACAGTTGGTACTTTACCCCCATCGAGAACATGAGCGCAGACGGATATGTCACCGGTGTAAGTCAGTCCCAATTCAAACCAAATCAGCGCATGACGAGAGCAGAGTATACGGCCATCATTGTGCGCGTGTTTGCTATTAACCCATCATCGACCGAACCGATGAACTTCAAGGATATGACCAGTAGCAAAGCTTGGTTTTACGACGCCGTTCGCAAAGCATTTCGCGCAAAATTAGTTGGTGGCAACTCGCAAGGGCAGTTCCAACCAAATGCGCCGATTACGCGTGAGCAGGCGTTGGTCATTCTCGCCAGAGCAATTCAATATAAGAAAATTGCATTACCAACCGGTGGCCCTGCGATTTCTACGTTCAAAGACGTCAATCAAGTGACCCCAGTTGTCCGGAGTCAGCTCGATTCGTTGACGAAAGCGCGGATTGTTGGTGGGAACAACGCCAGACTGTTGCCGAGAAACCCTATTACCCGCGCGGAAAGCACGGTGATGTTGTACCGTGCGATGGAGATTTTATACCCGCCACTTACCATTAAAGATGCGAACTTGAAATCCGCTCTGCAAACAGCGGTCGGCAAGCAGACATTGAACATCAGCGATTTGCAAAAACTAACTTCATTCACTGCCATCGGCGAAAACATCGTCGACTTGAGCGGACTCGAACATGCGACCAACTTGAAAACATTGGACGTGCGCAACAATAAAATTGTCGATGTTAGCCCGATTCGCAAACTGAATGCACTGCAACAATTGGATTTGAGCAGCAATCAGATTGAGGTGCTCCCGACTTGGGAAACGCCGCAACTCACAAATCTCAATTTGTCGTTCAACCGGATTGAAAATATTGCATCCTTAGCGTCGTTGAAGAAGTTGCAAACCTTAAAATTGCAAGAAAATCGCATCAAAACCATCGATTCCTTGAGCGGGCTGACAACGTTGACAACACTCGAAATGAGCACGAATGAAATCGGCGATTTGACGCCATTATCAACATTGACCGCGCTGACGAGTCTAGGCGTGCGGAGCAACAAACTGACGACGTTGCAATCATTGAACAACTTGACGAAACTGACTGACTTAGATGCAGCCTCCAATCAAATTGCAGCTGTCAGTCCGCTGGCCAACAAACTTCAATTGACGCGACTGATTTTAGCGGAAAATCGCATTCGTGATTTCAGTCCGTTGAGCGCTCTAATCAACATTACATTTTTATCGATTGCCGATAATTTGGCGACAGATTACTCCTTTATGGCTGGGTATCCGGCGAACGGCACGTATTTTACGGAAAGTACGGAACTGATTGATGAGAATATCCCGAAAACTGAAATCATCAGTCGCTATGCCACGCTGGTCAGTGATTTAACGACCGTGGTGAACAACATCAAGTCACAAACGAATGATTCCTCACAACAGTTGGACCGACTCTATCAGACGTTGGGCGAACGATTGGAGTTCAACTACGAAACCGAGAAATACAGAAATGTGAATCTTTACGAAGTGTATTACAGCAAGAAAACGATTTGTTATGGATATGCTAAGCTGTTCGCACTCGGTGCGCAATTACTCGGCTATGATGCAATCGTCATCTCAGGGGAAATTACCGATTCCAAAACCGCGCACGCATGGACTTTAGTCAAAATCGATGGTCAGTGGCGACATTTTGATCTGACTTGGGATGATGCCGGGGCTTCGCTTGTCAATCGCATTTACTACAACAAAAGTGATGCGTTTATGAAAAACAATGTTAGCGCCGGCAAACGTGCGTGGGAGTACGACGAATATCCGGGTGAGTGACGGTAGAAGCGAGCGATCTCAAAAAGAGCCTGAACGGCTCTTTTTTTGTTTTTTAGGAATCGGATAAATGTTTGCAACACTTTCGCAATATTTATGTTATACATTAGTTATACATATCTGTATAATTGATGTATAACTTTACGACAACTCGGAGGATTTCAACATGATGTCCAAAAAATCGTTCTTCTCTTTGCTGATTGTTTTTAGCATGTGTTTTCAATTTCTTCCGTTCAGCGGCATGATGGCATTCGCAGTTCCGTTTTCTTCGACAAAATTGTTGGACGGAAGCAATGACTTCAAAAGTCAGAATGATCCGCAACGTTCAGCCAATGAAACGTTCGTGACGTCGACTCCGAACAATCAAATGTATGTATCGTGGGATGCGACGAATCTATACGTAGGTTATTTTGCTAATGATGTTTTCAATGAACTGTATGGAAGTCTGGCGGACAAATGGCTGTGGTTGTACATCGGCGGTGCAGGTGGTACACGCACAGGTGCCAATTATTCGGGACAACAACCGGCACTCCCGTTCGATGCAAAGTACCATTTTCGCTTCAAGGCCGATGGGACTTTTACGAATATGATGGTGTTTAACGGGACGAGTTGGGTCAGTTCCAAAACATATGGAAGCACTGGAACGGTTGGCCGAACGCAATTCAGCGGATTTGTCGAATTTAAAATTCCGCGTGCAGATTTCGGTTTGACAACCACTGGTACGCTGCCGATGGTGGCGAGTTTAGCATTTGAAGATACAGTCGGCAATAACGACCGCATGCAGGGTGCGCTGCCTGCCGACACATTTTTTAACGGGGACGGCTTTGACCGGGATTTCAGCACGTTTTATGAATTTGATCTGAATTCTGAGAATACAGCTGCCGCTTCACAAGTGTACAATTATCGTTTGAGAACGGTTTCCACTACGTCTACGACGGCTAACTTAAGTTTTGCAAACATGAGCGATGCTTCTCAATACGGCATTCAACAATCAACAGATAACGGGGCAACCTGGACCAATGCTTCACTTTTTAGCCTGGGTACTACTTCTGCCGTAGTTAGAAACTTGACTGCTGGTGTCAATTATAAGTTCCGCTTAATTGCGATAGGTGGTGCTAATGCGGGCTCATCTGCGGTTGTCAATTCGTCTGTGATCAAGCTTGAAGAGATTAAAGTAGGTGACTATGTCCAGTTCGGTAAATATAATAATGCGCCGATTTTATGGCGTGTAATTAGTCGAGATGCGAATGGCGATCCGATGCTGTTAGCCGACCGGATTTTGACATTAAAGGCCTTTGATGCTTCGGGTAGTTACCATGTTGGTGACAGCACTCGATTAATGAATGGAAGTAACTACTATCTGGACTCGAACATTCGTCAGTGGCTGAATAGTAGCATTGCTAACAACGGATCAAACCTGATTGACTGGATTCAGAATGACCCGATCGCGGAAAATCTGTGGCTCGGCCATAATCCATACAACAGAGAGAAAGGCTTCTTAGCAGATGGCAATTTTACAGCGACTGAACGAAATCTGATCAAACCTTTATCGCACAAAGTGGTTATAGCCGGGGTGGATGCGGCGAAAAAGGAAGGTGGTACAGGGAATCACACGTATAGCAGGAACATTATCAACGTTGTACAAAACTATGATACGACAGCAAATTATCAAAGTGCTACGGACAACGTCTTTTTACTTTCAGTGAAACAACTGAAAGAGTTCGTGTACGACAACAGCAGCGTTTTGGGGACGAACTACCATATTGCCAAACCGACGATTCAGGCGGTGGAGCAGAGTACGTTTAAGGACTCGGTTAATCTGAACAGCAACAACAACTTTGCTTATTTGTTGAACTCTGCTTTTTCTATAACGACCGACGGGGTGCGCTACGTCCGCTCAGAAGGCACCGTCGAAGCCGACTCTGCGTTCGGAGGAGCCTACGGTATTCGTCCTGCTTTGCAGTTGAATCTATCATCGGTTGTTTTCTCAAGTGGAACGGGTGAATTTGCGAGTCCGTTTGTGATTGGAGCATCTGCTGCGGCAGATATTGAAAGTCCCAGTACTCCTAGCTTGAATGTGTCGAATGTGACGGGCAGTAACGCGACTTTGAATTGGACCGCTTCGACAGACAATGTGGGGGTGAGCGTGTATGAAATTTATAACAATACGACGTTGTTGCAAACCGTTGCGGGAAGTACGCTCTCATATTCGTTTACGAGTCTGACCGCCGGCACGAATTATAGTTTTAGTGTGCGTGCGAAAGACGCGGTAGGAAATGTGTCCGGATTCAGTAATTTGGTTGCTATCACGACAAAAAGTGCACCGACCGGAATAATGCTGAGTAATCTGTCGATTGCGGAAAATGCCACTGCGAATACGGTTGTCGGCACACTCAGTTCGACGGATGTGGATGCAGGAGATTCTTTTGGCTATTTTTTAGTTGCGGGAACAGGCTCGACGGATAACAGCAGTTTTAATATTTTCGGGAATCAGTTGCGAATTTCGTCCAGTTTTGATTTTGAGACGAAAAATACGTATTCCATTCGTGTCAGGTCGACGGACAGCTTTGCTTTGTCCTTTGAGCAGACGTTCACGATTACAGTGACGAATGTGAATGAGGTGCCAACGATTAGCGATATTGTGAATCAGTCGACGAGTGAAGATACAGCGGCTAGCTCTATTGCGTTTACTGTAGCGGACGTAGAGACGAGCGCAGGTTCGTTGACAGTCAGCGGCAATTCGAGCAATACGATGCTCATACCGAATGCGAATATCGTGTTCGGTGGTACGGGCGCGAACCGCACGGTGACGGTGACGCCGGCTGCGAATCAAAATGGAACAGCGACGATTACAGTGACGGTTAGTGACGGTACGCTGACTGCAACCGATACGTTTGTGTTGACCGTGACCGCGGCTAATGATGCGCCGACCATCAGCGATGTGGCGAATCAAGCGACCAATGAGGATACAGCAACCAGTGCAATTGCGATAACAGTCGGTGATGTTGAGACTGCAACTGCATCCTTGACGATGAGCGGTAGTTCGAGCAATACGACAC
>CANHCR010000066.1 GCA_947459205.1 Caryophanales bacterium | reverse complement strand
TGGGGGTATTTATGGATTCAGTTATTGAACAAATTCAATTCATTTGTGCACAGTACCCTGTAGATCGTGTCGTTTTATTTGGTTCTCGAGCGGGTAAGGATTTCACGGACAGTTGCCCGAGAATAGAATCATGAAAGACGGATTGATTCAACGTTTTGAATTTACGTTTGAGCTCGCTTGGAAAACAAGTAAAGTGAAATTGGAATCGCAAGGATTATTTGATGCAGTGTCGCCCAAAACAGTTCTCAAAGAGTTGTACTCTCTCAAGTGGGTTGACGATGAAACAACTTGGCTCGAGATGCTGAAAGATCGCAATATGACGTCTCACGTATACGATGAACATATTGCCGATGATATCACTGATCGAGTGATGAATAAATATCTTAAAGTTTTTGAAGAACTATTTAATAAATTGAATTCAGTTTAAAAAAACAGAACATGCGTTTCGGATCATGCGGGGGCATGGGACTCGCAGGTGAGGGAAAAGGGGCTTGAGGTTAGCAAAATAGAGAAAAAAGATAATCTAAAGAAATAGCAAGAGAGAATGAATTTTAGAAGTTTAAATGGATTTCTAAATTATTAAACATTTTTTAATGAAACATCAAGCAGGAACAGAAAGAAGCGCTGTACAAAATTTAGGGAGATTGATAAGATGAGCCTGTGAGGCGACGTGCTTCACAGGTTTTTTGATGAAAATGTATAACTATGAAAAGGGGCGTTTCATTTTATGAGTAGAGTAAAACAATGCTTTACGATCGGTCTAACACTGATGATGTTGGTGACGTTTGCCGGGTCTGCTTGGGCGATGCAAATTTTCGTGAAAACTATGACAGGCAAGACAATCACGTTGGAGGTGGAAGCGAATGACTCGATCGAAAATGTAAAAGCGAAAATTCAAGACAAAGAGGGGATTCCGCCGAAAGAGCAAAAGCTTATTTTTGCAGGCAAAATACTCGAAGATGGTCGCACGCTTGCCGATTACAACATTCAGAAAGAGTCGACGTTGCATCTTGTATTGATACAGTCCAATAAACCACCGACCGAGATTACATTAAGTGTCTCAAATGTGGCTGAACGTCCGTGCGAAAAGTCACCGACGATGGTTGGCACTCTCGTACACAATGATCCGGACAATGGTGATGTGATGACCTTTGAACTGGTCGATGGTGATGGTTCAAGCGACAACGCCAACTTCAAGATTGAAAACAACCAACTTCATGCGAGCGCGTTGTTGGATTATGAAAAACAGATAGATTATAGTGTCCGCGTACGTGTATCCGACGGCAATTTGAGCCATGAGCAGGTGCATGTCTTGCGCGTCACTGACTTGAAGGAATTTAGCGATGTGGGTAGCAAAAAGTGGTACTGCGAGGCGGTCTCGAACTTTGTCGCGACGGATGTCATAAATGGGATTGGCGGCGGCGTGTTCAAACCGGACGCACTGATGACACGGGCCGAGTTTGTGACGATGGCTGTGCGTGCCTTCAACCCTAAGGAAACCGTTGCGCAGACAATGAATTTCAGGGATGTGAGTAACCCCAGCGCATGGTACTATGACAGCCTGCAAAAAGCGCATAAGGCTGGACTAATCGAAGGTGTCGGTGGTCGCTTCTTGCCCAATGCGCCTATCTCGCGTGAACAAATGATGCTAGTCTTGAATCGTATGATAGTGAATGGAGGTATGAGTTTGCCGCAAGAGGGTTCGGATTTATCGACATTCCAGGACTTCGCTGCCATGTCGCAATCTTTGGCGTATACTGCAGAGAAATTGGTGAAAGCGAAAGTTGTCATCGGCAAAAATGGCAAACTTGCGCCGAAACTGCCGGCTAGCCGTGCCGAAGGGGCGGTGATGATTCATCGGCTGTGGCAGTACACTGCTGTTTGATGCTGCTTGGATTGATGAGTTGACCGGACGTGAAGCGCTCGGATGATGCGGGGACATGGGGATCGCCGTTAGTGCATAATTATTTCGAGTTTTCCCTTGCGGCGTACGGGCTTGAGGCGATTTTGCTCGCTTCAAGTCTTTTTTTGAGAACATTTCACTTACATCAATTTTTAATTTCATTGGTACAATAATGTATCAAATGTAAAATATTTTTTAGGGTTAAGTGCTACACCAGGTAGGACGTGGAACAATCCAAAAGCTGATAGAAAACTATCTGACTTTTTTGATAAGAAAAAAAGTTTTATTGAATTCAAGAGTCAAACAAGATGCACTTGGAGGTAGATGAAGATGAGTGCTATTTATATTACGGTGCAAGTGAAAGTTGCGCAACCGATTGAAGTGGTGTGGCAGGCATTTACGTCGTCCGAACATATTGTCAATTGGAATGCAGAATCCGAAGATTGGCATACGCTAGCGGCGAGCAATGATTTGCAAGTTGGAGGGACTTTTGTCTATACGTTTGCGACGCGAGATGGTAGCGTCAGTCTTGATTTTTGCGGAACTTATGAGCGCATTCTCGCTTACGAACACATTTCGTATGTGATAGAGGATGGGCGACGCGTGACAATCGATTTTCGTCAAGAAGTGGATGGGGTTATGGTGATTGAGAAGTTTGAGCCGGGAACTGTGCACAATAAGGAATTGCAGCAGGCAGGTTGGCAAGCGGTTTTAGATCGCTTCAAAATCTACGTCGAAAATTCCCTCTAATTTTCCAATTGATCGCTTGAAGTCCATCTAACACTGGTTTATTACGCTTGCTGAAAAAACATTCGAGGAGTGGAAAAGCATGCGTATAACTTTTGATCAGCAAGGCTGGATTTAGTACATTTACTTGTTGCTGTGTAAAGCGTGGGCTATGGAGGGCGCGGCGTTGTTGCGTAGATGAGTACGATTTGAGACGAGTTGAGTGCGTTTCGGATTATGCGGGGGCATGGGGCTCGTGGGTGAGGGAAAAGGGGCTTGAGGTTAGTAAAAAAGAGAATTTTTTCATTATATATTCCGATTTAAAATATCTCCTGTTAGTTTGCTAAGAAAAAAATAAGTGATTGTAAATCAGTAATTTGACGCTTGTACGCTGAACGCTTGGAGAATTTTGTTTTTAAAAAATATTCCTGAAATACTTTCGCAACATTTATCGGTTATTCTAAACGCAGTGCCAAAACTATACGATAGTTGAACAAAATTATCGTATGATGTACAATATTTGTATAAGAGGTGATACATCGTGAGGAAATATCAATTTATGTTTTTGTCGGTTATTTTATTCACCAGTATGACTTCCGTTCATTCTACGGCCATTGGATTCACGGCGGAATATGAACCATCTTCCGTACAAACGCCATCGATTGTTGATTCGGCTCTAATCAATGTTGCTTCGGACGAACAAATTGTCAACCAATTTGTTGCGGAACCACAATTGACCGATGTTACGCTCGCTGAAACTAATATTGAGCCAGAACGTGCGAGGGAGCAATCGACTGAGCAATCAAGCGAGCTACCGGTCAATGTTGATGAATCCGAACCTGCAACATATTTTATCAATCCAATTGTTGCACAAATGCAAGTAGACAACCAATTCGTTGCAGAACCACAAGTGACCGACGACACTGATACTATAGCCAATGCCGAGCCTGTAAATGCATCATATGTAGAGCAACAAGAACTTGCTAACTACAATTTTTACAATGCATTTTATGATTCACTAATCAAAGAATACGGTCTTGTTTTCAATGCGGATGATTCGGATTCCATCTATGTTTTAGTTCAAAAGAAACAATCACTTGTTGAGCAGCATCAGCAGGCGCTCGCCAATCAACCGGACAATTTCGAGATTTCTTTAGAGCCCATTTCGCTGGATGACGAGCGAGGTTATCGTTTTCAACTTAAGGTACAATTAAAGGAGACGAATTCTACAGCGGAAACATCTATACCCGACTCCATCTCAGTGAACTTCACCGGCGGTCAGTCGTTCATCAATTCTTGGTGGAGTGTATCGGCGCAACAAGTCGATTTGTCTCCGCTACGTACGCCTGGCGGGACGGTTGAAGTAGAAGTATCTACCAGTCTCAATGCCAGCTACGACAAACTTTTAGTACAAATTTTTTCAGACCCGCAGTATTCCGGCAGAAATGTTTTTCGACAGTTTACATTCGACATTGCGCCGGCACAATCACTCGAGTCGACCAATCAATTAAGCTCGTATGAATTTGATTACTCGGCATACTTGCAGCAAAACATGCTCAATCAATACAATTCTTTGAATGCCTATTATGATGAGGTCATCAAGGGATACGGACTCGAGTTCACTGCTGCGGAAACGGATACCGTGTACGATTTAGTGCCGAAGAAAAGAGCGTTGTTCGAACAGTACCAGGTGTTGCAAGCCAGCATAAACGTACAAGCGATATCTTTGGACAAAGATAACGGTTATCGCTTTCAAGTCAAAGTCAATATTTTGGACGAATATTTACCTTATATACAAACACTTCCCGATCAGTTAAAGTTGAGCTTTTTCGGCGGGGAATCGAAAGATAACACTTGGGAAAGTATCTCTTCAGAAACGATTGATCTATCTCCGCTCAAAACGCCAGGCGGCACGGTAGATGTTGAAGTGTCGGCCAATTTGAACGACACTACTTACGATCAACTCTTGGTTAAAACAAATGCAGTCAGTTTGGTTGCAGGCAACCTGTTCTCCAGCAGTAACGTAATGGATCTTCCTTCCGCTGCGGTCAATGTCGCTGCTGAGACGACTGACCCAGATCAACAAGCGGCTGACCAGTTGGAGCATATGAAGTTCGTAAATGAATATTGCGATCAACTGATTAAACAATTTGGTATTGAATTTTCATCATCGTTAAGTGACACTGAACTGAGTTGGATGTTGATTACTGAGAAAATCAATGCTTTAAACAAATACTACGAGTCGCAGTCGACAACGTCGGCAGATTTAGAATTGAGTGAACCATAAAAAAACCAAATAAACACACTAATCATACAGAAACAAAACGTCGGCTTTGGCTGACGTTTTTTGATGTGAAGGTGGACTCGAGTTAGCAATGAAAAGAACTGATTCCATATGATATATACATGTTGAAAGGTGATGATGTCAATGAAACGTATTATTGTTATTTTTTTAGCAATCGTGATGGTTCTTGTGTGTACCGGTTGCGGAGTAAATCCGGAGAAAATTCAAGAAACCGAGTTGTCACAATCGTTGACACAAACGTTCGAGCATAGCGATTATTCTGTAAAGCTACCTCAATCGTGGAAAGTTACGAAAGAAAGCATAGATTCCAATCCTACGCTCTACTTTGAGGTAGAGCAAAAACGAGCGGGTGGATTGTTTTTGTTGCGATTGGACAAATTGGAAGTGTTGCCTTCAAATCGAAAAGAAATCGTAGAATTGCGTTCTTCGACCCATCAAGTGTTCAAATATTCGACGCAATATGAATCGGCAGAGGGAACTAGTGACGCTACGGCCATTTGTTTTTATGTGCCGGCTAAAAATTCAGGCTATGAGTTCATATTCGTGAATGATTCAGTGAGCGATGCGCTGGCGCTTGAGATTGCTCGTACCGTCAAAATCAAGTAAGCGACGCAACTTGAGCAGTTCATTCGAACCTTGTCGAGTAATGCGGCGAATAAGGCTTGGTTAGAGCAAAACATCAATGTTGATTTGTTTTTGCGGACGTTGGCGGTCCATGTGGCGCTGGGCAGTTGGGACGACTACTGGGTGCTCGGCAATAATTATTACATGTATTTTGATTTGGACGGAAAAATGTAGTGAATTCCGTATGATTATGATAATACGTTGGGGCAAGTTTGATAATTCGCGCCCGCTCATATTCCGCATCCTTTCGGTGCCAGAATATCGTACCAAGTACATTGCCTATCTGAATGAGTTGCTGGAACAGCAGAGAAACTTGTTTGACGAGCAAAAGAGCATTGCGCGCATCAAAGCGTGGCATCAGTTGATTGCAGCACATGTGCCGAATGATACCGGTGAGGACATGGTGATTGCCGACCGCCCCGCATCGTGG
>CANHCR010000065.1 GCA_947459205.1 Caryophanales bacterium | reverse complement strand
TCTGTGCCGATTGGACTGTTCTCAGGGACCGAAGTTTTATTCAAGGTGATTCCATTTGGCGCCTGGTCCGAAACATTCATGATGGAAAGGGTAAACACTTTATCAAACGACGCACCTGATTTGTCGGTCACACGAACACGGATGCTATAACTCGATTGTTTTTCGTGATCTGGCGTGACATTGGTCTTGAGCTCATTTCCTTGAATTACGAAACTGGTGTTATCAGTCGCACCTTCCCCGCTCGCCAAACTATAGGTTAACGTATCACCTGCGTCAGAATCCGTTCCTTTAAACAATCCGACCACCGTGCCGATCGGACTGTTTTCTGTGATGGAAGTATTGTTCAAAAAGAGATCTGTCGGTGCATTGTTGGAACTAGGCGGACACACATTCACCACATTGCCATTGGCATCAAGATATGACCCCATACACGGCAAATCAGCCGCATAGACGAAAGAAGCACGATCCGTCTGAAGCGAGTAAACAAATATACAGGTTAAAATGATCAAAATGTATCGATGAAACATCATATCGGTTATCTCCTCATTTACTTTGTCCTGTGTTATACGTAAACCTTTTAGACAAAGTTGCATTTATAAAAACCAACGAGCCCCGAAAGAGGTGTATTCTTTCGGAACTCATTGTCATTCTTGTTCTATATTTGATCAATCGGAAGGCCCGCTCCGATGTCATTCGGCTGTTGCTGCTATTGCTCAGTCAAAGCTTTTTTCTTGGCAATCAATGCTTCTTCTGTGGTCAGCCCTGTTGTATCAACCACAATGCCGGCAGCTTGCAATTCTTGGTCGTACGTTCCGTTCACTTCATTCATTTCTTGTTCGCTCATTTGGTACTGATCAGCAGATTTCGCTGCCAGTTCCTGCACTTCTGCCGGACTTAAGAACTCCTTCACAGTGTTCACGACAGCATCGGATGCAAATGAAAACCCTGCTACCAAAAACACGCTTACAATGACCGATGTAACGATGGAAACGACTTTCGATTTCACCATTTCGACTCCTCCTTTCTGTCCTTATTTTCGTATCCTCGGCGGCCTTCCTAACATTAGGTTAAATGATATATATTTCAAAATTATCTCGAAACGAACATTATTTTTCCGGCAACATCATTTGCACACAAGCGCCGCACGACGGGTCGTTCCATGCGGTCAAAATCCCTTGATGCGCCAGCACAATTCGTCGCGAAATGTACAATCCAAGCCCAAGTCCTGTGCTTTGCTGATCGCGATAAAACCGCTCGAACAAGTGCGCCAGCTGCTCTTCAGAAAATCCCTTGCCCTCGTCGCGAATCATGATGTTCACGCCGCTGCTCGACCGTTTCAATTCTACTGTAATCGCACTATTTTCTGGTGAATGCTGAATCGCATTATGCAAGACGTTAATCAGCACTTGCTTCATTTTTGACTTGTCCATCAGCACATCAACCTCGCACTCTGCGGCCACTTGAAATTCGACCTGCTTTTTCTGTGCAAGCAGTCGCATGGAATGAACAACGGAATCGACGAGTTCATTGATGCTCGAGCGCTCCACATGCAGTGTCAGATCTTGCTCCAGTGTAGAAACGAGGATCAGGTCATTCACCATGCGAATCAAGCGATCGATTTCTTCAATGTTCGATTCGACATACAAACTCAATTCGTCAGCTTGGATAATCCCTTCAGCAATCCCGCTTGAGTTCGCCTTTAAAGTCGTCAGCGGCGTTCGCAATTCATGCGAAACCGCAGCAAGAAAGGCATCGCGTGCTTCCTCTTTCGCTTTCAAACGGACGGCCATCTGATTTAGCGACAACGCTAGCTGCCCAATCTCATCATTCGATTTCACGTTCACCTGACGGTCGAAATCCCCTTCGGCAAAATGCTCCGAAATCGCGCTCATCTCGACGATTGGTTTTGTATATCGGCGTAGAACGAAAAATAGGAAGAGCAGCATCGGCACACTTAACACCAGCACGCCAACAATCGAGTATTTCAACACCGGCGTCGAACGTTCGTTCAAAAGCGGTATTTGTTTCATAATGATGAGTTCATCCATCAGCGGTTTGACGGGTTCTATGGCTGGTGATTCCATTTGTATGAGAGATGAATCAGGCAACTGAAACAGTGCAGCAATAAAATTCGTCTTGTTTTGTTGGATCATCACCGTTTGGTTTGGAGTGCTACGTAACGTTTTCAAATTTTCCGTAGATACAATCGCCGGATCCAGTTCGTTTTCCGAAGCCAATTTCAAATGCACATCATACGAAGAAAGCCGGTTAAAATCAAGTGTCATCTGCACTTCACGAGCCATCTTTTCCTGATTCATACGAAAGTTCGCAGCAATCTCCTGAATCTCCTGGTCATATTCGTTCGTGTACATCGAACTCGTCTGATACAAATTGATAAAAATAATGAGCGCACCGTTCAGCAGCAACGCCCCGACAAACAGCAACGTGATTTTCGTCGAAATGGAGCGCAGTTTCATGTCGTCATCTCCTCCATCATATAGCCGACTCCCCAAACCGTCTTGATTTGCAGTCCTACCTGATGCTCCCTCAGTCTGCTGCGCACACGTTGCACACAAATATCGACCGAACGATCGCCGCCATCGAACGCAATGCCCCAGATTTGGGCAATCAGTTGTTCGCGATCGAAAACCTTCTTCATATTTCTGCAGAAAAATAACAGCAAGTCATATTCTCTGCGATTGAGAACTACCTGCTCCCCGCGGCTCGTCACGCTACGCTTTGTCAGCTCGAATTCCAACTCAGCGACCTTCACGACTGAAGTCGCATACGTTTTATGCCCCGCTCGCTTAAGAATCACGGATACCCGTTCAACAAGCTCCGTCGGTTCGAACGGCTTGCTCACATAGTCATCCGCACCGGTGCGCAATCCTTGCACCACATGTTTGGTTTGCCCGAGCGCAGTCAACATCAGCACCGGCGTGTCGATGGGCGTCGAGTTCGGCGAAAGGAAATAAAGGCCCTCACGTAGATCGCGCAACAAATCAAACCCACTGCCGTCCAGTAACATCACATCGAAAATGGCAAAACAAAAGACAGCTTGCTCTAACTCCATCTGCGCTGTTTTCAAATTGAACACAGACGTCACCGAAAACCCGGCGTGTTCCAAATATTTTCGTGTAATTCCACTGATTTTCTTGTCATCTTCAACCAATAAAATGCGGTTCATTTTGCACACCCTATGATTTAAGTTAGTGTTCGCAATCATAGTATCAAAAAATTGTATCGAAAGTATTTCGAAATCACGACCATCAGCAAAAAAGAGCCGGTCACTATTTCTCTGCAAATCTATATGCAGAAACGAAACAGCAATCAACTCTGATATATGAAAATGATTGATTTATTTATGCTTTTTAATTTGAGCTAAATCCTCAGCGGAATAGCCTGTCAATTTAATGATGATTTCGATATCGACTCCTTCATTCAGCATTCCGATGGCGAGTTCGCGATTTTTTTGTTGAGCGCCTTCCGCCGTGCCTATTTCCATGCCTTTTTCCATGCCTTTTTCCATGCCTTTTTCCATGCCTTTTTCCATGCCTTTTTCCATGCCTTTTTCCATGCCATCTTGCATGCCTTTTTCCATGCCTTCCTCGTATCCTTCCTGATACCCTGTCGCGCGAAATGCGGCCTGGTCATGCAACCATTTTTTCCGCGACTCCGCCAACAACCACATTTCTCGGTCCTTACTGATCGATTCCAATGTCCTCATCACCTTTCGCAATTCTTCATCGTCCGTACTCAATCGTTCCCAATCTTCGTTGGTATCACCGCATAAGAATTGCAACCAGTTCCAGAGCCGGTTCACCCGATTCCTGTCCACCGAATGCAACCTCGGTAATTCAAGCAAATGGATTTCTAACTGATCGGTTAACGGTTCAATTCGATCTATCTCCAGTACTTGATACACACTGTGTAGCGAATCTTGCTTGGTCAAATCAAAGTCCAATATAAATATCGAGACCGTCCGTTGCAATTGCCGATAATCTTCACCGGTCTGCAACTGACTGCCGTACTGCCGGCTCCAATAAAATAGGATGCGCTCCTTCAACCCTTGGTGATTGCTAAGTTGAATCTCAATATTCAGTGACTCGCCGGCTGACGACTTCGCATGAATGTCCAGTGCAATCGACTTGTTCTGCAGCGCGTCTCCGTCAATCTGCGGGTTCTGGATCGTGATGTCATCGACCAACGGCATGTCGCGATTGGCGAAAATCAAGTTGAGGAACTTCTGCAATGCCGAGCGATTTTCTGGCAGACAGAACAATTTCTTAAAAACCAAATCCAACTTCGGATCAAGCAATGTTTCTTGCAAACCTTCACTTCCTTTTCATGGTCATATATGCCGAATCAATCAGCATACAAAATATACCATAAATTGGAATAAGGTGGAATGATAAGAATGGCAGAAACACGACGAATTTGTGGACATTTCGTGACAAACATCTCATATGTGTATTTTACCATATCGAAGTTCCAAACCCACAGAAATCTGAACAACTTTTCCCAAAGAATTCGCATGAGCACGATTTTACATCATGTATTCGGGGCGTAATAGGCGGAGGCGAGTCACCATGTATTGAGGCCCAAATACAGAAACGGTGGATTCTGCGGTAGCAGATTATGAAGAGACTGTATGTCGAGAAGACAAGTCGGAAAATGAATCGGGCTGAGTGAAGGACTCCGAAATTCGCGCGCACGGAAGACCTGGGAGTCAAAACAGCAAAGCAGCCACCGAATAGTCGGTGACTGCTCTTTAAGATGAACTATTTGTGATAGTAGGCTATTGTTTACCGCAACCTCGGCCCACTCTTATCGGTTTCAAACTTTTCCGTCTCAATCGCGAGCGTAGTGTTACCCACTTGATCTGCGATTATGCCCTCAGCAATTTTTACCCTGAATTTCTTGTCACTCGGTAGTGATTTGGACAGGGTAATTCGCAACTGTTTGCCTCTAAAAGTGATTTTATCCTTCGCGATCAACGGCACATATGTTGGACTGTCCGCATCAGCATCCAACGTATAAGTGATAGCGCTTTTCAATGCAGCCAGTCTTTCAGCAGGTTTCGTCGCGGTCGAACCATTGAATACGCGCTCATTGAAGTTAACGGCGATTGACTTGTTGGACGATTTCGCCAACACAACGACCTGCTTCGCTGTATTCAAATGAATCGGACCGATTTCATCGACTGCAAACAATGAAGTTTCCAACATTGTGTTCAAATTTTTAAACGAATCTTTTAGCGCATCTGTGTTGATGCGGACGCGGTTCTGCGTGCCCGAAATAGCCGTTGCCAAAGTAATCATCATCAGTCCATTTTTATTGCCAGACAATAATTCCACCTTGTCTGTTTCAGCAAGCGCAGCATAATTCACGCCACCGTCTGTGGAAAATTTCACCGCAGCTTTCAGCAAACTCAATCTAGTCGGACCGCTGAATGCATTGAGTGCACCGTCCTTAAACGAAATTTGAATTACTTTATTTTTGCCAACAACGGTTACTTTATGGATCATCGGTCCTGTAGTGTCAAGGTCCACTTTCATGTTTAACTCGCCCGATTTGTTGCCACCAATATCCTGAAGTTGATTTGCCGCAATCTTCAAATCATTACTCGTAGTCGTTAGCACTGATGCCAACTTAATCGTCATCACGCGCCCAGACAATTTGACAACATCCCTTGTGCCCAACGCAGCATAATTTCCGCCAGTTCGTTTCAATTGAATCGCATTCTTAAACGCCATCTGTTTTGCTTTCAGATTGATACCCTCCGAAGCAATCGTAGCATTTTTGTTGAACCGAATCGTAATGAAGTTCTTCTTTTTGTTCACTTTTACGCTGACCACTTTCGGACCTTCTCCATCAATTGAAAACGGTGATGAGATCTGTTCCTGCGATTTATTATTGAACGCATCACGCAGTGCAAGAGCTGCGATTTTGATTCGATAATTCGCCGTCGTCGCCGGAAGTGGCGTGCTGAACTTGATAATCAAAGTATTCGTTCTGATCGAAACCGACGCTCCCTCAGGAAGCGCTGAATAAGTAGGTATTGCAGCCTCTGCGTTGCTAGTCATCGTAATCTCACTCTTCAACGTTTGGTAAGTCGCTTTATTGTTGAGAAAGTTTTCTTCAAAATAAACGGTTAGTTGGTTGTAAGCATCATTAAGTAATACATTAGCTTGAGTGACATCGATCTCAATCATTTGCGAGTAAGACAACCCACCATCATCTGTGACCTGGACGCATATTGAATAGGTGTAGTCCTCGATATAATCGAGTTCGGAAGCCACTTTCAACTTGTCGCCAACGATGGTAAACGAGGCATTATCCGTATCGCCTTCTCCCTCAACTAGTGCGTAAGTAAAAGTATCTCCGGCATCAGCATCTGTTGCAGTCAACGTCCCTACTGTAAAACCGAGCCAAGAATTTTCATCGATGCTATTGTTGTCAATACGAATCGCCGTCGGCGCTTGATTCTCGGGATCGGTGGTCGTCACGCGAATCGGTGTGCTAGCTTCCGAAGAAATGCCTGCCGCATCTTTTGCCTTCACATAAAACGTATAGTTCGAGCCAGGCTGGAGGTTTGTCACTTGATACGTTACGGTTGAATTTTGACTGTCAGTTACGGTAATCGTCTCAAATAATGTGGCACCTTCGTACACCTCATACGCCGTAACCCCGAAGTTATCTGTCGAAGCTGTCCACGTCAGCGTGACTGTATCCGAACTTACTGAACTAAAAGATAAACCAGCTGGTTTGGTTGGTGCTTGGGCATCGGCTTTCATCGTGGTCACCGTCATCGTTGGACTGCTCGCTGATACATTTCCTGCGGCATCAATCGCCTTCACAGTAAACGTGTACTTGGTATTTGCCGTCAAACCAGTAATTTCGTATGTCGTGACAGGGGCGGCGCCTCCATTTCCAGTAACGGTCGCTATCTTAGTTGTCCCTTGGAAAATTTCATAGGCGGTCACGCCGTTATTGTCTGTGGATGCATTCCAACTCAATTGAACCGTCGTATCCGTTATACTTGCAGATGCCAAACCAGTTGGTTTGGCCGGTGCTTGTGTGTCAGAACCCGTCGTCGTCGTTACACTGACCGCCGTGCTCGCTACAGAAGCATTGCCCGCCGCGTCCTTTGCCTTGATTGTAAATGAATAACTTGTACCCGCCGTCAGACCCGTTAGGTTATATGTCGTCGCCGGCGCACTACC
>CANHCR010000064.1 GCA_947459205.1 Caryophanales bacterium | reverse complement strand
CGTCCCCTCCTACTCGATTACATTGTAATAGTAAATTGTCGAAGAAAACTATGAATATTTTTGGAGAGGTTGCGAGTGATGCGGAGCGCAACTTCTCAATGATGCTTTCTGGCGAGGCTATTTTTAATGTGCGATATCGTATATGATAATTTGTAAAGACGAAGGGGGAGATGTCGTGGCTATTCGATGGATTCCAACCAATCAGAAATTGCGGCAGATTGTGTTTGTCGGCTTTCTCTGTTTACTGCTTATTCCGTTCTTCGCAACGTGGATTGGTTATACGGGCAAGGAAGCATGCGTGCGTCATGAACCCGGACTGTTCGATCTGTCTCGTTGTTCCTTAGAGCAGCAGCCACTCAAGTTAGATGGACAGTGGCTGTTTTTTGACAATCAGTTGATGGGCAGTAAGCGATATGTTTCACGAGACACACAGTCGACTTCCTCAATTACGCCAGACATCGTACAAGTGCCGAATCACTGGAGCAACCCCGTGATTCCGTGGACTCAGTCCGGCGCTAAAGGGCATGGTACGTATCAGGTTCAATTGCAATTGAGCGACGCATCCGTTGGTAAACCGCTGGCATTACGCTTCAGCAGCATTCGTGTCGCAAGCAGGGTATTGGTTAATGGCAAGCCGATCGGCGGAAGCGGCATGGTTGGAGTCAATCAAGACATGGAGCGTCCGCTCAACCGACCGTTTCTGGTACGAATCACGCCGGAGCGGGCGACGCTCACATTGCAAGTCGAAGTGTCGAACTACAGTTTTTTTGTAGGCGGCATCAACAATAGCGTCTCGATCGGCACGTTACAAATGATGGAATCCGTGGCGGGGCGATACAAAGCCTTTGATATCCTGATAATCGGGATTTTGTGTGGGGTAGCCTTATTTTATCTCGGGCAGATGATGTTCATTGAGCGATATCGAGAGAATTTGCTTTTTTCCTTGCTGGCGACAACGATTGCACTGTTTTACTCGACACAGAGTGAAAAATGGATCTATGATGTATTTCAGATGATTGAGTATGAGTGGTATAACAAGCTGGCGATGCTCTCCGGTTACTTCGTACATACGTTAACTTTGTTATACTTGAATCAGTCGAGACCGAATTTGGTGCCCGCTACAATCATTCGTATCGTCATGCTATTATCGTTTGTGTTATTGCCTGTGTTCTTGCTTGCGGACGCTGGCACCGCTTCCTATTTGACGGGGTTTATCTCTTTATACGCTGTGAGCATTGACATTCTAGTAATCATTTTGTTGTATCGCTTGTACCGCTTAGACCGAGACGGTTTGCAATATTTGTCGATTGCAGCCGTCGCGGCCTTGCTGTACGTCGTCATTTCCATTCTGAATTTTCAGTTTGCCTTTGAAGTGTATGATTTTCCGCCAATCTATATCCCGGTTATGGTCATTTCTTTTGGACTCGTATTGTCCGAGCGCCAGTCACTCATGCAGCAACGTTTAATGGAGACGGAACTAGACAAGTTTCGCCATCAAATCAAACCACATTTCATCTACAACTCATTGAATACGATCATGTGGATGAATAAGCGGGACACGAAAAAAACGCAGGACTTGCTATTTGATTTCAGTCAATTTTTGCGGGCTAGCTTTGACTTTGATGAACGCGAGAGCCTGGTGTTATTCAAGAATGAGCTAGAGACTACGAGGGCTTACTTATCGCTAGAGCAGGCACGTTTCGGCGAGAAACTCCGTGTCCAGTGGAAGCTTGAGGTGATAGAATTCTCCCTGCCACCACTTCTGTTACAACCGATTGTAGAGAACGCTGTTCGGCACGGCGTGACCTCGCGATTGCACGGTGGGACGATTGATGTCGAAACGTTCGCCACGGGAGAATACATCTTGATTCGTGTTTCCGACGATGGACCGGGATTTTCACAAGCCTTCCTCGATGAGTGGTCGCATGGTCAAAAGGAAGCGAGTGGCGGGGGCAAAGGGATAGGTCTCGTCAATGTGCATCGGCGCTTACAAACATTATTTCAAACATCGTTACAGATTGAAAATCGTGCGGAGGGTGGCGCGCGCGTGACGATTTTATTGCCGAAAGGGTGAACGTAGATGTATGACATTATGATCGTGGATGACGAGATGCCGGCGATTGAACAATTGCAAGATTTGTTCTGCGAGAAAATGAATATACAAAACATTCGTTATTATTTGAATGCCGATGAGGCATTGAAAGCTTTTCGTGAGCGTGTACCCGACCTCGTATTTTTGGACATTCAGATGCCAAAGATGAATGGCATGGAACTAGCCGAGCGGATTCGCCGGGATTATCCACACTGTCAGATGGTATTTGTCACCGCGTACAGCAACTATGCGTTGCCCGCTTTTGAGTGGCATGCCTTGGACTATTTGCTGAAACCGATCCGACCTGAGCGAATGGAAAAGACATGGTCGCGATTTGAACAAGTGGCGACATCGATGATCCCTCAACGCTCGACTGAGCAAGTGAATTTGTCTCGGAACATGAATTCGGAGTCGAACAAAGCGGTCGAGATTCAATGCTTCGGTGATTTTAGTTTGCAACATTCTGGTGAACGCGTTGTTTGGTTAACAGCAAAGGCGGAAGAATTGTTCGCTTACCTTGTTGTCCATCGCGTGGCGACGCTTGCACAAATCATTGAGGACTTGTTTGCCGATGGACCGGCTGATAAAGCGAGTTTGTATGCAAATACGACGATATACCGTGTGCGCAACAGTTTGAAAAATGCAGGCTTGGAGGATCGCATTTCTGTAGTCTATAAGAATCGCCAGTATCGGCTAGAAATGTCGGGGGTCGAAGTTGATCTGGAGTTATTTCAGCAGGCGTCTGATGTATGGAGTACAATTGCGATGTATCGAAGCGAAATGTTACGTCCGATTGGTTCGCTATGGGCGATCGCGGTTGAGGCGTCTTATCAGAAACATTTTCGCCAAATGTTAGATGAGGAGCTGGTTGATGCAAAGCGAGAAGGGAATCTAGAGAAAATACAAGAGCTAACGTCTGTTTTGGAACGCTTTGAATTATGACTACAAAAAAGAAATAATCTATGTTATTATTTTGTCATTATCACATTAGTAGAGTAGTTTTGTATATCAACATATGGAGGGGTCAAAATGAGTTTGATAGAAAAAGAAATGTTTCGAAAACTGATGTTCGGCACGGTGTTGTTCGCCTTTGTTCTGGCGCTGCTGTGGCTCGTCAGCTCGATGAGCGCGATGACAGTCTATGCTTCGACAGGCAACATCACGATCTCGACGGGCGCGAACAGCAACATCACGGAAACGAGCGGCACGATTCGCCCGACGGGTTCGACGGCTGCGGTCGTCAACGTCACGTATTTGCAGAATTTGCTCAATGCGGGTACGGATGTAACGGTCGAATCGACAGGTGGCAGCATCACCCTTAGCAATGCCGTGTCGACGAGCGGTACGGGGGCGGGCGGATTGACGTTGCGGGTGCCTGGCCAAGCCATCAGGCTGAATGCATCGGTGACGTTGACCGGTACGGGTGCGAATGACGGGTTGACTGTGCTTAGTCAGTCAAACATTACCAATGATTTTGGGAACAATACTACTTTTACAACTGCCGGGACACCGATTTTGTTCAGTGCGGATACGAACAACGCCGGTGGCGGAAATATTTATTGGGAGAGTGCACTAACACTCACTTCCAATGGCGGTAATATTACACTTGCTGGTGGAGACTTGACGGGTTCCGGCTACTCAACAGGTATTGGTGGCGCAAACTCGGCGGAAGGTATCCGGGTTGGGCAGACGTTTACCGCCAATTCAAACGGGGGCAATATCACGCTCCGCGGTCGTTCCGCAACACCAACGAATTCGGGTTGGGGCGCTTGGGGGTTAAGTTTTGATACGAATTGTTCAATCAACAGCGGCACGGGGAAGATTTATATCGAAGGGATCAGCCAAAATACGAATACGGGTGCTTTCTCGGGCGGTTTGTGGTTTGGTGCGGTTCGCGGTTACAATGGTACTGGTTCTTATACAACGACAATCACTTCAGCTAATACCGCTTCCGATGCGATCGTACTCCGCGGGGATTCTTCGACGGCGGCGAATCCGGGCTATAATGCAGGGATTTTGAACTACTCTACGATGACGGTGACAGCTACAGGTACGGGCGGCGGGATTACGATGAGAGGGAAGCGGAATGCGAGTGGCAACGATTCTGATATTTACTTTTCTGCATCTACAAGGGTATTAGCCAACAGCGGTCCGATTCAGCTCATTGGCGAATCGAACGGCGGACGTTTGGTCATCTCTGATACTACGAACACCAAATTCGGATACGCCAGTGGGACGAGTGTAACATCGTCTACGAGTAATATCACGTTTCAAATGGACACCTATAATTGGGCTACGAACGTTTCCAAGTTGGGAATTCAAACGACGGGGGCATTTGCCATGATCCCGGTTTCGTCTTCTTTTCAAGGTGTTAATAATGACTTTTTCTCATTCCCTTCGACATTAAGCGGGTTAACGATGGGTGGGGATTTGAATACTGCTGGTGTAACTATTAATACTGCGCAATCGGTGAATGGTCCGGTCGTGTTGAATGGTGGCTGGGTCTCAGTAAACCAGAATTTGAATACATCTGGGGGGGGAGCGGCTGGCGATGTGTTACTTAAGGCGCGGAACTCCATTGATTTGTCGGCCTCGAGATCGATTACCACGAATGGCGGTGACGTAACATTTTGGGCGGATAGCGATGGCGATGCGACCAACTATGGAGATATTAATTTAAACAGTGATTCGAGCATTTCCACAAGTGGGGGAAATATTACATTAGGTGGAGGCACATCGCTAGAGACGGGCTATGCGACTTATAAGACGACGGGAATTGGGAATGCAAGTTCAAATGTGGAGACGACAGACGAGGACTCAGCTGGTGTGTATTTGTTTCAATCGACATTATCGGCTGGATCGGGCAATATCATCATTCGCGGACAATCTGTCGGTACAGCGGACGATTTTTCGCACGGAGTCGCCATGCGCAGTTCTTCGACACTGACGGGGAAAGACATTACGATTGTCGGGATATCGAACAATTTAGCGAATGCAGGCGGGAACGGCTCTTCGAACTGGGGAATTGCTATTCGGAATTCTTCATTGACTGGAAGTGGTGCAGTCAGCTTGACCGGTACTGGATCAGCGGGTACAGGTGGATCGGGTCATAACAATGTTGGAGTTGCTCTATTGAATACAACCGTGAAGTCCTCCGCTTCAAGTGTGTCCATTGTGGGCACTGGACGCTCAAACGGTGGAGGTAATTCAGGCGTTTATATTAGTTCGGTGGATGGCGGCGCAACGTTGGTTGAAGGTGCGGATGGGGTAGTTATCACCGGAAATGGTTCGACCACTGCGACTGGAAATTCGAACCATGGTGTAGTGATGGATGGTTCCAACATTATTGTGCGAAGTCATTCTGCGGGAGCTGCAACGTTGACGATCACGGGTACTGGCGGTGGTACCGGTGTGAGTACAACCAATCATGGGGTCTTCATCATCTTTGGCGCAGCGGTCGGTAAAGCAGCGACAGTTGGCGCCACAGCGGCACCAGTCGTGATCGTTGGGACCAAAGGGAACGGCACTTCAAGTGCCCTTTCTCTCCAAGGGTCAGCGATTGGAGAAGCTGGGTTTAATCAAAATGTGACGTTGCGTGGAAATTCGCTTTCAATTTCAGGGACGAACACGATTCACACGACAGGAAGACTGGCCATTGAGCCGCTTGGGACGAGCTTTGATAGTGCATTGAGTTATCCACTTACGAACTTGACGGTAAACAGCGGAATTACGGGCTTAACGCTCGGGAAATCAGGGAATACAGCCAATGTGACGATTGCGACGGCACAATCGATTGCTGGTCCGATTAACATTTATGGTGGCGCAGTCAATATCAACCAAAATGTAGCGACAACAGCGAACGGTGCGTCCGTGCTTGTGGAAGCGGCGACCGGCAACTTGACGATTGCAGCGAGCAGGTCGCTGAGTGCGACGAACGGTAACATCACATTAGATGCGAACGGTCTATCATTCGGTAGCGGCGCAACGATCTCGTCGAGCGGTGCGTTGAACATTGAACCATATACGGCTGGCACCACCATTGGTATCGCCGGTGGAGCAGGCACGCTCAGCATTCCAGCAACTCATTTCAGTTCGGTGTTCAGCAATACGCTGAGCAAAATTATCATCGGTAACTCGTCGGCAGGAGCGATTACGATTGGTGCTTCGTTGACGCCGCGCTCATCGACACTTGGACTTGTGACGGCAGGCAATGTCGGCACGTCAGGTGCTGGTGCGCTTGTGGTTGCGAACTTGCGTGTGCAGGCGGCGAACGTATCGCTTGCGGGTGCCAACGATATTGATAACTTGGCGATTGTCAGTTCAACGGAGACAGTGTCATTCAATGACACAGATACGTATACCCCTGGTACGGTAGACGGTGTTGCGGGTGTGTTCGGTGTGGCGGATCAATTGGCGATGGTAACACAACCATCTGCAACTGTTTATAATGGTCTGGCTGTCGCGCAACAGCCGGCAGTGCGTTTGCAAGATGCGTACAATTACAACTTGGCTTCGAACAACACAACGTCTGCAGGTGTGACGGTAACCGCGACAGATTCAGCGGGTGGTACGTTCACGAACGGTTCGGCAACGACTGATGGAAGTGGTGTGGCGACATTTAGTGGTCTTACGTTAAACGGTCTCGTTGGAGCAAGAACGTTTGAATTTAGTTCTGAAGATTTGGCTTCAGTCACTTCGAATAGCGTAGAACTCGTCAACCAAGCTCCGTCGGACATTGCGCTTTCGTCGACATCGATTTCGGAATATTCAGGTGCGAACGCGACTGTCGGCACATTAAGTGCGACAGACATCGATGCGAGTGATACGGCAACGTTCACATTGGTAAGTGGTGCTGGGGATGCAGACAATACAGCGTTCAACATCAGTGGTTCAACCTTGCGAGCAAATACAAGTTTCGATTTTGAAAGCAAATCAAGTTATACAGTACGTGTTCGTGTGACTGACAGTGGGGCTTTGACTTATGAAGAGTCATTCGTCATTACAGTGACGGATGTAAACGTTGCTCCGACTAGTCTTTCAACCTCTGCAAATACAATTGCCGAAAATGCAGGTGCCAACGCTGTTGTCGGCACATTAAGTGCAACTGATACCGACGCCGGCGATACGGCGACGTTCACGTTGGTGAGCGGTGCCGGCGATGCGGATAACAGCAGTTTCAATATTGACGGCACGAACCTGCGTGCGAACGCGAGTTTGGATTTTGAAACGAAAGCAAGCTACTCGGTTCGCGTACGTGTAACAGATGGTGGCGGTTTGACATATGAAACATCATTTGCAATTACGGTCACCGATGTTGATGACACGGCACCGACTGCTCCTGCGGATTTGGCGTTCTCGAACGTGACTGGTACAGGCGTGACGTTGGCGTGGACACTCTCTACCGATAACGTGGGCGTGACTGGCTACGAAATTTACAACGGTGCGACTTTGATTGCGACGGCATCCTCATCGCCATTCAACGTGACGGGCATCGCATCAGGCATTGCGCACAACTTGACGGTTGTCGCAGTGGATGCGGCGGGCAACAAATCGGCGAACAGCAATTCCGCGACGTTCACGACACCAGACGTGGTCGCGCCGTCGATTCCGATCAATATTACAATCATTGAATCGACACCTACGAGCCTACGCATTCAGTGGGATGCGTCAACGGACAATGTTGGTGTTACTGGTTATAACGTATTCCGCAACAGACAGTTTGTGGGTACAATCACAGGCAATCGTTTTACGATTACTGGCTTACAGCAAGATACGCCGTACACAATTACGGTGAATGCATTTGATTTGGCGAAAAATCGTTCGGTGCAAAGTGTTCCGGTTATTCTGCGTACGGCAGATGCGCAAGCTCCGACAGTGCCAGGAGCAATCAGCACATCACTAGTGACAAAAGATGCTGCGTTCTTCAGTTGGGTAGCTTCTTCAGATAATGTGGGTGTGACTGCGTATAACGT
>CANHCR010000063.1 GCA_947459205.1 Caryophanales bacterium | reverse complement strand
TAAAGTTTCCTTCATCTAAAAAGTTCATCTAGAACTCATGATCTGCTAACGTTTTGTTGCTTTCTTTCCTCATTCGTTGATCAGTTTTCAAGGTGCGTTCCGCCTCCCGCTTCCGAGGGCGACTAAAACAATATACCACATTCCGTTTCCCGTTTGCAAGGGAATTTCATGGTATTTTTTTCGCCGAACAGTGGCGGCGAAAAATAATATAACACATTCTTTTGTGTGTTTCAAGATGAACGGTTATTTTTTTCGTCTCTTAAAACAGAACAAAAAATAAATTATCAGAAACGATACTTGTTGTCAAGAAATTCAGGCTCTAATTGTCTTCATTCATATATTTACGCATCTATGCATAAGTTTTGGACATGAAAAATTTGTCCGATAGGATGTGGATCGAATGAAGCCTTTCTTTTTTGTGTTAAACGGCAAGCAATTAAAAAGAATGTTATTGATCGGAGCCATCGCGTTATTTGCCGTCGGCATCATCTACTCTGAGTCGCAGAGTATTTCTGTCTTCTCTCCGCGCCAACCGGCCGCCATTTACAGTGTGCAAACCGATAAAAAGTGGATTGCCCTTACGTTCGACATCAGTTGGGGCGAACACCGCACCCTGCCAATCCTGAAAGTTTTAGAAAATAAAAAAGTAAAAAATGCAACCTTCTTCCTCTCATCGCCTTGGGTGAAGTCGCACCCAGATATCGTCAAAGAAATCGTCAAAAGCGGTTTCGAAATTGGCAGCCATGGGCATCGTCACCTCAATTACAGCACTTTAAACGAGGATGAAATTCGGCGTGAGATCGTGACGGCGCGTAACATCATTAAAGAAGAGACTGGGATTACGACACATTTGATTCGAATGCCGAATGGTGATTTTGATAAACGTGTCTTACGGATAGCTGATGAGCTTAACTACAAAGTGATTCAATGGGACACCGATTCCTTGGATTGGATGAATAAAGGGGTCGACCAAATCGTCAATCGCGTCATTAAAAAAGCACACCCCGGAGATATTGTTCTCCTCCATGCAAGTGATTCGTGCAAACAGACACACTTAGCCTTACCGACCATCATCGATAAATTAAGAGCAGATGGCTATTCATTTGTTACTGTGACTCAACTGCTCAATCAGGTGAGTATCGACCAGAGTACGATTCAATAACAAAATTCAAATATCCACTAAAAAAGCCGCTCTGCAGTTTTTGCAGGCGGCATTTTTCATAAAAGTTTAGTCATCGAACGAACAAACATGCCCGTATTTTAAGTTTGCGGTGTCTTAGACAACGACTCAGTCTTGTTCGTAATCTGGTGCAGTTGCACGATTTGCCATGCATTACACACGAGCACTGCGGGCAAAATAAATAACATCTCCGTTTCATTTTCCCAGACAGGTACCAACGCGAGGAAACTACCGATGTTCATAAAGAAAAACGTCGGTACAAAGGCGCTGAAGTTCGTCATTTTCGACTTGAAATAAGCGACCATCAAGCCAGAAACAATCAAAATCAGTGCTGGCAAATACATTTGCTCCAAATAAGCGAGGTCGATGACGATGAAGGAGACGACAATGATGACTTGCAAGCCTTGCCAAAGAAAGCGGTATTGGATAACTCCGCGACCGAGTAAGTTGAGCACGAGAAAGCAAAAAAACATGATGTGGCTAAATGTGCCGTAAATTGATCCGAAAAGCACGAGAAAAATCAAGAAGTAACCGAACTGATCGACTTGAAATTGTGCCACAAATCCAGGATCAAACAGATAGCGAATCAACCCGGTCACAAAGATAATTGCAATACCGAGCGACAACGTAAAGCCGTAGAGACGCAACCATTTCTGTAATGTCACTGCGATCGCTCCTCGATTTTACGGATCATTTGTGCTGCTAGTTGGTTGTATAGTTGCCCCGTTGCAGTGCTCTCCTTGTATATCGAAGGTGCATAGTCCGCTTCATGTACATGGTTGTCTGGCGCGCCCAATGGAATTTGCGCAAGCAGTTCCGTATGCAGTTCCTCGGCCAGTTTTGCACCGCCACCGCGCCCAAACACATAATCCTTGTTGCCGCAAGCTGAGCATTCATAAGATGCCATGTTTTCTACGACACCCACGATCTCGTGTTTCGTATGCAAAGCCATCGCGCCGGCACGTGCAGCAACAAAAGAGGCAGTAGCATGCGGAGTGGTAACCAACACATATTGGCTTTGCGGAATCATTTGGTTCACATCAAGTGCGATATCACCTGTACCCGGAGGCATGTCCAACAATAAATAATCAAGTTCTCCCCAGCGCACTTCAGCAAAGAAATTACGCAGCATTTTGCCGAGCATTGGACCGCGCCAAATGACTGGCGTGTTGTCCTCGACAAAAAAGCCCATCGAGATCACTTTCACACCGAGTTTCTCTACAGGGCGAATCGCGTTATTTTCATCGACAGTAGGTCGATCCTCGATTCCCATCATATCTGGCACACTGAACCCGTAGATGTCCGCGTCAATAATACCGACTTTCTTGCCCAAACGAGCAAGTGCAACTGCTAAGTTCACGGTGACCGTTGATTTGCCGACGCCACCTTTGCCACTCGACACTGCTATAAATGTAACCCCTGCTTCTGGCGATAAAACAGCGTTCGGATTCGGATTGCTAATTCGTGTTTTGGAACCGTCGTCCGTTTGTGACTGCGATTGCATTTTCTTTGCAATTTCTTGCTTGTCAAAATCCGAAAGCGGACGAATCCGCACATGAACTTGTTCGATTTGCAATACGCGCAACGATTCTGTAATAACAAGTTTCAAGGCATCCTTGTCCACTTCATCATCAAGCGACGTCAAAACCGTCAACGACACCGCTTGCTCTTTCACCATCACATCGCGTATCAAGTTCAGTTCGACGTATGGTATTTGGTAAGATGGTTCCTGCAAATGTTTAAGAGTTTGCAAAACTTGCTCTTTTGTTGCCATGCGTTCACCTCGTGGAGTCATCATTTAACATGCGATTACATTATATCATATTATTTTGAGTTCCTCATGTTGCCGTCACTATAAAAGCGAATGATACCGCGGTACATCGCATCTGCCAACTTACGCTGATATCTTTGGTCGGCGAGCAGTTGCGACTCTTGGTGGTTGGATAAAAAGCCAATTTCCACGAGAATACTCGGAATCGTTGCGGATTTTAAGATGAACACAGTATCCGTTTGCTTTGCTACTCGCGTCGTATTTTCAAGTTGCTTGCGCAGTTCATTTTGCATCGTTTCCGCAAATAGTCGATTTTGCGGATGATTGGCGTAATAAAATGTTTGCGCTCCTGAGTATTTGCTTTGCGGAAAACTGTTCAAATGGATGCTCACGAGTGTGCCGGCACTCTTATCTTTGATGAATGCCATGCGCCGCACAAGATCCTCTTTTTTGCGATGTGACATTCGCTTCGTGTCTTCATCCGCCAAATCACGGTCACTTTCACGCGTCATGACAACAAGTGCACCCGCTTGCTGCAGAAAGTCGCGCAAATATAGTGCGACAGAAAGCGCAACGTCTTTTTCCACCAAGCCAGATGGACTGACAGCGCCACCGTCAGGACCGCCGTGCCCAGCATCAAGCGCAATCGTTTGACCAGCAAGCGGCATCGTCCATGAAGTCCAAGTTTTACTGGTGGGGAGTTCCTTGAAAAAAATCCAGCAAAGGAGGACGGTCAACGCAACACCTAATAAAAGTTTTATTTTCGTCGAACTCGTCATCCAAAAGACAATTCCACGTATCGGTTTCAACAAAAAACACCCCGCCTATAGACTTTTTATCATCTATATGACGAGGTGTATGAACTTATGAAAATTAGATGATTTGGTGTTTCATCGTCTCTTCTTCAAGTTTGGACTGTTCCTGCATGCCTTCAATCAATATTTTAGCTACCTCAGGACGAGAAAACTCTGGCGGCGGGCACATGCCGTCGCGAAGCATCGCGCGAACCTTAGTGCCCGACAAATGCATATGTGCTGAAGCGTCGTGCGGACAAGTCTTGCTAGATGCCATATTGCCGCATTTCGTACAGAAAAAACTATGCTCGAAGTAAAGTGGCGTAATGCCAAGTTCAGTTGCGGTAAAGTTGCGGAAAATTTCTTGCGCTTCATAAGTACCGTAGTAATCGCCAACACCCGCATGATCACGACCAACAATAAAATGGGTGCAACCATAATTTTTCCGAACTAGTGCATGGAAAATTGCCTCTCGCGGTCCTGCATAACGCATAGCAGCTGGAAACACACCAAGAAATACACGATTTTCGGGATAGTAGTTTGCAAGTAAAGCTAGGTAACTCTTCATGCGCACTTCTGCAGAGATATCGTCAGATTTGGTCTCGCCAACTAGCGGATTCAAAAACAAACCATCGACAATTTCCATGGCGCATTTTTGAATATATTCGTGAGCTCTGTGCACGGGATTTCTGGTTTGAAAGCCGACCACTGACTTCCAACCTTTCTCAGCAAAAATTGCACGTGTCTGCGCAGGGTCGAAATAATACTCCTGAAATTGATCCGGTTGCGGACGGTTAAGCACTTGAATCGAGCCACCAACATAAGTAGCGTTCCGCGCAAACAATTTTTGCACTCCGGGATGTGCGACATCATCTGTTTTAAAAACTTTTATTGCTTCATGATGCTGGTCGACATTGTAGATACTTTGGATATCAATAATCGCATACACGACGTTGTCTTTTTCACCTACGAGTGCCGCTTGACCACCAACCTGAAGTTGCGCGAGTTCGCCAGCAGTGGGGCTAAGCGTGATCGGAATGCTCCACACTGTGCCGTCTTGCAAACGCATATGCTCAACTACAGATTTGTAATCGACCTCATTCAAAAAACCGGTTAATGGCGAAAATCCGCCGATTGCAATCAAATCAATGTCTGAGATGACCCAAGCATTGACTTTAATTTGCGGCAAAGTTAGCGCAGTCTGCAAAAGTTGCTCGCGTTCTGCACCTTCTGCTAAACGTGAAATCAATGTGCCGCCATGTGGCTGTATCGTTTCAGTGATGACTGACATTTTTGACCCTCCTGAAAATTATTTATGCAAGCCGCATTCCGTTTTATCGTTACCGGACCAACGTCCTGCACGCGGGTCCTCACCTGGCAAGACTTGACGTGTACACTTTTCACATCCGATGCTCGGATAGTAGTTGTCATGAAGCGGGTTGTAAATTACATTGTTGGCGCGAATGTATTCCCATACTTCTTCCCAAGTCCAACTTGCAAGCGGATTGAATTTTACTAAACCGAACTTCACATCATATTCGACTTTTTTTGCATTTGCACGAGTAGGTGCTTGATCACGGCGAATACCCGTAATCCAAGCGTTATATTTCCCCAAAATGGCTGTTAATGGTTCAACCTTACGCAAATTACAACACAAATTCGGATTCGAAACCCACAATTCCGCACCATACTGTTCTGCTTGTTGCTCTAACGTCAGTTCCGTAGCAGCTCGAACGAATTTAATGCCATAATGCTTCTCTAAAAGATCACGAGTTTCGTATGTTTCTTTAAAATGGACATCTGTGTCCAAATAAAAAATGTCGACGCCAGGTTTAATCTTCTGCAACATATCGACCAATACAACATCTTCCGCCCCAAAACTACATGCCAATGTAATGCTGTCAAACTTCTCGACAGCTAACGCAAGCAGTTCCTGCGGTGTCTTTGTTTCATAATCTTCTGCCGCTTGATTAATGAATGCTTCTTTCTCAAACAAATCCATTCCAATCTCCCCCTAAAATTAAAATAAGAAAAAAGCGCCCGAAGGCGCCTTGTATTAGCGTTTAGAGAACTGAGGTGCGCGACGTGCAGCTTTAAGTCCGTATTTTTTACGCTCTTTCATGCGCGGATCACGAGTTAGGAACCCTTCTTTTTTCAAAGCAGGACGAAGTTCCGGATCGGCTTTGAGCAAAGCACGTGAAATACCGTGACGAATTGCGCCAGCTTGACCAGCAATTCCACCACCATGAGTGTTTACTAAAACATCATATTTACCCAATGTTTCCGTCAATGCAAGCGGTTGTTTCACAATCAATTTTAAAGTTTCAAGTCCGAAATAATCAGCAATGTCTCTTTTATTGATTGTGATTTTGCCTTCACCTGGAACCAAGCGAACGCGAGCTACCGAATGTTTACGACGACCAGTTCCGTAATATTGTACGAGAGCCAAAATGCGTTACCTCCTTCAATTAACCGCGCAGCGTCCAAACTTCAGGTTGTTGAGCACTATGAGGATGCTCGCTGCCGGCATATACTTTAAGTTTTGTTTTTAACGTTTGACCAAGTCTGGTTTTTGGCAACATGCCATGTACCGCAAGTTCAATCATGCGCTCAGGATTGTTTTTCAACATATCTTGAGCTACTGTAACTTTCAATCCACCCGCGTAGAGCGAATGGCGATAGTATTTTTTGTTTTGCAATTTTTTTCCCGTCAAAACCACTTTATCTGCGTTAATTACAACGACAAAATCGCCTGTATCAACGTGAGGAGTGAATTGAGGTTTATGCTTTCCACGAATAATGCTGGCAACTTCAGATGCGAGACGACCGAGTGTTTGACCACTTGCATCTACGACATACCACTTGCGCTCGACTTCATTCGCTTTAGCCATGTATGTTGTACGCATATATATCCTCCTGATTCCTTACTTAAGACTTTGATGTATTTTACTACCCGGGGCAGTGGGATTGTCGAGTAATAAGACACAAAAATAATTATACTACTGTTGAGATAAACTTTCAACATTTAATCCATATTTTTCGGGATAAAAAACTTCCCATAACATTAATCCGTTCGAAGGCGCTGTAGGACCGGCAATCAATCTATTTTTAGCGTCCAAAATATTTTCAACATCCTGAACACTTTTTTTTCCAACGCCAACATCCAATAATGTACCGACAATGATTCGTACCATATGCTGCAAAAAACCGCTACCGGTAATAAAAATATCAAGTTGTTTACATTTTGAATCGAACATGTGTTTATGAATAGAAAATCTAATATCAGAAATTGTCCTCACATTACTCCGACGCACATTATGTGCGGAAGCAAATGAGGTGAAATCATGTTCACCAAGTAAAAATTTACTTGCGGCAATCATCTGATCAATGTTCAATCTGCGAGGAAAGTGATACTGAAAATTACGGTAAAAAACATCAGCTATACGCCCATAATTTATGCAGTAACGATATGTTTTCGCAATTGCCGATTTCCGAGAACTGAATTCATTCGGCACCCGATAAGCTGCCGTAACAACAATATCTTCGGGTAAACAGCAATTCATAGCTAAACACCAACGATCTAACGGTACATTTGCATCCACATAAAAGTCCACATATTGTGCACGAGCGTGCACTCCAGCATCCGTTCGTCCTGATCCCACAATTTTTACAGATTCACCGGTGACTCTCAACAGCGCCTCTTGTAACTTATCTTGAATCGTATTCAATTGAGGTTGAGATTGAAAACCTGAATAATGAGTTCCTTCATAAGTTACGGTTAAACAGATATGATTCATTCTAGTCATCCTCCACATGTCATGCAAAAAAAGGGTTTCGCAGAATCACGGATTCTCTACACCCTTTCATGCAGACATTACGGACGGTCTACAAGTTCAAGAATAACCATCGGAGCAGCATCTCCACGACGAGGTCCGAGTTTTAAGATTCTAGTGTATCCACCTGGACGCTCATTGTAACGAACTGCGATTTCGGAGAACAATTTTTGGATTGCATCTTGATTTTCGTTTGCAACTTCACGACGAACATAACTTGCAACAAGTCTCCGAGAATGTAAATCGTTGCGTTTTGCCATCGTAATTAATTTTTCTGCAATGGAGCGTACCGCTTTCGCTTTCGCTTCAGTAGTCTCAATTTGTTCGTTAATGAACAGATCAGTTACAAGATCGCGAAACAATGCTTTACGAGCGCTCGAGACACGTCCTAATTTATAAACAGCCATCGCTTGGTTCCTCCTTTACAATATTATTCCTCTGGACGTAATGTAAGGCCTAATTCAGCCAACTTTTCTTGTACTTCTTCTAAAGATTTACGTCCCAAGTTACGGACTTTCATCATATCATCTTCGGTCTTAACAACCAGT
>CANHCR010000062.1 GCA_947459205.1 Caryophanales bacterium | reverse complement strand
CGGCGATTGTCATTTGGACGACGACGCCTTGGACGTTGCCAGCGAATCTCGGTATCAGTGTGCATCCTGAGTTTGACTATGTGGTGGTTGCACAAGGCGAGCGCCATTATGTGGTGGCGCAAGGGTTGCTCGAGCAGGTGCGCAGCGAGTTGGGTTGGACGGCGGAAGGGTCGCCGGTTGTCTCGACGATTAAGGGTGCAGAGTTGGACGGTATGATTTGCCGCCATCCGTTTTATGAGCGCGACTCGCTCGTGATGGTCGGTGAACACGTGACGCTTGAAGCGGGTACCGGTTGTGTACACACGGCGCCGGGACATGGTGAGGACGATTTTGTCATCGGCAAAAAGTATGGGCTTGAAGTGCTTTGCCCGGTTGATGACCAGGGTAAATTCACGGCGAGTGCGCCGGATTACGAAGGCATGTACTATGAAAAAGCAAACGCACCGATCATCGAGCGTTTACAGGAACTTGGGTTGCTACTTAAGGTGTCGCAATTTCAGCATCAGTACCCGCACGATTGGCGGACGAAAAAGCCGGTCATTTTCCGGGCGACTGAGCAATGGTTCGCCTCGATCGATGCGTTTCGCGCGGAGATGCTTGAGGAAATTAACAATGTCAAATGGACGCAACAATGGGGTAGAGTCCGCCTGCATAACATGATTGCCGATCGCGGCGACTGGTGTATTTCTAGACAGCGCACGTGGGGCGTACCGATTCCGATCATGTACTGCCGTCATTGCGGTGAGGCGCTCGTCAATGAGCAGACGATTGCGCATATTGCTGGGTTGTTCGATACGGAAGGGTCGGCGGCTTGGTACGTGCGTCCGGAGAGCGAGTTGCTGCCAGCGGGCACGACTTGTGGCGCCTGCGGGCATGGCGAGTTCCGCAAAGAGACGGATATTATGGACGTTTGGTTCGATTCTGGTGCGAGTCATGTGTGTGTGCTGGAGACGCGTCCCGAGTTGCAGTGGCCGGCCGACTTGTATTTGGAAGGTTCCGATCAGTATCGCGGCTGGTACAATTCATCATTGATTACCGGTGTGGCGGTGCGTGGCCGGTCACCGTATAAAGGAGTGCTTAGTCACGGCTTCGTGCTCGACGGCGAGGGCCGGAAAATGTCGAAGTCGCTCGGCAATACGGTCGATCCGGTGAAAACGTGCAACACGCTCGGTGCGGACATTTTGCGTCTGTGGGTGGCGTCCGTTGACTATCAGGCGGATGTACGTATTTCAGACAACATTTTGGCGCAAATTACGGAAGTGTATCGTAAAATTCGCAACACGTTGCGCTATTTGCTCGGTAATTTTGGTGGCTTCGATCCAATGAAGGACCGTGTTGCTTTGAGTGAAATGGGTGAGTTGGACCGTTATGCACTGATTCGATTGCAGCGGATGACAGAAAAAGTGGTGAACGCGTATGAAACGTATGAGTTTCATGTCGTCTATCAGGCGATTCATCATTTTTGTGCGGTCGAGTTGAGCGCTTTTTATCTCGATATTTTGAAAGACCGACTGTATGCTGATGGTCCACAAAGTTTGAGCAGACGTGCCGCGCAAACGGTGCTTTACGATGTATTGCTGGCGTTGACGAAGTTGATTGCGCCGATTTTGCCGCATACGGCCGATGAGGTGTGGCGCTGTATCCCTGGTGTGGAGCATATTTCCGTGCAACTGAGTGACTTGCCGCAAGTGGACGTATCGCTTTATGATGAACCGCTTGAGAACAAATGGGCGCGTCTGATTGAAGTCCGCGATGAGGTGCTGAAGGCGCTTGAAGAAGCACGCAAAGAGAAAATGATCGGCAATTCACTAGCTGCACAAGTGCAGTTGTATCCGAACGAAGAAACGGCGCAGTTCCTTGCTGGTTTTGCGGAATTGGATAAACTGTTCATCGTCTCCGATGTAATCGTGCATGCGGCTTCGGAACGAGAACGTTTGCATGTCGAAATTTCACCTGCACCGGGCGAGAAATGCGAACGTTGTTGGAATGTGACGACGGATGTTGGCACGCATGAGCACCATCCGACATTGTGCGGAAGATGTGTGAAAGTTGTCGAATTGGAGCTGGTATAAATGAGAACACGGCGGTTGCGGCGTCGAGAGGCGCTGTCGAAAAAGGGGACGTCTCCTGTTATTCCCAAAAAACTTTTGGAACGAGAATGGGAAGATTATGTCGGACTGCTGAACAAACCTTGGCGTTTGATGTACACCAACATGTTGTCGGGTACCGTGCGGGGCTTTGGGATTGCGTTCGGATTCACGATTTTCACAACCGTCGCTGTTTGGGGTTTGAATTGGTTGGGGGCGCTTAATTTGCCGTTGATCGGCGATTTTATTGCTGATTTGGTCAAAGAGGTGCAACAGCAATTGGAGGGGCGTCGTTTTTGAGGGCAAGTTGTAGCGCGCTTCTTCGCTATGGTAAAATGAAACAGTGAATGGGAGAGTTGGCGATGTACTATTTTTTGATCGCAGCCATCATCATCGCTGTTGATCAGTTGACGAAATGGCTCATTGTTATCAATTTAGAACTGTATGAGCGGGTGTCCGTCATCGGTCAGTTTTTCGAAATCACGTCGCATCGCAATACCGGTGCTGCGTTCGGCATACTGTCCGGACAACGATGGTTTTTCGTCGCGATTACGATCGTGATTGTGGCGGGCTTGATTTGGTATATTCGTAAAGCGGCTCACAGTGGCCAACGTTTGGCACCGCTCGCATATAGTTTGATACTAGGCGGGGCGCTTGGTAACTTCATCGACCGTGCACGCATGGGTGAAGTCATCGACTTCTTCAAGTTCCGTTTCCAATTCGACTGGTTCGGGCAGCCGATAGACTACACGTACCCGATTTTTAATGTTGCTGATGCTGCGATTTTTTGCGGGGTCGTGCTCGCCATTATTCATGTCTGGCGTGATCGCGAGGACGAGCATGTGACGAAGTCGACTGAAGATAAAGGAAGCGAACAAGCATGACGGCATGGTTGGATGAATACGAATGGACGGTGTCGGCAGAGGAAGCCGGACAGCGGATTGACAAGTTTATTGCCGATCTGTTGGATGGGCGGGCGTCGCGCACGCAGGTTCAACTCTGGCTCAAAGACGGCTGTGTTCTAGTCGGTGGACAGCCTGTCAAAGCGAATTATAAGGTAGCGGCGGGTGATGAAATGCTCTGCCGCGTGCCGGTTCCGGAGGAAGTGAACATTGCTGCCGAACCGATTCCACTCGAGATTATCTATGAAGATGAGCATCTTGTGGTGGTTAATAAAGCGCGCGGCATGGTCGTGCATCCGGCGCCAGGACATTACAGCGGGACGTTGGTCAATGCATTGCTACATCATTGCCGCGACTTGTCTGGCATTAATGGCGTGATGAGACCGGGGATTGTTCACCGCATCGATAAGGACACGTCGGGTTTGCTGGTGGTGGCCAAGCACGATCAGGCGCATCAGGGACTGGCGGCACAGCTTAAGGAGCATTCCGTTGCTCGTCACTATACAGCGATTGTTCAGGGGATTGTGCAGCATGATAAGGGTACCGTCGATGCGCCAATCGGCCGCGACCCGCATGACCGGCAGGCGATGACGGTGACCGAACGAAATAGCAAACATGCGGTGACACATTTTGCGGTGCTTGAGCGTTTTCGCGAGCACACACTGCTGCGCCTGAAGTTGGAAACGGGCCGTACGCATCAGATTCGCGTGCACATGAAGTTTATCGGACATCCGCTCAGCGGTGATCCTAAGTATGGTTCGGGCAAGCCGGTGCCGTTCGTAGAAGGTCAGGCGCTGCATGCTGAAGTGTTAGGCTTCGAGCATCCGGTGAGCGGGAAGAAACTTCATTTTGAGGCGCCACTGCCCGATGATATGCAACAATTGCTAGGTTGGTTGCGTTCGCGCAACGTTTAACTATAAATAAGAACATTTATTAGGGGAGAGGATTGCACAGTGTCGACAACAGAGAGTTACATTCAAGGTATTTTTGCCGAGCGAATCGGCGGGGCGAACTTCGGGAAAGATACGGCGATTTACAAATTTGAGAAGATTAAGCGCGCGAAAGCAGCGGCGAAGTTGGCGCATCCAGATGTGGAATTGATTGATATGGGGGTTGGCGAGCCGGATGAGATGGCTGATGCTGGCATCGTTGCGAAGTTGGCGGAAGAGGCGGCTAAATCTGAGAATCGTGGTTACGCGGACAACGGGATTCGCGACTTCAAAGTGACGGCTGCTGAATATTTGCAAAATGTGTTCGGTGTTAGTGGCGTTGATCCGGACACGGAAATCGTCCATTCCATTGGCTCGAAGCCGGCGCTTGCGATGTTGCCATCTTGCTTCATCAATCCAGGTGATGTGACGATTATGACGGTTCCGGGGTATCCGGTGCTCGGTACGCATACTGTGTACTTGGGCGGCGAAGTGTACAAAGTGAAGTTGTTGAAAGAAAACAACTTTTTGCCGGACCTCGACTCGATTCCTGCGGACATTTGTGAGCGTGCGAAGTTGCTCTATTTGAACTATCCGAACAATCCGACAGGTGCTAGTGCGACAGTTGAATTTTTCGAAAAAGTTGTGGCTTTTGCTAAAAAATATAACATAGTCGTGGTGCACGATGCGCCATACGCGGCCTTGACTTACGACGGCTTGAAGCCGCTCAGCTTTTTGTCGGTACCTGGCGCGAAAGAAGTCGGCGTGGAGATGCATTCGTTGTCGAAATCGTACAACATGACGGGCTGGCGGATTGGTTTTGTCGCAGGCAACCCGCTTGTTGTCAATGCCTTTGCAACGGTCAAAGACAACAACGACTCAGGTCAATTCATCGCGATTCAGCGTGCGGCGATGTACGGTTTGCAAAACCCGGTCATTACCGAGAAAATTGCTGAAAAATATTCGCGCCGCCACAATTTGTTGGTTGATGCGCTAAACGAAATCGGCTTTAAAGCAGAAAAACCGAAGGGTTCCTTCTTCTTGTATGTTGAGGCACCGAAAGGGATTAAGGGCGGTCAACGCTTTGAGACGGCGGAAGACTTCTCGCAATACTTGATTCGTGAGACATTGATCTCGACGGTACCATGGGATGATGCCGGTCGTTTCGTGCGTTTTTCCGTGACGTTCATCGCCCAAGGCGAGGAAGAAGAGCGTCGCGTGATTAGCGAGATCAAGCGCCGTCTGACAGCGGTTGAATTCGAGTTTTAATTCCATAACGCAGCTTGTGAGCACGTAAAAATGCTCCGCATCTCACGAATTTCGCATCTGTCGACGATTCGGAGTGCGGAGTTTTTTCATCCATTTATCTCGTGGTGTGGGGCGGGACGGTGAGAAAGCGCCACGGCAGGTCGGTCGCTTGACTGATACCGATGCGCGGCGTTTGGATGATGGTTGACGGTGGCGACTCAGTGGCTGGTGGCGTGATGGCGAGTGGTTGTGGCTGTTGAGAGGTGTCAGCAAATAAGTCATAGCCGTTTAAGTTGAGATCGATCGCAAGTCCCTGTGTCAATTTTGCCGGTCCGTTCAGCAACTGTTTGTCGGAAGGTCTCGTTTTGCCGCTACGCAATTGTCGAATGAGCTCGATGCCTTGCGTTGCAATCGCTCCCCGTAGTAGTACGGCGCCAGCGACACCGTCGCGTTCAGTTACAATATTCATACAGTAGTGCATTCCGTAGGTAAAATAAACGTAGAGGATGCCGGGTGGGCCGAACATTGGCCGATTGCGTGGGGTGATGCCGCGATAAGCATGACTGGCCGCGTCGTCACTTCCTTTATAAGCCTCCGTCTCATTGATGGTGACGATGATTGGTGCATCGTATGCCGGCAAATAACGGATCAGTTGGCAGCCGATTAAGTCTCTTGCAACGTCAAGCGTATCGCGGCTGAAGAAATCACGATCCATAGGTGTTCACTCCTGATATGTTGTTATATCGTAAGTTTATATTATCACGATTTTTGGGGGAGGTAATGGTCATGAAACGAATTGTTTTATTTTTGTTGACCAATCTGTTGATTATGGTGACAATCGGCATCATGTTGCTGCTGGTCGATGTGTTTTTCAGATTGTCACTCACTGCGGGCGGCGATGTGATGCAACTTGGCATGCTCCTTTTGTACAGTGTCATCGTCGGCTTTACAGGCGCGCTAATCTCGCTCGCTTTGTCGCGAGTGATTGCGAAATCGGCGATGCGCGTCAAAGTTTTGCGGGCGGAGGATGGGCTTGATGCGCGTGAACAGAAAGTGTTGCAGTTTGTCCATCAACTGAGCCGTCAAGCAGGCTTGAAAACGATGCCGGAAGTTGGGATTTATGAGTCGAGTGAAGTGAACGCATTCGCCACCGGCCCAACGAAAAGCAGGTCGCTTGTCGCTGTCTCGAGCGGCTTGCTTGATCAGTTGGACGAGCGTGCGGTGGAGGCGGTCATAGCCCATGAAGTGGCACATATCGTCAATGGTGATATGGTGACGATGACGCTTTTGCAAGGGTTAATCAATACATTCGTCGTGTTTTTGTCGCGCGTTGTCGCTTTTGTGTTGTCGCGCTTGGTGCGTCCGCAGTTGAGCAGTTTGGTATACTTTTTGGTTGCCATCGTTGCGCAAATCATTTTTTCAATACTCGGCGCATTGGTGGTGATGGCGTACTCGCGTCATCGCGAATTTAAGGCGGATGCAGGCGGTGCACAATGGGTCGGAAAACCGCAGATGGCACACGCGCTGAAGTCGCTGCGCTCGACAGTGGAATTGACCGACGACTCGCACAAATCGTTATCCACATTGAAAATTAGCGGCAAAGCGAGCATCGCTTCATTGTTCTCTAGCCACCCGCCTCTAGAGGAACGGATTCGCCGGCTCGAATCTTGACTTGTCTGTCGGTTCATGTCATAATTTTAACAACTGAAAATGTACCTTTAAATCAGTCCCGTGAGGCTGACAAGGTTGCGAATGAACGTTTGCGGTGGTTGCGCCAAATCATGTTTAGCATGTCGAAACATGTCATGATTGATGTGCCCGCGCGTCTGAAACTACATTCATCAATCCTTGTCCAAGCGGGCAAGGATTTTTTTCATAAACGGAACTTTTATAATTAAACGGAATATTTTATAAAATTGCCTGGAGGTGAGCGGGATGACAACGACAAAACAACATCTAATCATGGATGAGAGCACGATTCGACGATCGTTGACGCGTATTGCGCATGAGATTTTGGAGCGTAATAAAGGCGTCGAAAACTGTGTGTTGGTCGGCATCCGCACGCGTGGCGTACATCTCGCTCGTCGCCTCGCCGAGCGCATCGCAGAGATCGAGCAAGTGCGTGTTGCGGTCTATGAACTGGACGTTACGCGCTATCGTGACGATCGCAAACTGTTTGCGAATGTCGCTGAGCAACCCGGACAATATACACCTTTACATATTGAAGATAAGAAGATCATTCTCTGTGACGATGTTCTCTATACGGGGAGGACGGTACGTGCGGCATTGGATGCGCTCATCGATCATGGTAGACCGCAGATGATTCAATTGGCTGTGCTCGTTGACCGTGGCCATCGCGAATTGCCGATTCGTCCTGATTTTGTTGGCAAAAATTTGCCGACTTCTCGCGGAGAACGGGTAGAAGTAAGGTTGTCGGAGTTAGACGGCAGAGATCATGTGATGATTTATCACGAATCCGAGTAGAAGGAGTTGTAGTGGATGAGCGGCAAGTCACTTGCTGACAGACAGATGCTAGGATTGAAACATTTCAGTGCGGGTGAGATTGAAAGTTTGCTCGACCGTGCTGCTTATTGGGAGCAGTATCCTCTCAAAGTAACGAACTTGTTGCAAGGTCGTTTTGTGTCGAATATGTTTTTTGAAAACAGTACTCGCACGCGATTTTCCTTTGAAATGGCACAAAAGCGACTTGGTGCGGAGGTGTTGAACTTCGCCGCAGCCGCATCGAGTGTCGAAAAAGGCGAGTCGATTTATGATACGGTTCGTACGATTGAGTCGATGGGCATTGATGCGGGTGTGATTCGCTTGAAACCGATTGGCTTGCTCGCAGAATTGGCCGAGAAGGTGAAGGTGCCGCTCATCAATGCCGGTGATGGTAACAATGAGCATCCGACGCAAGCGTTGCTTGATTTGTATACGATGCGCAAGCAGTTCGGAGCAATCAAGGGCTTGAATGTTGCGATTGTCGGTGATATTGAGCATAGTCGCGTGGCTCG
>CANHCR010000061.1 GCA_947459205.1 Caryophanales bacterium | reverse complement strand
CGTTCGCACCGCTCGTCGCCATCGCCACATTCTCACTGAAATGCAACGTCAGTTCACGTTTTCTCTTGTCCATCGTCACTTTGATGAGCGACGGTGCAATGTCATCGACCACGAGCGGCGTCGTGATTTGTTCGCTGAACGAGTTGCCAAGTCGGTCCTTCAACGCACCGCTGCCGATCTTGATGCGGTTAAAGTAACCGGTGATTTGGTTTTTGAACGTCACAATCAGGCGGTTTCCGCGGATGATTACTGTATCTTCCGCCGTCAACGGTTCAAAAGTCGGCACACCGAGGTTCGTGTTGCGCGCAATGGTGATCAGGTTTTTCAAGGCTGCCGGCGAATTGACGGCAGCGAAGATGTTGTCTTTGAAATAAATCGTTACGATTTTGTTGGTCGTATCAAGCACCGCATTCGACTGGCGGACGTCAATCGTGAATGTCTGTTCATACCACGCGCCGCCTGAATCCGTCACGCGCAGGCGGATTTCGTGCACCGCTTTGGTCGCAAAGCTGAAGACGATTGCGGCTTTGAGTTCGTTCCCGCTGATTGTGAAGTTTGCATTGTCGGTATCCCCCTCACCTGCCACCAAGGAGTACGTGAACGTCTCGCCGGCGTCGATATCGGTCGCTGTCAATTCACCAATCGTATAACCTACCCATACGTTTTCATCGATGACATTGTTCGACAATTCCAGCGCGGTCGGCGCATCGTTGCCATCGACAATCTCGATGACAAACACTTCTTCATGATGGAGCGTACCATCTGACACTCGGACGCGTACCGTGTAACTCGACTTTGTCTCAAAATCAAAGGAGATTTTCGCTTTTAGCACCGTGCCGCTAATCTCAAACGAGGCGTTGTCGTCAGCACCTTCTCCAATTACGAGGCTATACACAAGCGTGCTGCCTGCATCCGGGTCTTCAGCGCTTAGTTCGCCGACTTCCGCGTTCAGCGCGTTGTTCTCGTCAATCTCGGCCGCAGACAATTCGAGCGCACTCGGCGCTTCGTTGACGTCAGTCACGGTCACCGTGAACACTTCGCTGTACGTGGCTGCACCATCGCTCACCTGCAAGCGAATCGAGTACGAAGACTGTTCTTCAAAATTAAGTGAGTTACTAGCGCGCAAGGTGGTGCCGGTGATTGAGAAGCGGCTATTGTCGTTATCGCCTGTGCCCGAGACTAGCGAATAAGTGAAAGTGTTGCCAGCATCCGGATCGGTCGCGCTAAGCGTGCCGACCTGTGCGTTTGCACCGGCGTTTTCAGCAAGCACCGAAGCAGACAAGGCAATGTCGGTCGGCGCCTCGTTGACGTCGGTCACAGCAATGCTGAGCGCCTTCTGGTACGACAGCGTGCCGTCCGACACGCGGATGCGCACGGAATACGAAGACTTGCTCTCAAAGTTAAAACTCACGTTGGCACGAAGCGTGGTGCCGCTGATGCTGAACAGGCTGTTGTCGGTGTCGCCCATGCCCGCAATGAGACTGTAGACGAACGACTGTCCGCTATCTGGGTCGTTGTTACTGAGCGTTCCGACCGTCGCGTTGACCGCCGCATTTTCAGCGACTGCGCTCGGACTGAGCGTGATGTCGGTCGCCGCTTCGTTGACGTTGGTCACGCTGATGGTGAACGTATTATCATACGTAGCTTCGTCATTGTCTGCAACGCGCACGGTGACACTATAACTGCTCTTCACTTCGAAATTAAACGAGTCGTTCGCACGGAGCGTCGTGCCGCTGATGTTGAACAAGTGATTGTCAGCTGCACCGGACAGCAACGTAAAGGTGAACGTGTCGCCCGCATTGGCATCGATCGCCGTCAGCGTGCCGATTGTTGCGTTCGCTCCCTCATTCTCGCTGACCATCGCTGAAGATAACGTGATATTCGTTGGCGCGACGTTGGTATCGATGACCGTCAACACGAACGTGTCCGTTGCAGTGAGTGAACCATCGCTCAACGTCACGGTGATGGTTGCCGTACCCGAACTTCCGGCTGCTGGCGTGATTGTCACCGTGCGATTCGCACCCGAACCGGCGAACACGATGTTCGCGTTTGGTACTAGCGTTGTGTTGCTTGAAGTGGCACTTAGCGTAAGCGCCGACGTCGACGTGTCGATATCGCCGATGGTGAACGAAATCGCACTCGTGCTGTTGTTTTTGTTGACAGATTGATTGCTGATATCACTGATGGTCGGTCCGTCGTTCACCGATTTCACCGTCAAGACAAAGGTGTCCGACGTCGAGAGCACACCGTCGCTCACCGACACCGTGATCGTCGCCGCACCAGTTTGATTCGCAGCCGGTGTGATCGTCACCGTACGGTTTGCGCCAGAGCCACCGAACACGATGTTCGCGTTCGGAACCAGCGTCGTGTTGCTCGATGAACCGCTGACCGTTAACGAACTAGCCGCCGTCTCTACATCAGCCACTGTAAACGTGATGGCACTCATCGCCGTATCTTCATTCGTCGACTGGTCTGTAATGTCGCTGATGGTCGGTGCGTCGTTCACTGCGTTAACCGTCAATACGAAGGTGTCAAATGTCGTAAGCAATCCGTCGCTGACCGTCACTGTAATCGTCACTGTACCGTTTTGATTGGAAACCGGTGTGATCGTCACCGTGCGATTCGCGCCCGAACCACCGAACACGATGTTCGCGTTCGGCACCAACGACGTATTGTTCGAACTCCCCGTTACTGTCAACGAGCCGCTCGCTGTCTCGATATCTCCGACCGAGAACGAAATCACACTCGTCGCCGTATCTTCACTCGTCGACTGGTTTGCGATGTCGCTGATCGTCGGCGCATCATTGACCGCATTCACCGTCAAAACAAACGTATCAGTGGCCGTCAAAGAACCGTCGCTGACCGTCACCGTAATCGTTGCCGTACCATTTTGGTTCGCGGCAGGCGTAACCGTCACCGTTCGGTTTGCGCCCGAACCGCCAAACACAATATTCGCGTTCGGCACCAACGCAGTATTACTCGACGAAGCCGTCACCGTCAACGAACCTGCTGCCGTCTCCACATCGCCAACCGTAAACGTTATCGCACTCGTCGCCGTATCTTCATTCGTCGACTGGTCAGTAATATTACTAATGGTAGGGGCACTGTTTGCATTGACCGTCAACAAAAAAGTATCGGTTGCAGTCAAAGAACCGTCGCTCACCGTCACCGTGATCGTCGCCGTTCCCGATTGATTCGAGACTGGCGTGACCGTCACCGTTCGATTTGCACCTGAACCGCCAAATACGATATTGGTATTCGGTACCAGCGTCGTGTTGCTCGAACTGCCATTCACCGTCAAAGATGTAGCAACCGTTTCTACGTCTCCAATCGAAAAAGAAAGTGCATTCGTCGGCATGCTAATATTGACTGTCTGATTAGCAATATCACTAATCGTCGGCGTATCGTTTACACCTGAAACAGTGACCGCGAACGATTGATTGGTACTTAATGAACTATCAGCCACGGTGACAGTAAAAAGAATCGGCAAGTGCGAATTGAAATTTGCAGCGGGAGTAAGTGTGAGCACGTTCCCGCTAACACTTGCCACCACCGTAGAAACAGAACCTCCGCTCACTGAGATAGTAGGCGTCGTGCCATCTGGATCTACTGCAACGAGCGTCACCATCTTCGGTGTATCTTCAGTAAGGACTTGATCGCTAATCGTTGCCAATGTCGGGGACTCATTTTCATTTAGAATAGAAACCGAAAATTGCTTTTCAAGCGAGCTCCCGGTAGGTGTAACCATTTTGACGCGTATGGAGAGCGTGGATTTTGACTCGAAATCAAGAATCGCATTCGTTAAGAGTCTATTGTTTGTAATTGTGAAACGATGATTGTCGGTATCGCCCGCCCCACTCACCAAAGAAAATGTTGCCTCTGTAGTTGAGGAACCTGTAAAAGTCCCAATTTGAGTTTGCAATGCTACATTTTCCGTAACTTCTGACTGTTCCAACCCAAAATCATCGACTGGATTCTCTAATGCAACGTTTAAAACTTCGTCTGATATATATTCCTTGCCATTAGAATCAATCGATACGAGTTCGAATGTATATTCTTCGCCATTTCGCAAACCTGATAAATATATGGAGTCAGCAGAGCCATCTGCAATCGCAAGTAACTCACCGTCGGCGTAAATGTGGAATAATTCAATCCCCGTTTTATCGGCGGGAGATTCCCAGTGAAGAACGACCGAATTCGAAGTAAGGTTGGAAAATCCTCGCCACGAAGATACGCTGGAATTCAAGTTTTTGCTCACTGCACGTTCATCCGAGTCGCCAATCCAGTAAGGATTTTTTAACGTTCCATTGCCACCAAACGAAAGGAACCGATCGTTTACATCCAATTGCAAAGCTGGGCGGATTCCTTCGCCATAACCGCAACATCCAGCTAAACTCCAACTAGTTTCCAGATAAGTTCCATTTACGACATAGACTCCCTCTTTACCTGGTGTATTTAGATAATATCTTATTGGATTTTCGATATTGAGTCCACTTGAAGAGGGGGCGTCAGCAACCAATTCGGGAGTCGGTTTTGCACTCACTGATAGGCCTCGATCAATAACAAATTCCTTCATTTTCTTAATAGAAAGCAAGAATACTTTATCTGTTAAAACTTGGTGATAATATTGGTCATACTGCTGAATCAATTGATTCAGATGATCAGAAGGAACGCTGCCAGAGTTTGCGTTGAAAATATATGAGGAACTACCTCCATCCGCTAAGTGACTATTTCCCTCAGGTAAGATGACCTTATGCTGGTATGGTTTAATTATCTGTCTCTCTGCCTCAGTAAAATTACCATCCGCCAAAAATCCACGTTCGCCGCCAAAATAGGAAGTTGAATCGCTATACTCCCCTGGAGCCTTACTACTATTTAACCATTGACGAATATCTGAATTCCAATAAGCATTCGAACCGACAAACTGTCCGTTTCGATAAGGAGAATCGAATGGCTTAATACTAAGGGCTCTCTCCGCAAATAACAGCGGGTTGCCATCTGGATTGATATCTATCACACGCCAAAGTATATGTGCCTTATCATATGTGCCAAATCGAATGTAATCACCTATCTCCAGACTTTTTTCACCATACTCTTGCTTCGTTCGGACGACAATTATATTACTATATGAGGAAGCGTTCCCCATTTGATTGATTGCTCGGATTCGAAACTTATAAGTTTTGTCCGGTGTTAATCCCGACAAACGAAACTGTGTCACCCCCAACGCCTGAGAAGTGGCAGGAGCGGTCGCAATTTTTTTGTCGCCCGAGTAGATTTCATACGATACAATCTGACTTATTGACAACGAATTTGTCCATTCCAACAATCCGCTCGTTGACGTGACATCAGTGGGTCTCTTAAGAACTGGTGCCGTAGGAATACTATTCAGTTCAGACAAAATTTGTTCTCTAGAAATCAAATATGGATATGTTTTCGAACCGTTCCCGCCATCAACCAGGAAGGCTTGTGGGAGATTCAATTGAAGCGCTGGACGGATACCCAATCCCCATCCACAACATCCATTCAAGCCATAGTTGGCATTTACCTGATCATATGCAGAAACTTGCACGACGTTCTGTCCAATCCCAGTACTTAAATAATAAGACTCGTAAGGAGTAGGTTTTTCAGCAGACCAAGAACTATAAAAACTGCTTGATCGAAAACGGGCTGATTCTGTTAATCTCGTTCTCACGTCATAACCACGTTTCGAAACATAGTCGTTTAATTGTTCCACATTTAGTAGAAAGATGCGATCCGTCACGTATTGAAAAAGAGCGGTTTTGTGCTTCTCCGATAGCGTTAGTAATGTGTCTTCATAATTAGTGACGAACTCCGTTGATCCACCGTCTTTTTCGGAAGATCGTGTCGCTGGTAAAAGTGATTTTTGTTGAACACTTTTAAGCATCATCCGCTCGGAAGCGGTGAAATTGCCTTCTGCCAAAAATCCCTTTTCCATTTGATAGACATTACTTAAATTGTTAGGGCTGTTTGCCCAGTCGATCCGTTGTTCATCACTATTCAACCAACGACGAATCGTCGACTGTTCATAATCACCGTTCGGAAAAACCGATGGCTGTTCTCCAGATACAGGATACCAAGAACCATCATCAAAGTTCTTGATGCTCAAAATGTTCTCTGCAAATAATAGCGGCGAGCCCGCCGCATCTATATGGATGACACGCCATTGGATCGGCTCACGATTGTATGTGCCAAATTGAATATAGTCTCCGATTGACAGCCCAGCAGAGCGAACAGCAAGTTTTGTCTTCGCGGTAATCGTAGCACTGTTGGTGGATGATTGTCCGGACACATCCAAGGCTTTCACTGAGAAAGAATAACGTTTTCCCGGTGACAAACCTGTTACATTATAAGTCGTTTGCGGTCGTTCACCATCTGCCGCAGTGATTGTAGCAATCTTAACGGAATCCTGATAAACCTCATATGATGCAATTGGTGTATTCGCAGATGATTCTCCCCACTCTAAAATCAAGCTTGTAGCACCGACCTGCTTTACAGGTTTCAAAACTGGTGCCGTCGGCACGGCAGAACCCGAACCAAAAACTGATTCGCGATTCACAACAAATGGATTCGTCAACTCACCGGTTCCTTGTTTAGCGACCAGTACGTTACTAAGATTAAGTTTTAACGCTGGACGAATACCGATTGGATATCCATACCAAGTACTTGCTTGAATCACAGGATCACCCCATGCAGAAACGATGAGGTAATAAGGCGTTGAGGGTGGGTAGTACGAAATTTCAGGTGCTGCGACAGAACTATTCAGCCAATACATGACACCGCGTCGCGAACTTAAACTGTAACTACTGTCGGAATAATTGCTGTTGCGAATTCCAATATGAGTCGGTTTGGCGACGACATCAAACTGGCGATCCAAAACATACTCTTTAAGTTGTGGATATGAAAACAAAAATACATCATCTACAATCGTCTTATAATAAGCGGATTGATAAGCGGCCATGTTTTCATCCCAAGACTGTTCACTACTGAATTTAAACTCTCGTGAACCACCTTCCGCTTCAGTTGAATCCGCCTGACGAAGTGTGACTTTATGAGCATGTGGCATGATAAACGAACGTTCGACATTCGTAAAATTCCCATCATGTAGAAATCCAGGTTCAAAATTGTTTTGAAGTGACGACTCCGCCTCGACCACTTGCTTATCACGGCTGTTTAACCATTTTCTAATGGATGATGTCGAATAATTCATCGCCGAGGCACTATCGATGGTTCTGAATGTAATCGCTCGATCAGCATATAACAAAGGATTTCCGTTAGCGTCTTTATTTACGACGCGCCAAAGAATCGGTTCACCTAAGAATGTTCCGAATTGAATGTAGTCGCCAATATCGACACCAGTCGGACGAATCGGGATCGACGTTTGCACCTTTATTTGATTGCTACGATTTGATGTGGCGCCTGCACTATTCACTGCTTGAACAGAGAATGTGTATGTGCTGCCAGGTGTCAAACCTTCCACATCATAACCAAGAGACTCATTACTGTAGGATGAAATGGTAACAGTCGCAATTTCTTTTGTTCCTTGAAATACTTTATAAGCAGAAATCGGGCTTATAGAACTAGAGTGCGTCCACTCTAATCGAACAGAGGTGGCGCCTACCTTTTTCGGTTGAATAAGCACAGGTGTACTCGGTTTTTGTGCAGTTTGATTGAATAACGCATCTCTCGCAATCACGTATGGTTGACTAGTACTTCCATCACCACTTTTTGTTAAGAGTGCGGACGGTATATTGAGTTGTACAGCTGGACGAATACCGACAGGATAATACATTGAGTATACAGGACCTATGTTGACGGTGCCGCGATTATTTACGATTAATTGTCCTTTCGAAAAATAATAATTGCCATTCGACTCCACATCTGAAGCAGTGTTTAAATAATAAGAAGAATTTTGATCAAACTTAGGCGAGAATGTATCTTTTTCGTCATAACTCTGCCTTATTGCTTGAAAAGTAGGTTTGGCAGCTACTTGAAATCCTCTGTCGTATACCTTCGTTTTGAATTGGTTTAGAGAGAGCAGAAATACACGATCAGTAACTTCTTTATAATAGTAATCTGTGTCGTTAGTGTCCCATTCGCTAAATGGTTTCTGTGGATTGAATAGGTATGGTTTCGTCCCGCCATCTTTTTTTTCGACTTCCTTCGAGTTCAACAATACTCGGTGGGTAAATGGTTTCATCAGCAAGCGTTCGGTCTCGGTAAAATTTCCTTCAGATAAAAATCCTGATTCGTAATTATACGTGAATTCTGGATTACTCGACCAAGTTATCTTGTACTCGTCACTATTCAACCATTTGCGAATCGATGATTCTGCATAATTTTCAACCCCTAGATAAGGAGTATATCCGGAATAATAGTTAAATACTTTGTACGTAAGAATGTCTTCTGCGAACAGTACAGGTTCCCCTTGTTGATTGATATCAATTACGCGCCACTTTATCGGTAATTGGTTATATGTGCCATACATGAAATAATCGCCTATTTTTATGCTGCTTTTTAACAAAGGGGTGAGAGTGCTTGCCTCTATCCGATTACTGTAGGGAGATACTTGTCCGCTTGCATCAACCGCTCTCACTTGAAAAGAATAGTCGGTGTTCGTTTCCAGTCCCGTCACGCGATAGACACTTGCCTCAGTAGCATCTATCGGTGCATTCCGGGTAGCAATTTGTACCCCGTCTTTATAAATCTGATACGCAACAATATTATTAGTTCCTAATGATGGCATCCATTTTATTGTCAATTCATACGCCCCTACATTTTGTGCATCCAACAAATAGGGTGGTAACAAACGATTTGCTCGCTCGGTCAGTTTGCTATCTCTAACGATTGCAAAGGGAGATGTCATGCTGCCATTACCAATACCGGACAACAATATCTCACCCAAATCTAACATCATAGCGGGTCGCACACCGATTGGATTCGGACCAGTCAACCGGTCAGGCACTTCGGGGTAAAGACTGCGATTTACATTGACTAGCAAACTCAGATTATCATTTTTTTGAGAAGGAGAGTAAACGTTTGAACCGGTATAATCAATCGACATCGCTGTATTTAGCCAATAGAATGAGTTCCGATCAACAGTGACTGGCATACCGTAACTGCCGAAAATGTTATTGGAAATCGCTTGTGCAGTTGGACGAGCAGTAAAATCAAGGTCGCGATCATAAAAATATCGTTTGATTTGCTCAAAGGATAGCAAAAACGCTTGGTCTGTTACTTCTTTGTAAAAAGCGCTATTATAGTCTGTCAAACTTGTGGAAAATGGAATTTGAGGTGATGTAACAAATTCCTTTACACCGCCATCTTTCATAGCCTGGTCTCTTGCAGGAATGATTACTTTGTGGGTGTAAGGTTTGATCATCGATTTCTCAGTGGCAGTAAAATTCACTTCCGATAAAAATCCGGGTTCATTCCGATACGAAGGTTGATGATTATCAATCCAATTAATCGATTTCGTACTGCTGTTTAGCCATTGGCGTAAAGAAGAAGTTACGTAATTATTTGAACCTGAGTAAGAATCGTTTGGATTGCTATAAGAGTAAAAAGAGGCATCGAATTCTTTAAAAGTCAAGATTTTATCTGCAAAAATGAGCGGATTTCCGTTGGCATCCTTGTCAATGACACGCCATACAATAGGTACCCCATTATAAGAACCGAACTCGACATATTGACCGATTTGAATCGCTTTGCTCGAAATTGGCGTAGCTGTTTTGACCTGTAAACGATTGCTGAATTCAGAAAATGTGCCTGTTTGATCTTGAGAGCGCACTTGAAATGAATAAGTTGTACCTTCACTTAGTCCGCTCACTTTAAAACTACTCCTTAAAGAACCCCCCAATGAATCGGTTACTACTCCGATCAATTGATCATCTTGATACACCTGATATGCAGTCAACCCTTGTCCACTCCATGAGTCTGTCCAATCTAAAGTTAAACTATATGCGCCAACCTCTAAAGCTCTTTTCATCACCGGAGTTGATGGTTTAGTGACTGGTTCAGAAGCCGCATAAGCTTGAGAATGTTTTGCATCCTCAAAAAATATCGGCATTGATGGAAAAATACTATGAATTAAAGACAAAATTAAAAACAATGATAGAGTTGATTGAAAGCGGATTTTTTTCAAGTGACTACCCCTCCAGGAAACAAAAAGAAAATGTTTGATGCGTATTAACGTAGTTTCGGTCCGCTAGTATCGACCGCGAACGTCTCGGTGATGATCTCTTCGATTTTGTTACCAGTCAAATCTTGCAACGCGCCGGCGTTCAGTTTCACCTGGTACGCTTTGTCTTTCACCAAAGCCGAAGTAAAGGTGATTGACAGTTGGTT
>CANHCR010000060.1 GCA_947459205.1 Caryophanales bacterium | reverse complement strand
GTAAAAGCGGCCCGAGAACTTTTGAAAACGTTTGGTTTAATATCGAATGCGGCTACATTGATTTCATGTCCAACGTGCGGTCGCCTCGATTTTGATTTGTTCAACGTAGCGAACGAAATTGAAGAGTATATCGCCAAAATCAAAGCACCAATCAAAGTGTCAGTGCTTGGTTGCGCTGTGAATGGACCAGGTGAAGCACGCGAGGCAGACATTGGCATCGCGGGGTCACGCGGCGAGGGGATGTTGTTCCGTTACGGAGAAATGATCCGCAAAGTGCCGGAACATGAACTCGTACATGAATTGAAAAAAGAAATCGATATTATTGCGACTGAATATGAGCGCACCGGACTAATTCCGGGACGTAAGCAGCATGCATAAAAACGGATAAGTATATATAACACACAGGATATTGTCGAAATGACAGCATCCTGTTTCTTTTTTATGCCAGTTGGCCCGATTTTTATACATGTTTGTTGTTGCGGTCGATTGGCGATACTTTGAAGAGAAAGGAAGTGTGCAAATGTCTCTTCAAATGATACTACTGATTGTTCAACTGTTGTTATTACTCATGTTTATTGGCTATTTTGTGCGCGTTGCCCGTTCGCAAAATCAGCAACGAAGTGTAGTTTTTCGCGATAGTCATCGTCATCTTGAGAAATGGCAGGAAATGCGAAAATTGAAATTGAAACAATCGTTAGCAGAGAGTACGAGACCATCGTCGCTAAATGAAGTAATTGGTCAGGAGAATGGGATTCGCTTGTTGCGCGCTGCTCTGTGCGGAACAAACCCGCAACATGTGATTATTTATGGTCCGCCTGGCATTGGTAAGACGGCGGCTGCGCGACTGGTGTTGGAAGAAGCAAAATTGAATCCAGCATCGCCATTTCGTAGCGATGCCCCATTTGTTGAGGTGGACTCAACGACTGTCCGTTTCGATGAGCGCGGGATTGCTGACCCATTGCTTGGATCGATTCATGATCCGATATACCAAGGAGCAGGTGCGATGGGCGTTGCTGGTGTTCCGCAACCGAAACCTGGTGCAGTGACAAAGGCGCATGGTGGCGTGTTATTTTTAGATGAAATCGGTGAACTTCACCCGCATCAAATGAATAAACTTTTGAAGGTGCTTGAAGACGGCAAGGTGACGCTCGAGAGCTCATATTATTCGCCCGATGACAAGCAAATTCCACCTCATATTCATGATCAATTCGAGCACGGGTTGCCGGCTGATTTTCGCTTGATTGGGGCGACTACGCGCGCTCCCGAAGATTTGCCGGCTGCCCTAAGGTCTCGCTGTGTAGAAATCTTTTTCCGTGCGCTTAACGAACGCGATATCGCTGTAATCGCAACAGGAGCATTGCGGAAAGGGAAGGTGCGGCACGAAGAAACGGTCATCGAGCAAATTGTTCGTTACGCCCAAAATGGCAGAGACGCTAATCATTTGGTGCAGCTAGCGGGCAGCGTCGCTTACATGGAAAACATGGATCAAGTGAGCACGGATGTCATTGAATGGCTCGCAGTATCCGCAAAACTAACACCTCGTCGTTTACACCGGTCAACAGTGCGAGAACAAGTAGGGGTCGTGAACGGACTAGCGGTAGCTGGTAACGGGCAAGGGTTTTTGATGCCTGTCGAAGTCGAAGTGATGCCAACATTGTCACAAGCTCAAGGGCGCTTTGAGTGGACAGGAATCGTCGAAGAGGAACAACTGGGCGGTCGCGAGCGTTCCGTCAAGCGGCAGAGTATGGCTCGTACTTCGTTGCAAAATGTGGCTACGGCTTTGCGCAAGGCGGGCTATCAACTTCAGCAATATGACATTCACTTGAACATCCCAGGTGGAATGGTGGTAGATGGACCGTCTGCCGGTATCACGATGGCTGTCGCGGTCGCCTCAGCATTGTCGCAGTATCCGATTGCTACAGATGTAGCAATGACGGGCGAACTCAGTTGTCGCGGGCTCGTTTTGCCCGTAGGGGGCATCGCCGAAAAATTAGAAGCGGCACTCTCGGCGGGCATGAAGCGAGTGTACATTTCCGTAGAAAATGAACGTTCAGTGCCGGAGTCAATCAGGCTAAGTCCGCTTGAAGTGATAGCTGTCGAGTCATTGGCCCAATTGTTCAGTCATTTATGGGGCCTACAATCGGTTCAAAGCAAACATATCTCTTGAGGCAATACAAAATTCGGTTACCAGTTACCAAAGTTTATACATTGGAGTTTCAGTGCTATATTTGTTAAAATGAGTGTACGCTTTGAAACTGAAATGGAGGTGCATGTAATGGTGGCCGAACCAAGAAAACAATTGCGATTGCCTTTGCTGCCGTTGCGCGGGTTGCTCGTCTACCCGAGCATGGTTCTGCATCTCGATGTGGGCCGCGATAAGTCGATTCGCGCGCTTGAGAAAGCGATGCTTGATGAGCAAATGATTATGCTCTCCTCGCAGTCAGAAATGACCATCGAAGAGCCGATTGAAGAAGATATTTTCCGTATCGGGACGCTTGCCAAAGTGCGTCAAATGTTGAAATTGCCTAACAATACGATTCGTGTGCTGGTCGAAGGTTTGTCGCGCGCCGAAATTGTATCTTACGAAGAGAATGAAGACTACTTTGAAGTTACGGTGCATGAATTGAAAGAAGAGACGCCGGCTACTTCTGAGGTGGAAGCGTTGATGCGCACCGCCTTGCAATATTTTGAAAATTATATTCAGTTGTCGAAAAAAATCTCGCCAGAGACGTTATCAGCGGTTTCGGACATTACCGAGCCGGGCCGTTTGGCTGATGTGATTAGCAGTCACATGCCGTTCAAATTACGGGACAAGCAGGACGTTTTGGAGACGATCGACATCGTCAGTCGTTTGGAGAAGTTGCTATCGATTTTGACGAGCGAACGAGAAGTGCTCGAACTCGAACGCAAAATCAGCCAACGCGTGAAAAAACAAATGGAAAAGACGCAAAAAGAATATTATTTGCGTGAACAAATGAAAGCGATTCAAAAGGAACTTGGCGACAAGGAAGGTCGCGCCGCTGAGATTGATGAGCTACGCAATAAACTGCTGGAACTCAGTCTGCCTGACAAAGTCGTTGAAAAAGTAAGCAAAGAGATCGATCGATTGGAACGGATGTCGTCCAATTCAGCAGAGGGTGCGGTCATTCGTACGTATCTCGACTGGTTGATGACGTTGCCATGGAACAACGACTCGCAAGATACGTATGACATTGCCAATGCCGAAACGATACTGAACGAAGATCATTACGGTTTGGAAAAAGTCAAAGAGCGCGTCCTCGAATATTTGGCCGTACAACAACTTGTACAAAAAATGAAAGGTCCGATTTTGTGTCTCGTCGGTCCGCCGGGTGTCGGCAAAACCTCACTCGCTCGCTCAATCGCACGCTCACTGAATCGTCAGTTTGTTCGCATTTCCTTAGGTGGTGTGCGCGATGAAGCGGAAATTCGCGGTCATCGTAGAACGTATGTTGGCGCCATGCCAGGCCGAATTATTCAAGGTCTCAAGACAGCTGGCACTTCCAACCCCGTTATTTTACTTGACGAAATCGATAAAATGTCCATGGATTTTCGCGGCGACCCATCGTCCGCATTGCTTGAGGTGCTAGATCCTGAACAAAATGGTACGTTTAGCGATCACTATATCGAATTGCCTTATGATCTTTCGAAAGTCATGTTTATTACGACGGCTAACGTTGGTTCGAACATTCCCAGACCACTCATGGACCGTATGGAAATCATTCAAATTCCTGGTTACACGGAACTGGAGAAATTGGAGATTGCCAAGCGCTACTTGCTTCCGAAGCAGCGTAAAGACCATGGTTTGGAAGAGCAAAACTTGACGATTGCCGATGAGCAATTGTTGCAAATCATTCGCCAGTACACACGTGAATCGGGTGTGCGCAATTTGGAGCAGCGATTGGCTGCCGTCTGTCGTAAAATAGCCAAACTCGTGGTCAGTAGTGAACATGTTGCACAGGAACTCAGTCCGCAATTGATCAAAGATTATCTCGGCATCGCTCGTTTTCGCGACCGTCAGGCAGAGGAAGTCGATCAAGTGGGCGTTGTCACTGGTCTTGCTTGGACACAGTTCGGCGGCGATACACTTGTCATCGAAGTTTCCATCGTGCCGGGTAAAGGCAAGTTGACTTTGACCGGTCAATTAGGCGATGTGATGAAAGAATCGGCACAAGCAGCGTTCAGTTACATTCGTTCGCGTGCAGATAAATTTCACATCGATCCGCAGTTCCATGAGAAAAACGACATTCACATCCACATTCCGGAGGGTGCCATTCCGAAGGATGGTCCGTCCGCAGGCATAACGATGGCGACTGCGCTTGTCTCCGCATTGACCGGCATCGCAGTATCGAAAGACGTGGCGATGACAGGTGAGGTCACGCTGCGTGGACGTGTTTTGCCAATTGGCGGTCTTAAAGAGAAATCATTGGCGGCTCACCGTGTCGGCATCAAAAAAATCGTCTTGCCGCTAGAAAATGAAAAAGATATGGAAGATGTTCCAGAAACGATCCGCGGTGAGTTGCAGTTTGTGCTCGTATCACACATGGATCAAGTTCTAGATGAAGCGCTCGTAGCGCCTTTCGCACAACAACATTCCGATGTCTCAGCGGCATTTGTCATCGACAACCCGCTAACTGATGAATCTGTCGAACGCGGAGGATTACAATGATTGTCAAGCAAGCGGACATTATCGCAACCGCCGTAAAAGCTGAACAGTACCCGCAAACGACCCTGCCAGAAATTGCTCTGGCGGGGCGTTCTAACGTGGGCAAGTCGTCATTCATTAATCGTATGTTGAATCGCAAAAATTTGGCGAGAACGAGTTCGAGTCCCGGCAAAACGCAGACGCTCAATTTTTATTCGGTGAATGAGCAAATGTTGTTTGTCGATGTGCCTGGCTATGGATATGCCAAAGTTTCTCATTCACTGCGCGATTCGTGGGGTAAGATGATTGAGCGCTATTTGCTCCAGCGCGAGCAAATGGTCGCCGTCTTATTGCTCGTCGATATCCGCCATGAACCCACGCAAAATGATCAAGTGATGTATGATTGGTTGACGCACAATCAATTAAACGTAAAGGTAGTTGCCACCAAAGCCGACAAAATTCCGCGTGGCAAATGGCAGCAGCACATGCGCGCCATTATTAAAACACTCGGCATGGCCAATCCAGCAGACCTCTATCTGTTCTCCTCTGAGACTGGACAAGGCAAAGACGAAATCTGGGACATGATTGGAGATTTCATCCAATCGCAATGAAAAACGTCGAAATCTTGTGAATTCGTGATTATTTTCATCATTCGACGCCTTGAAATCGCTCTCTGTTTGGATTTTGTAGATTTTTTGCGGGAATTTGCCGTTTTATTTTTGAGCAGCATGTACATCCGATGTTGTATAATGAGATAGTGAGTGGTCGGATAAAATGAAGAATTGAGGAGATACAATGGCTCAGCGCCTTGCGACTGAATATGTCCATGCCTCGTTGAAATTGACCTTGTCTCAGTTGATGCAATTAATCGAAATGTTTTCGGTGACGCAAACCGAAATTCGCGCCAAAGTACTGGACTCCGGATCGCAACAAATCGAGTTGAATTGCGAACAAAATCGACTTGTTTTGGAGTTTACGTACGATGCTGGTTATTATCTTGCCAACGGCTCGTATCGATTTATGAATGCGGAGTGGACGAATGTGATGCGCCAAGCATTGCGCACGTTCAAAGGTGATGCCTTGGTACACCGTATTTACGAAGGATTCACAATGATTTACAAGTATGAGAAGGGTCATGTCACCAAAATCATCGAATCCTCTGTTCACGCGGATAAAGTCATTTATGAGTACAAAGATTCGATCGGCGAACTTGAGCGCACATACCAACGTCAAACTGTCGAACAGGAAATCGAAGCGATTCGCTTGTCCATCAATGATTTGCTAGACCTGCGCAATCGCGCCCAAGATTTGTCCATTCGCGCTGAAATCGACGAACGTTTACGTGCTGCGGTGCATAAACTATTTGTGCTTGAGGCATAAAGTTCCGCATCAATTGTGAGCAAAAAAGGACTGCGCTAGCAGTTCTTTTTATTTTTTTTTGAAAAAACTATTGCATTTTTTTGCGATAGGTATTATTCTTAAATTCGTTGACAACAACATAGGAACCAGGATTCACTCAGGACATTAATGTTGCGAGAGAAAGTTTTCCCTCGGGCAGTGAATGACGTAGGTCCTAGCGGATGAAATAAAACAAATTTTATTCCTAGGAGGGGGGAAGGAAAGTGGAATATTCTACTTTCGGAAGACACGTTGCGGTTGATACATGGGGGGTAAACTTCGATTTAATCAACAACGCAGAATGGTTAAAAGCACAAATGATCGAAGCAGCTGAGGCTTGTGGGGCGACCGTCCTTTCAGTCCAAGCAAAACAATTTGAGCCACAAGGCGCTACGGTGCTGGTTCTGCTATCGGAGAGTCACCTCTCGATTCACACTTATCCTGAGAGAGGGTTTGCAGCATTGGATTGCTACACATGCGGAGATACGGTAGACCCGCAAGTGGCGATTGATCACATGATTGCTGTTTTGAATCCTGAGAAAGTATTCGCGAAGAAACTGATTCGCGGCGTAGGGGAGATGACGGTCGAAACGCCGTCGGTCCAAATGTTTGCGACAGTAAAATAAATGACGTATAATGAAATGAGCCTCGGTCTTGTCCGAAGGCTCATTTTTGTGTCAAGAGAGGAGGATTCGTTTGCATATCTTATTGATTGGCGTCAACCATACGACAGCACCAATCGCCGTTCGCGAGCAGTTTGCTTTGTCTGAACAACAATTGCCCGATGCCTTGCATAAATTGCGAAATATGAAAAGCGTATTGGAATGCGTAATTGTCAATACTTGCAATCGCATGGAAGTATACGTCGTCGTCGATAAAATGGAGCGTGGCCGCGACTATGTACGGCGCTTCGTGCAAACGTATTTCCAAGCCTCAGATAAATTGCTAGACGAACATAGTTATATGTGCGAAGGCGAGGCGGTCGTTCGCCATCTGCTGCGCGTCGCTTGTGGACTTGATTCGATGGTTGTCGGTGAAACGCAAATTCTCGGTCAAGTGAGAGACGCTTTTTCGTTCGCGGTTGAGCAGGGAACGACAGGGGCCTTATTCAATAAATTATTCAAGGAAGCGATCACCGTTGCGAAGCGTGCGCATGCTGATACGGGTATCGCCGATCATCCTGTTTCTATCGGTTATGTGGCGGTCGAATTGGCGCGGCAAATGTTTGGGGATTTCCGCAACAAGCAAGTGGTCATCATCGGGGCGGGTAAAATGGCCGATTTGACGGTCAAACACTTACTCAGTAACGGCGCGAATCGGTTCGCGATTGTCAACCGCACGCTTGAGAATGCCCTTCAATTGGCGCAGACCTGTCGTGGCACCGCTCATACATTTGCTGAGTTGCCGAAAGTACTTGAGGATGCCGAAATTGTCATCAGTTCGACCGGGGCGGAACACTTTATTTTGCATAAAACCGATGTCGAGCGGGTCATGCGTCAGCGCCGTCATCGCATGCTTTTGATGATTGATATCGCTCTGCCACGCGATTTGCAACCGACCATCCATGAAGTTGAAAATGTATTTTTGTATGATATCGATGATTTGCGCGGACTCGTCACATTTAATATGGAACAGCGACAAAAAGCAGTCAGCAAAGTGGAAGCACTCGTCGCCCGCGCTCATCGCGAGTTCGATGAGTGGTTGAAAACGCTGGGTGTGACACCGCTGATTGGCGCTTTGCAGGATAAGGCACAAGCGATTCATAGTGACACGATGAATAGCCTGCGCAATAAGTTGCCGGAATTGACCGAGCATGAATTGCATATCATTCATAAATTGTCGAAAAGCATGATGAACCAACTAATGCGCGACCCGATTCTCAAATTGAAAGAATTGTCGGTACAATCCGATGCGGACGAAGCGCGCGAACTGTTCAGCCAGTTGTTTGCCCTTGATGAGCATGCGACGGCGGCGGACGAGCAGTCGCGGTCAAGCGACCGAAACGTTGCAGTTAGCGATGAAACGTTGCGTCCGATTGCTCCAGCGAAGGGGTGATCGATGATGTCATTCGTTCTGCCCGCATGGATGTATGATTTAATTATTTATTTATATGCCCTGAGCTTGCTCTTTTATTTTTCTGATTTTGTCGAGACGAGTCGGATCAAAAAGCGTATGGCCACAGGGCTCCTTTATTTTGTATGGTTTTTGCAGACCGTATTCTTCATGGCGCGGATGTTTGAATATCGCTCGCTGACCGTGATGACGATGTTTGAGTCATTATTCTTTTATGCGTGGTTGCTACTGACGATTTCGCTCGTTATCAATCGTTTTTTTCGCATGGATTTGATTGTGTTTGCGGTGAATCTACTGGCATTTGTGGTGCTTCTGATGAACCTGTTCAGCAGCGATTCACTGCAGGCGTTGTCCGAAACCGAGTTGATTCGCGATGAGTTGATTGTCATTCACGTGACGATGGCATTTGCCAGTTACATTGCTTTCACGCTCGCTGCTTTGCTTGCCGTGTTTTATTTATGGCTGCACCGGCAACTGAAGCGCAAAAAATGGTCGAATTTGACGAAACGTCTGCCGCACTTGGCGCAAATTGAAACGTACATGTTTTGGTGCGTCGTGTGGGGCTTGCCACTATTCATTATCAACATTTTGCTCGCCGTCATTTGGAGTTGGCAGCAAGGCGGATTGATCGAATGGAACGACCCGAAAATTTACAACACGTTGCTAGTGGCGCTGGCCTATGTGTTTTTTCTCTATCAAAAGATGGCGCGCAGAGTGAGTGGCGTGTCGTTAGCCCGCTACAACTTGTTGGCGATGCTGTTCGTCATTCTCAATTATGCGGTCTCGAATTTTTTGTCCGATTTCCACAATTGGGTGTGGCATTGAGAGGGGGGCGGCGCGGATGGCAGTTGCTAAGGATTACCCAGTGATGCTTGACTTGCGCGGTGCATGTTGTCTGGTGGTTGGTGGCGGTCAAGTAGCGAGTCGTAAAATTGGAGGGTTATTGGCTGCAGGTGCTGAAGTAGTGGTGATTAGTCCGCAACTAGGCGCGGCGATTCGTGATTGGCAGCATGACGGCAAATTGACCGTTTATGAACGGTGCTATGAAGCGGGCGACTTGCAACTGCTGAAATCGACCCCTGTGAAACTCGTGTTTGCTGCGACTGATTGCCACGATGTCAATCGAATGGTGGCGGAGGAAGCGCGTGCCTGTGGCGTGCTTGTCAGTTCAGCGAGTGAGCCTGAGAAGGGCTCGTTCCGTTTACCGGCAGTTCTGCGCCGTGGCGATTTGACGATTAGCGTGTCTACTGGCGGCGCAAGTCCGATGCTGACGCAAAAAATTCGCGATGAGTTGGCGCAACAATACGGCGAGGAATATGAGACGCTGGTTGCCTTTTTTGCGCAAGTTCGCCGCCATGTGCTGAATACGGTGGCGGATGAGCGGGAGCGGCGCCGATATTTTGCGAGATTCATGGAAATGGATACCGCCGAGTTGTTGCAGGCGATTCGCGAGCAGCGGTTTGAGATTGATTACAGCGAGTGAGAGGGAAGGTTGAGCATGAACGTTCATAGTAAGCGCACGATCGTTGTCGGTACGCGCCAAAGTGCGCTCGCGTTGCAGCAGACGGGACAAGTCGTTGCTGATTTGCAAAATCTCTGTCGCGAACACGGCTTGCCGTATGCGTTTGAGTTAAAAAAAATCGTCACCCGCGGTGATCGCGTGCTCGACGTTTCCTTGTCCAAAGTGGGCGGTAAGGGTTTGTTCGTGAAAGAGATCGAAGAGGCGATGCTGGCTGCCGAGATTGATATTGCCGTGCACAGCATGAAGGATATGCCGGCTGAACTGCCTGAGGGGTTGATCATCGGCGCGGTGCCGGTCCGCCAAGATGCGCGCGACGTGCTAATCTCACGTAGCGGCTTACGTTTGGCGCAGTTGCCGCAGGGCGCGAAAGTGGGTACGAGCAGCTTGCGGCGTACGGCGCAGTTATTGGCGGTGCGTCCGGATTTGCAAATTGTTCCGTTGCGCGGCAACATCGACACGCGCCTGCGCAAATTGGAGAGCGAAGCGCTCGATGCGATTGTGCTGGCGGCGGCAGGGCTAGCGCGTATGGGTTGGCTCGAACGAGTGAGTGAGTTTATAGCACCGGAAGATTGTTTGCCGGCGGTCGCTCAAGGGGCGCTGGCGCTTGAGTGTCGGGCGGCAGACAACGAGGTGATCGAATTGCTAAAAATGTATCATCATCCGCAAACGGCAGTTCCAGTGACGGCCGAGCGTACGTTGCTGGCGGAACTAAACGGCGGGTGCCAATTGCCGCTAGCCGCTTATGCGGTGTGGAGTGGCGAACCGATGCAGAGCGACATTTGTTTGACCGCAGTGGTTGCTGGTGCGGATGGCAGTCCGCTGATTCGCTATGCGGAGAGCGGTGCGCTTCCTGAAGAGTTGGGGCGCAATGTGGTAGCGGAATTGCGTCGGCGCGGCGCCGATGCGTTGTTGCAACAGTTGAAAGGATGAAGCAAATGTCTGTTGGAAAAGTGTTTTTCGTCGGCGCGGGGCCAGGCGATCCAAAACTGATTACGTTGCGCGGTCAAGAGGCGATTGCCAGCTCAGATGTCGTCGTATATGACCGGCTCGCTAGTCCGCGGCTGTTGCGCTGGATGAAAGCGGGTGCGCAAAAAATATATGTAGGGAAGTTGCCTGACCGTCACACATTAAAGCAGGAAGAAATTAACGCCTTGCTGCTCAAATTGGCACTGGAAGGCAAGACGGTTACTCGCCTTAAGGGCGGTGATCCAGCGGTGTTCGGCAGAGTGGGCGAAGAAGCGCTGACGCTGGCCGAGCAAAGCGTCCCTTTCGAATTGGTGCCAGGAGTTACATCGGCGATCGCTGTGCCGGCGTACGCGGGCATTCCCGTTACGCACCGTGGTTTGACGTCGTCGTTCGCCATCGTGACCGGGCACGAATGTCCGAAAAAGGACGATAGCGACATCGACTGGCAGAAGTTGGCCACAGCAACAGGTACGATCATTTTTTTGATGGGCGTAAAAAATCTCGCGTATATTTGCGAGCAGATGATTGACTGCGGGCGCGATCCGCAGACGCTGGTTGCGGTGACGCAGTGGGGCACGTGTAGCAATCAGCGTACGGTCAGCGGCACACTTTTGACGATTGTTGAGCAAGTGCAGGCGGCGGGCATCTCTTCGCCAGCGATCACAATTGTTGGTGAAGTGGTACGGCTTCGTGAGCAGCTCGCGTGGTTTGAGCAACGGCCACTATTCGGGCGGAAAATCGTAGTTACACGTGCCCGCGCACAGGCTAGTGAGCTCTCGGCGCAAATCGAGGAATTGGGCGGCGAGGCGATTGAGTTTCCGGTCATCGAAACGCGTGCGGTGAGCGGTCACGCGGAGCGCGATGTACTTGAGAAGACGATGCATCAGTTGCCGAGTTATGATTGGTTACTGTTCACGAGCGTCAATGGCGTGCGCTACTTTTTCGAAGAGTTACGTCAGCATGGGCGTGATATTCGCGACGTGCGGGCGCAGTTGGCGGCGGTTGGCGCCAAAACAGCTGCTTTGCTGGAGCAATACGGGCTTCGTGTGCAAATGGTGCCGGAACGTTATAATGGTCAACAGTTGGCGGACACTCTGATCGAACATATCGAGGCGAGTGAAGCATCTCCAAAAATTTTGCTGGCGCGTGCACAGGCAGCGAACGCCGAGTTGCCGCAACGACTGCTGACAGCGGGTTTCGCAGTCGATGATGTCGCTTTTTACGAAACGGTATTGAGCGCTGAACAGGATGAGTATGCGCTTGAGCAAATCTTGCACGGGCGCGTCGACACGATTACCTTCACTAGTTCATCAACTGTCACCAATTTTCTGGCTGTGATGGTGGCGCACAACTACGTGCCTGCGCCAACGACGCAAATCGTCTGCATCGGTCCGCTAACGGCGGATACGGCCAGAGAAGCGGGATTACAAGTGACACACGTGGCTGAGCAAGCGACTATCGAGTCGCTGGTGCAAGTGCTAATGACTGCGCCTGAAACACGTGAATCAGAAATTCAAGAATCAGAAACTCAACATTCTTAGACTGGAGTGACTCTGCATGCAATTTCCAATCGTTAGACATCGTCGTTTGCGTCAAAGTAAGGTGATGCGCGATTTGGTGCGTGAACATGCGCTGTCTGTCAGCGACCTTATCTATCCGTTATT
>CANHCR010000059.1 GCA_947459205.1 Caryophanales bacterium | reverse complement strand
AACTCGGGGCCAATCAACGGCATGCGCAATGAGCAGGCGATCGCGACCATGATTGCTTGGCTCGAGGAGAATGGCAAAGGTGCGGGCAAAGTGACGTACCGTCTGCGCGACTGGTTATTTAGCCGCCAGCGCTACTGGGGTGAGCCGATTCCGATTTTGCATCTTGAGGACGGCACGATGAAGCCGGTGCCGGAAGATCAATTGCCGCTACTGTTGCCGGATGTCGATCAGATTAAGCCGTCGGGTACGGGTGAGTCGCCGCTTGCTAACGTCACGGATTGGGTGAATACGGTCGATCCGGAGACGGGCATGAAGGCGCGCCGTGAAACGAATACGATGCCGCAATGGGCCGGCAGTTGCTGGTACTATTTGCGTTTCATCGATCCGCATAATGATGAGGCCTTTTGCGACGCGGAAAAACAGAAACATTGGTTGCCGGTTGACCTCTACATCGGCGGCGCTGAGCATGCGGTGCTGCACTTGCTCTATGCGCGTTTCTGGCACAAAGTACTGTACGATCTCGGTTTGGTCGCGACCAAGGAACCGTTCCAGAAGTTGGTCAACCAGGGCATGATTTTGGGTGAAAATAACGAGAAGATGAGCAAGTCGCGCGGCAATGTCATCAATCCTGATGTGATTGTCAACGAGTTTGGTGCCGATACATTGCGCATGTATGAAATGTTCATGGGTCCGCTTGAGGCGACGAAGCCGTGGAACACGAACGGTGTCGAAGGTTCGTATCGCTTCTTGGCGCGTGTGTGGCGTTTGTTCATCAACGACGCAGGCGAGTTGCAGGCGAACATCCGCCGTGATGTGGCGGGCAACGACGTCGGTGCCGACGCCACTTCCGGTGCGGTCAGCGATTCGTTCCGCCGCGTATGGCATAAGACGGTGAAAAAAGTCGGTGAAGATTTTGAGGCGCTACGATTTAATACGGCGATCAGCCAACTGATGATTTTCGTCAATGAGGCGTACAAAACAGAAGTCATTCCTTTTGAAGCGGCCTGTCATTTTGTGCAGTTATTGTCGCCGCTCGCACCGCACATCGCGGAAGAGTTGTGGCAACGATTAGGCCACAGCGACAGTGTGAGTTACGTGACGTTCCCGCAATATGACGAGTCGTTGACCGTTGACGCCGAAGTAGAAGTTGCGATTCAAGTGAACGGCAAAATCGTCGAGCGCTTCATGGCGGCGGCCGATGCGGGCGAGCAACAACTGCAGGAGATTGCGCTGGAAAAAGCGGCGTCGGCGATCGATGGCCGTGCGGTTCGTAAAGTGATTGTTGTTAAAGGTAGATTGGTGAATATTGTCGTCGGTTAAATGGTTTGTGTCAAAATATTGTCAGTTAAAAAGTAGTCGGCAGTTGTAGTGACTGTTCGACGTGCAGGCAGTCTTCGGCAAATTTTTGATGCGTCAACTCGGTCAGTTCTTGAAACATGTCGGCGCACCGTTCGCCGAGACATTCGAGTCCGGTGGCGGTGATGCCGCCCGGGACAGCAACTTTCGCAATAATCTCGCGCGGGGTGACGTCGCCATCGGTGAGTAGCCGTCCGAGACCGCTGACCATCTCGCCAATCATTTGGCGGGCTGCACCTGCGTTCAGTCCGGTGCGTGTGACGGCGGCCTGACACCAGAGTTCGAGCAACAGCGAGAGAAAAGCCGGGCCGCAGCTGCTAAGGTCGGAAGCGATGCGTGTGTGTCGTTCGTTGATTTCGAGCGGTAGACCGAGTCCGCGGAATAGGTCGAGCAAATGAGTGCGGTCGTCAGAAGTGATGCGCTCGCCGAAGCAGTACAGTGCTACACCGCCGTGCAAGGAGTTGGTGATGCTCGGGATGAGTTTCGCGATTTTTGCTGGCAAGGCCGTTTCGAGTTGGGCGATGCTGACCGGACTGGTGATGGTGACGACAATCTGCTGCTCCGTGACGATGCCCTGCAGTTGGTCCAGCACACTTTTATACTCTAACGGTTTGACGCAGATGAAGAGGATGCTGCATTGTTCGACAAGTTGCTTGATGGAGACGGCGACTTGCATGCCGTGATGATGAGCGGCGATGGCGTGCGCTTTTTCAGGCGTTCGATTGAATAGCACCACCTGATCAGCGGTTCGTGCCGCCGATTGCACAAACGAATGTGCCAACATGCCACCCATCGTGCCTGTGCCGATTAACCCTATTTTCATAAAAAACCTCCTGGTGACATCTGTGTTTGCTAGCCCGTTCAACAACCATTGTATGAGGTTTTGTGTCGCTTATGCTTTCGAATGGAGAAAATGAACATGCAAAAATGGTTGGAATGGTTCAAAGAGCGAATCGTATATGTGCTCCTGACGGTCATCGTGTTTTTGAGCGGGACAGTGGCGTGGCTTGGGTTTAAGCCGGATGCCGATGAAATGGAGTGGCGAAGTGTCAATCAGCAAATGGAGCAGGCGCTCCAAGAAACTGATGGCGCGCAAAGGGCGAAGACGGATGTTGATTCGACGAACGATGCCGGTTCGCAGCCGGGTGTTGGTTCGCAGCCGGGTGTTGGTTCGAAGCCTAGCGCTGAATCGAAAAAGCAGGCTGAAAAAGTGGTTTGGCCGATTGACTTGAATCAGGCGACGCTTGAACAGTTGGATGAGTTGCCGGGAATTGGTCCGAGTAAAGCGCAGGCGATTATTGATGTGCGCACCAAACTGGGCGGTTTTCGTTCGACGGATCAGCTGCTGGATGTGAAAGGAATAGGTCCGAAGACGTATGAAAAGTTTCGCGACAAGGTGACGATCGGTAAGTAAAGGGCGGTACAAATTGGTTCGCAAACGAAATTTGGAATGAACAAATTGGAAATTTTTAGTATGCGGATTTTGTATATCTATGGACCACTTTTTCGTTTCTGCCTAAAACGCAGTTTATCTGCCTATTGATATGATTATCTGCCTAATTATTTTTTAAAAGTAGGCAGGAAAACGCGGAAATAGGCAGCAAAAAAAATTATGCTTTTATATATAAATGATTCGTCAGCGAAATTTGGTGTGATCGAATTGGAAGTTTCTAGTAAGCGGAATTTGTATATCTACGGGCCACTTTTTCGTTTCTGCCTAAAACGCAGATTATCTGCCTACTGTTACGATTACCTGCCTAATGATATTTTTAAAAATAGGCAGTAAAATTTAATTGTGGGCAGGAAAACGCGGAAATAGGCAGTAAATATTTTTTATGTTTTTATATACAAATTGTGAGCGAGGTGGAGGAGTGTATGACGATGCAGGGGTCGATGCAGGTGCGGAAGGATTGGGATACGTATTTTATGGACATTGCCTATATGGCGTCGACGCGTTCGCGCTGTCCGCGGCGTTTTGTTGGGGCGGTGTTGGTGAAGGGGAAGAAGTTGCTCGGCACAGCGTACAATGGGGCGCCGATGGGTGTGCCGGATTGCGGTGAGGAAGGGTGTATGATTGCTGAGACGGTGGAGTTGGAAACTGTTGATGGTGAGGAGCGCCAAGTGTTGAAGCAACGCTGTGTGCGGACGATTCATGCTGAGCAAAATTTGATGCTGTTTACGAATGCGGCCGATCGTGTAGGGGCGACGGTGTATGTGACGGATCAGCCGTGTTGGACGTGTGCGAATATTTTGGCGAACAGTGGCATTTCTGAGATTGTGTTTCATCGCCCGTACCGCAAAGATCATGAACGTGTCAGCACAATGCTCGCCAACACTCCGATTATTTTCCGGCAGTTAGCGGAATATGCGCCGCCGCTTCAAGCGATGCTCGGCTATACAGAGTGATGACGCCACTTCAGTCACTGCTTCAGTCGCTGCTTCAGTCGCGGTTGACGGTCTGGTGTGCGGTCTTTTTTGTGACGGGAATGAGTTTGGCTTACTACTTGCAACTTGCGGGTGCCGGCCAACTTTTGTCGTTTGTTTTGCCGCTAGTTTTGCTGCTGCTGTTTGTCGGCGGAGCGGGCTGGGCATTGATGCGTTATCGGGAGACCGCGAATTTTTTTGGGCTGTTTTGCGCTTGCTTGTTGGCTGTGTCACTGTTGGTTGGGCTGCTCGTGTATGAGTGGTCGGATCGTAAAAATGAGCCACATCCAAGGCTGGTTGAACTTACCGAAGCGTCTGAGTCAACGAATGCGACTGAGTCAATGAGTGCGTCTGTCCGTGTGATGGGCATGATTGTGTCGCCGGTGGAAATTGACGGCGATCGTGTGTCGTTTCGTGTCGATACGAGACTGGTTGAGCGGACGGAGGTTGTCGAACGAGCGGAGGTTGTCGAACGAGCGGAGGTTGCCGAACGGCTGCAGGTGTCGGTCCGGCTGCTGAGTGAAGCGGAGCAGCGCCAGGCTCGCGAGTGGGAGCGGGGGCAGTATATATCGTTTTTAGGGACGTTGCTCGAGCCAGATGGAGCGCGCAATGAGGGCGGGTTCGATTACCGGGACTATTTGCGCCAGCAGCAGGTTCATTTTTTGCTGAGGGTGAAAGGTTTGGCGGCGACGCAGGTCGCTGAATCGTCGTGGAATACATATCATTTGCTGCGTTATGTCGATCGTTCGCGTGAGTTTCTCGGGGCGCAGCTGGACGAGCTTTACGAAGAGCCGCACGCCGGTTTTATGAAGGGGATTTTGCTCGGTCTGCGCGATGCGATGGACCCTGAGCAGTATCGCCAGTTTTCGCAGCTTGGGTTGACGCATATTATTGCGATTTCGGGGCTGAATGTCGGGATTTTTGTGTTTGTTTGTTTGGGATTGTTGCGTCTGGCGCGGCGGACGAAGGAGACGAATTTGCTCATCGTGATGTCTCTTATTCCGCTCTATATTTTGCTGACGGGAGCCTCGCCGTCGGTGGTGCGGGCGGGCATTATGGCAATGATTGCGCTGTGGGCGGCAAGGCAAAATCGGCTGAAGGATGGGCTGAACATCATTAGTGTGGTGGCGGTGCTGATGCTGCTGTGGAATCCGTACTATTTGGTGGACATCGGCTTTCAGTTGTCGTTTTTGGTGACGCTCGGGCTGCTTGTGGGAGTGCCGCTGTTCAATCGTTTGTTGCCGATTCGTCAAGTGTGGCTGCGAAATGCGGTGTCGGTGACGACGGTCGCGCAAATCGTGGCGTTTCCGCTGACGGTCTACTATTTTAACCAGTTCTCGCTGCTCTCGTGGTTTGCCAATTTGGCGCTCGTGCCGTATGCCAGTTTGCTCATTTATCCGCTCGGGCTATGCTCGCTCGTGCTGGCGCTGATCAGTGAGACGGTTGCTGGATGGGCGGGGCTGGCGGTGACGTGGCTCGACCGTGGACTGTTTGCTGTGATTGAGTATTTCAGCGGCTATGATAGCATGCAACTGATTATCGGGACGCCGCCGTTTTGGTGGTTGTTTGCGTACTATGGTGCGTGCGCGGCGGTGCTGTATTTCCTGTTGCGACGGTATGAAGTGCTGCATCCGCCAGTTGATCGGGAGGTTGCGGAGGCGTTTGGACCGTTCGTTCCTGCAATCAACAGGGCGCTGGCACCGCGTTACATGGTGGCTGCTACGGCGAGTGGTTTTGTATTGTTCATTTTGTTGCTGATGCTCTACTGGCCGCCGCATGGCTCGCAAGGGCATGTCAGTTTTTTGGACGTCGGACAAGGTGATGCGATTCTCATCCGCTCGCCGGCCGGTCAATACGCGCTGGTCGATGGAGGAGGAACGGTGACGTTTGGCGAAAAAGAAGAGTGGGCAAAGCGTCGCGATCCATTTGAGATTGGTGCGAAGATGTTGGTGCCGCTACTGAAAAAGCGCGGTGTGCAGGAACTTGATTTGCTGGTCGTTTCGCATCAGGATGCGGACCATATCGGCGGATTGGCGGCGGTAATCGATTCGATTCCCGTGAAACGGCTGCTGTTCAACGGTACGCTCAAGCCGAAACCGCAGGCGCAGCAGCTTTTTCAAAAAGCGTTGGCGCGTGGGGTGAAGTTGTATGAGGCGAAGCGCGGCGACCAGTTGCAACTCGATGAGCATACGCGGCTTGAAATGCTTTCGCCGATTGGTGATGATGATCCTGAGCGACTGGCGCTGGCCGAGAAGCAGAACGAGTATTCGCTTTCTTTTTTGATGAGCATGTATGGCCGTACGTTTTTGTTCACCGGCGATATAGGTGCCGTGACGGAGCGGCGGATTGTGGCGGACGCACAAGTAGGACCTTTGGATGTGCTGAAGGTGGCGCACCATGGCAGTAAGTCTTCGACTGGCGAAGAGTGGCTCGCGGCTTGGCGACCCAAACTGGCGGTGATTTCGGCGGGGCGCAACAATATGTACCGGCATCCGCATCCGACGGTGTTGGCGCGTTTGCAGGCAATTGGCAGCGAAGTGTATCGCACCGACCAGCAGGGAGAAGTGCAGTTCGTCGTCGGCGAGCAGCAGATGGCGGTAAAAACGATGGTGCAGCCGTGAAATTTGTTGCAACTTTTTTCAGTAAACGTTCGTTTATTATGACAAGCAGAGGGGGATTCACGTGGTCAGTGCCGAGCTTATTGCGGCCGCGCAGAACGGCGATCGGGATGCGATGGTGAGCATTTTGCGTACACTCGAAAACGACCTATATAAGACGGCTCTGTACATGCTTGGCAATGAGCATGATGCGCGCGATGCGACGCAGGATACGTTGCTACGGATTTGTCGCAATATCCACAAGTATGAGACGAAGGCTTCGTTTCGGACGTGGGCGCAGACGATCGTCACCAATTTGTGCATTGACCATTTGCGTCGGCGTAAGGAGGAGACTTCGCTCGACGGCAGTGAGTTGGTCGTGCGCGCGCCGGAGCAGCAACAGGTGGAGCGGCAAGTGCTTCGCCAGCAGATGGAGCGCGATGTGTCGGCGGCGATTGCGAAGCTTGATGAGCCGTATCGCTCGGTGATTGTGCTACGCTACGTGAATCAATTGTCATATGAGGAGATATGCGAGACGTTGGGATTGCCGATCGGTACGGTGAAATCACATTTGTTTCGCGCAAAGACGAGATTGCAGCGACTTCTAAGAGACTACGAGAAAGGTGGTGGATACGAATGATACCTGAAGCTTTTATACGGCTGCTTGAGAAGTATGAGACGAGTGAATTGAGTCAGGCGGAGATGGAGCGGTTTAAGAAGCTGCTTAAAAATCCGGATGTGAAAGCGTTCATGCGAGAACGCGAACAGCTCGAAATGGAACTCAATCAGTTGGCGCAGACGAAGCTTGATGAGAGTATGGTTGATTCGCTAATCCCCCAAATCACCAATGAAATAGAGTCGCGTTTGTTAATACACGGGGTGCCGGCTGATGGGCAGTGGCAGGATGATGTTGTAGTTACAGAAGGTGGCCGAGCTGGCTATGTGAAAAAATGGTTCGGATATGTCGGGGCAAGTGTTGCGGCAGCGGCCTGCATCGGTATGGCGGTGTTGCTCTACCCGCAAATTCAATCGGAGATTGAGCGTCCGCTTGATAAGGGACTTTATTCGGATGTGGTTACGCAAAAATCGCAAGTGGCTCATGAAGAGTCTGCGTCGAGTATGGAGCGCGCTGAGCGTGCGGAGCATGAGATGACGGAACAGGGCGCTGCGGGGCAAGGTGATGGTGCGCAAGAGACTGGTGTGCAGGGCGCTGGCTCGCAAACTGCCGGCGAGCAAAGCGAAACGGTGAAGAAGCAGACTTCTTCGCAGTTACCGACGGTAGCAAATGGTTCGAATTCGGTCATGTATTCAATGTCCGAGTCGAGCGAGCAGGAGCAACGGAAATCGAACGATGCGGGTTCAAGTACGTCGTCGCAAACGCCAGTGGTCAAGGTGCCGCCTGTGAAAAACCCGGTGGTGAAGCAAATAGAAAAAAAAGCAGATAGTGGCAGTCAGTCAAATGTGAGTCCTCTAAATAGTAGTGCGGAGGATGCATCGCCGCCGAAGCAAACGACACCGAGTACTAACGTGAATTCGGGCAGTGCCACTACGTCACCGGCAGAATCGAACCACACGAATCCAATGTCGCTCAAAACGTCAAATGACAGTGGTGCGATGGGAATGGGCTCAATGGGTTCGGGTTCACAGGGACTTGAAGCATCGTACAACATTCAGGTACAAGGCGCACTGATTGTGATTTATGACAAGTGGGACCGTTTCGTCGCCAAATCAGCATATGTGGTCAGAAGTGATGCGGAGCAGGTGTATCCAGTTGGTTGGCAAGTGTATGGTGAAGTGTACCGCTACAAAGTGATTGGTCCGGCCGGTGCGCAATATTTTGATATGAACGTGCATGCTGGTACGGAGACGAAGGTGAAATAGTTTGTAGGGACACGTTTTGACGTGTCCCTTTTCTATTCGGTATGATAGGGTTATAGAGATTGAGATTGCGTGTTTTAGTTCGCGGAGGTGCGTGATGGAAGCGAAAAAGTCGAATGAGCTGGAATATGAAGTCGAGTTTAAGCGTTTGCGTGCTGGCAAGTCGCAACCGTACGGCTGTTATATTTTGTACGGGGATGACCGCGGCAATATGCAGACGTTTTTGAATGGTCTGATCGATATGATGGTGCCGAAGGAGGAACAGGAGTTTGCGGTCAGTCGCCACGATATGCGCCAGGTGGCGGTGCAGGAGGCGCTGATGGATGCGGAGACGGCGCCGTTTATGGTGGAGCGCAAAGTGGTGATTGTCGACTATTCGATGTTTTTTACGGCGGTCGATAAAAAGGTCGATCCGAAGACGGGCGGTGGCGTTAGTTCTGCAGAAGCCGGTGATGAGGAAGGTGACGGCGAAGAGGCGAAAAATGGGCGCAACACGTGGACGAAAGCGGAACATGATTTGCAGATGCTCGCCGACTATTTGCAAAATCCGGTCGATTTTTCGGTGACGGTGTTTCTTGTGACCGGACAGAAGCTAGATGAGCGCAAAAAGTTGGTAACGATGCTGCGCAAGTTGGATGATCGCTTGTTGAAGTCAAAGTTGCTTGCGTTTGAGCCGATGAAGGGTGAGCGCTTGCATGCGTGGTTGTTGAAGTTGGTACAACGGCGCGGGCTGAAATTTGCGGATGGCGCGTTCGAGCATTTTCTTGATTTGAACGGCGAAAATCAGATGATGCTGCGCTCGGAGCTGGATAAACTGGCGCTGCACGTACAGCCTGGTGAGGTGATTACGGACGAGTTGATTGAAAAACTTGGCATTCGCTCGTTTGAGCAAAGTGTGTTCAAATTGATGGAGTATGTTTCGCAGCGCAAACTGGCGTCGGCGCATGAGATGCTCCACGAGTTGTATAAATATCCGAAGGAGAATAGCCCGTTTCTGATTCTTAACTTGGTGGCGCGGCAGTTTCGGACAATGCTGATTGTGAAGCAGATGGACCGGCAGCAGAAGAGTAATTCGGAAATTGCCGGGGTAATCGGTGTGGCGCCGTACGCGATCAAGAAGATTGCTGAGCAGGCGCGGCGCTGGGAGATGGAGCAGTTGATGGCGGTGCTGGCTGAGTGTGCGGAGCTGGATTATAAGTTTAAGAGCGGGCAGGTGCTGCAGGAGTTGGCGCTGGAGCTGCTCGTGCTGCGACTGGCGAGTTAATACGGTTGGCGAGTAAAGTCGGCGAGTAGGATTAGCAAGGAATTGAGTATGACAAAAAACCCATGCGACGCATCGGATGATGCGAAACATGGGTTTTACTGTTTGTTGTTCGTTTTTGGTTGGCTTGATTATGCTTGCGACTTCGTAAGCGCGTTGAACTTTTGAGCCAAACGCGACTTCTTGCGAGCAGCAGCGTTCTTATGAATAAGGCCTTTCGTGACTGCCTTGTCCAATTTCTGGCTGGCAGCAGCGAGGGCGATTTTGGCTTGCTCAACATCGCTGGCATTGAGTGCAACTTCGCAAGATTTAACGGACGTGCGAAGCGCGGATTTTTGCGATGCGTTCAGGGCGCGACGCTTTTCCGAAGTTCTCACTCTTTTGATAGCGGATTTAATGTTAGGCATTTCGTTCACCTCCTTGCAAACTTGTCAACGGTCTGTTGACTCATAACTACAACATAGTAACATGATTGGCAGTGAAATGCAATGTTTTTTTGACGAGAATGTGCTGGCGGATGTGTAGAGATTGTGAAGGGGAAGTGAATCTAAGCTGCAAAATAAAATTTACAAATATTAGCATATTCGTTATAATGAGCGCAGGTTGTGTATAATGAAAATAAGACGCAGGTTATAAGTTTTTGTTCGCTAAAATAGAGTTGTTTCGGGCGTTGCTCGATTTGGATACACTGGAGCAGGCGGGTTCGGAGTTTGTGTCGGCGAGGCTTGAGCGTCGCGCTGCGGATGTAGTGTACCGGCTGCGCGAGCGTGCAAGTGGCAACTGGGTGTATGTGTTGCTGGAGTTGCAGTCGACGCAGGATCGATGGATTCCGCTACGGATGTTTGAGTATGGAAATTTTATTAAAACTCGACATCTGCAGCTGTTTGAGCGTGCGCCGATCGTCATCCCGCTGCTGTTGTTCAACGGTCAGGGGCGTTGGTCGCTGCCACGAAGGATTGGTTATTGCTACCATAAGTATGTGATGCTTGATGTGCGGCGCTGGCAAGAGCAGGTTCGTTATACGTTGATTGCTGTGCAGCAATTGGATGAGCGTTTTTTGTTGGACCGCCTGGGCGTGCTCGGGATTGTGATGTGGTTCGACCAAATTCGCAATCCGCTGATGTTGCTTGAGCGTGCGCATCGGATGGTGCAATTGCGACTGCGCGAGCAGTTGTCGCGCGATGAATTGAATTTGCTGGCGCATTGGCTACGCAATATGCTGGTGACACGTTTTGAGTGGAGCAAGGGCTTGAGCAAGGAATTGAGCAGGGCGTTGAACAAGGTGTCGAAAAAGGCCAGTTGCTGACGCTAATGAAGCTGATTGACAGAGAGATTTTGACGGTGGAGAAGGCAGCGGAGTTGTTCGGCACGGATGTGGCGACGTTTTGTCGATTGCTTGAGGGGGAGCGGAACGGAGATTGATCCGTTTCGCTTTTTTTTGTGGCGAGCGGTGTGGTATCATAAGCCAAAAGGGGTTGACGGAATGCGATGGTTTGAGGTGACGGTCCACACGACGCAGGATGCGGTGGAGCTGGTGGCGCATGGGTTTCACGAGCTTGGCGCGGGCGGGGTGGCGATTGAGGACCCGGAGGTGTTGAGCCGCGAGTGGGATACGACGTTCGGCGAATTGTATCAGCTGAGTAAGGATGATTATCCGGCGGAAGGTGTGCTGGTGAAAGGGTATATTGCCGAGGCGACGGGCGTTGATGAGGTGTGCGCGGGGATGCAGGCGCTGCTGACGGAGTTGGCGGGGTATGGCATCGATGCGGGCGCGGGGACGGTGACGTCGCGCGAGGTGTTTGAAGAGGACTGGGCGCACGCCTGGAAGAAGTATTATAAGCCGGTGCGTGTGTCGCAAAAGTTGCTGGTGAAGCCGACGTGGGAGGCGCTTGGTGCGGAGGATGAGGTGGCGTTTGCGGCGGGCGATTTGCAGGTGATCGAAATGGATCCGGGGATGGCGTTCGGCACGGGCACGCATCCGACGACGGTGCTCTGTATGCAGGCGCTAGAGAAGGCGCTCGGGGAGATGCAAGGTGGCTCGGTTAAGCCGGGGGCGAGTGCGGACGCGGCGGCGAGTGCTTACGCGCGGGTGATTGATGTCGGTACGGGAACGGGGATTTTGGCGGTGGCGGCGGTCAAGTTAGGCGCGCGCGAGGTGCTGGCTATAGATCTGGACCCGGTCGCGGTGGAGAGTGCGCAGGTGAATGTGGCGCTGAACGGGGTGGCCGAGCGGGTTGAGGTGCGGCAGGGTGATTTGCTGACGTCGATTGATGGCGCCGGCGAGTGGCGCGGGCAGGCTGACTTGGTGGTTGCGAATATTTTGGCGGATGTGATCGTGCTGTTCGTTGACGATGTGATACAGGCGCTGCGGCCGGGCGGTTTGTATGTGACGTCGGGGATCATTGCGGCGAAGGCGGCGATGGTGCAGGCGGCGCTCGTGCAAGCTGGGTTTGAGATGGTGGAGCAGGCGGCGGACGGCGATTGGGTGGCGTTGGTGGCGCGCAAGCCGTAGGTTAGGAGTTAGGCAGGAAGTTGTAGGTTTTGGGAGGTTAGGTTAAACGCATGGAAGATATATTGTTTTACTCGCTCGACGAGTTACCGTTTGTGTTTATTGCGCTTGCGATTGCGTTTACGGTGCATGAGTTTGCGCATGCTGCGGTGGCGTACTGGTTCGGTGATGATACGGCGAAGCTGGAGGGGCGGGTGACGCTCGATCCGCGCAAGCATCTCGATGTGCTAGGGACGGTGCTCGTGTTGCTGGCGGGGTTCGGCTGGGCGAAACCGGTGCCGGTGAACCGTTCGCGTTTTCGCAATCCGCGACTGATGGGGGCAGCGGTGACGTTTGCTGGACCGCTTAGCAACTTTTTGCTATGCGCGCTTGGGGTGCTCGGCTATTTGCTGCTGCAAAAGTTTGGCGTGTTGGAGAGTGCGGACAGCGGCGTGTCGATGGCGCTGATCACGTTTTTTATGATATTCATCAATTTGAATTTGACGCTGTTTTTGTTCAACTTGTTGCCGCTCGCACCGCTCGACGGGTTCCGCATCGTGCAGGATTTGGCGCCGCGTTCGTTGGAGGATGGGCTGAACAAGTTTGAGCCGTACAGTTATGCGATTTTGTTCTTGTTGTTTGTCGTGCCGCCGGTGCGCGATGCGGTGCTTGGACCGCTGTATGCGTGGGGCGGTTGGCTGCTGGCGCGGGTGTATGATTTCTACTTTTTGTT
>CANHCR010000058.1 GCA_947459205.1 Caryophanales bacterium | reverse complement strand
TGATCGGAAGTTGGTGAAAAACTCAATCACTTTGAGCACGAACGGCACGTACGCGGCGTTGGGAGCTTCGGATAAAGTATCGACATCGAGAAATCAAATTGTTGTCACGTTCGCGAAACCGCTTGTCGCTGCGAAAGACGGAGTAACGCAGGAATATCAAGTGAAAGTTGCTGCTGGCGCGGTGAAAGACTTCTTCGGCAATCAGAACTTGGAGATTGAAACTGTGACATTCCAAGTCGACACGAGCGGTCCGAAGTTGAGATAAAGTGAAATGAGGAAAACCTTGGTTCATGTTTCGAGAACCAAGGTTTTTCTGTATCTCTATCGAAGATGATATAATGGGATTATTCTAGGAGAACGGGAGGAAATATGGAAAATTCACGTGGTTTGTTGAGATGGTGGGTTTACCAAAAGGAACGGTTTCCGCTTGCACAATATGTGCCGATGGTGTTTGCGTTCAGTTTTTGTGCGGTCAGTTATTCGGCCCATTTGCGCGAGGGCAAGTTCTCCTGGATTGCGTTGGTTGTCGCTTTCGTCTCATCGCTCGTTTTTTTTATGTTGCTACGTATCGCCGACGAGTTCAAAGATCGCGAGGATGATGCGCGCTATCGACCATATCGACCGGTTCCGCGCGGATTAGTCAAACTTAGCGAATTAGCACTCATCGGTGTCGCTCTGGTTGCGTTACAAGTGATTGTCGTGGCGTTCTATGAGCCTCGTTTATTAGTCTATTTAGCTATAGTTTGGCTCTTTTTTGCCCTGATGAGCAAAGAATTTTTTGTTGCTACTTGGCTGAAGCGCCATCCTACACTGTATCTCATTTCGCATATGATGATTATGCCGCTTATCGATTTGTTTGCGACTGCTTGCGACTGGCTGATCGTCGGTGAAAAGCAGTATCCTGCATTCGTATTGATCGGATTTTTGGCGGCCAGTTTTTTCAATGGTGCCGTGATCGAAATCGGTCGAAAAATTCGCGCCAAAGAAGCAGAGGAAGCTGGAGTAGAGACGTATACCGTCATTTGGGGCAATCGCCGTGCCGTGTTCACCTGGCTTGCTGTCTTGAGCGGTGCACTGCTAACGGCGCTCGTCGCAGCCCATGCCGTTGGCGTATTGCTTGCTGGCTCGGTTTTGCTCATCGTGATGTTTTTGATTTGCTTGTACTATGCGATTGCATTTCTAAAAACGCCGATCGTACAATTCTCGAAAATGATTGAGCGCCTGTCGGGCTTATGGACGATGGTCGTTTATGTCTCACTTGCTACCCTACCATTTTTTGTGTGAGGAGATTTAACAATGACACCTTATGAAAAAGCAAGTCGATATTTGCAGGAGTTGCTGAAGACGTCTTCGCTCGAAGACATCATAGCGGGACTGTCTGCGAAAGAACATGTGGACTCGCCTAAGTTACCGCGTTTCATCTATGCATCTGAGCAGTCCGTCAAACGCAGATGGGAACTGTTGAACAACGATGAAGCGCAGGCGATTTTGTTCGATGAGGCCGCGGCCGCGACGATGGAGCGCTATCAGCACAATATCGAAAATTATATCGGCACCGTTCGTATGCCGGTGGGTGTTGCCGGTCCGCTGAAAGTGAACGGTCTGTTTGCACAAGGCGATTATTTTGTCCCGCTAGCCACGACAGAGGCAGCGTTGGTTGCATCGTACAGTCGCGGCGCTCAGTTGATTACGGCAAGTGGCGGATGCACGTCGATGCTACTGAGTGAAGGTGTTAGCCGCGCGCCAGGGTTTGTCTTTCAAAGTCTGATCGAGTCGGGTATGTTCGTCAATTGGGTCATGCAGCATTTGGAGGAGATCAAGCAAGCCGGCGAGAGCACGACACGTCATGGCAAGTTTTCTGAGATTCGCGTTAACATTGAGGGCAATCACGTCTATTTGAATATTGAGTTTTTCACTGGTGATGCTTCTGGTCAAAATATGGTGACGATTGCGACGCAGGCGATTTGCGATTATATCGAGCAGCACTCACCCGTTCGGCCACAGCATTCCTTTATCGAGGCGAATTACTCTGGCGATAAAAAAGCGTCGTCGCTCTCTTATTTGGGTGTGCGCGGCAAAAAAGTGTCCGCCGAAGTGACCATTCCGGCCGCACTCGTCAAAGACTATTTGCGGACGACGCCCGAGAAGATGATGGAATATTGGAAAATGTCGGCAATCGGTGGTGTGTTGTCGGGTACGATGGGCGTCCAAGGTCATTATGCGAATGGCTTGGCCGCGCTCTACATCGCCTGCGGACAGGATGCTGCCTGCGTGAGTGAGTCGGCGGTTGGGGTGACGCGGATTGATGTGACCGAGCGCGGCGAACTGTATATGGCGGTGACATTGCCGAACTTGATCGTTGGTACGATAGGCGGCGGTACTGGACTGCCGACGCAACAGGCGTGTCTATCGCTGATGGGACTTGCGGGGACAGGCAAAGCGCGGGCGTTTGCGGAAGTGGCGGCTGGACTGTTGCTAGCAGGTGAACTTTCGATCATCGGTGCTCTCTGTGCGGGCGATTTCACACGCGCGCATCGCAAGTTGGCGCGAGAGGGGAAGAAGGCGACATGATTAGCAATGAGCAGACACGTTATGTATTGACGAAATATGAAGCGGACCAACAACGTATGGGCGGCAAGGCGTTCGCCTTGGCAGAGCTGGCCTATCTGGACGTTGCGATTCCAGAGTGGTTCTCACTGATACCTGAAGCGTTCATCGACAGTTTGTCCGCGGACCAACGGACCCGCTATGAGTCTGGTGATGTCGCAAAGTTTGTCACTTCGCTTGAACAGTCGCTGACAGTTGCCGACCAGGTGGTTGAGCAAATGGTGGAGGCGCTGACACATTTTGCTGATGATACGTACTTTGCGGTGCGCTCCTCTGCATGTGATGAGGATGGCGTCGAGCACTCGTTTGCCGGTCAGTTTGAAAGTTATTTATACATAAGGCAATTGGATATTTTGGATCATGTGAAAAAGGTGTGGTTATCTGGCTTTTCGGAGCGCGTGCTGCTGTACCGCAGGGAGCGCGGATTAACAGGTTTGCCGCAAGTGCCGAGTGTGTTGATTCAGCGTATGGTGCTCGCAGATAAAGCAGGCGTGGCGTTTGCCGTCGACCCGATTTCCGAGAAGTTGTCACATGCCGTCGTCAGCGCCGTATTTGGCTTAGGGAGCGCACTCGTCAATGGCGAAGCGTCAGCTGACACCTATGTGCTGGAACATGAGCAAATCAAGGAGCGAGAGGTCGTCGTCAAGGACGTATGGCATCACATCGTCGCTAATCAACTGGTCGTCGCTGACGTGCCGGCGCACATGCAACAGATGCAGGTTTTGACCGAAACTGAGATTGTCCAAGTGGCTCAGTTGGCGAGGGCGGCGAGCCAGTTTTTCGGACGCTTTCAAGACATCGAATGGGCGATCGAAAACGGCAAACTGTATTTGCTACAATCGCGCCCGATTACTTCGCTCGGCAAACAGGCGCCGGACAGCGGTACGATCAATCTGTGGGACAACAGCAACATTGTCGAAAGTTACGGCGGCATCACCACGCCGCTCACGTTTTCGTTTATTCGGCGCGCCTACGAGGAAGTGTACCGACAAATGTGTGTGCTGTTTCGTGTGTCCGATCGAAAAGTTGATGATTTGGACGCTACCTTCAAGCGCATGCTCGGACTCATCAAAGGGCGCGTTTACTACAACTTGCTTTCGTGGTATCGCATTCTCGCAGTATTGCCGGGGTTCGCGCTCAATCGCAAGTTTATGGAGCAGATGATGGGTGTGAAAAAGCAGTTGCCGGCATCCTTTATGGCGCAGTTTGCCCCTGCCTCATGGAGCCAACGGTCACGCGACGCGCTCGATTTGACCGTCAGCATCGGCGGCTTGCTGAAGGAGTTTGTGAAACTAGAGAAGCGCGTGCGCACGTTCTATGGGCGGCTCGACGAGGCGCTGCAGACGCGCGATTTGACGTTGCTTCCATTGGATGAGCTCGCCGCTTATTACTTGGAACTCGAGAAGAAGTTGCTGACCAAGTGGGATGCGCCGCTCGTCAACGATTTTTTTGCGATGATTTTTTACGGATTGCTGCGTTCGCTTTCAGAAAAATGGTGTGCAGAAGTTCCAGGGCTGTATAACAATTTGTTGTGCGGCGATGGCGACATCATCAGTTCGAAGCCAGCGAAACGAATCAAAGCATTGGCAACGATGGCGAAGGGGGAGGCGGCGCTCGTCGATGTGCTGTGTGAAGGTTCGTTGTTGCGAATCGAAGAGCAGATTGCGGCGCATCCAGCATTTCGCCGGGAACTCGACGCTTACATCGCGACATTCGGCGATCGCTGTTTGGAAGAACTGAAACTGGAGTCATATACGTTACATGAAAATCCGTTGCCGCTCTATCGTTCGATCGGTTCGTTTGCGAAAAAATTGCGCGACGGCGATGAGTGGAAAGCGGTCGACGAGGAACAATTGCGCGCCGAGGCGGAGCGAGAAGTGCGCCGTATATTGGGTGGCAATCTGATGAAACGCGGTATGTTTCAGTTCGTGCTGAAGCATGCGCGGCGACTGGTTCGCAACCGTGAAAACTTGCGCTTCGAGCGGACTCGTTTGTTCGGTCGGGTGCGGCAAATCTTTTTGCAGATGGGGATGCGGCTAGCGTCATATGGTCGGCTTGCTGAGGCGCGTGATATTTTCTATTTGGAGAAGGATGAGATTCTCGGCTATGTCGACGGGACGGCAAGTTCTTTGCAACTGGTAGAGTTGGTTCGAGTGCGCAAGCAGGAGTATGAAAACTTTGCGAAGGAAGCGGCACCCGATGAGCGCTTCGAGACATACGGCCCGGTGTTTATCGGCAATTTGTTGTTAGCCGATGAACCGCAGGCTGCAGCGGAGATTGATGGCGATACGATGAAGGGGCTCGGCTGTTGTCCGGGTGTCGTTACGGGCCGGGTGCGCATCATCCGCGATCCGCGTGGTGCGGAGTTGACGCAAGGCGAGATTCTCGTGGCGGAGCGCACCGACCCAGGCTGGATTATGTTATTTCCCGCGGCTGCGGGGATTCTTGTTGAGCGTGGCAGTTTGCTCTCACATTCGGCGATTGTCGCGCGTGAGATGGGGATTCCGGCAATCGTCTCTCTGACGGGTCTGACGAGCTGGTTGCGCGACGGCGAACTCGTTCAATTCGATGGTGCCAAAGGAATTGTGCAGAAACTGGAGGAGGTGTCTCGATGAGGAGTGAAGCGGCTCAACATGCTGATTTTTCCGGCATCCGCTACGCACAATGTTGGGAGGATGCGGATATTCTCGTGGAAGCGTTGAATGTTACGCCGGGGAAGTCGGTGGTGTCGATTGGCTCAGCAGGCGAAAATACATTCTCGCTCGTCTCGTGCGCTCCGAAAAAAGTGTACGTGCTCGATTTAAGTCCGGCGCAGCTCGCCTGTGTCGACTTCCGCAAGGGTGCGTATGCGCGGTTGGATTACGAGCAATTTCTTGCATTGCTAGGAATAAAGGCGAGCGCTCACCGGCTCGATTTGTATCAAAAAATCCGCACCACATTGGCGCCAGAGACGGTCGCGTTTTGGGATGAGCGCACGCAGTGGATCGAGCGTGGCATCGTGCATGCAGGCAAGTTCGAGCGCTATTTCGAACTGTTCCGCACGCGCGTGCTACCGCTTGTTCATCGTCAAAAAACGATCGATGCACTACTGCAAGAAAGGGACAAGCCGGCACGTGAGCAGTTTTACGAGCGCAAGTGGAACACGCTTCGCTGGCGCTTGATGTTTCAAATCTTCTTCTCGCGCTTTGTGATGGGGCGCTTTGGCCGAGACCCGTCTTTTTTTCGCTATGTCGAAGGTTCGGTGGCGAGCGAGATTTCGAAGCGAGTGCGGCGTGCGTTGACGGATGGTGAGCCGAGCCGCAATCCATATTTGCATTGGATTCTGAAGGGCGAGTTTGGCGCCGTGTTGCCACATGCGTTGCGTGAGCAGCAGTTCGCTGCAATCAAACAAAATGTACATGCCGTTGAACTGCGTCTGCAGTCGCTGGAAGACTTTTTGGAACAGTCCGAGTCGAAAAGCCTCGACGCTTTCAATTTGAGCGATATTTTTGAATATATGTCGGAGCAGGAAACACACCGGCTGTTTCATTTGTTGCTCGCCTCATCGCGCCAGGGAGCGCGTATCGCGTACTGGAACATGATGGCGCCGCGCTCGGCACCGAATCAATTAGCGCCGCAGGTCCAGCACATGGAGGCGTTGTCGCGAGCACTTTTTGCCCGAGACAAAGCGTTTTTTTACCGTGACTTTCGCGTCGAGGAAGTTACCGTATGATGGAGTGGCTATTGATCGTACTTGTGCTGCTGTTACTGCTCGGTGGCCTCGGCGCTGTGAAGTTCGTCGAGGCGCGGCGTTCACTGAAGCCAGAAGAGGCGCGCAAAGCGGCGCACGTCTACGTCGGTTGCGTCACGCTGTTTCTGCCGCTATGGTTTGATGAGCGCTGGCCGGTGATTGTCATCGGCGTCTTTGCCTTGTCGCTGATGGTGTTCGTGCGCTACGTATCACAGTTGAAAAAAAGCGTCGGCTCGATTTTGCATGCGGTACAGCGCGACTCGTTCGGCGAGTTGTACTTTCCCGTCGCAGTCGTCTTGCTGTTTGTGCTGTCCCATGAGCAACCGGTATTTTACGTGATTCCGCTACTCATCTTGACGTTTGCCGATGCGAGTGCGGCGCTCGTCGGCGTCGCGTACGGCAAGCATAACATGGCGAGCGGCGAAGAAGATAGAAAAAGCATCGAAGGCGGCGTAACGTTTTTGCTCATCGCCTTCTTGTGTACGCTATTGCCGTTGCTCATCGCAAGCAATATCGATCCGCTCAACATGATTTTGATCGCGCTTATCATCAGCGTGCTCGTGACGATTGTCGAGAGCGTCGCCTACAAAGGTAGCGACAATTTGCTCATTCCGTTGCTGACGTACGCCTTTCTCATCACCCATTTCAACGAGCCGCTACAATGGTTGCTTGCGCAATTGCTGGTCGTCGTGGCGATTGCCTTATTTTTATACATATGGAACAAAAAAAGCATCATGAGCCGGTTGGGCGTGATGAATGCGCTCGTCAGTTCCTACTTAATCGTGTTGCTTGGCGGTTGGGACTGGTATGTGGCACCGCTCTTGTTTTTCATCTTCTATCCGTTCTTGCCACGCCTTACAGCAGAGGAAAAGCAGCGCATTTTGGACTATCACATCGTCGCCAACTATACACTGGCCGGCTTAATTTGGCTATTTGTCGGCGTGCTCGTTGAAGCGAAGGCGATTTTTTTTATCGGCTTTTTGGCGGCGTTCACCATCTACTGCGGAATTGCCGCTTACATTCGTTTTCACATCTACCGCCACTTCACACAGTCGAAGTCGATTGCTTATGCATTGCTGAAGGCAGTACTGCTCTGTTTTGTGCCGGGCGCCTTCGCCTACCAAGGAGCATTGTCGATTGCAGGCTCGGTTTTAATCGTTTTGGCTGTGCTGGCAGGCGTCGCACTCGTCTCGAACAGTGCCGTCAAGCAACACAATGTGCGCAATTTTGCGATTACCTTTTTGCTATCCGGACTGACGATTGCCATTCACGAACTATTTTTCTGATAGAGGAGGATGCATTGATGCATTTTCAATACATAACAAAGGGGCAGTCCTACGACTCGCTCGCGCAACATCCGCTGATCAAGCAGGGGCAGCAGTTGAGAGCCGACGGACAGTTATTTCTTAGTGAGAAAAATTTTGTGAAGGCGCACGTCTCGCTATGGTGGCACGACACGCCTAATTATGCAGAAGAAAAGGTTGGCGTCATCGGTCATTTTACCGCTGAGAGTGCGCAACAAGCGATTCCTCTGTTAAAACGCGCTTGTGAGGTGCTGAAGGAACACGGATGCACACTGGCCGTCGGTCCGATGGACAAGAACACATGGTATAGCTATCGCTTGACGACTTGGTCAGACGAGACGGTGCCGCGGTTCTATTTGGAACCGGATCAACCGGCCACACATAACACTTACTTCGCAGACGCAGGATTTGCGCCGCTTCAGCATTATGTGTCGCTGCTCGATAGCGATTTGTCTTTCGACGATCCGCGCTATGCACGCGTCAAAGAACGGTTCGCGAATCGTGGTATCAACATCCGACCAGTTGACAAACATCGATTTGAGACGGAATTGGACGCCATCTACCGGATTTCGGTCGCGAGTTTTCAAGGCAATCCGTTTTACACGCCGATTTCACGAGAAGCGTTCATGGCGATGTATGCGCCGTTAAAAGATGTGGTCGTCGAGCCACTGATCCTGATTGCCGAGCACGAGGGGGAAGTGGTCGGTTTCGTCTTCTGTCTGCCGAACTATGCCGAGCGAAAAACGCAGACGCTCATCGTAAAAACAATTGCCGTTTTGCCAGGAAGAACTTACGCCGGTTTGGGAGCAGCCTTAACTGGCGCTGTTCGTGCCAATGCGCGCGATCTCGGTTTTAAACAAGCGATCTATGCACTTATCCACAAAAACAATGTTTCGCTCTCGCTTGGCAACAAGTATCAAGTGAGAACAATCCGCGAATATGCGCTATATGCCAGGGAGTTGCGATGAACGTACTCGATTATTTACAGCAGGCTGTCCATCTTTCACCGCACAAAGCGGCTTTCATCGAACGTGGCTCGTCATGTACTTTTTCGCAATTGCAAGCAGATGGGCTGCGCATCGGTACTTACCTTCAAGATAAAGGGGTCAAAAAGGGTGACGCGGTGTTGTTGCTACAGCCCCTTTCGACGGACTTATACAAAGCGTTGATCGGCATTTGGAGCATCGGTGCGGTCGCGCTCGTCTTCGACCCGTCAGCCGGCAGAGAACACATTCGCGCCTGCTGCGCAATCATCCGCCCAGTCGCCTTTATCGGCTCTGGCAAGGCGATGTTGCTGACTTTGTATAGCCGTGCAATCGCTGCGATTCCCATCAAATTAACGACTGGTACGGTGCCGTTCGTGCGCTCTTTTCGAAAAGTGCTCAGACAAGTTGCAACGGATGCAACGCCTCATGCATCACCTCATGAGGCACCACAGACAAGCGGCGAGAGTCCTGCCTTAATCACCTTTACCAGCGGCAGCACCGGCGTGCCGAAAGCGGCTGTACGCACACACGCGTTTCTCGCCACGCAGTACGAAGTGCTCAGTCATTCGCTCAGTCAACAGGAATCACACGTCGATTTCGCGACTTTGCCGATCGTCGCCTTAGCCAATCTAGCCGCGCGCATCACGACCGTAATCGCCGACACCTCGTTAACGAAAATGAGCCGAATGGATGCTGCCGCAGTCGCCAAGCAAATGGTGGATCATCGAGTGTCGCGCCTCGTCGCATCGCCGACTTTTATGAAAAGACTTGCCGTGTATTGTAACCAGAAGCAAATGACGTTGCCATCGCTGACGCACATCTACACCGGCGGCGGTCCCGTGTTTCCGCATATCATGGAGCAAATGAAGCAAGCAATGCCGAACAGCAAGCGATTTGCCGTCTATGGATCGACGGAAGCGGAGCCAATTGCCGAACTCGACTGGGATGACGTTTCACCTGATGATATCGAGAAAATGAAGATCGGCGGCGGGTTGTTGAGCGGACATCCTGTGCAACAAATTGATTGTAAAATAATCTCCGCAACATTCGCCGACCAATATCTGCCACACGGAAAAATCGGCGAAATTGTCGTTCATGGCGCGCACGTACTGAAAGGCTATCTTAACGGAGTCGGTGATGCAGAAAATAAATTTGAAGTGGACGGTGCTCGCTGGCATCGGACAGGTGACACAGGTTATTTTGATGAGTCTGGTCGACTATGGCTGACGGGACGTGCGTCGGCGGTCATCCGTGATAGCAAAGGTGTTATTTATCCGTTTTGTGTCGAGGCGGCCGTTCATGCGCAATTTGCAGTTGAGCGTGTCGCGTTCGTATCGTTTTTGGGAAAGAGGACGCTCGTGCTTGAGCGAGGTGCATACCATCATGAGCCAGCGATTCGCCAGCAACTGCAGTGGGCGCTCATTGATCAGGTGCTTTTTGTCACCGAAATTCCGACCGATAAACGTCATAACGCCAAAATCGATTACCGCGGTTTAGAGAAGTTGCTGGTTTCTAGCCAATAAAAACGGGCAAGCACTGGTTGTAATGATAGATTGCCACAGAAATCAGTGAAATTTTGCAATCCACTTAGCGAAAAGTGAGACTCGTAAGACTTTTTCAAGTATGGGTGTATAGTACTTTCTATATCGAAGGAGGCGTGAATGTCGATGAGCAAACGATTTCGTGAAGATGACCCTTATTACTATGAGTACAGATCTGTTCGCAATGTGTATGATCAAAGTTTGAGAAACTGGCAGATGTTGCAGAAGCGAGCACTTGATACTGCGCAGAAGCAACTTGTATGGATCGAGGAACTTAAACATCTAGTTTGGGAAGTGGATTATGCGCGTGAAAAAGCGCATGACGTGACACCTGGCGATGACGGTCCAGTGTCAGCAGAAATTGTGCGACTAGCAGTACAATTACAACAACTGCTCAGCGAGATTTTGAATATGCGCATGGAAGTCGTGTTTGACTACTGGTCGAAGCACTGGCATCTTCGTCTGGAAGAACTAGGTAGTAGTAAAGGGACCTATCTAAAGTCGACACAATTGATGGACGAAATGGAGCAAATGTACGTTTTTTATCGCGATCGATTTCCTGATGGGGAACAAATTGAACAACGTTTCTTGCCGATTATGCAACAGATGTTGGCGTGGCGACCGAGCCGCGAGCGCCTTCATTACGGATTTGGCCTGAATAAAAAATTCGCGTATCAGTGGCACGACAATCGTTGCCGGAACATCAAACAATTGCTTGATTTGATCGAGGCGGAGAGTGGGTTTCGGCTTAGCGCGTCGTACGTTTCGATTGCCGAAGAAAAGGCAATCAATCGCGCGCATGAGGTTGATCGTTTCGAGAATCATTTGGACTATTCCTGGGCGTTTTCGACGGTTGAGCGTCGTGATGCAGTTTATGAAAAATTAAAGCCATTCTTCAATCGTGAAGATGTACGACCGTTGCTGATGAACGAAGACGAGGATGACTTCTATCGCTTGGTGACGTTCGATGTATATCCGTGCGAATGCGGAAAATGTGACCATTATACACGATCGATCGATGAGGCGTTTTACCAAGAGGAGACGGATGGTTGGTTCGTCTGCTATTTTCCGTTTCGTGAAGAAACGACGCTGCCGGACTCATTTCTTCTATATCACGTCAATGAAGACGGCGACTACGATGACCCGCTCGATAGCTTCGGTAGTTTGTATTATATCCAGTTGCGACGTGCGCTACGAGCGAGGGGAAGCATCGTTACGAGTGATGCGTACTCGAGATGGGAACGCGAACATTTGGGCATTTAATGTTGAAAAGGAGACAACTCCGTATGAAATCTACAATTCTATCATTGTTCATCATCATATTGCTTGTCAGTGGTTGCACTACGAACGATAAAAGCGACAATCATGGAGTTGATCGAGAGCGTTCGGTCAAGCATGTCTCCGTTTATTTGAGTTCAACCGAACCGACGGCCATCATTTCAGACGAGCAACAGGTTCGTTCATTTTTGAGTATTATCGAGCAGGCAAAGCCGCTACCCGAAGGCCTTGCTTACACCGATGATTTTTTTCGCACGTTTACCATCGATTATACCGACGGCAGCACACGGACGTTGAGTTTCAATAAGGGTGGAGGCAAGGTGTTTAGTGACAGTCTCGATGGAAAAGATTATGGCATCGACGAGGCGGACAAACAACAATTGCAGGCTTTGGTGCGCGAGGCAGAAACAAAATGAGGGGCTGTCTAGGACAGCCCCATCGTCGGAATCATATTAAGATATGAATTTTTTCAGTAGTTCGGCATATTTGGCGAGCGGCTGGTGACTCAAATCCTCGGCGTCATCTTTCGTGCGGTAGACGACTTCAGAAGCGACCAATGGCGGTTCCTCGTAATCTTTTTCGACCATCGTGATTTGGTTGAAAATAGTGCGAAATATTTTGGCTGTGTTGAACGCATCGTCCATCGCGTTATGTTGCTGGCCGACAAACTTCATTTGTGACGCTTCCAGCGCTTTGGCAAGCCCAGTCCGTTGCAGCACGTCTTTGCTCTTCAAGCGCGTGTAGGCCAATTGAATGTCGTTGAAATTTTTGAACCATTCGAGTGGCACCTCGTATCGTTTGCAATGCTCGACAATTTTTTGCCGATCATCATCGCCCCACGTACAAAGGAAATATTTGCACTCGCCAATCCATGCCAACAGTTGCTCGACCATCTCAGGATAGCGTATCGGATCGCTAAAGTCTTTTGCTTCTATTTTTAGAAAATCGAGCGTTTCTTTGTTTGGAGTCAGTCCGTTTTCAGGGAACACGTATGTATGAAAGGTGTCAACCATTTCGGGACCTGCGTCTGTTTTTCGCAGTTTGACCGCACCAATCTGTACGATATCGGCTTTCTGATAGCGCTTTTTCTTAGGACTTACCGTAAATTCAAGATCAAATACAATGTAGAGTTCGTCGAGATCGATGGTTTCCAAACCGTTCGCTCCTATCATTTGGAATGCGAGTGTAGCACTCACTCTATTATACCAAACGATTTGGGGTTTAACATATATTTGTTGCTATATTCTCGCTAATTTTTGCAAGATTCGTATGACCTGAGGCTCACCAGAATGTTCATCATGTAGCTGCATACGGTAGTTGTGCAAGTTTTGTCTCATGAGGGCAAGTTTCCGAGTATCGCCTAGCACGTCGATCACTTGTTGCTCTGGGCAGTCGTGCTCCG
>CANHCR010000057.1 GCA_947459205.1 Caryophanales bacterium | reverse complement strand
GTATTCCGCTCGGCAGAATGGCGAAGGCGGAGGAAATGGTGGGCGCATTAATCTACCTTGCATCGGATGCATCCAGCTATGTAACGGGTCAAAATCTTGTCATCGATGGCGGTTTGAGTGCTTGGTAATTAAAAAAACGAGAAAAAAAGAGTAATTAAGAGATTTATACTGATATAAGCTTAAAATATTGATTAAAATCCATTAAAATTCGATAATATAGCGATATTCAGTCTGAAATGACTATTAATTAAAATGTAAGCGCGTTCGATAAATTATACATGAACTCATCAAAGGGCGGCCGACCTGGGCATGAGTCAAACCAAACATTCACATGGACGTGAATGAAATCAACCAAATTCAAGGAGGAAGTTTGAAATGAGAATTAATAACAACATCACAGCACTCAACGCTTCGAACAAGTTGAGCGCAAACCAAGTAAACCTTGCAAAAGCTACTGAGAAATTGTCTTCGGGTCTTCGCATCAACCGTGCAGGTGACGATGCTTCCGGTTTGGCAATCTCCGAAAAATTGCGCGCTCAAGTTCGCGGTTTGAACCAAGCTACTCGCAACGCTCAAGATGGTATCTCCCTTTTGAACATAGCTGAAGGTGCTTTGAACGAAACTCATGCAATCACTCAACGTCTTCGTGAGTTGGCTGTTCAAGCAGCAAACGACACTTTGATCGCTCAAGATCGCGTCATCATTCAAGACGAAGTTGAAGCATTGAATGCTGAAATCGATCGTATCAACACTGATACTCAATTCAACACTCAAGCTCTTCAAGCTTTCACAGGTAAAAAGTTCCACATCGGTGCGAACAAAGACCAAGCGATTGACATCGATCTTAACTCCATGGCTTCTGGTGACATAACAACTGATACTATGGACTTGACATCCCAAACTGGTGCTAACGATGCAATCGGTGCTGCTGACGAAGCTATCGAAGCTGTTTCGATCGAGCGTGGCCGCATTGGTTCCTTGACTAACCGTCTTGAGAACGTTATCAACCTTAACACAGTTGCTTCCGAGAACACTTCGGCTGCTGAGTCCCGTATCCGTGACGTAGACATGGCGAAAGAAATGATGAACTTCACGAAGAACAACATTCTTTCCCAAGCTGCTCAAGCTATGTTGGCTCAAGCAAACCAATTGCCACAAGGCGTACTTCAATTGCTCAGATAATTTCTTTGAAATTACATCTGAATCCTTTATCAGTAATAAAAGGCCGGCCATTTATTGGCCGGCCTTTTATCAAATTTGACTACTTTTGCAATGTGACGGGAGCTGGATGTTGCGATGACTGACACTGTATCGATTTATGATGAAGTAAGCCGTGTGGCAAAGTTGTTTTATCAACTGAAAATAGAAGTCGGCATTCAGCAATTTGCCGATGTGGCGGAATGGTTGATGTCAGCCTTACAACAAAATCAGGCTTCGACCGAAGATTTGCAACACGTGCAATTGATTTTGAATGAATGCATGACCGCTTATCAAAATAAAGAGTACATATTAATGGCTGATTTGATACAATATGAATTAGCGCAATTGTTCGCTGCATAAATCCATTTCAATGAAAGTGAATGCAGGTGTTTAACATGAGTTATAAACAAAACTTAGAGATCATTCGAGATTTCAATCATGAGTTGGTTCCGCGCATCGAACAAGCTGACGATCGTGCGATTGAAGCAATTCCGGTCAATGGAACAACGATTTATAAATTAGTGGATGATTCCGGGCATGAATTTTATTCGGCCAGCATCGTTAATCCGCAATTCGAAGCGGAGGCTTTGTTGGAGTCCGTCAATTTAGATAATAAAGGGTATGTAGTGTTAGGCATCCCGTCTGTTACTTTTTTCGAGCAATTATTAAACGCGACCACAACAGCCGCTTGGCTTATTATAATGGAAAAAGATATCCGTATGGTGAAACGATTTTTACGAGATATCAAGTTGAAAAAATATTTGAAGGGTGGCATTTGTCGCATCCTGTTCGTTAACGGTGATTTACAAGCTGCGCAGCATCGTCTGCGAATCATTTTGGAATCGTATGAAGGTTTGAACTTCTTCAAACCCGAACTCATTCGGACCTTTCCTACGTATCGCCGCGATGAGATATATTACAATGTGATGAATGTGAAAACGTTTGAAATCGTGCGCTACAAATGCCAGATGAGTGGCAACCAGTTGCACAGCACGTTGAAGGGAATCCGCCAAGAGATCGAAAATTTACCCGAGTTGGTGAAGTTGCCACGGCTTGTGGAGTTGAAAAACAAATATAAAAACAAGCCGATGATTTGCGTCGCTTCTGGACCATCGCTCGACAAACAGTTGCCGATGTTGAAGCAGTTGCAAGGTAAAGTCATCATTTTATGTGCGGTGTCGGCATTCCGCGTACTTGTCAATAACGGAATTGAACCTGACATTGTGAGCGTGCTCGAGCGCGGACCGCACGCGATGGATGTGTGCTTCAACGACACTCCGATTCCGAAGAAAACATGGTTGTTCGTATTGAGCGTAGTCGACCCACGACTGTTCAAATTTTGGCCGAATCCGGTCATTCCGTGTTTTAAGGAACGCAACTACTGTCATCAATTTACGAATGATGCACTAGGCAACATGGGCACTTTGATCACCGCTCACTCAGTCGCTCATATGAATTTGATGCTAGCTGAATACTTGGGAGCTAGCACGATTATTATGCTCGGTCAAGATCTTGCCTATGCTGACTCTGGCAGAACGCACAGCGTGCACACGCATTATGAGAAAGAAAGTCAAAATCAAGCCACAGCTGACAAGTCGGATAAAGTCTCTTATCTCAATGAAGAGGTGTTCGTTGATGGTTATTATGGTGGCAAAGTGCGCAGCAAACGAATTTGGCAAAACTTCTTGGTATCGATGGAGCGATTGGTTGATATTGTTAATTCTAAAGTGATTAATGCCACCGAGGGTGGTGCAAAAATTAGGGGCACGATTCAAGAACCGTTCAATGAATGGTTCGAGAAATTGCAACAAGAGTCCTATGAGCCGTTGGATACGTATAAAGCTCATCTCTATGCCGATATTAAACCAAGTGCAGAACGCATACACGATGCCTATGGACACTTTAAACGTTTAATGAATGACATTGAATCGGTGATTGAGAAATCAGAAAACTGGTTAAAAGCAGTCGATGCATTAGATGACGATGCTTTGATGGCGCAGGCCCATACTCACTCATTGAAATTCGGGGCATTGTTCAATTATTTCTTCAAATTTGAGTACTTGGTGAATTATTTCCGCCCAGTGATGACGATGCTTCACATCAGCACGAATCCGATTTCGAGAATGACAGATTTGGAGCGAGTGAAGGCATTGTTTCTGCACTACAATAATTTTGCTACTATTCTTGCGCGCGGCGGCCGGATTCTAGTGCAGACGATTGAGGAGCAATTCCAATTGATTTTACCGCCACTAGAGAGTGAACTGGACAATCAAGAAATTAGCGAAATGATCGCAGAATCGTTGCAAAGTTGTCGCGATTACGTGCCCGTTTTGATTGATGCTTGCGACCGTTTCAGAGTGTATTTTGAGGAAGGCAATCCAGACTGGATTGTATTACTCGGTGATTTTACGAGCGGCATCAACTGGTTCCAAGAAGTGATTGCCGCATTACAAAGCCATGGCGTCGAGCAGACGAAAAACATCGCGCTCCCCGAGGTCATTGCGATACTCAAAGAATGTGAACAGCACCTAACCACTTCGGACTTGGAATCGTTCTTGACGAGCATCCTTCTCAAAATGAAGCCTTTATTAGAGTCGTTTGCCCAAGAATTGAATTTGGAGACTGTCAATAAATAAAAAAAGTAGGAGTGTACGTTCGTGAGCGAATTAAAATCAAAAATATTAGTAACAGGCGCGGATGGATTTATTGGTTCCCACTTGACAGAGGAACTGATTCGTCAAGGTTACGATGTTCGTGCGTTTGTGCAGTACAACTCATTTAATTCGTGGGGCTGGCTCGACCACTCTGATTCGAACATTTTATCGCAGGTAGACGTTTATGCTGGTGATATTCGTGATCCATACGGTGTAAAACAAGCAATGAAAGGATGCGAGACGGTACTGCACTTAGCAGCCCTCATTGCTATTCCTTACTCCTATCACTCGCCCGACACTTATGTAGATACGAATGTCAAAGGTACGTTGAATATTGTTCAGGCGGCACGCGAACTCGGCGTGCAAAAAGTGGTACACACCTCGACAAGTGAGGTATATGGCACCGCGCGCTACGTACCGATTGACGAACATCATCCGTTACATGGCCAATCCCCTTACTCGGCTACTAAAATCGCTGCTGATCAGGTGGCGATGTCGTTTTACTATTCATTCGGAACACCGGTTGCGACGATTCGTCCGTTCAATACGTATGGACCGCGTCAATCGGCACGTGCGGTCATTCCGACAATTATCAGTCAACTGCTTTCTGGCAAACAACAATTGTCGCTCGGCTCATTAACACCGACTCGTGATTTTAATTATGTCAAAGATACGGTTGCTGGCTTTATCGCTGTCGCCAAATCGAATCAAGCGGTTGGTGAAGTGATCAATATCGGCAGTAATTATGAAGTTTCAATTGGCGAGACGGCGCAGATGATTGCTGATATTATCGGCATTGAGTTGGCCATCGAGACGGACTCGGAGCGACTGCGCCCAGCGAAGAGTGAAGTGGAGCGTCTGTGGGCAAGCAATGAGAAAGCGTTGCAGTTGCTCGATTGGCGACCGGAGTACGCTTCGAAGGAAGGATTCCGTCGCGGACTCCAAGAGACCATTGATTGGTTCCGCGTGGAGAAAAATTTACAGGCGTACAAAGCCCATATTTATAACATCTAATTCGACTCGGAGTGAGGGCGAGCATGACGAATGTAGAGATTAGCCGCTTGGCAACAAAAATTCGCGCGGTGACTGGCCTGACAGATTCGCCGATCGCTTTGCATGAGCCATATTTCGGCGGGCATGAATGGCAATACGTGAAAGAATGTATTGATACTGGTTGGGTATCGTCGGTCGGCAAATATGTGGATTTGTTTGAGCAGAAACTAAGTGAGTTTACTGGCGCCCGTCACGCGATTGCTGTAGTGAACGGTACGGCGGCGCTTCAAGTGGCGCTTGAATTGGCCGGCGTACAGGCCGGTGACGAAGTGTTGATGCCAGCGTTAACGTTCATTGCAACGGCCAATGCTGCCACTTACTTAAATGCCATCCCGCACTTTGTTGACGTAGAGTATCGTACGCTCGGCATCGACGCGCGGAAATTGGCTGACTATTTGGTTGATCTTTGTATCATCGAAAACGGCCAATGCATCAATCGTCAAACGGGTCGGCGGATTAAAGCCGTGGTACCAATGCATACGCTGGGACATCCTGTAGATATGGACCCACTAATCCAAGTATGTGAACGTTTCCATCTAGAACTTGTCGAGGATGCTGCCGAGTCGCTCGGTTCGTATTACAAAGGACGTCACACCGGCACGTTTGGCAAAGCGTCTGCCATCAGTTTCAACGGTAATAAAGTCATTACCACGGGTGGTGGCGGTGCGATTCTGACCAATGACAGCGAATTGGCGCGACGTGCAAAGCATCTAACGACGACTGCTAAAGTGCCACATCGTTGGCAATACATACATGATGAAAGAGGATATAATTTTCGGATGCCGAATATCAATGCAGCGCTCGGTTGTGCGCAACTTGAGCAATTGCCGGCTTTTTTGGCTTACAAACGCAGTTTGGCGGAACATTACATGCGCGCGTTGGCCGAGATTCCGAACGTATCGGTGTTTCGCGAACCAGAACATGGGCAGAGCAATTACTGGTTGAATGCATTGGTTTTGGATGAACGGTCGACGACTTCATGTGAGGAAATCATCGAGCAATTACAGGCAGAGCAAATCTATTGCCGACCGATGTGGAAATTGCTCAATGAGTTGCCGATGTATCGCGATTTGCCGACCATGCCATTATCGCAGTCGATTGACATCGAGCGGCGACTGATTCATTTGCCTAGCGGCGTCAAATCACCATCATGAGGGGAGCCTTCTCTGATGAGAAAGATATGTATAGTTACTGGTACGAGAGCAGAATACGGACTGTTATTCTGGCTTATGAAAGAGGTCGCTGAGGATCCGCAGTTGACGTTGCAATTGATTGTGACCGGCATGCACTTATCACCGGAATTCGGGATGACCGTCGAACGAATCGAACAAGACGGATTTACCATACATAAAAAAATCGACATGCTGCTCTCTAGCGACAGTTCGGTGGCCATGAGCAAAGCAGTCGGCCTCGGCTGCATCGGCTTCGCCGATGCGTACGACGACCTGCGCCCCGACATCGTCGTCGTACTCGGCGACCGCTTCGAGATCTTGGCGGCCGCCGCAGCTGCGGCGCTGCAGCGCATCCCCATCGCCCACATTCACGGTGGCGAATCGACGGAGGGCGCTGTGGACGAGGCGATTCGCCATGCCGTGACGAAAATGGCACACATCCATTTCGTGACCGCCGAGCCGTATCGCAAACGCGTCATTCAGCTTGGCGAGCAGCCGCAACGTGTGTTCAACGTCGGATCACCGGGCTTGGACTACATCGTGCGCACGCCACTGCTTGATCGAGCAGCTTTCGAACAATCGATTGGCTTTTCACTAGCTGAGCAAAACTTTCTCATCACGTACCATCCGGAGACGCTCAGTCTCGATGATTCGCTTGCCTCACTAGAGGAATTGTTCGCTGCGTTAGCTCCATTTTCAGGCGCGAACATGATATTCACCAAAGCCAACGCCGACTTGCATGGCAGAGCGATCAACGCGGCGCTCGAGCAGTTTGTGGCGGGCCATGCTGAGCGAATGATTCTGTTCGACTCACTGGGCCAACTTCGTTATTTAAGTGCCATTCAGCACGTCGATGTCGTCATTGGCAACTCTTCCAGCGGCATTATTGAAGTTCCGATTTTCCGCAAACCGACAGTCAACATCGGCAATCGCCAAAAGGGCAGATTGAGAGCGCAGTCGATCATCGATTGTTTGCCTGAGCGGAGGAAAATCAGCGAGTCGATCGAACTCGCACTGTCAGCGACCTTTCGCAATCGATTGGCGGACGTCCAATCACTGTACGGTGAAGGACAAGCTGCAAAGTCCATGACCCACCACTTGAAGACCATTGAATTACAAGGTATCTTAATGAAATCATTTTATGACCTCTCGTTTGAAGTATAAGTCGTCCAAAATCGAAAGGAGTTCACATGACACGAACATACATTATCGCAGAAATTGGCGTGAATCATAACGGCTCATTGGCGCTGGCGAAACAGTTGGTGGACGAAGCAATCAGCGCCGGTGTAGATGCGGTCAAATTCCAAACATTTAAAGCGGAACACCTCGTTTCGAAACATGCACCGAAAGCCGAGTATCAACTTTCGACGACCGAAAAAACCGAATCACAATTGGAGATGTTAAAAAAACTAGAATTAACTTACGACGAGTTCATCGAATTATGGCAATATTGCGGTGCTCGCCACGTCGATTTTCTCTCCACACCGTTTGATATGGAAAGTTTGCATTTTTTGACTGACGCGATTCCAATGCCCATCATCAAAGTTGCCTCTGGCGAAATTACGAATGCACCTTTTTTGTTTGCATCGGCGGCGACGCAACGCCACATCATTCTATCCACAGGTATGAGCACGATTGCAGATATTCGTCGCGCTCTAGGCGTGATAGCATGTGGCTACCTTGGCTGGCATCCTGCGAGCGAAGGGCAGTCGCATGAGGACTTGTTGGCAAAGGCATACGCGAGTGCGGAGGGACAGCGCCTCCTGCGGGAGCGGGTCACCATCCTCCATTGCACCACCGAATACCCTGCACCATTTAACGAAATTAATCTCCATGTGATTCCCGCATTAGCCACTGAATTTGCACTGAACGTCGGCTATTCCGATCACACCGTCGGCATTGAAGTACCGATTGCGGCTGTTGCACTGGGCGCCAAAGTCATCGAAAAACATTTCACCTTAGACAAATCTATGGAAGGCCCCGACCACCGAGCATCGTTAGAGCCGCACGAGTTGCGTGAGATGGTTCGAGCGATCCGCAACATCGAAAGCGCGTTAGGTAGCAGTGAGAAACGAATCACACCAGCTGAGGCGAAAAATCAGGCGATTGCCCGCAAAAGCGTGGTCGTTGCTGCTCCGATTCGTGCGGGTGAGCTGATAAGCGAACATCATTTGATCATCAAAAGACCAGGAACAGGCATTTCGCCATTCTTCTATTGGAAACTACTTGGCACAGTCGCCAAGCGCGACTATCAGTGCGACGAATTAATTGATTCAGACCAGTTATCGTAAATGGGGTGTACCGCATGTTTGATTATCAAAAATCATTTTTATTTTTGCCTGCTACCATCAAAGATGTGCTAAGCCATTTGGACAAAAAAGCGCTCGGCATCGTTTTGGTCGTCGATGAACAGTATCATCTCCTGGGCACGATTACGGATGGAGACGTGAGGCGTGCGATTTTGCGAGGATTAAGCCTCGAAAGTTCGGCGGATCAGATTATGAACAAATCGCCGAAAATCATCCGCAATACGATCGACAACGAAGAAGCGATTCGCATCATGGCCGATATTAAAGTGGAACATTTGCCCGTCGTTGATGAGCGCGGTATCGTCATTGATCTGAAAATTTTGCAAGATATCGTCCAACCGGAGCGCAAAGAAAACTGGGTAGTGTTAATGGCTGGCGGCCTAGGAACGCGCCTTTACCCGCTCACAGAGAATACGCCTAAGCCGTTGCTAAAAGTCGGCGGCAAACCACTCTTAGAAATCATTTTGGAAGGCTTCATTCGGCAAGGGTTTTATAAGTTCTACATATCCGTCAACTATAAAGCGGAAATGATCGAGGAGTTTTTCGGAGACGGCAGCAAATGGTCAGTGCAAATTCGCTATCTTCGAGAAAATAAGCGCATGGGGACAGCGGGCGCTTTGACGCTCATTCCCGAAGCAAGCGGATTGCCGTTAATCGTGATGAACGGTGACTTGTTAACCAAAGTAAACTTCAATCAATTACTCCATTTTCATGAGCAACATGATTCGGCCGCCACGATGTGTGTCCGAGATTATACGTATCAGCTGCCGTATGGGGTCGTCAATATCGAACGAAATCGCCTGACTTCATTGGAAGAAAAACCAGTGAAACATTATTTTGTGAATGCAGGAATCTATGTGATCAATCACAACATCATCGACCTCATCCCGCGTGACACTTTTTTCGATATGACGTCATTGTTTGAAACAATATTAGACGATCGACTAGAAGCCGGCGTCTATCCGATTCGTGAATATTGGATTGACATCGGCCGTGTCGACGATTTTAATCGTGCGAACTTAGAATATCTCGACGTTTTCGGTTGAAAAGTATAAATAAAATGATAAATCCTTCCGATATAATTACAAATGTCTTTTTCGGGGGGTATTTATATGAGTTCAGACATGTCTGTCCGCAATGTTACGTCGAATGTGTTCAGCACACCTGCACCATCGGAGACGAATGACAGCAAACCACGATCGAGTGTAGCGAAACCAGAACAACCGGTGGCATCTTCCATCGAAATTCAATCGATGAAAGACTTGAACGAGGCGCAAATGCATGGTGAGAACGTACAAATTAGCGACCAACAAGTGATTCGTATGATTGAGAAAGCGAATAAAGCGCTTCAATTACGCTCCACTGCATTCGAATTTGCTGTGCATAAGCAAACGAAGCAGATTATGGTCAAAGTATTCGACAAAGATTCAGGCGAAATCATTCGTGAAATTCCACCGCAAAAAGTACTAGATATGGTCGCGAAAATGTGGGAACTAGCGGGTCTGTTAATCGATGAACGGCTGTAGAGATAACACAGGTAAAGAAGAGGTGACTAGATCATGACAATGCGCATAAGTGGTTTGCAAACGGGGTTTGATACCGATACTGCCATCAAGGAAATGATGCAGGCGCAACGAATGCCGTACAACAACATGTTACGAAAAAAACAAGTGTTTGAATGGCAACGAGATGCGTACAGAGAAATGAACACAAAGCTGACGGACTTCCGCAATAACAAGTTGTTTAAGTATAAACTAGAGACTACGTTCAATTCGAACAAAGCAACGGTGACTGGCAATACAGTAGCCTTAACAGCTACCCCTTCATCAAGTGCGACTCCGCAAACGTTGGCGATCAATGTTACGACATTGGCTAAATCTGCGGCTAAATATAGTGATGCTGCAATTTATTCTAATCCAACGTTTAGCGCATCGGCTGTTTTGACTAGTGAGTCCGCGAAACTGAACAACGCTCCTACAGGTGATGGAATTTATACAGTAACCATCAACGGTACGGCTGTGACGCTTGATGCGAACACCCAAAGCCTTAATTCTATGTTGAATAAAATTACACGCGAAACGAACGTTTCTGCGTTTTACGACTCTTCCACAGGGAAGGTCTCATTTAGTGCCAAAAACAGCGGTCTGACGAACGGGACATCGGGAACGGATGCTCATATTGAATTCGTCGATGATCCAGACGACGCATTTCTAGTCGACGTGCTAGGCATTAACATCGGCACCAACAACGCCGGAAACTCAGTAGCAGGTACAGACGCTGCAATGACAATCAACGGCATGGCGACGACTCGCACGAGTAACAGCTTTGAAATTAACGGTACCACTATCAACCTTTTGCAAACGAGCGGTGGGAATGCTTCGACGGTAACGGTTGGTCAAGATATCGACGCTCAAGTAGAAACGATTAAAAAATTTATTAGTGACTATAATGATGCGCTCGGTTCCATTCAAGGGAAACTTAAGGAACCCAAATATCGTGATTTTCAACCGCTCATCGATGAAGAGAAAGAAGCAATGAAAGATAGCGATATTGAGAAATATGAGAAGAAAGCACAAAGCGGTTTGTTGAAAAATGATGGCATTTTGAGAATGTTAGAATCCAAACTTCGTGGACTTGCTCAAAAGTCGGTTGATAACGGCAGTACGACTTACAAGACACTCTCATCAATCGGTATAGGCAGTTCGGATTACAAAGATGAAGGAAAGTTGACGCTCAAAAGCGAATCCAAACTGCGTGCTGCTTTGGCTGCAGAACCTGACAAGGTGATGGCGATATTCAACAATGTTGGCAATGGCGACTCGAATACGTCTGATGTGGGGATCGTCAATCGGATGTATGACGAAGTGAAAACGGGTATCGATTTGATTGTCAAAAAAGCGGGCACGTTCGGAGCCTTTGAAAATGTCAGTTCGTTAGGAAGTCAGTTATCAAGATTAAACAAAGAGATATTCCGCAAAAATGACTACCTCAACAATCTGGAAAACAAACTCTACTTGCAATTTTCGCGCATGGAGCGTGCGATGGCTGAGTTCAACTCGCAATCCACGTACTTGAGTAACACCGTTATGGCAATGCAAAATGCGAAATAATAAGAAAGGTTGATCAGTATGAATAAACTTCAACGCGACAAATATTTACAACAATCAATGAAAACGATTCCACCAGCGCAATTGCTGATCATGCTGTACGATGGAGCGATTCGTTTCACGAAATTGGCAATCGAGGCGATTGAGCAAAAAAAATTGGTGGATGCCCACGTCAACCTTATCAAGGCGCAAGACATTGTGCAGGAATTCATCATCACGCTTGATCATAACGCGCCAGTCGCAGAGGGCTTACTCAAACTTTATGATTATTTCTACTACTTGCTTGTTCAAGCGAATGTCAAAAAAGACGTAAAGCCTTTGCACGAATTACTTGGGTACCTCACGGAACTCAAAGAAACATGGGGACAAGCTGCCAGGCTTGCCTTACAAACAGCAAAAACTGGAGAATGATATGGAAGAAGTGATCGGTAAGTTGGAAGTGTTGACGAGCCAATTCGTACAAACACTTGATACAACGGATGTGGATGCAATCGCTCACTTTATCGAACAGCGACAAATATTAATCGACGAATTCACGAAATTGCGTGAACAAGCGTCGCTCTATATTTCGCAAGACGAAGCAGAGCAGAAAGCGGTCAATCAGAAAATCGCTAATCGTATCAAACATTTGCTCTCTTATGACCCGCTTATCAATGAGAAAATGTCGCAATTGATGGGCAATACGGCCCAACAAGTGAGCAAAATTAACCAGTCACGTAAACGGGAGCAAGCGTATAACCCGGCCTACAACGCTGATGCCATATACTTCGATAAGAAGAAATGAGAATGTAAAAAGAAAGTTGGTGTTTTATGACGAGTTACAGAAAAATGAGCAACACCATTACTTGGATATTGATTGCCACACTCCTTGGAAGTTATTTCTCATTCATGGGCATAAATCAGGTTCAGGCAGAAACGGCGATTGTAGATGCTGTCGAGGATCAACTGGTCATCAAATTTAAAGACGGCGTAGATGGCGTGAAAGTGATTACCGCTCGCAAAGGGAAAGTGCTGGAGCACATCGCAGACATGAATCTGTACAAGATTGCCGTCCCGAAGTCATCTACGCTTCAACGACAATTAAGCGCTTACAGTGCAGACAGTAGAGTGCAATTCGCAGAACCAAATTATATTGGTGAAATTGCCAGTTCGTATCCGAACGATTCACAATATTCAAGTCAGTACCATATCGGCGCCATGAAGGCAAACGAAGTTTGGGCGGATTCTACAAACGGCACGAAAGGTGATGAAGACGTAGTCATTGCCGTCATCGACACCGGTGTAGACGCAGATCATCCAGATTTGGTCGACAAATTGTTGCCAGGGGTTAACACCACGACCGACGGGAATGGCGTGAATGATACGAACGATACGCAAGGTCATGGCACGCACGTAGCAAGTATTGCTGCTGGTGATACGAATAATGGGATTGGTACAGCAGGTGTCTGTCCTGAATGTATGATCTTGCCAATCCGCTCGATGTTGAGTACCGGAGGTGGCACTCACTTTGATGTTGTCGAAGGTATTAATTGGGTGACGGAGTGGGCGCAAGAAAATCCAAGCAAAAGAGTCATTATTAATATGAGCCTTGGATTCGATGCTAAAGTGGCATCATTGGAACTGGCGCTAAACAATGCGTACAACCAAGGAATTCT
>CANHCR010000056.1 GCA_947459205.1 Caryophanales bacterium | reverse complement strand
ATGCTTGAAGAAGATGGACAATTGAACCCTCAAATTCAACATGTAATCGATCAAGGTGAAGAATTTCTAAACGCAATGAAATAAAAAAAGAGTCATTACGACTCGGGAGGAAATGATTATGTTTTTGAGATCGCTGAATCAGCAACAGAAAGAAGCATTTCTTGAATTAGCACACCTAGTCGCAAAATCTGATGGCAACATTTGCAAACATGAAACTCGAATATTAGACGAGTACAAGGTTGAAATGAGTTTATCAGAACATTACGAGTTGCGAGAGATTACCATAGAAGAGATACTTTCTCATTATTCTGATTACCAATCCCGCAACATCGTTTTTCTTGAAATTTTGTCGCTTGCATCAATCGATGGCAATTATGATGAAATGGAACAAAGTGTTATCGCGACACTTATAGAGCATTTTAATTTTGACGAGCAAAAATATATGGAATACAAAACTTGGATAGAAGATTATCGCTCTATTTATGTTAGAGGTCAAGTTTTGTTAGAAATGACCGACTAAAATCATCAATTCATTTCTTTTTATTCCGCTTCTTCGCTGAAGAATTTTTCGCACCAGCATCTTCACTCTCTTGTTGACGCAAAAGCTCTTCAATCTCTTCAGCCGACAAGTAGTCTTTCGAACCGCCGTTATTAATACTTTGGTTGTTTTTCGTTTGATTGGATTGTTTTTTACTTTTTGGTTGAGAAGATTCTCCATCACTTTCCGGATTGCGTAACAACGCTTCAATCTCTTCAGGCGATAAGTAGTCTTTTGAGCCACCGTTATTGTTTGCATTTTTTGTGGCTGGTGTTCCATTTGATTGTTTTTTTGATTTTGCTTGTTCCCATTGCTCGTTTTCTTGATTTCTCATTAATGCCTCAATCTCAGATGGAGTTAAATAAACTTCTGAACTGGAGAAGTATCTCTTAGGCGGTACGGGCCTCAAAATCTCTTCACTGGTCGCTACGTAATGTTTGAGCAAATGCAAAACCGCTACGATTCCATGCTCGGGTTGCTCACCTAATCTGCTTTCAATCTTCGTGATGACGGATTGCAATTTCTCTAATTCTTTGGTAGGTACTTTTTGAAAAGGGGCTTGCAAATTCTGACCGGACAATTTGCGAATCACTTCCAGAATATCGTCGATACCGAAAGTGATTTTTGCTGCTTTATCGTTTGGTCTCTCCTTAGATTTAGTCATCGACTTGTACTCGAACAACCAGTTGTGAATTCTCTTTAATGTTAAATATTTTCGATCGGACATTCCATTCACTCCTCACAATTTGTATAATTTACTATACCATGAAAAACCACAAAAGTGACAAGGAGTTTTCCATGAACCAACCACATAAACATGAATTTCTTTTTATGTCTGCGATTCTATGCATCACACTGCTTGCAACCATCTACACCGTCGTGCTGAGCCTGCAACCAGAGCCACAACTTCGGCAAACGCTTGACGCGGTCCAAAGCGGAGATGTTTCAGAAATCAAGCGCTATCTGTCGCTCGATGAGCTGGCGGGCGACGATCCGCAAAGCATTTATTTTTCGCTCAAAGAAGTGAAAGGTAGTGAACAAAACTTGTTTGTGCTGTTCTCGTCGCTCGATTACGAGATTGTGTCTGTCAACAAGCAGGGGGATTCGGCAGTCGTGCGCACGAAGATAGAGACGCTCGACATGCCGAAGCTTATCGATGATTATTTCGCGCAGGGTATCGAACGCACCCGAGTCAATGCATTCAAGACGGGCTTCGGAGCGCAAACGTATTTCAGCGACTATCACAATCCGGTCTCTATGCGCAACAATTTTTTCTACGATTTCAATGAGGCGGCGGCACCTAGATTGTCTCGCACTGTTGATATTCGCATGAAACAAACGTCGTCGGGTTGGAAAGTCACACTCGATGCACCGCTTCGTCATGCACTGTCAGGTGGTTTCGTGCGGGCGGATGGGCGAACCTTCGATTTTTCAAAATCGGTCAAAGCGAACTTATACGAGGCGTATCTGTACGCGGTGGGCGAAATGTGGACGGATATTTTTTGTGATTTCAATAGTTACATCAGCACAAATCAACGTTCGATTAATGGAGGTTATGTCGAGCCGCCGCAAATTTTGCAAAAACTCGAAGAGTATGCCCCTCTCAAGGCGAGTCATGACGAATATGTGGATCAGCTGGATGCTGCAAAATACGGAGATGTGATTGCGAGTTGGCGTTCGCTGTCTAAATCGCTAGATCAGATGAGCGCGCTTTTAAAGAGCAAACCAGGTGAGGACTGGGTGATGGAAATGGCAATCGATTCGGAGGCGTTTGCGTCCGTTTTGGACCCATTCGAAAAAAATATTCTCAAACTCGAAGAAAACTAGTAAGAAAAAAATTTTTTGACGGTATATATGGAATGTGGATGATAACCAAGGAGGTCGCCGATGAAATCTCGCACGATCTATGAGAAAAGATTTTTTCAGTTTCTTTTGGAAAAACTCGACGAGCAGTGCCTGTTCCGTGGTTTGCGATTGTTGGCGGTTGAGCCCATGTTTCATATGATGTTTATGATGATGTTTAAGCACGATTTTCAGTTGTCACGCGCCACCACAGCGTATATGGACGCGACTGGAGCCAATCCGTTTGCAATGCCGAAAATTTTACATGATTTTCTACAAATAAAGGATGAAACGATGACGAGTTTGCTCGCGTTCGCGGAAACATCGCCGAAAGTGCGTGGCGATCAACACGAGTGGAATGTCGACGGCTATCATTATGTGCATTACGAATCCTATGTGCTGGATGATTTGCAGCACTTGGTCGTGTTGGCGAAGATGAACGGAATTCATTTTGCTTCCAACTGGCAGATGATGCCCACTGCGCTCTGTCGCGAGGCCTTCAATAAAGTCCACGTGTACCAATGGTCTGACGGAGAGTGGGTAATCAGTTATGATGATTATGCTGAACAATATCGCGAGGCGTACGCAAAAATGCAGGATTTGATGGCTTGATTTGAAAAAATATGTTAAAGTGTTGACATTATCAAACTACTATGGTACTCTCATATTCTTGCTGTTTTTTAATTTCATAGTTTCATAGTTTTCTGTGCCGTGTAGCCATCATGCCATCACCTTACAGTCTTCGAACATTCATGCATATTATGCTTACGTTTGATCGAAGGCTTTTTTGTTTTCTCAACACCAATTTCAAATTGCGGAGGTTGTTCAATGGGAAAAAACAAACAGGATAAGTTGCACACGCTGATTCACTGTTATAAGCAAACGGGTGACGCCGCAACCGTCAATCAGATTGTGCTCGAGACGGACAAGTATGTTTGGTCTGTGGTGCACAAGTTCGCTTCAACTCGCGCCACTAAAGAGGACAAGCAGGATTTGTTCCAAGCGGGTCGCTTCGGCGCTTGGAAGGCTCTGGAGAAGTTCAACGTTCACAACAAAAACTCGTTCCTCACGTATGCTCACTTCAAAATTTTGCGCGAAATCACGCGCCAACTCAACGAGGGTTTCCACCTCATTTCCATTCCCTACAACAATGTGGCAGACATCAAGGCGTTCATCAAACATACAGATGAGTTTCTATCTGCTTCCAACATGACACAAACACACAAAGACTACATGATGCAAGCAATGAATCTCAAAGAGCACAAATATTGGCGCCTGTTCGAGGCGGTGTCGCTGTCTTCCGTCGGGTCGCTTGATGTAGCGATTGCAGATGATGAAGAGGATGCTCCTACTTTATTAGACAAGGTGCAAGACACAACGATGTTCACACAACCAGAACAATCTGCGATTGAAAATGAACAGTTTGAGATGTTACAGCAAATTACAGCTTCACTGAGCCAGGTTGAGCATGATGTGGTTATGAAACGTTTGACTGACAAGAAGGCAAAACTAAATAAACTGGAGAAATCGACACTAGCATCGTTGCAAGAAAAAATTCGAAAAATCATCGGCTGAGGAGGTTCAGATGAGTACTTTCGACAGCAATAAAGAATTGGTTAAGTATTATCGGACATGGAAGGATGATATCATACTCCTTGAATTGACGATTTATCACGAAGACATCATACATTCGCTAGCGATGTCGTTCGCGAGTCGCTATCGGATGATGAAGCAAGTAGACATCGTGGTCCAGGCGGGGATACGCGGCTTGTTCCATGCGATTCTTGTGTATGATATCTCCAGTAACACCTCGTTCAGCGGATTCGCGCTTCCTTTCATCAGACGACATATGTTGAAAGTATGCGTCGATAAAAAACGAGCGCGAACGACCGTTGTGCGCACGCACGAAAAAATGATTCCACATGCCGAACTAAGCAAGTTGTCTGCTAAATCTAGAAAGCGCCCCCCTTCAAGCAGAGCGCAAGTAGTTTCGCTCAAACAAGCGCATCACACGATCGAAACAGAAATTTCGGAACTGTGGGATAAGATGTTTCTTCATTTCGAGTTCTTTTCCATCAGACGCGGATATGATCTATACGTGGGATTCCTCAATAAAATTGCTCTCGATGATCTCGACGATGATTATTTCGTGAATGAACACAAAGCAGCCGAAGATGTTGTAGATGTTGCCTTGAAAAATGTGCAAATCCATGAGTTGCGCGCGGCTTTGGCAACACTCAGCGTCATCGAACGACAAATTGTGACGGCGCGTCACGGTTTTGCAGGAAAAACGATGTCGACTGTCGAAATGGCTACTATGCTATCTCTTAGCGAGTTCGAGGTTCGTCTGCACGAAAATCGGGCGATGGCTAAGTTGCGCGCTCAGTTGAAGGTGCAAGACTCATAACCAGAGGAGGACTTCTCAATCCAATGAACAAGAAAGAATCGCTGTTTCTCATCTCAGTACTGTCGTTCGCCTTATTCGGACTACTCTATGCAACGGTGATTGCCTTGCAGCCAGAAGCTACCGCCAACCAATTTTTGAATGGTCTGCGCGACTATAGCATCAAAAAAGTCGATCGCGTAGCGTCCTTCGATGCATTGATTAACGTACAAACGGAAGGAGAAATCTTTTCGCTCAACAACGAAGAGCACCGCCGGGCTTTGTTTGCCCAACTCGAATTCGAAGTGAAGTCAGTGGAGAAGCGAGGTGACCTTGCGAACGTCAAAACGATCATTCGTGCTCCCGATATGAGCGCGAAGTATAACGAATTTTATCGTTCGAGCATCGACGCAATTTTGAAAAACGCACTGTCCGATATCAATGAGCGTACTTACTCAAGCAATCTCGTTGACACTGGCAATGATATGGTATTCTACAGGTTACAAAATTCGGAAAAGAAGCAAATCGAATCGACAGTCGATATCTCAATGAAACGAAGTGGGTTTGGATGGCGTGTCGAAATCGGTGATGAACTGCGGTCCGTACTGACCGGTGGTTTGGTCCGACCAGACGGCTCCACTTTTGAAGACACAAAAACCGTTCACTATGGGGTATATAAGGCATTCAAATATGCTGGTGGCACACTGTTTACCGAAGGATTCAGCGACATCAATAGTTTTGTTTTGACAGAATATGAACTGGATAACGACTATGGGAACATTGAATATTTGGTTGGCGTGTTGGCAGAACGTTTGAACGAGAAGCGCGAACACGATCAATTCATGCTGCAACTCGATGACGCTCAATATGCGCAAGTGAAAGCGGATTGGCGTGTGCTGTCGGCGACAATCGATGCGATGGCCGCCAAAGTCGAGAAACAATTGCCGCGTTATAACGTCCAAGAGGATTTGCTTGATGAGAAACCGTTCCAAAATGCTTTGCAAAAATTCGCCAATCACTTGTTGAAAATGGATGCGATGACCGATTCGCAGCTTTAGCGCTCGGCCCAAACTACCCTATTCGGAGGTGTTTCATGTCCAACAAACCGCACGATGACATGCTTCGTTTGCTTCTGTTGTACAGAGAACAAGGTGATGTTGCTGCTGGTAATGAGTTGGTGAATCGTTTGTCGAAATTAGTCTACTCGATCATTCATAAATATGTACGCAACCCTGTTCGCAGGTTAGAAATCGATGATTTGTATCAAGCAGGTATGATCGGTCTAACCAAAGCGGTTCAAAGTTTCGATGTCAATCGCGACGTCTCGTTCGTCACGTACTGCTATATGAAAATTGTGCGCGAAGTGACGCGAGAGTTTCATGATCACACACTTTTGATTAAACTTCCATACTCGAATGTTGCAGACTTAAAATTTTTTATGGAATTGTGTTGGGATTACGAATTTTTGTATCGTGGACCGTTGACGCATAAACAGTTCATTATGGCTGAAATGAACATCAAAGAGCCCAAGTATTGGCGACTCAATCGCGCTGCGGACCTGGTGTTTATACGATCATTTGAAGAGGATATTAAAATAAAAGATGAAACATTTCGTTTGGAAGAACTCCTGTCGCATGAGAATACACAAGGCGCCCACGCAGCTGACCGATTGGGAATCAGCCCTGAAGATTCGCTTGTTGACGAAGAACGAAGCGCTGAGATAGCAGATATTTTCGAACAATTGGATGATCAACAACGTGCACTGATTCTGTCGCGCTTGTCTTCCAATCAGCGTCCGCGTAAGCTAACGAAGCAAGAGCAACTGGTTCTCGCGCCGGTGCAACAAAAACTAAAGCATCTTATTATTTAATACACTCCATTACATGAAGAGGTGAACGTGTTGGTCATTTTGCGAAGGTTGTTTTGGTTTGGCTTGATATTCTTTACTTTTTTGCTGTTGGTCGAGTCATGTGGGAATGAGCAAATGTCCCGCCAAGAAGCACCTGCGACTAAAGTTTCACCACCGTTCACCTATACTTTGAAGACGATGACGAAGACTGAAGAGCGTTTGACGATCTCTTATCCGCAAATCGTGCAGTCCAATGATTCGGCTAAACAGCGACGCATCAATCAGATGCTGGAGAAGAAGGCGCTCAGCTATACGGAAGGTTACACGGAAGCGGAGAAGCAAAACATGGAGTGGGAGATCGCGTCGGACGTTCATTTTGCGGGACAGCGCATGTTGAGTGTCTCGTTCAAAGGGCTGATTGGTTCTTCAGACTGGGCGCATCCCAGCAACGTGTTTGACGTGCTCAACTTGGATTTGAAAGATGAGCGAGTCGTGAAACTATCTGAGTTACTGACGCTCGATGAGAGATTGATGGCGCTGATTCGCACGAAACAGGGCGAGAAGTACATTTTGGAGCAGACGGATGAACAATTATTGCAGCAATTACGCGATCAGCAAATGGATAACTATTACTTTGATGAGGGTCAGATGACGCTTATCTTCGACACGTTTCATGCGATCGGTTCATATGCATTTGTCGAGTTTGAGCATACACAACTGCAGACGCAGCGGGCAATCGGCGACAACCGTTGGCAAATGTTAATGAAAGCGAAAAAATAGCGGAAAGGCGGAGCGATGTCGGCGATGTTGACCAAAGATGAGTTGTTACACAATATCGAACTGACCTTGACAATGGTCGAGCAAATGGAGAAGGCCAATCTTCAGGCGGAACGGATTCGTCGCAAGCCAATCCGCCTCGCTTTTTCTTTTCACTTTGCATTGGTTGCGCTTCTAACTGCGCTCATTGGCGGCTTCTTTTTGCTTGATGAGATGGGTGTGTTCAATACGGAATATCAGTGGATTCAACGCGACAATTTATTGTATTTTTTGGCGGTGCCGCTCATCGGTTACCCGGCAATTGTGTATTTTGCGAACTTATATGTTGTGCTTGCGAAACGTTGGCTGTATCGCGACGAGTTGCAAAAACTAGAATTGCGCCGACTTGGGATGATTGAAAAGTTGAACAACGCTTCGTATATCCCGTCAGATTACTGGCAAGTTGCTCATTTAACGCTGATGCGAAAATATTTGCGCAACAAACGTGCAGATTCACTCAAGGAGGCGCTAAATTTACTTGAAGAGGAACTGCGCTACGAACAACTTTTAAGTAGTTTTGGTTTGCAACCCAAAAAATAATGAAAATATTTTAAAAATCAGATTCCACCCCCTTAAACCGATTTTAATCATCGAATTATGTAATAAATCGAGAAGGAGTGGTTGGAATGAAGCACGTTTTGCAAAAATGGTTGGTGATTGTGCTAGCGACGACGATGATCGTATGGGGTAGCGGCAGTGTCGTACTTGCAACCCAAGTAGATCAAGTAGAAGTTAATGAACAATCTGCAGATCCGGATGTAGTGCCGGGAGATTTTTTCTACTTCGTTAAATTAGCGATGGAGAAGATTGCGCTTGCATTTACTATCGATGAACTTAAGGAAGCAGAGATGTTAGTGGTATTTGCTAATGAGCGTGCTGCTGAAGCGAAAGTTTTGGTTGCAGAAGGTGAAGTAGAAGCGGCGCAAGTGGCGATGACGGAAGCATTGGAATTACAAGCAAAGGCGGTTGCAATCGCAAATGACACAGAATTGCCTGTTGATGGCGAAACGACCATTGATTCAGAGATACCGGTAGATGTGGAAGCACCTGTGGATTCAGAACCACCTGCCGATGTAGAAACTCCGGTTGAGCCTGATAAACCGGTTGATGTTGAGAAAGAGGATACCCCTGAACCGCCGGTAAATACCGAGCAACCTGGTGACAGCGAGCAACCGACTGATAACGGAACTGTCACACCACCACCTGTTGTTGATAAAAACGTAGAAAAAGAACTGAAAAAAGCGGCCATTAAAGCGCAGGCGCAAAAAAATATTGTTGCTTTAAACGAGTTGTTGAGTTCGTTGGAATCGAAAGAACTCGATGCTAAGACGAAAGCAAAAGTGAAGAAGGAACTGCAAGAGCAAATTAATAAGATGAACAAGAAAATATCAGAGCAACCGAAAAAAGACGATGACGATGATAATGAATATAAAGATGAGGATCAAGACGAATACGGCAACAAAGATGACGAAGATGATTCTGAAGATGACGACGTGGAAGAAGAAAAACAGTATGATGAGCAAAAAGCGGATCAGTCAAATAACGTGAATCGCAAATTTGATGATGACGATGATGAAGATTATGAAGCTGATGACGATGATGATTCTGAAGCTGATGACGAAGATGATGATCACGATGATAAAGAAGATTCTGAAAATAAATATGAAAATGATTAATTAGCGCTTTGAAACGAAAAACTTTCCGATTATTTACACTTAAAATGAGTGGTGATAGTCGGAAGTTTTTTTGTTAATATAACTGTAAGAAATATATGCGAGGAGTGAAACGATGCAACAAATCAAGGTTGTTTTCGGCGACATTACTGCCGTTGAGGTCGATGTGATTGTCAACGCTGCCAATTCTTCACTAATGGGCGGAGGCGGTGTCGATGGTGCCATTCATCGCGCCGCTGGACCTGCGCTCGCCGCAGAATGTTGGGAGATTGTGCAGCGCCAGGGCAAACTGCCGACTGGAGAAGCGATCATCACGGGAGCGGGCAACATCCCTGTGAAACATATCATCCATACGGTTGGACCGATTTGGCGCGGCGGGCATGCTGATGAGCCGGCCTTGCTAGCGAGTTGTTATCGAAATAGTTTGCTCTTGGCCGATCGCTACGAGTTGGAATCGATCGCCTTCCCCAATATTAGCACAGGAATTTACGGTTATCCGCCAGAACTCGCAGCCGATATCGCACTAACTGCTGTACGTGAGACGTTACCACAGTTGCTGCACATCAAGAGAGTACTATTTGTATGTTTCAACCAAGAGAATGTAAAGTTATACGAAAACGGTCTTCAATCATGTTGACCGTTTTTGCTATTTTTCATGATATTTGCGGTATAGTACCTTGGGAGGTGTCCAATATGGCAAAACTCAAGTGGTATAAAAGTTGGGAGATGAGAATGGGTGGCAATCAATTGGCTGAACTAATCACCAAAGATTTTCCGTACGCGTATCTGAAGCAACATCAACGTGAATTAGGCTTGAGCAATCATAATTTAGGCATATTGCAATTGTGGATTGAATGTGAGTTTTCCCTTCGCAAGACGCTGCAAGAGATGTGCCGCATCACGCAAATGACGTATCGTTTGCATCACATTACGAGGTTTTTTCTGCATTCTGGTTCGCTTTTTTACAAGTTGCTCAAACGCATCGACATCACGCCACAGTTTGATGCAGAAGGACGATTGCTGAAGCGCTATTCTTTTTTGAATTACGACGACTACCAAGTCGAAGACAGCGTTTATCGCGTTGTGGAGGTGTCGCTAAATAAACAGCGATTTTGGCGCAGTCATGTGCGCGACACGGATCTGCGAAAGTATTATCGCGTAGGTGTCTACCGCATATACAAAGGCCGCTGGAATAAGACGCAAACCAAGTTCGCTCGCGAGTATCTAGAGGCGTATAAAATGATGAAACGGATGATGAAAGATTGAATGATTTGCAGGATACCCAGATGAGGTCTGGTGGGTATCAATTGGTAGAGTTGCTTGAGAACGTATATGGCTATGATTACTTATTGGCCCATTACAAACGGCTGGGGTTACGACCAAAGGATTTGCTCGTCTTACACACTTGGCGAGAACACGATTTTTCGATAGCGGATACAATTGCCGCTTTGCAAAAAATAACAGGGAAAAATGTTACGCTATTCGACGTTACTCGTTATTTTGGAACGAGCAATTTGTTCGGCAAACTACTTCGCGAGATTGATTTTACGCCTCAGTTTTCCGCCGAAACAGGTGAACTAATCCGTAGGTTCAGTTTCATTCAATACGAATGGTTTTCGATCGAGGATACGCAGTACCGGATTGTTGAAACGAGCGTCAATTACGACAAATATTGGCATGCAAAGCCTCATTATGGACGTGACAGCAAGTATTGCAAGACTTACATCTACAGATTGTTTAAAGGGCGCTGGGTAATCACCAAAACCAAATTCGCTCGCGAGTACATGATGGCTTATCGGACGATGAAAAGGTGGATGTAAATCGCCAATCGAGCGTGACGCCAAACTGCTGTTCAATCGAATGTTCCAAAAACACGAAAAAATTGTCACTGTTTTCGAAATCGCCAGTCACGCAACCGGCACTGAATTGATGGCAGTTGTCCAGTAGAAGATTGTAGTTGCGATATTGGCCGACCGAACGTTCAGCGCGCTCCGCAATCGCTTCGCTGTGCAACACACGACCCTCGCTATCGCATGCGACGTACATTTGGTTGAACGGATTGGACCCGCAGAAGCGACGATAGTCGACATATTCGATGTAGCCTGTGCCAGACAGTTGCACGATTTTTTGTTTCGCGATGAAAATGCCGGAATGTTCAGCGAGCCCTAATTTGCGGTAGACGATGGAACCGCGTTTCGGTTGCACCTCTTCTTGCAGAAAAATACTTGCTAGACGTTTCAATGGCGGATTGGAAAAACTCATTGTGTGCCTCCTAAATGTGATGGATTTTAACAAAATTTATTATAATTCGACAAATGGTCAGAGAGTGTCCATGTCAATTTTACTAGAAATGGTATAATGAGAGAGTTGGACGTCAGCGTATATTTCTTACGAAAGTTTGGCCGTTTTTAATCAACGAAAAGGGGTGCTTTCTAGCGAACAACATTCAAAACGTTAACGTAATCGATTTTGCGGCGATTCAGGCGAAGGTGTTGGAGTACAAGCAAGGAAATGACAGTGTCTACAATGAGATTGCAGTGATGTGCGAACCTTATGTGCGCAGCATTGCTCGCAAAATCATCAACCGACAGTCGTCTCCGATGCAACAAGCGGACATAGAAGATCTGCGGCAAGCTGGTTTCCTCGGTCTTGTGGAAGCGCTCCCTCTTTATGATCACAATCACCCGGCAAAAGCGAGTTTTTGTACGTTTGCGAAAATGTACGTCAGGAAAAGAATGTTTGCATGTATCCGTAACAAACGTCACATTGTGACCATTCCGGATAAAACACATGATGAACTGGCGCGCATTGCTGAAGTTTTGAGTAGACCTAACGCGAAGCGAATGAGTGATGAGCAGATTGCGAACGAAGCGAGATTGACATTGGAGCGTTATTCGGAATTGAAAGAGACTGAAGCGTTAAAATGTCGGCTCACACTTAATCCTGAAACAAAGGTGAAATCCAAGGATGAGAAGAAAGAGTTTCAACTTGCCGATATATTGAGAGGCGATGATGACATCGAGGGCGATCTGATTGAGAATCAGGTGCAGTTTGAGATGAAATCGCTCGTCGATCAATTGACATCGCAGATAGATGAGACTTCACGCCTTGTCATTCGCGAACTTTATGGTTTGACGGATGGAACTCCGCTGAAACCAGCAAAGTTAGCCTTAAAATTGGGTGTTCCCGTTAAGTCTGTGTACGCAATGAAGAACCGGGCGCTTCGCCAGTTAACGAGCTTTGCTGTTAAAAATGGCATGAAACTACCGGAACGAACTGAATAGGTGAAATGACCATACGTTGATGGACCGACACGAGATGCTGGGGAGAAAATTACTCCTCGGCATTTTCATTTTTAACGGTATATTATCATGTAAGCGATTTGAAGGAGGGGACGTTCGTTGAAAAAATATCGAATTGAGTTGTTATCGCCGCAAGCCATTCGCGATACGGGAAAATACATTGAATTGCCGACGCCAATCGCTAATTTGTTCTACGATGGCGCTGAATGGAACCGCATTTCGTTCATGTTCGGCAACAACGAGATGATATGGAAGGAATTGCGAGATTATAAGTTATACTTGGTGACCGATTCAAAGACCAATCAAGTGAAGCGAAAGCATGTCTTGGAACCGAATGAGTATTGGAAGATGATCAAGAGGGTTGGACGAAACTTCGATGTCGCTTCGGGCGCGAAAGCCGCCATGCCATTCTTGCAAGAATTTGATCTTGAAGAGTATGTCACTTGGCTGAGCAAGGAATTAAAATCGTATCGCACTACCCCGCGAAGCATCGAAAAGAAACTGAGAAGAGATAAAATGGTCCTTCACCTCAAACATTTGCAACCGTTGCTTGATCATCAATGCAAGCCGGAGTGGCAGTTACTGACTGTGCTGCCTGTAGTTGATCATCCCGAGTTAGAGGAGCAGTACCAAAAAATCGAGAAACATTGTAAGCGCATGCGGATGTTTATTGATGGTGGCGCGCCGTCTGCTGTCATCGAGGATTGGAGTTTGCAGCTACAGCGCAAAATTGATGAATTGATGAAGACGCTGGTGAAGCAGGCGGATAGTGATTATGAACGGCTGCGCGAACACGCGCCAGGCATCATCAAGCGCAGTGCTCTGACTACAGAGATTGCTCATTTGCGCGACATTGCTTTTGGATTTGGTTTGAAAATTAGTGAGTGGGAGGACAAGCCCGATGCGAAACTGGGATGATGACCGTGTAT
>CANHCR010000055.1 GCA_947459205.1 Caryophanales bacterium | reverse complement strand
TATCATTTCGGGATACATTCGAACCCCAGTTATAATTTTGTGACTGTGCCCAAGCCGTACCATTCCAAATTTGCAAATTCGTATAGCTGCCATCCACTTTAAATCGCAAATGGTATTTTGCATCGAACGGAAGTTTCGGTTGTTGTCCGGAATAATTCACACCTGTTGCGGTTCCGCCACTACCGCCAATGTAAGCAATCAACCATTTTTTCGCAGCATCCGACTGATTCCCGCGAATGTCATCTGTAGAATACCCCAGGTATATATTGTCGGCATCCCACGTAAAATAAGAAAAAATACCGCTCACTGATGTAGAGAACGTTTCATTCTTGTGCTTATCTGATGTTGAATTAAAAAAATCATTCGTACCATCTAGCACAATTGTGTGCGAAACAGGCGCAGCACCCGCCATCATTCCGATTAACAACAGCACAACAACGGTCAACGTGCTGATCAACCACTTGATTTGCTTCCCTACATTACGTTTCATCAAATTACAGCCCCTTGGTTATGTATTGAAAACGATTTCAGTCTACTTTCCATTGTAGTTTATACATCTAGCGAATTACAATAAGTTTACTTATTTAGTCACAGAATGTTCACATATTTGTCACTTTTTATCGAAGTGTGCTATATTGCAATCATCAAATTCATTTATGAGGTGTCCGCATGTTCTATTGGATCAATGTTTTTCTGTTTCTCGCTGTTGTTGTAGTGAATGCGCTTGCCAACATTTTACCGATCAACGGCATGACCACCGGCGATATCGCCAATCGCGTCGAAGTGTTGTTCACGCCAGCAGGTTATGTATTCAGCATTTGGAGTGTCATCTACATTTTGTTGGCCGCTTGGTTATTAAGACAATTCCCTCGGGAGCGGCGCGCAGAGCCAGTGTACAGTTCTGTCAGTCGATGGTTTGCCGTCAGTTGTCTGCTCAATATTGCCTGGATATTGTGTTGGCATTATGGCTACTTCGCACTGAGCGTAGTTATTATGATTAGTCTGCTGCTCACCTTAATTGTGATTTATATGCGAATCAAAAAGAATCACCCGAAGTTGCTCGATATTCTCCCATTCTCCATCTATCTCGGCTGGATCAGTGTCGCCACCGTCGCTAACATCAGCTACTTCCTTGTCGACATCGGTTGGGACGGTTGGGGTATCGACGCTGAGATTTGGACGATCATCATGATGTTTGTTGCCACCATCCTTGCCAGAATTTTTCTCTTCCGCGAGCAAGACATCTACTACGTGCTCGTCTTCATTTGGGCGCTGGTTGGTATCGGCGTGGCGAACCTCACGGACCATGTGCAAGTTGCGCAAATTGCGTTCGTACTCAGTGCTATTCTTGCATACCATGTCGTTCGCACCATTTTTCAACATAGAAAAAAAGCATCCGGGCAAGAGGATGCTTAATCATCACCGATTCAGTTTCAACTGCTCTTTAAGTAAGCGCTCAATCGCCAGCAAAGCAATCTCCGCTTCATCGGAGGTTGCTTTTTTCGTGGTGAAACGTTGCAACAAAAATGACGGATAGACGATTAACGTAATGCCCGTCCATCGATATAAGTTTGGAATGAGCGAAAACAGTTCCAAACCGATTGATACGCCAAGTGGAAAGAGCAAAAAATTCAACAAACAGTATGTGAAGAAATCTGGAAGTGGAACGAATGAATAAAAGACCAGCAATGTTAAAAATACACCGACCGCAACTGAGAAAGCAGCACCCGTACCGCAGTTAGCATGGAATCTCGAGGCACGCAGACAGTCATGCAATGAAGGCTTTGAACCGATTTCGCGATACGCATTAATCGCCTGATGTTCCGCACTGTGGTATCGCTTTGATGACGCCGACATCGACGAGGAGACAATCGCCATGAATATCCCGTACATCAATACAGCTTCAAAAAGCAACTCTAGCACATAGTTAGGAAAAGGTCTTGTCAGTTCCCAAACGAGCCACATCAGGAGAAAGTACACCGGCGCGACAACGAGCATAAACAACAAGAAACGCAGATAAAAAGGCATCCGCTTGGGCGCTACATCGACGCCTTTTAGAAAATAACTGTGCTCATGCGTATTTTTGAACATCAAACGCAATTTTTCCATCACCCGAAGCACAGGAACGCGATAAAGCCAAGGCTGCAAACGAACATTTTCAGTGACCATGTATTCAATTTTTCCATCAATCTTGCGGCAACTGACAGTATTCACACCGTCAGAATACATTACACCATAATCGCCCGATTGACCGCTGCGAATGTGCATCAGATGGTCTCTCCCATCGACAAAAGATTCTGTTTTAATTAATTAGAGCGTTTCATGATTGCGCGTGCTGCATAAAATCCGCTCAATGCACAGGAAAGCGTTCCTGGGCCGGGAAACACTTGTTCGCCTGCTAGAAATAAAGAATCAATGGCGGTTCTGCATCCTTTGGGCGATAGGATTGCATTTTTCACCGTCAAGGGTCGACCGCCAACACTAAATTTTCCGATATACTTATCATATGTCATCGGTGAGCCACTGTACAGTGTTTGCAATCGCTCCTGTGCATGCGGTAACGCTCTAGCAAGTTCGACAAGAATCGCATCGGTAAATGCTTGCTTGCGTTGCAAATAGGCGGCTTTGTCGAGACCGCGCCACTGCTCAAGTGAAGTATGAACAGACGCAGTAAGCATACCTTCACCCGCCACGACATTGCCGTTCACATCACGTGATTCGTGCATCGTAAAATATACGGGACCGAATTCGTCACCAAATAGTTGACTGTGCTCAGGATTGGGCACGATTTGCCAAGCAAACGGCAAGTCTTTCTCGATTCGTAGATCCTCCAAGATTGCATCCACCCGAAATGCACCCCACTGCTCCGCCAGCGATTCATCGGACTCAGCATGTAGTTGAAATGCGCTTCCATCTGTTGAAGTGAGCGAAAGACCGCTAGCATTCAGCAAAATATCGTATTCTTCGGCACGTTTGGCACTCTCCACACGCCACACTTCTTTACCGTCAGTTTTGCGCAGCACACACTGCTTCACCGTATTCGCAGTATAGATGGCGCCTCCCGCTTCCGCTATCACCACGGCGAGGGCTTTGCTAATCGACGCAAGTCCACCATCCACTGAAAAACTGCCACGCCGGTAAATATCAAGTGCGACTGCAGATGGGAGCAGTGCCGCATGGCGAATGTCGGTCTGTGCTGCATCGACCAATTGTGCGTTTAAAAAAGTGCGGAACGGCGCATAATCATGCAATCGGTATTGACGTAGCAAATGTTCGACTGTGACGAACGCATAGCGAGCAAGTCGTGCAGTTTGCCAAGGATTCCTTAAAAGATGAAATGGTAATGTGCCTAAATCTGCAAATGATCGAATCGGCAAAGCAACTTCAGTCGACGTCACCGCCTCAACGGCGAGCGAAATTTTTTTTAATTCCCGCCAAAATCGCAGCACTTCATCAGCACGCTCGTGAAAAACGGTAGATAATTCCGCGCACCATTGCTGCTCATCAAACCGAATTGCAATCTTTCGGTCTGGTAGCAGCACGTCCATCGGATGCGTCAATGCACGAATGTTTAATTTTTCAAAGGCACCTACTCGTTTTAAAAGTCGATGCAACATGCCACCTGGCTCCAAACCGAAAGCAATCGTTGCACCCGTTGGATAGATTCGATTTTTCCGAACGTACCAACCCGCACTACCACCTACGGTAACCGCTTTATCATATATTGATATGATGTGTCCCTGTCTAGCAAGAATCGCGCCTGCCATCAACCCACTTATACCTGCTCCGAGAATGCCGATACGCTGCTTTTCCATGATGATAGCCACCTCTATTCTGCTTAAATAGTAGCAGATGTTCGACATCAAGTAAAAATTTTGTATAATGTTTGTATAAAATATTGTACATAAACCGAACATGTTATATACTATTTGTACAACTTATTCGAGGAAGTGGTAACTATGAAACTTGAACAGAATTTGAAGCTTATGCAGATTTTTCCCGAGGCATTCAAAAAGTTTTCCCGTTCCGATGAATTTCATCACAGCACACAGCGAATTGCTGAATCACTCAAAGAGTTAATCAAACTATGCGGCGACGATCCGAATCGCGAAGGATTAGAAGAAACACCGTTTCGCGTCATCAAGGCATTTCTCGAATATACGGAAGGCCAACGAACCGATCCACGTGAGCATTTACATAAAACGTTTGCGGTGGAACACAAGGAACTTGTACTTGTAAAAGACATCGAATTTTTCTCCATGTGCGAACATCATTTTGCGCCATTTTTCGGCGTAGCTCATGTTGGTTATATTCCGGGCGAGAAAATTACGGGGCTTTCTAAAATTGCAAGGATGGTAGACGGTTATGCGAAACGTTTCCAAGTACAAGAACGGCTAACTAACCAAATTGCCGAAGCGATTGAAGAAGTGTTGCTTCCATCGGGAACGATGGTCGTCATTGAGGCAAAGCATATGTGTATGTGCGGGCGCGGTGTCAAAAAATCATCAGCTGCTACCACTACATCTGCTGTTCGTGGTGTATTCGCCACAAATTCCGATGCTCGTTCCGAATTTGTATCATTGCTAAATCGTTCGTAAAAGTCTTAAAAACACAAAACCGCTCACTCTGAGCGGTTTTTTTGTTTGTGATGCTGTATTATCCAGCAAACCTTTTCATCGCCATCATCTTCAGCAACGCTTGACGACCCGTCACCCCTGCGACAATGCCGTGTTTCCCCGCCTCAGTGGTCGTCGATTCTAACTTCGCATCAAGCAAGTCCTCAATCGTACGCACGCCAACTGCCCTGCCAGCAATAATGCCGCGGTCCGCCAATTTTTCATTGAGCAATCGGATATCCAGAGCACCACACATGATATAGCCGTGATCGCAATGAACCGACAACAGATTCGTCTTCGGCAAACTGACCTGTATCGCAATAAACGTCTTTTCCTCAATCACGATCGGCCGCATTTGAATCATGCACGCATTCCTCCTTAGGCATAACACATCCTATGCCAATCCACGGACATGGCAAATGATAGCTGCCTAAGTAACGTTACGATTTGCGCTCAATTTTTACAGAATAATGATCTAGCGCTATGTGCGTCTCAGGAAACAAACTTCTCGCTTCAGCCAACAGCAAATGTTCAGCACTGCCTTGATAACGAGCACTAATATGCGTAATCAACAACTTTTTCACATTTGCCTCGCGTGCAAGTTGAGCCGCTTCAAGCGCTGTACTATGATTATATTTCTTTGCTAGTTTCCGCTCGTCTTCGGCAAACGTCGCTTCATGCACAAGCACATCCGCACAGTCCGCCAATTCCAACATTTTGGCACACGGCTTCGTATCTCCTGCGACAACAACCACTCGTCCTGCCTGATCCTCGCCAACAAAATCATTGCCATCAAGCACCGTTCCATCCTCAAGCGTGACCCTCTCTCGTCGCTTCAATTGCGCGAACATCGGTCCAGCCTGCACACCTGCGGCTTTTGCCTTTTCTGGGAAAAACGTGCCTGGCAAGTCATGTTCTACCACTCGATACCCATAACTAGGAATGCCATGCTCCAACATTCCGGCATAGACAGTGAATTTGTCATCAGTAAAAATTATACCTTGCTCAATTTCGACGATTTGCACCGGATACTGCAAGTAACTTTGACTGATTTTCAACACAGTATCTACGAAGGATCTGATGCCCGGCGGACCATAAATCGTCAATGGGCTCACAGCCCCCTGTGATGAACGACTAGCGAGCAATCCCGGAATACCAAAGATATGGTCACCGTGAAGGTGCGTAATAAATAGTTTTTCCAATTTCGCTAAACGAAGTGGGGAGTGAATCATCTGATGCTGCGTGGCCTCACCGCAATCGAACATCCACATCGTTCCCCGCTCATTATACATCGTCAGAGCCACCGCGCTGACATTGCGCTGCTTCGAGGGTAATCCCGCACCCGTTCCGAGAAAATATAACTCCATAGGAATCTCCTACCTTTATGCTCTGCCTGTTGCGTCCACGTTAAAATATCTTCCCTCAGGATGAGCGAACACCATCGCAGATACCGATGCTTCCGGTTCCATCATCGAACCTTCCGTCAATTCAACGCCAATATCTTGCGGATTCAACAATCCGAACAATTGCTTTTGATCGTCCAAATTCGGACATGCCGGATAGCCAAATGATACGCGAATCCCTTGGTACTTGGCGCCAAAACGTTGCTGCATCGTCATCTCAACAGGGTCAGGGAAGCCCCAACCATCACGCATAATTTGATGCAGACGTTCAGCAAACGCTTCTGCCGTTTCCAATGCCACGACTTGAATCGCATGCGAAAGCAAGTAATCGCCGTTTTGCTTATAACGTTCAGCCAATTCTCGAATCCCTTTGCCCGCAGTGACAACGAGGAAACCTACATAGTCCATTTCCCCGCTTTCGACTGGACGCAAGAAATCCGCAAGGCACAAATACGGCTCCACTTGTTGACGTGGAAACTCAAACGTTTGTAACACTTTACTATGATCTTGCGGATCATAAACAATCACTTGGTTGCCTTTACTTTGTGCAGGAAAATAGCGATACATACCGCTAGCAGTCAACGTTTTGTTTTGCAACGCGTCTTGATAAATACGATCAACGACTTCTTTCAATTGTAGCGCCTTCTCATCTTTCTCAGCCAAAAGCTGCTCTACCTTGCCGCGCAACCCCAAATGATGACCGAGCAACATCTGCATATTGACATATGGCATCAAATGACTGATTGGATAGTCGCGAAGTACGTGGCGATCAAAGTCAGGCGGCACGTGCACGGCTACTGTCTGCGACGTTGCGGAACGAACGTGCGATTGCTGGACAACAGGCACCTGCTCGTCGACGTTCGTTTGCGCCAAACGTTCAGCTTGCCACTCCGCTTCAATCCTTGCACGATGTTCAGCATCATTCAATTTGTTGGCAATGTCCAAACCGTCCATCGCATCTTTGGCGTACAGTACCATCCCATCATATTCAGGTTGAATCCGATTTTTCGTGAATTTACGTGTCAGCGCAGCACCGCCCACCAAAATCGGTACTTGGATGCCTGCCTGGCGCAAATCCTGAGCCGTGACTACCATCTGTTGCGCAGATTTGACGAGCAGACCTGACAAACCAATGGCGTCTGGCTTCTCTTTGCGGTACGCTTCGATCAATTGTTCTGGCGGTACTTTAATACCGAGATTGACGATATCGTAGCCATTATTCGACAAAATAATCTCCACTAGATTTTTACCGATGTCATGCACGTCGCCTTTGACTGTAGCAAGTATGATTTTCCCCTTTAGCGCCGACTCCGTTTTTTCCATAAACGGCTCCAAGTGAGCAACCGCCGCTTTCATGACTTCCGCGCTTTGCAATACCTCAGCGACGATCAGTTCATTGTTATTGAATAACCGTCCGACTTCCTCCATACCCGCCATCAACGGACCGTTAATGATCTCAAGAGGTGCATACTTATTCATCGCTTCATCTAAATCAGGAATTAAGCCTTCTTTTGTACCTTCCACAACATAAGAAGCGAGACGTTCCTCAAGCGTCAGGTTCGACACTTTCTCCTTCTTGTCGACTTTTTTGACGCGATAAAAAGCAGTAAATTCAGCCAACGTTTCATCCGTCGTGTTGAAAATGAGTGCTTCGGCAAGTGCACGCTCTTCCGCCGGAATTGATGCGTAACGTTCCAACTTCTCCGTATTGACAATCGCGTAATCAAGGCCCGCCTTTGTGCAATGGTACAAATAAACAGAATTCAACACTTCGCGACCTGCATCCGGCAAACCAAAAGAAATATTACTCAATCCGAGAATCGTTTTGCAAGCTGGGAATTTTTCTTTGATTAACTTAATCCCTTCAATCGTTTCTACCGCAGATCCGATGTACTGCGGATCTCCCGAGCCAATTGGGAACATATTCGGGTCGAAAATAATATCTTCAGCTTGCATACCATATTTATTGACGAGCAAGTCATGCATTCTTGTGGCAACTTCTAGTTTAGCCTCACGCGATACCGCCTGCCCGCGCTCATCGATGAGAATCGCCACGACAGCCGCTCCATATTTATGAATCAGCGGACAAATCGCCTGCAGTTTCGACTCTCCATCCTCAAGGTTAATCGAGTTGATAATCGCTTTTCCTTGCGAATACTTCAAGCCGAGCTCAATGATATGATCATATGTCGAATCAATCATCAGTGGCACTTTAACTTTTTTCACAACTTGTTTCAAAAACTCTTCCATCGCATACGTTTCGTCGATGTCGGTATCTTGTAAGTTCATGTCAATGACATGCGCTCCGCCCTTGACCTGTGCGCGTGCCACTTCTGAAGCTTCTTCAAATTTTTCTTCTTTAATCAACCGTTTGAATTTCCGCGATCCCGAAATATTCGTACGCTCACCGACCATGATTGGGCGATTGTCTTCCTCCAAATACACGGTCTCGATACCACTCACCGCGGCAGGGTGTGTGCCAAATTCCGTGCGCGGTTTGTAATTGGCCAATTTCTCCGTCATCGCACGAATGTGTTCCGGCGTGGTACCGCAACAACCGCCGACAATATTCAACCACCCTTGTTCAGCAAACGCCGCCAACTTCGTCGACAGCGACTCGGGCGACTCATGGTATTGCCCATTTTCATCGGGCAACCCTGCATTCGGATAGCAACTGACCGCCGTCTTTGCGATCGCAGACAATGAGCGAATATGATCACGCATAAATTCAGGACCTGTCGCACAGTTCAAGCCAATCGAAACAGGATGTAAATGCTCTAACGAGATATAAAACGATTCAATATTTTGACCGGCCAACGTCGTTCCCATCGGTTCAATCGTTCCCGAAATCATCAACGGCAATGTTTTACCCGTCGTTTCAAACGCCTTTTGAATCGCAATTCCGCCAGCTTTCACATTTAACGTGTCCTGGCACGTTTCGAGCAAAAGCAAGTCTACGTCGCCTTCTATTAAAGCAAGCGCCTGCTCGTAGTAACTATCAATCAAATCTTCAAACGTGACTCCACCTGTAACAGAAAGTGTTTTCGTTGTCGGTCCCATCGCACCAGCTACATACCGCGGTTTGTCCGGAGTAGAATAAGCGTCTGCAGCCTCTTTCGCAATGCGTGCAGCCACTAAATTCAATTCGCGTGCTTTCTCCGGAATATCATACTCAGCCAAGACAACACTCGTTGAACCGAACGTATTCGTCTCAACGATATCTGAACCTGCAGCGAAATACTTTTTATGAATATCTAAAATAACATCCGGTCTAGTCAGACAGAGCATTTCATTGCAACCCTCAAGACTTTCGCCGCCAAAATCATCGGCAGTCAAGTCCACTTGTTGGATCATCGTGCCCATTGCTCCGTCCAAAATCAAAATCCGCTGTTTAAGCAGTTCATTTATCGGTGGTTTTTGAAAAATAGTCATCGTTGTGCGTGTGTCCTTCCTAATCTGAATTGTTGTCGACATTGCTCATACAATCCATTATAATAGATTTACTTTTATAGGTCCAAGGAGGAGAAATCATGGCAGAAATAAGAATCCGCAACACGAACGAACGGATTCAAGGAGACTCTGAAGTAGGAGCTTTCCTAACCGCTCAAGGAGTGCTTTACGAACATTGGAACATCAACAAACTTGAGTCAAACTTACAAAATAAATTTTTATTATCCGATGAAGAAAAGCAACAAATTCTCACGACTTTCGACGACGAAATTCGCGATTTGGCAAAAAGAAACGGATACCTTGTATGGGATGTAGTCGCACTTTCCGATGCGACACCCAACATCGAGGAACTTTTGAAAAAATTCGAGCAAGTGCATACGCACACGGAAGATGAAGTTCGGGCGATTGCTGCCGGGCACGGAATTTTTATCATCAAAGGAAGTGACGAAGTCGGCTATTTTGACGTAGAACTTGGACCAGGTGATGTCATTTCCGTACCGGTCAACACACCGCACTTCTTCACTTTAATGGAAGATCGTCAAGTCGTTGCGATTCGTCTTTTCATTGAAACGGAAGGTTGGATCGCTCATCCATACTCTGACCCACAATTTGCATAATTTTTCTTAATTAAAAACGGGCATGTTAGCCCGTTTTTTTATTTATCTTCATTCAATTGATCAATAATCGTATGCAAATCGAGTAAATTGCTGACCTCAAACGTAGGCTGAATGTCAGTCGCCTGAAGACCATGTCGATTCACCCAAGCATTGGGCATACCTAAGCGATTCGAACCAAGGATATCTGTCGTCAGTTTGTCGCCGACCATCAAGCCTTCATTTGGTAAAATGCCAAGCAAATCAGCAGCGTGCTGAAAAATCGAAACTGCAGGTTTACCTTCGCCAAATACTCCTGAAATGACAATATGATCAAAATATCCAGCAATCTCAGGAACTCCATCGATTTTTTCCTGTTGCAAATCCGGGGAGCCATTCGTCAACAACAACAGTTTCAATTGCTTTTCTTTCAACTCTTTCAAAATTTGAAACGTTTCTTCATATACATAAGGACGTTTTCTACGCTCTGCAGCAAACGTTTCACCAAGTAACTGACCGAACGCATCATCTTCAACACCGAATGCTCGCAACGCTCTACTCCAAGACTCACGGCGATAATTAGGTGCTAGTTGTTCCATCATGCGAAACTCGTTCTGTTCGCCCTTACGAAAGTTTCCCCACAGTCCTTCAAACGGATTGATACCAATCATTTTCGTAAATTCAAACGTCTCGAATGTTGCGTATAGGGCACGTGCTTCATTCCGAACTGTTTCCTCGAACGAAACAGCATCGAAACCGTACGTATCTGCAGCAAGTTGTGCAGTTGCAGAAAAAGCCTCATTAATGCTGCGGTCATCCCACAGCAATGTATCATCAAGATCAAAGAGTACAGCCTTGATCGCCATCGTTTCAGTTCCCCCTATGTTCCACAGTTATCTGATGTTTTTCAGCAAATGTAAGTAATTTTTCATTCATTAAAGTGATATTCATGCGATGAAAAAGTTTAGAGAACGACCAACTTGGACGCTTCACATTAAACGAAATCGTAGAAGTATCTTTAGACATAATGATTTTCTCAATCTCTTGATGTGAGATTTTAAACACACCACCAAATCGACGCGATTCGACAAAATCTTTGCCAATGACAAGATAAGGACGTTTGAGAAAAAACAAAAACAAACTAAGCAATAAGTAACCACTGACCGTGAACCAAAACATAAATCCGCGCTCACCGAAAAATAAAATTAAGTACAGCACCAACATTCCCATCAAAAATAGCGGCAAAAGCCAACCTCTTCCGAGAAAGCGTACCTCCGTGTTTTCGTCTAACATTGTTGTTTTCCCGGTTTTTTTTCTTATTTCATTGGCTTTCTTTTTGTTTTTCCCAATCAGTCTTCCAAACCTTCTCGACATCTCACTTGTCTCCCCCATCCTGCTCATCATCTTCTACAAATTTGATTTGATCTAGTTGCGCTCGCAAACCAGCACGGAACGCTGTCAAGTATGTTTGATATAGTTGTTGTTGCTCTTGTTTCTCTTCATCTGTCAAGCCGACCGACTTTTTCTTTCTTGCCAATTCATTAATTCGTTGAATCAGTTCAGGTGTAATCATTACGCCCTCCATCATCCTGAAAATATACACCCTCATAATGTTACATGAACGAAAATGAAAGTCAAGAAAGCAAAAGAGGACTCAGTCTAGAGTCCTCAATCTCGCACTACATATTTAAGGAAGAAGCAATGTTTGTCCGCTGACCAATCCTGAACTTTTCATCTCATTCACCCTTTTGATCTTATTCATGTAGTCCGTAAAATCCATATCATTCGGCGCATGTGCTTTCGCGATATTCCATAATGTATCTCCCGCTTCAACAACAATCGTCTGCGGCACGCCCGATGCTACAGATGTAGATTGCTCAATCACTTGCATCGACTCCATCGTTATCCACGAAACGGTAACTAACGTAACAAATAATAAGATTGAAAGCATAACTTTCAACAACCCGTTTAGAGCTTTGTAACCACGTAAATCCGTTTCTCTTTGTCTGCGAATCCGTTTCGTATCAGCTACACACTTCAATCTTTCATTCATCGTCATATCAACTGTCACTGTGTTCATCTCATCATCTCCAAACGTTTGTTCGTATATCTAATTTAAAGTATAATAAGAACAAGCGTTCGTGTCAATAGTTTTCAACAAAAAAAGAGAACAAATGTTTGTCAGAACAAAAGTTCTATGTTATACTTTAAAAAACGTTTAGGGAGGTTGTCATGGGCAGAAAATCAAACCGCCAACTCGATATAATGACGTTTATCAAAACTACAATTAAAGAGAAAGGGTATCCGCCATCTGTTCGTGAAATTGGCGAAGCAGTCGGCTTGCAATCCACTTCTACCGTTCATGGTCATTTGGACCGACTTGAACGAAAAGGACTGATTCGCAGAGACCCTACAAAATCACGTACCATCGAAATCTTGGACGAAGATGATTCCGCAGCAAACTTCGCATTGTCTGTTTCGCAAGTTCCAATGATCGGTAAAGTCACGGCCGGTGAACCGATTCTGGCCACTGAGAATATCGAAGACTACTTCCCCTTGCCTGCACACATTGTCGGTGATGAGGATGTGTTCATGTTAACAGTCTCAGGCGATAGCATGTTTGAGGTCGGTATCTATGATGGAGACTACATCGTCGTTCGCAAACAGTCATCGGCATTAAACGGCGACATTGTCGTCGCAATGACTGAAGATGATGAGGCAACCGTCAAAACCTTCTATAAGGAGAAGGATCATATCAGACTGCAACCAGAAAACGCCTCATTACAACCGATTTTGCTCCAGCATTGCACGATTCTCGGCAAAGTCATCGGCGTCTTCCGCCAGTTACACTAATGATCAGAATAGTCATGGACAACAAAAAAACCTCCACAGGAGGTTTTTTGCTTATCAATTCCTAATTGTTTAATACGTCGTCATATATTGATCGCGTTCCCAAGCGTGAACTTGCGTGCGATAAATGTCCCACTCGATTTCTTTTAACTCATAAAAATGGTAGAGTGCGTGTTCACCCAGCGCTTCAATCATAATCTCATTGCGCACCAATTCGTTCAATGCTTCACGTAAGTTCGCGGGCAAAGACGGAATACCCGCTTCCTCACGCTCATCTTCAGCCATAATGTAAATGTTGCGGTCAGTCGGTGCTGGCAATGGTAATTTACGCTTGATACCGTCCAATCCAGCCTTTAACATGACCGCAAGTGCCAAATACGGATTCGCAGACGGATCTGGATTGCGCACCTCAATGCGTGTGCTCAATCCGCGCGATGCTGGGATACGCACCATCGGACTGCGGTTGCTTGCCGACCATGCAACGTAGCACGGCGCCTCATAAC
>CANHCR010000054.1 GCA_947459205.1 Caryophanales bacterium | reverse complement strand
CAGTTATCGAGTTCCTTACATTCACATATCACCCAAACCAACCTGCCAGAGCTCAAAACGTTCCTCTCGAATTTTATCGAAAGTGTCGTCGTGAATATCGAGACGGTGGATTTGAATATATGTATTTGGCACTTAACAGATGGAGGCGAGGGGATTTGAACCCCTGTCCGACCTCGAATATAAAAAAGCCAACATTTTATCTGTCGGCATAACAAGCATACTCACGATTAATTGTAAATATTTTCTAAATATGCTATTATAATTAAGTACAACTTCATCGGCTTCAAGGGCAGTCGGCTAACCTTCTGAAAGGAGGTGCGGCTTATGGACGTTCACGATGCAATATCCCTAATGATTTCATTTGGCATATTAATCGTCGCCATACTTTCTTTTTCAAATAAAAAGAAGTAGACTCCCTTGACCAGGGACCGAAGTCTACTTCACCCTAAAAGCCAACCGCCTCTTGAGGCAGACTTTGTACGGAGGTCGTGGATGTTGAAGCATCCGCGACCTTTCCATTTCATTATAATCGAGTACTTGTCGTATTTCAATCACTGGAATTGACTTTGAATCGATTTGGCCTATCCATTTAGATCCAACTGTTTCTTGGCAATTTGGATACACACATCAAATAGCATGTCATCCTCGACTACCAATTCATAGCCATTAATCTCCAAAAAAACGAGTACAGTCATGAGAGCAGTTCTCTTATCTCCAACGTTAACAGAATACACCCGGAAGTCCACCATACTTCACTAGTATCACATCATGAAGGGTAACTAAATGTTCATATTTGAGTCTCGAGACCATCAGTTTTTGGATAACCTCTCAAGCGTTTTATCATATTATTTCATCATTTTCTCGGCGGCCTTTTTGACTGCCTGATCATCTATTTTCTTCGCGATGGGGTGTTTCTTTTTAAGGGATGGTTTAGATTTCAATGTATTAAACGCTATGTTCTGATATCCAATTCTCAACATCTACCTCATTGTAGGTTCCATCTGCAACTTTTAACCCTAAATCTACTAATTCTTGTTGAGTGTACGAAATCGTAATCATATTCATTTTTAATAAAAGAAGCATGATTGCAACACCAATTCGTTTATTCCCATCTACAAAGCCATGATTCTTAATTAAAGAATAAGCGATAACTGAGATTTTTTGAATATCTGTTTCATATAAATCCTGACCACCAAAAGTAGCTTCCGCTTTTCGAAGTGCACTTTCAATCAATCCAACATCTCTTACACCGGCTGACCCGCCTGTTTTAGCGACTATTTTTTCGTGAAATAAAATCAATTGATCAAGTGTCAGAGTATTCATCATTTTGCCAATTCGTTCAATGCATCCAAATTTTCATCGATGACTTCATCCATCATTGACTCAAGTTTGCGACTCTTCGCTCTCAGAAACTCAACAAAATCAATCACTTCTACTTTTTTGTCGTCTGGCAATGACTTGAAATCGTTTAATAATTTTTCCTCTAAGCTCATCTGTCTCATTCCCTTCGTCTTTCTTGAAACTAAAAATGGAGGCGAGGGGATTTGAACCCCTGTCCGAAAACTCCACTACGCAAGCTTCTACGGGTGTAGTCACAGTTTTGATGTCACCGATTCAGACGCCCCGTAACCGGCTTCTAAAAAGGTCAGCCTGATTGTCTTCTTCAGCACACCCCAGGCGGAGATGTGACAGCGTATCCCACTTCAGTTAGGCCCCTATCCCGGCACATGGGCGATGCAGGGTAGAAGCACGCTAGCAGGTTATTAAGCTGCTACTGCGTAGTTGTTGTTAGCTTTGCCAGTTAATTGGCGATAGCGTTTTAAAGTGGCCGCAACCCACTACCCGCTACTCACGCGCGAACCATTCCCGTCGAATCCAAGAACGCCCCCGTGTCATGACCGCCGCGCGACAACAACGAACGCGCTTTGTGTCAGTACTTTATTATACCACATAAAATCACCGTTGGACGCGGCGACTTATGGGAATCGCAAAAAATTTAACGGCCCTACATTTTCTGCCGTTCACGCAGCGCCCGCTGAATCTCACGGTCCGCATCACGCTTCGCAGCCACATCGCGCTTGTCGTACATCTTCTTCCCGCGACCGAGCCCGATCAGCAACTTCGCATACCCGTTGCGCACGTACACCTTCAACGGCACCAACGTATAGCCATCGCGCTTCACTGCACCAAGCAACTTGTCAATCTCAAACTTTTTCAACAGCAACTTGCGCGCCCGCTTCGGATCCGTCGGGTTGTGACGATTGCCCTGCTCGAACGGACTGATATGCATATTGTTGACATACGCCTCGCCGTTGCGAATCGTCGCAAAACTATCGACCAAACTCGCTTTGCCGGCGCGAATCGACTTGATTTCCGTGCCGCTCAGCACCAGACCCGCCTCATATGTCTCTTCGATAAAATAATCGTGCGACGCCTTCTTGTTCTGCGCAAGCACACGATCATCTGCCTTTTTCCCCAACCGACTTCCTCCCCCTTCGAACACAGGAACATTATCATACCGAATCCACCGGAAACTGTCAACCGTTCACTACCGTTTCCTACCTTTTTTCGACGGTCCGCTTCCGCTTTTCGATCGTTTGTATTCCGCATCTTTGGTGCGCGCCTTCTTCTGCTTCGCATTGGTCGTCTGCTTCTTGCGCTCGATAATCTCCCAAATATTCGGCTTCTTTTTCTTGCGTGGTGACGGTACGAAATCAGCACTGTCAGGAGACACTGCCCCGCTAACCGGTCCGCTCGCCGCACCGACCTTACCAACCACTCGCCCCGCCGTCGTCGCCGACTCACCGCCACGTTTGCCGCGGTTCCCCGCACGCAATCCTCCGCCGGCAATCACAAAATCAATCGTTCGCTCATTCACATTTACGCGCGACACGACAATCCGAATCGCATCACCAAGCCGGAACGTACGCCCCGTGCGCTCGCCAATCAGCACATGATGATCCGCGTGAAAATGGTAATAGTCATCATCCAAATCGCTCAGGCGAATCAAACCTTCCACCGTATTGTCGAGCGCAACGAACATCCCGAAACTGGTGACACTGCTAATTACGCCATCAAACTCCTCGCCCACATGTTGCAACATGAACTCAGCCTTTTTCAACTGATCCGTCTCCCGCTCCGCATCGACCGCTAACCGCTCTCGCTCCGACGACTGCTGCGCAATATCGCCCATTCGGCTACGCAAATACTCTTCGCGCTGCTCATCGAGCTTGCCGCCATTCGTCAACGCCTCACGCATCACGCGGTGAATCACCAAATCCGGATAGCGCCGGATCGGCGAGGTGAAATGCGAATAAAACTCCGCCGCCAGACCGTAGTGCCCGAGGCTGTCCGGCGAATAACGCGCCTGCTTCATCGAGCGCAACATCACCGTACTAATCACATGCTCCTCCGGTGTCCCTTTGATCTCCTCCAGTAACTTTTGCAAAGACTTGGCTGGTACCTGTGCCCCCTGACCACTGCTCGCTCGCGCTTTATGATTGCTTGCCTCACCAGTTCGCTTGCGTGTCACACCTTTGCGCCCACGTTTTTCGCGCGACTCTTGCTCAGAAGCCGACGCCACTGCCGTCGCTCCGTCCATCCGCACCACCCCGCGCACCGCATGCCCCAAACTCGAAGCAAACTCAACGAAATGGAACAACTTCTCGCTGTCCGGATCCTCATGCACGCGATACAAAAACGGCACGCGCAACTCGTAAAAATGCTCCGCCACCGTCTCATTCGCCGCCAACATGAACTCCTCAATCAACTTTTCCGCGACCGAGCGATCACGCTTGCGAATTTCCAGCGGCTTCCCCGCCTCATCAACGATGATTTTCGCTTCAGCAAAATCAAAATCAATCGCCCCGCGCGCCATCCGTTTCTTACGGAGTGCAGCGGCCAACGTGCCCATCAAGCGAAAATCGTCTAGCAGATCCGCGTAGCGTTCCGATAGCTGGGCATACTCCGCAGCATCTTGAACTAACTCCTCACCCCGTACCTCATTATGCGCCAACTCCTCATCCCGAGCCTCACCCTGCGCCGACTCTTGCGTTGACTCCTCCGCACCATCCCACTCTAGCAACTTGCGCACATTCGTATACGTCATCCGCTCATTCGTGCAGATCACGCTCGGAAAAATATCATACCGCTGCCGATCACCATTGGCATCGAACTCCATCTCGCACGTCATCGTCAACCGGTCAACCTGCGGATTAAGACTGCAAATCCCGTTCGACAAACGGTGTGGCAACATCGGAATGACGCGGTCCGTCAAATACACACTCGTCCCTCTATTATATGCCTCGCGGTCAAGTGCAGACCCTTCTTTCACATAATATCCGACGTCTGCGATATGCACGCCAAGCAGCACGTTGCCATTCGCGAGCCGCTCCACAGACACCGCGTCATCCAAATCTTTTGCGTCCTCGCCGTCAATCGTCACCATCTTCTTCGCCCGCAGATCGCGTCTGCCGACTAATTCCTCTGCCCGAATCACATCGCCAACCTGCATCGCCTCGGCAAGCACTTCCTCATCAAACTGCTCCGGCAATTGAAACTTGCGGATGATCGACAAAATATCGACACCAGGATCGTTCTTGTGTCCCAAAATTTCAATCACTTGCCCCTGCGCCGCAGCCCGTCCTTCCGGATACGCCAGCAACTCGACGACCACCTTCTGACCGTCGACTGCCCCGCCAAAATGCTCGCGCGCCACAAAAATCGAGCGATGAATGCGCTGTTCATCCGGCACCACAAACGCAAACTCACCTTTCTCTTCGAAAAGACCGACCACCCGCGTCACCGCCCGCATGACGACCCGCACCACTTCGCCCTCCAAGCGACCACCCGCCGGTCCGCGTGACGACAGCCGTGCCAGCACCGTATCGCCGTGCATCGCATTCAGCATATCATTCGCATGAATGTACACATCAGGCTCACCTGCTGTCTCATTGATGAGAAATGCAAACCCCTTCGGATTCACCTGCAAGCGACCGCGCAACAAATTCATCCGCTCCGGCACACCGTAACGGTTCGCCCGCGTGCGCACCACTTGTCCCGTCTCCTCCAACTTCGTCAACAATTGCAAAAACAACTTAAACTGCGAAGCGCCTCGAATCTGAAAATGTTGTTCCAACTCCTGGTATGTCATCGGCTTATACGCTTGTTCCCGCATAAATGCCAAAATTTGCTCATCTGTCATCGTCGCGCTTCATCCTTTCTGCTTCTTCAGCATCCTTACTCTTATTGTAGTATACACGATAGCACCATGAATAAACGAAAAAACTTCTCCGAGCGTGAAAATCACGTTCGAAGAAGTTTCCATTCCGTACAATCAATAACTATTGATTATCCTGGGCTTTATCTTTCGCTTCATCTGCCTCGCTAGAACCGCCAGCGTTCGTTTCCGTGTTGTTCGTTTCCGTAGCCTTTGGCTCCGTCGCTTTCGGAGCAGTAGAGGACGGTTCGGATGCTGGTGTTTTTGCATTGCTTTCAGGCTGTTTCGCATCAGCAGGTGGAGTCGTTACTTGAATCGTTTGTCCATTATCTTTGTTTGCAGGTGCCGCTGTTTCTGTCTTCGTGGCCGACTCTTCAGCCAACCACGGAATCTCGTTCGAATAAGCAACAATCGCTGTCAAGATGATGAACAGAATCGCCAACACGAGCGTCACACGGGACAAGAACAAATCCAAACCGCGTGCCTTGGTACGACCGAACAAATGCTCCGCACCACCGGTAATCGCGCCGGACAAACCAGCACTTTTCCCTTTTTGCAACAAGACAACAATAATCAAAGCAATCGACATCACAAGTAAAGTAATTTTTAGAGCAGTTAACATTATGAATCCTCCCAATGACCTCTTGGCGCATTATGTATGATGATTTCGCATGTGAAACATGCGACTTTCATCATAACATATACACCCTGCCTTGGCAACTTAGATTACTTCTTTAAATTGTAAAACGCTTTTGCACCTGCATATTGCGCCGTGTAAGCAAGTTCATCTTCGATGCGGAGCAATTGGTTGTACTTCGCCACGCGGTCCGTACGGGACGGAGCACCTGTTTTGATTTGACCAGCATTCGTCGCAACGGCGATGTCTGCGATTGTGCTATCCTCGGACTCGCCAGAACGGTGCGAGATGACTGCAGTGTAACCAGCGCGCTTCGCCATTTCGATCGCATCAAACGTCTCCGTCAAAGTACCGATTTGGTTCACTTTCACAAGGATCGAGTTGCCGATTCCTTTTTCGATACCTTCGCCCAAACGAGTTGTGTTCGTCACGAACAAGTCGTCACCAACAAGTTGCACTTTACTGCCCAATTTCTCCGTAAGCAATTTCCAACCTTCCCAATCGTCTTCGGAACAGCCGTCTTCGATGGAGATGATTGGGTACTTGTCAACCCAAGATGCGAGCAAGTCTGTGAACTCAGCAGGCGTGTACGATTTACCTTCGCCTTCCAGGTGGTACTTGCCATCTTTGAAAAACTCAGTGGAAGCTACGTCCATACCGAGGAATACGTCTTCGCCCGGCTTGTAACCTGCACGCTCAATCGCGGTGATGATCGTCGACAACGCTTCTTCGTTGGAACCAAGGTTCGGTGCAAAACCACCCTCGTCACCAACCGCTGTATTCAATCCTTTTTCTTTCAAAACCGATTTGAGGCTGTGAAAAATTTCCGTACCCGTACGAAGCGCTTCTGCAAACGACTCCGCACCAATCGGCAATACCATGAACTCTTGCACGTCTACGTTGTTGTCCGCATGTGCGCCGCCGTTGACGATGTTCATCATTGGCACTGGCAATTGTTTTGCATTGAATCCGCCAAGGTACGTGTAGAGTGGTACGTTCAATGCTTCAGCAGCCGCGCGAGCAACCGCCATCGAAACGCCAAGAATTGCGTTAGCGCCGAGTTTCCCTTTGTTAGGTGTGCCGTCCAACTCAATCATTTTTTGGTCGATACCGACTTGATCAAGCGCGTCCCAACCGACAATCTCAGGAGCGATCAATTCGTTCACGTTTTGTACAGCTTTCAATACTCCTTTGCCGAGGTAACGAGTTTTGTCACCGTCACGCAATTCAACAGCTTCGTATGCACCTGTCGATGCGCCGGATGGCACGATCGCACGGCCAACTGCGCCGCTTTCTACATATACTTCTACTTCAACTGTTGGGTTCCCGCGCGAGTCAAGCACTTCGCGAGCGTATACTTCTGTAATGATTGTCATCTTCAACACTCCTTGTTCGTTTTATGAGTCATCAAGTATTTTTAAAAAAACTTAAACTTTTACTATTGTCTTTCCAGTCATTTGCTCCGGTTTGGCAATTTGCAACAAGTCGAGCATCGTCGGCGCGATATCCGCCAAAATCCCGTCCTCTCGCAACGTCAAACCTTCTTGGGTAATGATGAATGGCACAGGATACGTCGTGTGCGCGGTATGCGGTCGACCGTTTTCGTCAAACACCATATCCGCGTTGCCGTGGTCTGCTGTAATGACAGCCACTCCACCTTTCGCAAGCACCGCTTCCACCACTTTCCCTAAGCACTCATCCGTCACTTCCACCGCTTTGATGGTCGGTTCGAGCATGCCCGAATGTCCAACCATGTCGCAGTTGGCAAAGTTCAGAATGATTACATCTTGACGCTCCGCCTCAATCTCCGCGACCGCCGCCGCCGCCACTTCATAAGCGCTCATTTCCGGTTGCAAATCATAGGTCGCAACTTTCGGCGAATTGATGAGAATGCGCGTCTCTCCCGGCAACTCCACGTCGCGACCGCCACTAAAAAAGAACGTCACGTGCGGATATTTTTCCGTTTCGGCGATGCGCAATTGCTTTAAGTTGTTTTGTACCAGCACTTCACCAAGCGTATTGTCGAGGTCTTTCGGCTTGTACGCCACGTAGCCACCGACCGACTCACTGAACAACGTCATGCAGACGTAGTACAAATCCTTGACTGCCTTCTCGCCGCGCTCGAACCCGCGGAAATCTTCGTTCGTAAATACTTGTGAAAGCTGAATCGCACGGTCCGGACGGAAGTTGTAAAATACGACCGCATCGCCCGATTCAACCAATCCAACTGGTTCTCCCGCAACAGCACCAGCATCCGCACCATGCACAATTACCGTCGGCAAAACGAATTCGTCAAACACGGATTGCGCGTACGAGTCGCGAATGGCCTGCAGCGGATTCGTATGTTGCGGACCTTCGCCGTACACCATCGAGCGATACGATTTTTCTACACGATCCCAACGCTTATCGCGGTCCATCGCATAGTATCGCCCTTGCACCGTAGCAATCGTACCAATGCCAATTTCTTCGATTTTGTGCTGCAATTGTTCGACATAGCGAGCCGCACTATCCGGCGCCACGTCACGTCCGTCGAGAAACGCATGGATGTACACTTCCGATAACTGATGAGCCTTCGCCACTTCAAGCAAGGCAAACAGATGTTGGATGTGACTATGCACGCCGCCATCGGAAACAAGTCCGTACAAGTGCAATTTCTTGCCATTTTCTTTCGCATGTCTGACCGCACCAAGAATCGTCTCGTTATCGAAAAACTCTTTGTCACGGATCGACTTGGAAATTCTCGTCAAATCCTGATAAACGATCCGCCCCGCACCAATGTTAAGGTGCCCGACTTCCGAATTGCCCATCTGCCCTTCTGGCAATCCGACCGCTTCACCGCTCGCCGTCAATTGCGTATGCGGATACTGATTCCAATAGCGGTCAAAATTCGGTTTTTTCGCTTGCGCAATCGCATTGCCATACACTTCATCGCGCAGTGCGAAGCCGTCCAAAATGATCAATGCTACCGGTTTAGCGACGCTCATCTTACTTCGCCCCTTCAACCAGCTGGATGTATGAATCCGGCTCTAGGCTGGCACCGCCGACCAAAGCGCCGTCGATGTCACTTGCACTCATGTATTCTTTAATGTTGCCCGGTTTCACGCTACCGCCGTATTGAATACGCACCGCAGCCGCTACGTCAGCGCTGAATTGTGCCGCGATGACTTCACGAATGTAGGAGATGACTTCATTCGCATCGTCAGCTGTCGACGACTTCCCAGTACCAATCGCCCAGATCGGCTCGTAAGCGACGACGACTTGCGCCGCCTGCTCACTCGTCAAACCTTGCAAAGCCGCTTCCGTTTGCACTTTACAAACTTCTTTCGTTTTGCCGGCTTCACGCTCTTCCAGCGATTCACCAACACATACGATTGGCGTCAAACCGTATTTGTATGCTGCCAACACTTTTTGATTGACAATCGCATCCGACTCCGCAAAGTATGCGCGGCGCTCAGAGTGACCGATGATTACATAGTCAACACCTAAGGCTTTGAGCATGCCCCCCGAAATTTCCCCTGTATATGCGCCTGAGTCCGCGAAATGCACGTTTTGTGCGCCGATTTTGAGCGACGTTCCTTTGACCGCCTCAACGAGCGCCGGCAAGTTAGTGAATGGTGCACAAATGACAGACTCAACGCCCGCCACTTCCGCTTTGCCTTTCACCTGCTCGACAAACGCCAGTGATTCTTCAACCGTTTTAAACATTTTCCAATTGCCTGCAATGATTGGTGTTCTCATGATGACACTCCTCTTACTTATCGTTGAGTGCAACAACGCCCGGGAGCGCCTTGCCTTCCATGAACTCTAGGGAAGCGCCGCCGCCCGTAGAGATGTGATTCATTTTGTCAGCGAGGTGGAACTTTTCGACCGCAGCAGCAGAGTCACCGCCACCGATTACCGTGTAGGCACTCGTCTGAGCTACCGCATTTGCAACCGCGCGTGTACCGTGTGAAAACGGCTCGATTTCGAACACGCCCATTGGACCGTTCCATACGACCAACTTCGACTCAGCGATTGTTTTCGCATACAGTTCACGCGTTTTCGGACCGATGTCGATCCCTTCCCAATCCGCAGGAATGCTGTCGATGTCGACGATTTGCGTATTCGCTGTCGGACTGAAATCGTCCGTCACCACGATATCGACTGGCAACAGGAAGTTCACGCCTTTTTCCTTCGCTTTCGCGATAAACTCAAGCGACAATTCAAGTTTCGACGGATCGAGCAACGATTTGCCGATTTCATGACCTTGCGCTTTGATGAACGTGTAGGAAAGACCGCCACCAATGATGATGTTGTCTGCGATATTGATCAAATTCTCGATCACCGCAATTTTATCTTTTACTTTCGCACCGCCGACAATCGCCGTGAACGGACGATCCGGGTTAAGAAGCGCTTTGCCCAACACATCCAACTCTTTTTCCATCAAAAGTCCAGAAACAGCCGGCAAATAAGCAGCAATGCCTGCTGTTGACGCATGCGCACGGTGAGCCGCGCCGAATGCATCGTTCACATAAATGTCCGCAAGTTCTGCGAACGCCTTCGACAACTCCGCATCGTTTTTCTCTTCGCCCGCATAGAAGCGCACGTTTTCGAGCAACAACACATCGCCTTCGTTCAATGCTGCGACTTGCGCTTTGACCGCATCGCCAATCGCTTCATCCGCTTTGGCAACTGGTTTGCCGAGCAATTCTGCAAGGCGAACCGCTGCCGGCGTCAAGCGAAGTTCCTCTTTCACTTGTCCGTCTGGACGACCCATGTGGCTCGCCAAAATCACTTTTGCACCCTTGTCGATCAAAAATTGAATCGTCGGCAACGTCTCGCGAATACGCGTGTCGTCCGTAATTTGTCCATTTTCAAGCGGCACATTGAAATCAACACGCACGAATACGCGTTTGCCTTTCACATCGATGTCTCTCACGCTTTTTTTGTTCATCATGCAACGCCTCCTAATAAACGGAAAAGGAGAATTAAATTCTCCTTCCCCGAACGATATTGCAAACCTGATTACAAACCTTTTGCTGCGATATATTGTGCTAGGTCGATGACACGGTTGGAGTAGCCCCACTCGTTGTCATACCAGGAAATGACTTTCGCCATGTTGCCCTCGACAACCATTGTCGACAAGGAGTCGATGATTGAGGAGTATGGGTTGCCATTGTAATCGCTGGATACAAGCGGCTCATCGGAAAATGCGAGGATACCTTTCATCGGGCCTTCAGCTGCTTCTTTCAATGCTGCATTGATTTCTTCAACCGTTACGTTGCGGCTCAATTCAACCACAAGGTCTGTTACGGAGACGTTTGGTGTCGGAACACGCATCGCACCACCGTTCAATTTACCTTTCAACTCTGGAAGTACGAGCGAAACAGCTTTCGCTGCACCCGTTGTCGATGGGATGATGTTTTCAGCTGCTGCACGCGCACGGCGCAAATCTTTGTGCGGAAGATCAAGTACGCTTTGATCATTCGTGTAAGAGTGAATCGTCGTCATCATACCTTTAACGATGCCGAAGTTGTCGTTCAATACTTTCGCGAACGGTGCCAAACAGTTAGTCGTACAGGATGCATTGGAAATGACTGTGTGTGCAGCCGGATCGTATTTGTCGTGGTTAACGCCCATAACGATAGTGATGTCTTCGTTTGTAGCTGGTGCGGAGATGATGACTTTTTTCGCACCGCCTTTAAGGTGCGCTTCCGCTTTCGCTTTGTCTGTGAAAATACCTGTCGATTCTACGACGATTTCTGCGCCGTACTCTGCCCAAGGCAAGTTGCCAGGATCGCGCTCAGCGAATACTTTCACTTCGACGCCATTGACGATCAACGAACCTTCGCCCGCTTTCACGTCTGCGTCAAGCACGCCGTGTGTGGAGTCGTACTTGAGCAAATGCGCAAGCGTTTTTACGTCTGTCAAATCGTTGATTGCCACCACTTGCACGTTTGGATTGTTGAGTGCCGCACGGAATACATTGCGTCCGATACGACCAAAGCCGTTAATACCGAGTTTTACCATTGTTGATTCCTCCCAAATTTGTATATTGTTCAAAACAAGACGCGAGGTCTGTCTGAATGACTACTTTTACGGTTCTTTGAAAATCAATTGACCCATTAACTTACGGCGATTGTTTGTGAATCGACTCCAGCATCGCAGTTGCCGCTGCCTCGTCGGTGACGAGAACATCCGTCTGTCCGAAGCGCATAATCGAAGCAATCGCCTGCGCTTTGCTGCGGCCACCAGCTACCGCAATCACCACTTCCGTACTCTGGATGTCCTGCAATCGCAGGCCAACCGTCGGCATGTGATGAATGACTTTTCCTTGCTGATCAAAATAGTACCCAAATGCCTCTGCGAGCGCGCCGTCATGATGCAAACGATGCATGTCGTCATAAGACAGTTTGCGCCGTTCTGCCATCACAATCGCGTCACCGATGCCGTGCACCACCACCCGTGCCATGCGAATCACATTCAGCACGTCTTGAATGTGCGGTTCATCAATCAGTGACAAGTAGGCGTCCTCACTCAAGTGATCTGGCACGTGCAACAACTTATAATGCCCGCCGGTCCGCTTCGCCATCGTCGAGGCGATAGAGTTCGCCTGCAGTTCCACAGCCTCTCCCAATCCGCCACGCGCAGGCACATAACGATTGCCGCGCATGTTCGGCGCCGGCATGAGAAATTCAGCCAAGCCAGCCATCGTCGATCCGCCGGTCACTGCAATGACATCGTCCTTACGAACCGCATTGCGCAGCGCCTGCGCTCCCGCTCGGCAAAGCTCGCGCTTACTGAACTCCGAGTGGTCAGCATCGCCAGGAACGATATGGACTTCACGTAGTTCGAACTGCCGTCGCAACTGTTCTTGCATTTCGCTAATGCCGAGGAGTTCTTGGATGACAGGCTCCAATTCGGCTAACAAACGTTTGCCCGAATCCGTCAGAATCATGCCCGCCGCGTACATCTGCAACAAACCTTGTGCACGCAAGAACTCGACCTCAGTGCGCAACACCCGCTCCGTCATATTGAGTGACTTGGCGAGAGACCTGCGCCCCACTGTACCCATCAACATCACATGATGCAAGACGTTGTACCGCGTTTTCAATACATCAAGCAAGTCAGGCAAAAGTTTCTGCTGCATGTCCAAAATCTCGCGCAACCGTCTCACTCCCGGATATACGGGACAACATTTGTCCCGACAAAGCATTTTCAGTCCCGCCATGAGCAAAAATCACATAAAAATTGTACTCAAAAACGCTGCGTTTTGCAAGTCAAACGTTTGTTGCATTTTTAGACTTGATGAAATATAATTGCAATTGCGCTTCAAACTATGCGCCCGTGGTCCAATGGATATGACGTAGGCCTCCGGAGCCTGAGATCGAGGTTCAATTCCTCGCGGGCGCGTTTCATTTTTGAAAGTTTGGCCTCAAAACGGGCATGTTTGCCCGTTTTTTATTCGACATAGTTTGACCTTTATTGACCTTTGATTAAATTCACAGTATAATTTCTTTTGCAGAACGCAAATTTCAAGGTATACTAATGAGGCGGGGACTGTTCCCCTTTCAGTCCCCCAATTATACGAGGAGGAATTTTGCTCATGAGTTTTTACATTCCAACAGTCATTGAACAGGT
>CANHCR010000053.1 GCA_947459205.1 Caryophanales bacterium | reverse complement strand
GCACAGTTTAGTTGCTAGGAATATTTTTTTTTAAAACAGTGTCATACCGTTGACAATCTTCGTCGGTATAATACGAATAATGAAGAGTGGAGGTCGATGGGGATGAACAATAAAGCGCCGGAACATATTGAAAAATTGCGTGCAAATCATGAGGTTTTGCTGTTTGAATCAACGGTGGTTGCGTATCGCCTTGGCGAGCATCACTGGAACGCACTGGAGAAGGCGACGGCCTTTGACACGGTGAATCGTTTTGCGGAGTCGGAGCGCACGAAGTTGGTGGAGGCGGAATGTATGACGGATGTGCTCGTTTACCCAGCATTCGTCGTATTCATTGATTTTGCAAATGTAGCGGATGAAGAGCGCAAGATGTTGCTCTTCTGCTTGTCGGAAATGGAAGATCCGCAGTCCCAAATGGAGTTCGAGCAGTTGGCGAAAGAGGAAGGATGGGATTTGAACAAATATGACTTTCCTGACACATTATATTTCACATTGAACTATCAGGCGCGTCCCGATGAGTATGAACCGCTCTGTTTTCGAGCAGCCGAAACGCTTTTTGAACATCCAAAACGGATGCGTCTGAGCCTGTTACGCCATGCGAAATCGTTGCAAACGAAAAAAAAGATGCGTGAAAATCCGGAGCGTCTGTATCGTGTCTTGGCGATGTACAAGCATTTGCGTGACTATGGATATATTTCTGAACCTGCGTTTACGGAGCGCAGCGGGGAGACGGCACTCTCTCGAGAAACGTTTTTTCGTGACTTGCAGGTGCTGCGGACCTTCACTAGCGATGCGATTCCGTACCATCACAAAGAAAAGAAATATATTTTAGAAAGCGACCGAATTTGATGCATTCTCCTAAAGTAAATGTCGTCTTTCACCGAGGGGCCAAAGAAATTGGCGGCAATTGTATAGAAATCGAAAGTCAAGGGATTCGCATTTTGCTGGACATCGGCAAACCGCTTGTAAAGGAAGGTCAATCGGCTCCTGATATGAGCGGTGTCATCCAGAAAGGCAGCCAATATGATGCAGTATTTATTTCGCATGCCCATTCCGACCATTTTGGTTTGTTGGCTCATTTGGATTCGAATACACCGATTTACTGCAGTCAAGCAACCTTTGATTTGTTAGCGATTCATTATCGTTGGCGTGAAAAGTCGAGGTTGCCGGTGAATTCTTTTCATACGTTTCAGACGGAGCAAGTGGTCAAAATAAGAAATCCAAACCATCGCGCCGAGATGGAAGTGATCCCATTTTTAGTCGATCATTCTGCATTCGATGCGCATGGGTTTGTCGTACGCGCCAATGGCAAAGTGCTTGTTTATAGCGGTGACTTTCGCAACCACGGTCGCAAAGGCAATATTTATCGTCGAGTGTTGTCGTTGTTGGACGATCGACCTGTCGATCTGCTGATGATGGAAGGAACGAATTTGGGCAGACCAGCGCAATATGTACAGTCGGAGTGGAGCGTCGAAAAGCGGTTGTGTACATCGTTTCAACAGACTGCTGGGCTGATTGGCGTGACCTTTTCGATGCAAAATGTTGATCGTTTTGTTTCGGTGTATTGCGCCGCTCTCCAGTCAAAGCGGAAACTAGTCATTGATTTGTATTCGGCAGTCGTACTAGAAGCGGTGAGTCGCTATACGCCAATCCCAGGACCGACGGCTGCGAACATTGAAGTTTGGCTTCCGGCAAATCAATACGTAGCACCCGCATGGTCGACCGCTCATTTGCGTAAGAAAATAAGACCGACGGCGCAACTCCTTGATGATATTCGACAGACGCCAGGAAAGTATGTGGTTTTGGTGCGTGACTCGATGATGCATGAGTTGAGGTCTTTGCGGTTTTCCGTACACATATATTCGTTATGGAGAGGCTATGCGGATTCTCCGAAGACAGAATCAATGCGTCATGTTATGCAGCAGACGGGTTGCAGATGGGAGTTCATCCATACTAGCGGACATGCGACGCGAGCGTGCATCCTACAATTTTTGAAAGATGTGCCCGCGCGAAATTTGCGAATCATTCATTCGGAGGGTGTTCATGCCGATTATGCCAATCTGCTTGCTTTGTACAGCGATTTCGCCTGGCGCGGGGAAACCTTTTCGTGCTAAATAAATTTTTCAAAAAAATCGATTCCTTGCTTCGTTTTTGATTTTTCATGGTATATTACGCTGTCAGGATGATAAAACATGAAGAGGAGAATGTAGCGATGCAAATGAGCGTAACGAGAGGTTTGGCAGAACTCAAGTTGCTGGCTGACCGAATTGAGAAAACCATTGAGCAAAGCAAGTATGTTGCTCTCAAGAATGGTGACAAGCCGGTCAATGGCTACAAAAACGATGATGAGTTTAAAGGGAACGCTAAATCAAACTATGATTCCGTAATGGCATTGATTAAGCGCCGTCAGGCAATCAAGTCGGCCATTGTTCAATCCAATGCAACCACCAATGTGGTTATTGGTGGTGTAACGATGACGGTCGCCGAGGCAATTGAGCGTAAAGGCTCGATTTCCTTGGAAAAACAACTTCTTGAGGAGCTAAGTGATCAATACAACTCGGTCTTGTTGGCCGTACAACGTGAAAATGTGAAGGTTCAGGAGCGACTTGATAAGTTGGTTGAGTCCTCATTTGGACAAAATACAAAGGTGCGCGATGACCAGTATGAGAGCATCGCCAAACCTTTCTTGGAGAAAAACGAGGCGTCGGTGGTCGATCCGCTGGACGCGAAGAGCATTATCGCCAAGCTTTCGGCATCGATTGCTGAATTTGAGGCGGAAGTAGACTTCACGTTGTCTACTAGCAATGCCATCACGATGATCACCATCCCGGATTAATTTGGGATGGACGGTCGGTCGGTCGAAATCCATTGAACAAAGACGCCTGGGAGGAGCGATATCTTCCCTTTCATTTTCGCGAGCCGCCCTCTGGAAATCAAGAGTCATTGCTCAAAGGTGAAAGCTCAAGGATTAAATAACAAGATTCTTTTGTTCACTAGTGGCACCTGGACGACGAGGAGGGACCCTGAGTGGTCTGGTGTCGTCCGGGATCGCTGCTTTCAACGACCAAAATTGAACGATCGATCAAATCCACGATCAACCGCTTAGCAGGTGTTTCTTATGGACCTGGATGGATGCGGCGTGGCTGATCGGCCGGCCTTACATAGTTTTTATTCGACAATACTTATACAACTGTTATACAATTTACGTAACTCGATGTGACAGGTGGTGACGCAAATTGTTGCAGGTTGTATGGTTGAAGCGTGATTTGCGATTGCACGATCATCGTCCGTTAGTTGAGGCGTGTTTGCGAAGCCCAGGGAATGTAATGGTGGTGTACATCGCTGAGCCGACGATTTGGCAGGCCGGTGATTTGTCAGTGCGTCATTTGCAGTTCGTTGCACAGAGTTTGGCGGAGATGGCTGAAGGTTTACATGACAGCGGCATTCCGTTGTATACGGCGATAGCTGAGATGGAGCCTACGCTTGCCGCCATTCTCGAACATTGTGGAACGTTCCGGTTGCTTGCACATGAGGAGCATGGGACGCCGCTCACGTTTGCTCGTGATTTGCGCGTTCATCGTTGGATGCGTTCGCGCGGGCTTGAATTTGTCGAGTATCCGCCGTTTGGTGTGACGCGCCGTTTGCCAAGTCGCGAGCAGTTTCAAATGAGTTGGGAACAGAAAATGAGTGAGCCGTTGTTGTCAGCGCCGGCTTTGAGTCAGGCGCTCCGCGAGTGGCCCGTTGAGTTGCGCCCGCTACGGCGCGCACTTGATTTCTCCGAACTGCATGGCGTGCCAGGTATACCGCTCTCGTCCGGTCAAAAAGGTGGCGAGCGTTTGGCGCGTGCAACGTTCGCTGATTTTTTGCGCGATCGTTGTACTCGCTACCAATCGCACATTTCCAAGCCGTATGACTCGATGCACTCGTGTGCGCGCATATCCACTTACTTAGCGTGGGGCAATTTGTCGATGCGTGAGGTGGTGCAGCGGTCGCGGCAGGCTCTGCAGTCAATCGCTCCGAGTCGGCGACGCCATCTTGAGGCGTTTTTGTCGCGGCTGCACTGGCATTGTCACTTTATCCAACGAATCGAAGATGATGCAGAGATTGCCGTGCGCACGATGAATAGTGCGTTCGAGGGATTGCGTGGTGAAAATGAGGAAATCTTTCAACGCTGGCTGGAAGGGCAGACCGGTTTTCCGCTGATCGATGCGGCGATGCGGGCGCTGGCGCAGACCGGTTGGCTACATTTCCGCGGACGGGCGATGGTCGTATCGTTCATTTGCAACACATTGATGCAAGATTGGCGCCGTCCCGCTCAGGCGTTGGCACAACTTTTTCTCGATTACGAGCCCGGCATTCACTTCAGTCAGGTGCAAATGCAGGCGGGCACGACCGGATTTAACACCATCCGAATATACAATCCGCTCAAGCAGTCGCAGGAACACGACAGCGAGGGCAGGTTCATTCGATTGTTCGTACCGGAATTGCGCGAATTGCCGTCGGCACAGCTGCATGAACCATGGAAATATGTCGATTTAGCGATGCTTGGTTATCCCGTGCCGATGGTCGATTTGACGGAAGCGAACCGCATCGCTCGCGAGCGGCTTTGGTCGGTGCGCGGCCGTGCGAAGGTGGCGCCAGAGACGAAGCGATTGTTGAACAAACACGGAAGCAGAAGTGGCAAACAAAAAAACCGACGCCAATCGAGCGCGCCGGAACAGATTGAATTTGATTTCGGGTGACTGTTGGCGTGATGCCGGCAATCACTCGACTTTTTTGTATTTTGCCCAAAACGCGAGTAACAAGCGAATCGGCCACGGCAAACGCCAGCCCGCTTTTTCCGACAATTTAGCGAATTGAATGAACGCGGCGAATGCACGGCGTTGTTTGCCGACTGTTTCCTCATCCATATTGAACGTCACACGATAGCCGTCCTTCAATCCCTCTACTTTGAATTTGAATTCGTCCGCACTCGTTTCAAACACTCGCTCTTGATCTTGCTGTTCACTCATGTTGTACACGCTCCTTCATGGTTTTCTTCGTTGTCTTATTCATTTGCTGTTGCCAGCGGATTGCTTGGCGAATATAAGAAGCGACCAATAACACTGTAGCTCCGGCCGGCAGTGCAGCGACCAGCACTTCTTCGAAAAGAAATAGCGTCGTTGCAGCGGCCGTTGTAGCAACAATCAGTATGACGGTTTGCGTCTGTTTCCTGCTATAAAAGTCGTTCCATTTGCGCGCTTCCATTTGTTCCGCGAAAGTGTTCGGCAAATTCGCCCACTCCGTAACGCGCGGCAGCACGTACTCGTTGAAAAGTGTCAGACCGCGCACGCCCCATTGTTTGATGCCATCGAACGAAAACAATGAGCCGTCTGCGGTTTGCGCTGCGCCATCTTCCGCCTGCGCTCCCAACCATTTGTCAACCGCCGGCTTGACGGCCTCTAAGTAATCAATTTGCGGTTTGATTTGCGCAAGCACGCCCGACATGATGCTGATGGCGCGACCAAGAAAGGCGAACTCGGCTGGCAATTGCAACGGGTTGCGGGCGACATACTCGCGAAGAAATGCAAGCATCTCGACCATCGTTTGCTCATCGACTTGCGAGAAATCTTTTTCGAGAAAAAAGTCGGTGCCCGTTTTGATGAGTGTCTGCAAATCGAGCGGTTCGGCTCCGGTGCGGAGGAACCCCAGCCCTTCAAATGCGGTTGCCATTTTGCTAGCGTCGCGCGCGATGAAGCCTTGCAAAAACAGTTTCATATCTTGTCTGACAGCATCGCGGATCGTGCCCATCATGCCGAAGTCGATGACGTGCAATGTCCCGTCAGCGCTAACGAGCAAATTACCAGGATGCGGGTCGGCGTGAAAAAAACCTTCGCTGAAGATTTGTGCGAAGAAAACGTCAATCAACCGCTGAATGAGCGATTCGCGATCAATTTGATGACGCTCGAGCCACGCTTGATCGGAGATGGGCACACCATCGACCCATTCCATGACTAGCACCTGCTCCGTACTCCACTGTTCGTAACAAAGCGGAGCACTCGCTTCGAGCTGCAAACGCTCAATCATCGCGCGGAACCGCTCTGAGTGCTTGCGCTCTAAGCGAAAGTCAAGTTCGCGCTCGGTCATTGCGACAAAATCGCGATAAAGTGCGTCGAGATCAGCCATTTCGCCCCAATTGGTGAAACGTTTGGCCAGTCGCAGAACAATCTTGAGCGCGGTGAAATCGGCACGCATCAGTCGCACCACATTGGGGCGGCGAATTTTTACTGCAACTACTGTTCCGTCGCGAAGTACAGCGCGGTATACGTCGGCGATCGAGGCGGAGGCAATCGGTGTCGGTTCGATGGACAGAAACACTTGCTCAAGCGGCACGTTCCATTCTGAAAGCAGAATGCGTTTCATCGCTGGCCATGGCGCGGGTGGCACGCGGTCCACTAAATCTTTTAATTGACTGGTAAACACTTGCGGCATCACATCAGCGCGCGCACTTAAAAATTGCCCGACTTTGATGGTGAGCCCTTCAAGTTTTAGCGCCGTTCGCCTGAATTCGACGGCTTGCCGCGCCAGCAGTCGTTCTACTGCGCCACTCGCGTCCGTCAACCCACCGTCTCGCCACTTTCGCTGCAACAAATACACTTGCATGAAGAATTTGACAGCCATCGTGACGATGACGACGATTCGATAAAGGCCGAATGATTTCATCGCACTCACCCTTTTTCTTATACAAAAGTTATACAACCATTATACGACATTTTGTGGCGCAACGAAAGCGGGATGGGTTAGACAATTTTTGTCCATGTAAGCCGTGTACAATAAGAGGAAAAAAGGAGATGATGTTATGTCGATTCGCAGTTGTTTGGCGAACACGAGAATTTGTGCGATGTGCAAACATTGGAACGGTCATGTCGGCAGCGCGAACGTTCGTCCGAAGAAGCATATGATGCGCAGTTGGGAGTACGAGTCAGAGGAAAGTTTGTTGTGCTATGTACAGCGCATCGATAAGCGCGCGACTTCGCACTGCAGCAAGTGGGAAGCGAGATATGAGAAATAAGTAAAAAGGCGGAGCCGAAGCTTCGCCTTTTGCATCCGTATCGATTATTCTAACTCTACGTTATGGTACACCTGTTGCACATCTTCAAGATCCTCGAGCGTATCGATAATTTTCTCGAACTGTTTCAGCGCGTCGCCATCAAGTGCGACCTCGTTTTGTGCGAGCATCGTCAACTCGGCCACGCTAAATTCGCTGACCCCAGTTTGCTTAAGCGCCTCTTGAATCGCTTGAAACTGTTCAATATCGGCGTACACGATGACCGTATCTTCCTCTTCCAAAATGTCTCGCGCATCGACGTCCGCTTCCATCAAAATTTCCAACACTTCGTCGGCACTTTTGCCACTCAAGCCGATGACGGCGGTCGCATCGAACATATAGCTAACTGAGCCGGTGACGCCGAGGTTGCCGCCATTTTTCGTAAAAGCTGCGCGCACTGCAGAGGCGGTGCGGTTGACGTTGTTCGTCAGCGCATCGACGATGACCATCGAACCGTTCGGTCCAAACCCTTCGTAACGCAACTCCTCATACGTCTCATCGCCGCCGCCCTTGGCTTTTTCAATCGCACGATCGATAATCGCTTTCGGCACGTTGTACGTTTTGGCACGTTCAAGCACGAAGCGGAGCGCCTGATTGGACTCCGGATTCGGCTCGCCTTTCTTTGCCGCCACATAAATTTCTAAGCCAAACTTTGCATAAACTCGACTCGTATTTGCATCTTTCGACGCTTTTTTTTCTTTAATGTTATTCCATTTCCGTCCCATATTGAACCTCTTTTCCCGTCTTTGCAAACTCTGAAAAATATTATAACGCTACGCCCTGCAACTCGACAAGTTTCAGCGATTTTGACGGTATAATTAAATTACAAATCGAAAAAAGAGGCGATCTTTATGGCATTGTACGTTTATTATGATTTAGACAATTTAGTGTATGATTATCGGTCGGACAAAAAGATGTTGGAACAACGGATTCGCAACTGGATGATGCAGCTAGAGGAGTCGCAGTCGATTTTACATTTGGATCGCTATTCCAACGGCTCATATAAGAAAAAATTTGAAAAGTTAAGGGCAGTCGGATGGATTTATAATGTCGGGGAAGAGGACACGCTGCTCGCCTGGTCGTTCATGTTCCAAAGGGGACGTATGGGATATGAAGACTTTTTAAGTGAGTTAAATCAACCTGTCAAGCCACTCCGGTTTGATCGCCCGGATCATGAGAGCGATTTTTTTCGCAAGGCAAAGTTGTGGTATGAGCAAGAGAAGCAACGCAATGCACGCAAACCGCTCGAACCACTCTCGGATTCGGAAGCAATCTATTTGAGCGGATTTCAAATGCATACGCCATCCCCCGAGCAAGTATACGAAACGGCAGAGTGGGTTGGCGCAATTCATAAACACTTTTTTCCTGCAGATCAACAACTGCAAGCACAACGATTACCGGCACTTGAGGACATTCGCCGTTATTTGGCGAATGTAGACGTCAACGAAGAGCGACACGATTGCGTTCAAGTGGGTGATTATTATGTGGAGTACATGTGTAAAAAGCGTGATGATACGGATCAGCACGCGCTCATTTTGATTGACATCGATACGCAAAATGGCAAAACGGAAAAGTACGGACTCAATGTCTATGTGCGCAAAGCTGCACTGCGCGCCTACGACCGTAACATTTTGACGGAAGTGTCGAGTGGGCGTTGGCTTCGTTTGCAAAAATACCCGAAAAGTGCGCTCGCTTTTTCGGCGGAACAGATGGAGTTGCTACACGAAACGTTATCGCTCGACAGCGAGTTGGCGTCGGTTCGTTTGCCGCTGTTCATCAACGGCTGTGCTGGTAGCGGAAAAACGACTATCTTGTATTATCTTTTCGAACAGTATGTCATGCAGTATTTCGAGCAATCGGCCAAAAGCGAACTTGATTTAAAGCCGATTTATTTGAGTTATAGTGAAAATTTAATTCGCAATGCCAAGCAACATATTACACAAATGGTTCGTGAGCGGAGCGGTGACGAGCAATTGGAATTGCCGCCGGTACTTTTTGATTTTCGTTCATTTTTACTCGGCTATCTCGACGAACAAGAGCGATCAAAGTTTCCTGCGTCAAAGCGAGTGTATTACGATCGCTTTCGCGCAAGATTCGATGAATCTTTCAAAGGAAATCAGGCGAATGGTTTGACGGCAGATCGTGTTTGGCATGTGATTCGTACGTTTATTAAAGGATATGATTGCGATATTGAAGAGGCGAAGCATAACAACAACCTAGGGCTGCATTTATCGGCAGATGAGTATGAAGAATTACCGACAGATTGGAAGCACGTGTCCGACGATGAATATCGCTTGATTTATACACGCTTTTATGAGAACTGGTATCTTAGCAAATTTCCTCGAAGCGAAGGCTATTGGGACGACCAAGATTTGATTCATTACGTGTTGCTGCATAAGGAAATCAAGCCAGAATACGGGGCTGTATTTGCCGATGAAGTGCAAGATTTTACGAATGTTGAGTTTCTCTTTTTGTTAAAATTGACCCCGTATTACCAACGCAAACTGTACGCTCATCAAATCTCGCAGTTGCCATTTGTGTATGTCGGTGACCCGTATCAGACGATTCAACCGACGGGGTTTGATTGGAAAATTTTGCGCAAGCACTATTATGACCGCTTTATCCGCACGTTAGATCCGAATCAGCAAAGCAATATGCGGGAAATTCGCATTTGCGACTTGGAATTCAACTATCGTTCCGCACCGTCCATCGTTCATTTGAGCAATTCTGTGCAGCGACTGCGCAATCGTTGGCTCGGCAAAAACAATTCATTTATGCAAAAGTCGTGGCAGTTGCCGACGTCCGAATCGCCGATGGTCTATTTGGCGGATGAAATCGGGGCTGAACATCCGATTTGGCAGGTTGGTCCGGAGATTATCATCCCGGTTAACGATTATCGCGTGGAGAAAGACGACGGTTCGGGTGTATCATCGATTGTCGAGTTTATCGAGCGGGATTCGTTTTTGGGACCGGTCATCAACATCGACGAGCAGCGCGAAATTGCGCAAAACGTTTGGAATTCGGCAAAGGCGAAAGGGCTAGAATTTGAGGAAGTGATTTTGTACGGATTCGGGCAATATTTTGCCGATCACCGCAAGCAATGGTTTCCTGCAGGGGCGAATAAACAGGCGTCGAGCAATTTCTATCAGGAGAAGGAATTTTTCATCAATAAGTTGTACGTCTCGGTCACGCGTGCACGCAAGCGCTTGATTATTGTCGATACAAAGGCTGGCATCGAACAATTTTGGCTCAATAACGATGTGTTTCCGTCAACAGATGAACAGATGTTGTTGAGTTTGAATAAAGGGGACGCCGTTTCGCTGAAATATGTCGATTCGAACGCACTCGATAAAGCCGTCATGTGGGAGAAGTTGGCGAACGAACAATCGTCGACGGAGATGAAACGCGATTTGTTGCAACGTGCTCGTCAGTTTTACATTGCGGCCACGTTTGATGTCGCCGATGAAGACGTGCGTGCCTCTTATTTGTTGAAAGCAACGCGTTGTCAGGCGTTTGCCGAATACTATGCGGCGTTGGATAAAGATTTTGTTAATTTTAAGCAATGGGAGCCGGTCCTGCAACTGCTGGAACAGGCACAAGAGTATGCATACGCTGCGGAAGTGTATTGGCGTTTGGGAGAATTCGCATCGCTGGTGCGCGTGCTGAAATTGCTCGGAGAACATCCGGATTGGAGTGAAAAACTGGCGATGGCAGAACTTTTAAGTAAAACTTCACTTACGCGAGCAGAGATTATTCAGATTGTTCAGGGAGTAGAAACTGTCAGTACAGCAACGGAAGACCAATCGACTTTGCTGAACAAACTTTGTTCGGTGATTGAAAATTATTTGAAAGAGCAGATGGCGAATGATTCGTCAGGTGAAACGGACACATCGTTATTCAACGCCATTACAGACAGTTTGGACGAGTATGTGAAGATATCTCCGGTCGTAGCGGATTTGCTTGCCTATGCTCATTATCGTCTAGAACGCTATGAGTCGGCTAGCCACATTTGGGAAAAACATAGTAAAAGCAAAGGCTCGTTTCGCGCGCTCTATTTAGCAGACGCCCAAGGAAAAATGTTGCATGGTTTGTTTAGCGAGGGTGCTGAACGGAAATGGAGTGGCGATGATATTCGCCGCCTTTCGAGTTACTACAGAGAACAAAATGAGTTCGTACTTTTGCAACAGTTGCTGGAAACACAAGGTGATGCGAGCGCGGCGATACCGATTATTGCTGACATGCAGTTAGCCTCAGACATTCGCATTCGACTTGCAGTCGCGCATTTGCAGAAAGTGCAGGCACTCGAGGATGAGGCGTTTGTTGCGTTTGTTGAGGAAACGAAAAAATGGCAAAACGACAAGCGCAATTATTTGCGGTCGATGGCCGATGTGCTCGGATATTGCTCGACGACAACCGTCTGGACGAACGGCTATATTACGTTTCAAAACGGCAATCAGTTGCCAGAGTTAGTGAAAATCTTGTCGTTGTTTGATGTTGATGCAGCGTCGCGCATTCAATTTGAAGATCGCATGATTGCTTGGCTTCAGCAGCAACACAATCGAAAACCGAGAACGAAAGAGCATTCGGAAGCGAAGAGAGCGATTGAACAGAGTTACGAGCTTCGCAAAATGGAGGAAATGTTCCGCTTCATCTATGTGCTGCCACAAAATCGAGTGCATGAGACGGCGGAACAATACGAGCAGGCGATACAAAACGCAAAGCTGTATGTCAATATGATGAAAGCGTTAAAACCAGAAGATTGGTATCGCTTTAGCATCAAGCGTGCGGTGGAGCAGATTCGTCGGACACGGCTCGCCATTGAGCAAATCGTGCAGACTGAGTTCAACGACAAACAGTTTCGAAATTTGCAAACGGAACTTAACCATTGGATTCAGCAAGTGCGCACGGCAGCTACTGCGAAGGGCAAGGTAAAGCAATCGATGCAAGGGCTGAACTTGCTCGAAGCCTATGAGAACGTTGATTTTAAAGCGTTTTTCCGGCACTACGATTTGACATTGCAAAACGTCGAGCGGGATATTGATTTGATGTTTAATTGGCAGTTTAACTCTAGCAAAGCGAGAATGGAACTGGCGATGACGAAAGCGCGCAACGCATTGAGCGCCTTGTTCAACGAGAAGTCGCTTCTCTTTACAACGGAAAAAGTGGTCACCATCGTTTCTGATTTCGGTTGGAAAAACCACGAAACCAAAACCAACGTGCAGAAGGACTTGCAGCATTATATTGAAGAATTGAAACAAGAGAAGACGCATGTCGCGAAGTTTTCGGCAATTCAACAGCGCATCAAAGGACTGCTCGATGTTAGTCATATTGTGATGGAGGATAAGCGTGATTTGACGGAGCGCTTGCTGAAAAGCATTTTGCCGAAGCTAGAGAAAAATTATAAGAATTTTATGAAAAACAACACCAATGCGGGCTCATCTGACGAATCAGGTACAACTGAAGTTGCCGGCACTGCACAAGGAACAGCGGGACAAGGAGAGGGACCGCTGGTCGTGACTGCTGTCGAACATGGGTATGACGCGTCGTTGAGCCGTGCGTCGTTAGTGCAGGCGCCGAGTAACATTTATGACGTGATGAAAGTCATTGCACAACAGATGGGCAACGTAGACAATGAGCGCTATCATCAGATGGAGCAGACACTCTTACAGTTACACCGCGAGGAGCGCGCCAAGGTAGACACTTCGTCAGCAACTGACGTATAATTTTGATAGAAGGGAGCGATGGAAATGGCCAAAGGAATGCGGTATGGAATTTTGTTGGGCGTCCTGATGTTGGTCGGTTACGTATATGCGTTTTTTGCAGTCGGCGTTTATTTCATATGGAATGTAGGGTTGCCTGCCGATACATGGGAATGGGTCAAACTCATTCTATCCTCGGCAATCTATTTGGCAATCGGGTTGGCCGTATTTCTACCGATTTTGATTTTTTCGCTCATCCTCATCTTTCGCGACCGCAACATGCCTTACATCGGCTTGCCAATCCTTATCACCGTACTATACGCCTTCATGCCGATACCTGTGCCGGGTCCGATTGACGAGGCAATCGTGTTCGCACTCAGTTACTGGTTTCGTGTTCGCGCCTTGAAGCAATTTTCACCTCCACCGTCTGACGAAGAGGATCATGTGCGGAGCAGGCGTTCGCGCAGTGCACGGCATGATCGCGGTGAAGTGATCGATGTGGAGAAAATTGAAAGTGATGATGGAGATTAAGCCTTTTGATTTTACTCACGCTTGAAATGTAGATATCATTTCAGATAAATTCACTGCAAATGCACCCTATTGGAGGTGTATTTTCTTTTGTAGTCGTTATTATAAGCATTTTATAGAAAAAATAGACACTAATAAGAGTAGGATGCACGGGATGGCTGTAATTTGAAAGCCAAATCCTCAATTTACAGTTTGGGTATTATTTTGCTGAGTAAATATTGAATACACAAATCATCTTGATTAAACTGTCCCAGGTCAAAACGACCTGCGGACAGTTTTTTTTACAATATTGTTTCGATTTTTTAACACCATTCTGAGGTATTGCACAAAATTTTAATTTAAGATGAGTTATGATGCATAAATTGCGGTCAGATTTTCTGAAAAACTTTAAAAGAAATTGTATTTAAAAATAGTTTCGGTTACGTGTAAGCGATAGGGTAAAGATCAAAGGGTAAATAAAGAGATTCCATACTATGGGGGCAATCATGATGAGAAATTTGACACGAAAGAATTTAGTTTGGGTAATGATGCTAATTATCAAACTTGCAATGCTTATGGCTGTTTTTTCAACAGTAACTGTAGCTGCTACTAGTACGTTGGGAGATCAGGCCGGAGCATGGCCCTCAAAGTATATTCCTTACTCAAATGACGACGGAACCTCTGTTTTCGATGTTGGTGGTGATGAGACTTCTGCCAGTATTGACTTAACAAGTGGCGAAACGACTGGAGTCGGGATGCTACCTTCAGTTTATTATGCAGTCGATAACCAAAATGTGTTTCTAAGGATGCGGATAGCTACAGACCTTAATGATGGCGCAAATGGCGGATTTACTAATTCTGGGGCCTATTTAATTTCCGTTGGTGTCGACGGGGATTCTGTCGGAACTATAGGGTTGAATGCAACGCCGACAGATAATGATTATGTATTTGTTACAAATAACGATGATAGTAATCGGCAATTGATTTATGAGTATCCATTTGACGCTAGTGAAGAAGTGAACAGCAATGGTGTGCGAGTTATCCCAGATGGCAACGGTCAATTTTTTATTGATATTCAATTGCCACTGGCTCGAATTTTCGAAACAATGTCGATTACCGCTAATACCGACATTCAACTGTTTTTTGGTACGTCAACGTCAACAAATCTTGCATCGATTAATGCAGATTACATGAAGGGCAACACCGTCGATTTTACAGGTCTGAAATCACTACGTTTTAGCCCTGTTCATTATGATTTTAATACTAACGGAGGAACATCTGTTGCTAGTCAAACCTTATTATATGGTGAGAAATTAGTAGATTTTGTGGAACCAGAGAAGGTCGGCTACACGTTCGCCGGCTGGTATGCGGATGCGGATCTCACGATTCCTTATGACATGGGTACGCCTGTAACGGGAGACCTGACGCTGTATGCGAAGTGGACGATCAACAGCTACACGGTCACGTTTGAAACAGACGGCGGCAGTGCAGTTGATGAGCAGACGGTGGAGTTTGATTCGGCCGTAACTGAACCTGCAGAGCCTGAGAAAGTGGGCTACACGTTTGCCGGCTGGTATGCTGATGCAGAATTTGCGACGCCGTATGACATGGATGCGCCAGTGACGGCAGATTTGACCTTGTATGCAAAATGGACAATCAACAGCTATACTGTCACGTTTGAAACAGACGGCGGCAGCGCAGTTGACGAGCAAATCGTTGAATTTGAAGGCACCGTCAGCGAACCGGTCGAACCGGAGAAGGCAGGCTACACGTTTGCCGGCTGGTATGTGGATGCAGAATTGACGTCGCCTTACGACTTCAGTGCGTTTGTCACGGGCGACGTGACGCTGTATGCAAAATGGACGATCAACAGCTACACCGTAAGCTTCGAGACCGATGGTGGTACTGCAATTGATGAGCAATCCGTT
>CANHCR010000052.1 GCA_947459205.1 Caryophanales bacterium | reverse complement strand
CCGAGCAAAAGCCCGATGGCGACGTATGTGATACACATATGGAAATTAGCGATTAGGATTAGTTGTAGGTTAAACTTTTGAAGAAGCGTTTAACTTTTGTAGAAACGTTTCATTTTCCGAAGCGCGCGATTTCTAATGACTTTTAATTCGTCGACCGGTTTTTGCATGGACCGAGCGATTTCCGGTAACTTGAGTGCGAATCCAGTATCCAAGCCGAACGAAGCACGAATGACTTGGCGTTCAACAGGTTCCAGTTCACCGAGCAAATTCCGAAGAAGTTCTGCGCGTTCTATTTCGGTAACTTTTTGTTCAAGTTCGACTTGCGGATCAACACCACCAGCAACTTGGTCAAACACATCGTAAGAATCTTCGTCAGAGTCAGACCGATTCGTCGCGGAACTCCACTGCATCAAAATCATTTTGAAGCGCTGCGCTTGTTTTAAGTTCAAGTGACGTTGTAATTTCACACCAATCATATCTGCGATTTCTTGGTCAGTAAGTTGGTCAGCGTCTGGTTGAGCCATGACACGTGCGAGTTCAGCAAGTTGATCGTGCATATTGTCCGGTATAGTAACCATGAAACGTTGAGCGCGCAGACAGCGAAATACTTCTCTGTGAATCCACCATTTTGCGTAGATTGTAAACTGTGCGCCAGATGCATGTTCACTGTTGTAGAGCAGCAAAGCCTTGTAGACACCAATATCACCGCTTTGCCAGAGGTCCTCCCGATCAGCCTGAATAAAATCTCGTGTTTGTCGGCGTTCAATTTTTGTGACAAGCGCACGAACAAACGGTCTGCACTTCAACACAATGTCACTAGCGAACAAATACTTACCTCCCTCATATTTTTGCACCAGCTTTTGCACTTCAGCAACAATATATTTATTGTTGTTCGCTGCGGGCATGCACTCCTTAAAATAGATTTTTATCGGGTTTTTCACCCACTATTATTATACCACAGAAAACACATAAAATCAATAGATAAATAGAGAAAATAAGAGATATAGAGAGAAAATAAACAATAAAATATCTATCAATCCGTAAATTTATCAAATAAACGAGATATATGACCATAAATCATCTAAAATCAGAAAAATCACCGGTTCGCCAAGATACAAAATCCACCACCAATCGATGATGTCTTCTCCCCAAGACCTGCCCCTAAAGCAAACCGTGCTAACGTCTGAGAATAGGTATCCGTACGAATATGCAACAGTAATTTATGGCCTGCAATCCATCCTTTTTTAACCGCCACCTTAATCGGTGTGCGGTTCAAACGTTCGAGACGTTCAATAAACGGTTGCGCTTCACTATACTGGAGCAACTCCTCCGCCAAAAACGTACGAAACTTATGTTCAATATTCGCATGCAGTCGATGGATCAATTGTTGCACATCATTCTCTGGCATCCACAAACGACCATTAACCGTCACATACACAGGGTTGACCGTCTTTAAGATGCGAATGGCGTCGTTCGGTTCGTGCATCTTCATTTGTTGCGTCAATACACGCAACTGATCATTTTCACCCGTAGCATCAATCGCTTCGATCATCCTCTCCATCCAGTTCGGATCCACGCTCCGCAAACGAACAATCAGCACCCGATTTGCCTCATAATCTTTGCCCACTTCAAACGGAAAAGGTGCGCTAAACTTATAAAATTAAAACTCATTCAGTTTATGAGTGGCTTTCAGGTCTCGATCACGTAACATCGAGTAGTTAAAAAAACGCGATAGCACCTGATAGACATCAGGAGGCGCTACCGCTTGTTTAAACATCAACGACACAGAATTTTCAAAATACACAAGTTGACAACTCCTTCATTCAACCTCAAACACTTCAAAATCGGTATAGGTTAAATTTTGCGCATAGTCTTCGATCACAAAGCCAAGCGAATACGCCCCGCTCGGTAGCATCTGTGCCTCGAGCAACGTCACACCCTCTTCGTAGACGATTTTATCACCGTTCACATAACTGCTATCGCCTGAATTTTCATCATACATCTCCAAAAACGGCACAATCCGATCGCCGTTCTCAAGCGGCCGCACGTCACGATCAACGAGACCACTCTCATTATCGACACCTTTCCAGGCGCCTAAAATCGTGTACGTCCCGTTGGCGATATCGTAACTGACGTACAGATCCACTTCGTCACCGTTTAACGACGCAGGAATCGTATACAAATTCGACTCCTCATACGTCTGCACGAGATGCATCGTCACAAATCGGCCGTCCAACGTCACCCAGCGTCCGTTCCACTGCGTCGCAACTTGACCACTTCCCTCGTCGAACGAAACATTGTTATCCGTACCTAAGAGCAACGTCTTTTGTGAGTCCTCATCGACAAACGCACCCAGCACCGAATACACCTGAATAACATCGTTCAACTGCCGCTTCGGAATCGTAAACTGGACCACACTCTGGTCAGGATCATCCGGCGATACCGACATCGTCAACTCGCCATCACTCAGCACAATGCCCTCATCATTAGCCGCAATCCGCTGTGAAAACGAACGAATCAACGCGCGATAATTTTCTGGTAGCCCTAATTCATCATAAACAGCCAAATTTTCCTCGAAATTTGCCTGGTCATGATACGGAAAATAAATTGACAAACCTGTCGCATTCGGCGCAATTTCCGACGTCGTGCGCGCCACCACAACCCGCCCAAGCCAATTGCTCACCGCCAAACTTTCACTCGGATACGCATCCTCCGTCTTTTCCACCAAATCGCCGATATCCGTCATGTCCGAATTATCCTCTGGCTCCGAACCGCGCCCGAACGACTCCGCATCACTACGCATTTTGGCAATTGCAGCAATCGCATCGTTCGTCTCCATATCGTTGTAAACCACCTGCGCCCACTGCTCGAGCGCATGGTAGAGCTTGTCCACGTATGCCAAATTAAGCACCGAAAGCGTAATCGTCGTCTCCGTGCCCTCTGCCTCGGCCTCCTGCTGATAACTGTCAATAATCACATCGCCAAGCTGCGCCCCCGACATCGACGGATCGTCAGCTAGCGCCGTCACAATCGGCTCATAATTCCAACCGTGATTCGGTTCCAATTCCTCGGAAGCGATCATATAGCGCGAAAACGGCGACATCATATACGCCGTTTCCACCGTCGCCATCAGACACGCATCGAAACCGATCCACTCAAATGCAATCCCCGAATCATTCGTCGCGCCATTCAAAGCCGCGTACAATTCCTGTAGCGTAAGTGCATCCATGTCAAAATTTTCATCATAACCGAAACCCTTCACCGCACCGCCGCCGTGATTCCAAAAAACGAGACCATAGCGGTCCGCCGGATAATTGGTGGCCGCGAACGTCACAAAATCGCGCAACGTATCTGGCTCAGCCATGTTCAGCTGTGGCAACTGCTCCCCCAGTTCCTCAAACCCGTCCTGCGTCAAACGCCACCGTTGTGCCCAATCGGCAACGAACTGCGGCGTGTGCCACTGAGTCGAACCGCCCGTCTGCAACACCACATTCAACTTGTCCGACAAATTGCCGGCAATCATCTGGCGCAAATCCGAACTTGCCGCCTGATCGAACGACTCGAGATCACTGCCGACCATATATACCATCATCGTAAAAGACTTCGCTTTCGGTCGATTGTCCTCCACCTCTTCTTCTGGCGGAAGCGGATCGAGCGCTACATATTCATCGCCACTGCCTTCGAAACTATAAAGCACGACAATCAGCGCCAACACCGAAACGAACAGTAGCGCCGACAGCACAATCACTGGTTTATTGAATTTGATTCGGTTCATCAAATCACCTCTATTTACTGACTTACAAGAAATTTAACACTTACTAGCATTATACCTTATAGAAGGATATGTGTGATGCATTTTGGTCAAAAAAAACCCGGTACCATTGCAGACTTACAACTGCAACAACTACCGAGCTTTTTCTATTTAGTTTTAAACGTTTATTCGTACAAAGAATCTAAAGTATCGCCAATCGCCATTCTTGCATCAGTAATCGTATCCAACGCGGCATCGATGCTTTCTATAGAGGTCACTGCGTCTGCCGGATTGCTGACGCTGAGCGCGTTGATTCCTAGTGCTGTCGGCGTAGCCGCTACAAATGTATGAACCATCGGCAGCGAGCCCATCTCGCCGGTTGCAATACGCAACGTATATGGCGTGGCCCCGATTAACACCACGGAATTAAAGGTAGTGGTCGTCGCAATCCTATTCATTTCACCAGTCAACGCAACAATTTCTGTTTGCAAAGCAGTTCGGTCCGCAGATGTTATAGAATGATCGACTGCTTGCACTGCCAACTCGCGAATTCGGTTCAGTATATTTTGCTGTTCAGCGTACGCAGCGTCAGCAGTGTTTAACACTTGAATACCTTCTTCAACCGTGCGATAGAGCACAAACTGATGCAAGATGTTTTTGTTGAGCGTGATGTCTGTAATAATATCTTTGTTGATGGTGAACGTGCTGCCGATCGGGAATGGCGCGCTCAGATTGGAGATCTTCAACAAATTGCCACCGACAATCGTCACCGTCGTGTTCGCAGCTTTCCAGCTCTTGTCAGCCAAATTTTTCGTCACTGCACTTTGACCACTGCCCGTCGTGATTGATAGCGCAGCCAGAGGGATTGCTCTGCCAGCATATATATACTCATTAAATTCAATCGTAATGTCTCTATCCGAATTGCTGAGTGAATAACCCTCTACAACAGGCGCAGCAATGTCCGGCTCAACCGTCGTAATGGCGTCCACGTTCTCATTCACTGCCGCATCTCTAATCGATTCTTTCGGAATGACGACGTTCACAACGCCACCAGTGCCAGTCGTCGTAATGCCCGTCGTTTTGTGCTTAATGACCAGAGTATTTTTGTTAATCGTCACAACCGGTTGTGTAAACTGGGATGTGTCATTATACTTCAAACCTGAAGCAAGCGTTGCCAACGTCGTTGAACCGAACAACGAAATATTTTCATTAAAATACACAGTCAGCGTCTTGTCCGCTTTGTTGAAGCCTAATCCAAGCACTACTGGCTCGCTTTCGTCAGCCACAATATTGTTGGAAATAAATTCCGCAGATTTATTTTTCTTAGTGTCTTGCACAGCGTCCTCATTTATTTTGAGAATGTTGCCATCCCCTACTAACGGAATGCTAAAGGTAACAGTCAGCGTATCTTTCGCAATCGCTACCGACGCAGGCGCTATCGTAAAATTCTCACCATCAGTAGCCAATCTAATTTTACCAAGCAAAGTCGAATCGGAAGCACCTTTGGCTGGTGCAGGTGAAGTTGCAGTTAAAATATTTTCACTATACTTCACCGAAATCACCTTGTTGTCGGCCGAAAGTGTGGTGCTCGCAACAACAGGGAACAAATCAAGTGCCACCGTTTTAATCTCCGCATTCAAAACCCCGTTATGCTTGCCAGTCGCAGTATAACTGAGAGTTCCCGCTTTTACGCGAACGAGCGTTTTACTGTTGGTGAGCGCAGGGTAGAAATAAACTTCAAGCGTATTCCCTTCAAGCGCAGCACTTTCCACATCTGCAGCACTCCAAGTTTTTCCGCCATCAACCGAAGTTTCGATTTGACCGTCCAACGTTTGTAAGGCAGGGTTCACAGCAACGGAACCGACATTCACACCTTTCACTGTTGTCGCAAACGACAAATTCGCTTGGTTATTCGTGTTGTTCATCGTTGCCGAGCCAAGGCTGACAAACTTGGAGACGTTCACCGTGATGACCGAATCTTCCTCATTATCAGCACCCGAATCCATCCCAACAACCGCACCTTTGAGAATCGTTATTTTGCCATTGTTTTTAAACGTCGCTTTTTCACTCACGAAAGTCAACAACAAATATTTGTCCTCAATGGTAGCGTTGTATGCAGTGCTAGCCAAATTCGTCTTGCCATCGAGTGAAATCGAAATTTTCGATTTATCGACCGCCTCTAGTTCTTGATTAAACGTGACTCGGAATGTTTTCGCATCTGACGATATCGTGCTGCTTTGTACCGTCGGCGGATTTGTGGCGTTCGCAACCCCCTCAGAAACACCAATCGTCCCGCTCGGTCCAATAATCAGTGAAAATCCACTAATGCTTGAAAGCAACATGCACAAAACGAGCATCAGCGCTGTCTTTTGTGAGACAAATTTGTTCATCATCACCATCAACCTCCACACTATATTCAGATGTTTTCCATCTTCTCCCACAATAATCGAACTTCGAGGTTTTGTCTATCAGTTTTTTTCGCGCAAGAGTAGGAAACTTACCTTTACTTCCCCATGCCATCACACGTATTCGCAATCATCTTCATCTTTCCTTGAATGAGTCGGTGCTCCACATAACACTCTTTATCCGCATTCGTTCTGAGTGAAAGTTCCACCAACTTGCCTTTCACAAACTTAAACTCTTGCGATATATGAGTGACTGCATCCTCACGATTGAACGTATATATTTTTTTACTTATTCTTCACAAACTTTGATGTCTTCGCATCCCAAAGATAGTAGTGATACGGGACATTGGGACCGGCTGGCATGAACATCATCACGCGAAAATCCAGATAACCGTCAAAATTCATATCTTCAAAAATTAGGTTCGTCTTTTCGTAGGACTCCGCCTCAACGAAGGAAATCTTCTGAATCAATTTCTGACCGTTGTTCTGCGTCACCGTAATCGTTTTCGTGTGATAGTCAGAGCCATCGTACGTCCCTTTCACAGCGAAACGAAACGTCGGCAAACTTTTGTGAATCTGCTTGTTCACGTTGTAACTGAACGGTTTGGACGTTTTCGCAGACTTCGAAGCGGCTGCCGTCCCAGTGGCGGGAGTGAGCAGTGCGACTAGCAAGACAATCGCCAATAGATAAATTGCAAACTTGGATACGTTTTTCATAGCAAAAATCCTCTCCTTCGTTTCTTTATAATTCATCCCATGGAAACAGTGAGTCATATAGTCCCGCACGCCAGCGATACGGCTCCATCTCCAGATCGTAAAAATCGATATCGATGCCCGCATGCGAGTACTTTCCGCTTTTTTCTAGATAGTGGTACGCTTGCACAACAAAACTCTGAGCCAACTGTTCAGCCAATTCATCCTCTATCTTCTCTAGGTTCGCTGCCTTCAACACACCCTCCGCCAGCAACATGTTCGACAGCGAAATCTCGAATGGATCAGCCTCGAAAATCACCTGATTATTCAGCGTTCGGTGAACATGCGAAATGACTTCGAGCACTTCCCCCGACATAATGCGCGCGAGGAAGCGAAAAAAATAAACGTGTGCGTCATACCTCTCTAGTTCCGGCCGATCCGGATTGCGATCGATATTTTTGTAAGCAAACTCAAAAAAGTCTGTCGCCAACTGCCCGTCCTGTGGAAACTCAAGCAAATTTCGCCCCTTCAGCAAATACGTCTTTAACACCAACTCTTGATCTTCGGCTCCCAGCGCATACCCTGGCGTCGTAAACTCGGCAATCACCGAATCCAAAATCCGCCGACTTTTCTCCATATGCTCCCGATACTCGTCATTCTGCCGAACAGCGACCAACCCATCAGCGTTCGCAATCCGCATCAGTACATCGGCAAAATACACTCGATCATACAGCGAGTCAAAATCTTCACCATCCGGCTTCTCGTCCGGTTTGAAAAAATCCTTCGCCTCATAAAATTCCGCGTACCACTGATCATACAGTTCTTTGGTGATCATGATTTATCCATCCTTTCAAACGATTTAATTTACAATAAATCTCAACAACATGATAGGTTTCGTTCAGTTTCGGCAATAATCGGACGAATGCCATGCAAATGTCATGCGATTGCCATGTGAATGCATGCAGCGGGCATTTGATTCCAGCGTGAGTAGATCCCCTGATTCTCTTATCTTTCTAACAGTAATCTAACAATCTAACAAAAAATATATTAGAAAAAGTTGGAAAGATGACCCCTCAACCCACTACAGCAGCGAAGAGCACAAGAATCGCAACATTGGATATGATTTGACTCATATCATCATACAATGTCATGCAGCAACTATTCGTCATGTACACTCAACAGAAACGGAGACGTGAACGCCAATAAAACCTAATGCTTTTCACCCAGGTCAACTGGTACGCCTTGTCCGATCTCACATTCTGGCCGTTATCATTGCGCCTTGCAAAACACCGGAACAGCACTGGGCTGTCTTCATACGATCAAAACGTCTCGATACCTTTGTGATTGAATTCATTTCAGAGCAGATGCTCAAACCATACGTTCGCCACTGTTGGAACCGAGAGTGCCACACTCCGTTGAACAGCAGTGAGCACGCTACTTGTCCCGTCTGCTTTTGGGTTCATTGTCCGGCTTGCGGTGCTTGCAAAAAGGGAGGTTGCGCACCGTTCGGGTTGACACTTCAGCTTGATCAACCAAAACCGAGTCCCGTTCGTGAGGACACGGACATTGACTATGACGAGATAAACGCCGGCTTTAGCCGCATGTTTTGGGAAAGCATTGATAACATGATGGAAAAGTAAAGTTTAAAGCATTTAATTATACTTGGTTACAACCGCCGCCAATTCACACTTTGCTGTCCGGCTTGCGGCGCCTGCAAAAAGGGCCTTTTCAACCTTATAACCCCTTAAAAACTCGAAAAATACTAAAAACGCACCTATTTTCCGACTACTTCGCACTACACCTGGAACTTTTATTCTTTTTTTTAAATACCGAGCCTGCACTGACCCAATCAGTGCAGGCTTGTTAATAAAAGGCCTTATAAATCTCACCGCATCCGAATTATAACCGTCTGATTACAAAATTATGAAACGAAAGAAGGTTTTACATGATAAAAAAACGGTCTTTATCGTCCTGGTTTGTATTGTATTGTGTTTTACGACGGCGACTGCCATAAACAAACCGTTGATTTTGATTGATGGTGCCGTTAGTCATGCAGACGTTCGCTCAATCAACGGAGTTTTCTATGTTCCGCTTCGACCGTTCGCACAATCAATGGGTGCTTCAGTGCAATATGATGCAAAAACCAGGCAAGTCCATATTTATTCTAATGACTCATCTGCGCAAATGAATCAAATATGGAATATCAATGGTTTAACATTTTCCAACTTGACTTATCAAGATTCAAAATATCAACAAGTTTTGATTCAAGTTTATAATGGAACTGATCGGCGTATTTCTATTGATTCTTATCAAATTATTTTTTATGATGCACGAGGATCCATTCTATCATTTGGCACATTTTCTATCTATGGTCTAGAGAAAAATAAACTGCAGATTTTGTCTAGCAATTTAATCGGAAAAATAGAAGGGTACAAGCGAATAGTTATCCAATAATGTACCGGATGGATAGACAGTAAAAAAAAAGTGATTTTAAGCACCGACCATGATTTTATGGTTGGTGCTGTTTTTATGCAGCAAATGCTTTCAGAAATTGTCAGTACTCTAACGGAGTCATACAGTTCAGTCTCTTCTGGTATCGACGGTTATTGTAGTAAGAGATGTATTCAGTAATTGCTGACTCAATTTTTCTTGCACAAAAAAGCAAATAAGACATCTTAATCTGAGTCCATTTGCAAAGAATTCATTTCGTTATGACAAGAGAAATCCCCCCTTTTCCTGCTGCAAATGGAGTTGGAAAAGTGACCCCTCCATAAATCTGAGAAACGTTGATCTTCAGGCATTGAACATCAACTCTATTTTGAAAATGCATCCGATCGAACGATTGTAACGCTATTCTCTCATGCGGGATAGCAGGTAGCACCACAGACTTTTTTTCCACCCACGATTGGCCATATTTTCATAAAAAAACCGCTTCAGACCAGGTCTGAAACGGCATTTATCAACTCTTCAGTCGATATAGGCTATTGTTGGCAAGGGGTGTAAGCATCTTTTTCGTTTCGATCATTTTCGTCTTACACTTCGGGCAAACGGGCTGCTCATCCATCGAAAAGTTAATTCTCATCCAGAGGTTGCAATCATCACTCGTACAGGACCAAATGTCTGTCATTTCTTCAGGAATCACTTCTAAAGGTACTTTACGCGAGTGATACAAGACACATCCCTCTTTCTTTATTTTCGTTTGAATTACAATTTCACAACGTTTTCAGCTTGTGGTCCGCGATTTCCTTGCGTTACATTAAATTGTACGCGTTGGCCTTCGTCCAATGATTTGTATCCCTCGCTTACGATTGCGCTAAAATGAACGAAAACGTCATTTCCGCCCTCAACTTCGATAAAACCAAAACCTTTTTCTGCGTTAAACCATTTTACTGTACCTGTTTGCATTTGTATCTGCTCCTTTATTTGACCCTTATCATTAAAAAAAATCACATGTCGATGTTAGTTATGCGTGTAAATCATAACCTGTGACAACATGTGAAATAAGGTCATATTTGAAATTTAATTGTATCATAAATTAAATTGATTTGCAAATCTTTTTATCCATCTCCCCCTTCTTTTCTTCTTACAGATAGCTTCAGAATGTGTGCAAAGCATCCCTTTAACTTGAGGCGATTCCAATCATGTACGATAAAGGAGCAGTCGGTCTCTCTTTGCTTCGCGAATCAATTCCTTTCTTTGAAAAAAGACTTTTTCTATGCCAACCGATAAGGTGAAATGGATGATAACCATCATAATTTACACCCATTGGCATTTTTTTCTTGCGAATCGAGGCATCAGTTTCCTGTTTCGATATGCAAATCAAAGTTTGTACATCGCGTGACATAGAAACGAAACTTTCGGTTATAGGGAGGATTTTATGGCAAAACGAAAAACAAGTTTTTGGAATGAACTGTATGACGTTCTGATCCGCCTTCTTTTGGCCGGCGCCCTTTTTCTGACGGGTTACGTATTTTTGAGGACACAATCATTCGTGTGGGCCAGCATCTCTTTTACCTCCGTAGTCGGCATCCTCTTCGCGATCCGCTTCGTGTTCTTTTTCCAACAGCGCGAACGATTGAAGCAAGCAGACAAATGAAAAAAGAGCGAAAACGCGTGACCGGCCATGGTTTCCGCACCAAGAAAGAAGCGGAAATCGCCATGAAGCAGAAGTACGACGAGCTTCTGCGCGGTGATTACGTCGAGCCTTCAAAAATGACCTGCAGCCAATATTTGAATGACTGGATGAAGCACAAGCAGAATCTCGGCCGTTCCACCCGCATGAACTACGAGTCCAACATCAAGCACCACATCGTGCCGGCGATCGGCGCCCTCAAGATTTCCGAACTCACTCCGCTCCTGCTGCAAAACTTCATCAGTGATATGCGCTCGAAAGGCCTGTCCGAAGGAACGGTCAAAAAAATCTACAACATCATCCACACGTCCCTGAACCAAGCCGTCAAGCTGAACCTGATCCCCAAAAACCCTGCCTCCTACATCGACAAGCCCAAAGTGAAGCATGAGGAGATGAAGGTTTGGACGGTCGATCAGGTCAAGCAATTCATCCGTGTCGGCGGAGAAAAGCAAGGCGATTCGGACACCGTCAAATACCGCCATTTCCTGGCCTGCCTGATCGCGCTCCATACCGGCATGCGTCAGGGCGAAATCCTTGGGCTGCGCTGGAAGGACATCGATTTCGAGAGCAAGTTGCTGCGCATCCAGCAGATCCTCGAACATGACGGCAAAGGCTTCAAGTCCGGCGCGAAGTCCAAAGCGGGCAACCGGACGATCAACCTCCCCGATGACCTGGTCGAAGCCTTGAAAGAGCGCCGCCTGCAGCAGGAGCAGGAAAAGGAACACGCCCAGGAACTGTACCAGGATTTAGACCTCGTCATCTGCACGAAGATCGGGACGCAAGTTCCGCCGAGTGACCTGTACCAAGTATGGAAAAGGTTGATCCAGAAAGCCGGACTGCCCCACATCCGCTTCCACGACATCCGTCACACGCATGCCTCGATCCTGCTCATGCAAGGCGTCCACCCGAAGGTGGTCTCGGAACGTCTCTTCCACTCGTCGATCACGCTCACCTTGGACACCTACTCGCACCTGATGCCCAGCATGCAGGCCGACGCCACCAAAGCGTTTAACGACCTTCTGAAATGATTCATTCCATATCCAACAACCACGCAACAAAAAAAGCAGTCTGCCAATGACTGCTCTACATAACAAAAAGGCTCTATTTCAAAAAAAGAACCGCCAGCGGTAGCTAATCACTTATGCAATTAAAATTAATAAAAATCGAATCAATTTCATAATTGCTGATTTCAAAAAATCAAAAATGCAACCTTCTAGGACAAAGTTGGATTTTTCATTTCCCAAAAATGTCAGCGGCCACTGTGCATGTTGCTTGCTGAACGACTAAACGGCGTCAACTGCCGTGCTCAACTGTTGATTCAAACGATCTTTCGCCAAATTCAACGCATTCTATATGAGTACAGCCATGTCAATCTGTATCATTGCCCGTTTTCCTTTGCGGTGTCGAATGTTTTCAAGTCCAAAAAACAGATTCAAGTATGCGTTTACGCGCTCCACTGCTGTCCGTCGTTTGTAAATCAGTTTCCACTTCCACTGCCTATTGCTGGTGCACAATAACGCTAAAATCGTCGGCAATCTTGATCTTGAACACTTTCTGGCACTCTCCCCGGTCGGCAAATGGGCAGGTGCTACATTCTTTCGGCGATGTGAATTTGATGGTCTGATACGTCGGGTCATAACTGTCATAACGGTACGAATGCTGTTTGATACAGACGGGAGCGAAATGTTCATCGTAGCCAATCGCGCTCGTTTCCCGCCGTCGGTTATCAGCGATGATGCCTGAAATTCCCATCTTGTGCAACTGCCTGTGCATCGGTTCGTGGTCATATCCATCGTCCATGGTGGCATAGACCAACTGGAAGTTCGGATTGCGTTGTTGCCACTGTTTGATTAATGAAATCGAAGCCCTGCCGTCGTTCAGGTTAGCGGAAGAGAGCATCGCGCCCAAGTTATACTGGTGATTAGTGCCGACCAGTAAGTGCAACTTGTAACCGTACCAGTACATCTGCTGTGTTTCGCTGTTTTTTACAGCCCCATTGCGGTTCCAATCACATTCATCCGTCCCAACTCATCATCAAAAGATTGAAACAAAAAAGAGTCTCACCACGTGTCATCCACGCGACGAAACTCTTTGCCTTTATTTTGATTGATATGTCCCTGCTATCAGACTACATGTAAATGTCCTAACCCATATCACTGTTCTATCTAATCGACGAACTACCGCAACTTCGGGCCTGTCTTGTCGATCGTGAACTTATCCGTTTCAATCGCGAGCGTCGTGTTGCCAGCCAAGTCAGCAACTACGCCTGCAGCAATTTTCACGCGGAAGTTCTTAGGTGATGTGCCAGACGGCAACGGCTTGGATAGCGCTATCCGAAGTTGCTTCCCTTTCATTGTCACTTTGTCGGCAGCAACCAACAGAACATATGTCGGACTCGCCACATCCGCATCGAGCGTATAGGTGATGGCATTTCGAAGTTCCGCCAATTTCAACGCCGGCGTTGCCGCTGTCGAACCATTGTACACTCGCTCGTTAAAGTTGACCGCAACCATCTTGTTGGTGGAGTTCGCCAATATGAACACTTTTTGCGGTGTGGCCACATTGACTGGTCCCAACTCATCGGCTGCAAACGACGACGTTTCCAACATTGTGTTCAAATTTTTAAATGCGTCGCGCAGCGCGTCGGAAGCAATGCGAATGCGGTTCTGTGATCCGCCAATGGCACTGTTCAAGGTGATGACAAGCAGTCCGTTCGGATTTCCGGTCACCAATTCGACTTTATCACTCGCACCAAGCGCGGAAAAGTTCGCGCCGCCGTCTGTCGACAGCGTCACCGCCGCTTTTAGTAAAACATCTTTATTGGCTCCGCTGAACGCATTGAGTGCCCCGTCCTTGAGGGCGATGGAGATGACCTTGTTCTTCCCAGACACCGTCACCTTGCTGATCGTCGGACCGGTCGTGTCGAGGTCGACTCTTGGGTTGAGTTCACCCGACTTGTTTCCGCCGACATCCTGCAGACTGTTGGCCGCGATTTTCAGGTTATTGTTCGATGCTACAAGCGCCATGTTCAACGTCACAACCATCGTTCGACCTGAAATTGCAATTTTATCTTTGGCATCGAGCGTACTGTACCCCGTCGCTCCGCTTCGCTGGAGAGTGACTGTGTTTTTGAAGGACACAAGTTTCGCTGCAGCATTCGCACCAGCTGTGGCGATGGATGGCGTCTTATTGAAGGTGAGCGTGATGTTTTTCCTATTCTTGCTTATTGTAACATTGGTAATGGTCGGACCTGCACCGTTGATGTAAAACGGCGAACTCGTGAGTTCCGTTGACTTGTTTCCGGATGCGTCTTTCAATGCATCGGCAGCGAACTTCACGCGATAGTTGGCGCTCGTGTTCGGAAGTGCTGGATCGAACGTGATGATGAGCGTATTTTTGCTGATTTTGACGGATGAATTGGCCGAAAGTGCAGAATACGTCGGCGATGCGACTTCCGCATTCCCTGTATACGTAATCGTTTTTTTTAGCGCAATGAGATCCGCTTTGTTGTTGACGATGTTTTCTTGGAAAAACACGGTCAGTTGGTTGTACGTATTGTTTAATGAGACATTGGACTGCGTCACTTCGATTTCAAGCGGTTGCGCATAGGACAGTCCGCCGTTGTCGGTTGTCTGCACGCGAATCGAATAGACATAATCATCGATAAAGTCAAGATCTGCCGCTACGTTGAGTTTGTTGCCGACAACGCTGAACGAAGCGTTGTCGGCATCGCCTTCGCCTGACACCAACGCGTACGTAAACGTATTACCTGCGTCAGGGTCAGTCGTTGAAAGAGTACCGACCGTGTAGCCTATCCAGTGGTTTTCATCGACCGTGTTGCTATTGATGGTGATGGCAGTCGGGGCACGATTCGCTGGTGCTTGAGTCGTCACAATAAGAGTACTGCTGGCGTTCGATAGATTGCCAGCTGCATCTTTCGCGCGCACCGTAAATGTATAACTCGTGTTTTCAGTCAAGCCTAAAACATTGTAAGTAGTGGTTGTTCCGCTAACGGATGCAATTTGCACGATACCTTGATAAATATTATATCCGGTCACACCAATGTTATCGGTAGATGCAGTCCATGTTAGTCGCAAAGAGTTTCTAGTGACATTACTTGCTTGTAAACCGCTTGGAACCGTCGGCGAAATGTTATCACTAAGATTCACAGTCAATGGATCGCTTTGAGCAGACACATTGCCGGCATGGTCTTTGGCCACAACATGCATCGAATACGTCACACTACTTGATAGACCCGTCGATGAATGACTATATGTTGAAGCTGCCGTAGCTGGTATGGTCGCAACCACAGTGCCATTACGATATACGATATACTCATTAACGCCTGTCCCCGTATCGCTCGCTGCCGCCCAATTCAACGTAAAGCCAGAAGAAGTCTTGTTAGAGGTGCTCAGATTTGCTGGTTTCGTCGGCGCGGTCACATCCTTGGTGGTTACATTAATAGGCGAACTAAAATTAGAGCATGTCGTGCCGTTGCAAGCTTTCATCCGCAAAGTGTACTGAGTGTATTCTTTTAATCCTGTCAGTTCGTGAGAACGGGCAGCGATGATGGTGTCGGCCAATTTGCGCAACTGGATTTGATAAGAACTCAATGTCATGTCAATATATTGACCTTGTGTTTTATCTGTAAACTTTTTCAGTTGATTATGTGCGTAATAAGCGTAATCATCAAGGACAGAATAGTGCGTCGCATTCGGTCCAATTACAGAAAACATTATATCTTTCTCTTGCATAAGATTAGAGACTTTATCGATATCATGAACTGATTCACCGTCTCCATTATCTCCATCCGCGTCATCGTGAATCGGTTCATCCGAAACCATGATAAATTGTAAGGCTGCGTTCGGTCGGAAATTAAAATGAATCGCCCCATTTGGTGGATTCATAATTGCTTCCAAATGAGATTCGCCCCAACCACAACCACCGCCAACATTAATGTTTGATATAGCCGTCTGAATCGCAGTTAAATTGGTTGTGAAATCCGTTTTATGGACGGAATATGAACATGTTACATCAACGAAAGTAAGCATACCAATACGAATGTCAATGGAAGCCGCCTTAATAGTGTCTACAAACATGTTCAGTTGCTCTTTTACTTTGTTGATATAAGGTCCCATACTTCCCGAGCGGTCGATTAGTAACACCAAATCAAGTTGCGTGACGGGACCGGTTTCATTTATTGTAGCCACTTTCGACTCGGTTCCATTCCCTTCCTTCATGAAAATCTCATATCTCGTTGCGTTTTGAACACTTGTCCAATTGAGTGTGAATTTATTTTCCAAGATACCACTTGCAAATAGATTGGTCGGCATCATTGGTGTCGACGCAAAGGTAGTTCCATAACCGAAACTTACCAACAAACTGATCACAAGCGACAAAACAAAGATTGACTTCAAACGTTGCATTCAAATTCCTCCTTAAATATAAAAACGGTGGTTCACAGGGGATTATACCCATAAAGTTGATTTACGAAACGATTGTCCACAAATCAAGACATGAAAAAAACTTGTCAAAATTTAATTGAAACAAGGATATTCATATATACATTTTAACTCCAATTCTTTTTTTTGTAAATATTAAAGTTATTCAACATAAAAGGTGCATTAATATTTATGTTTCGTAAGTTTTCATTTTATAAGCTAATTTACATTCTGAAATGGAATCAATTTCATAATTCTAAAGTCATGTGTTTACTGGGTTTGTAAGGCATGAAAAAAGGAGAACCTCCCCAACATCTCGAATTAATTAAGTAGCCGCAAAACCAAAACGAGAT
>CANHCR010000051.1 GCA_947459205.1 Caryophanales bacterium | reverse complement strand
TTATACGACTTGTTACGAGGAATTAGCGGTTGATTACGTGTGGGACGGCAAGCAATTTGTAGAGCAGAACATGGCTTACGATGCGGGGGCTTACCCGACCGACCCGAAACGGTTGATTCATGAATACTTAAAGTTGTTGGAGCTCGGCAGTTGGTATCCCTCGACTGACATTGATCGACGGCTTGCAGAGTTGACTGATAATAAAAAGGTGCCTACTCAAGCGGCGCTGGAAACCAGGGGTTGTTCTGCGTTAGCGATTGATTCGACGATTAAGGTGATAAAAGATGAAGGGAATCGCATGAGTTTGTTGTTCAACAAAGACACTTACACCGGTCACATCAAGTTGACGTTTGAGTTGCAGAAAAAAGGAAAGCGCTGGATTATTGCTGATATTCGCGAAGATGTGCCCACCCCTTATTAACAAATTAGAAAGGAACTTCTCATGAAAAAACTCGTGCTTGCAGAAAAACCGTCGGTCGCACGCGATATTGCGCGCGTGCTGAAATGTTCGAAAAAACAGAACGGCTTTATCGAAGGGACGCAGTACATCGTCACTTGGGGGCTCGGTCATCTCGTAACGCTTGCCGACCCTGAGATGTACGACGAGCGCTATAAGACCTGGCGCATGGAGGATCTGCCGATGTTGCCGCAGCCGTTTAAACTCGAGGTTATCAAAGAGACGAAGGGGCAGTTTCATACGGTCAAAACGCAGCTGCAGCGCAAAGATGTAAGCGAGATTATTATCGCGACGGACGCCGGCCGTGAGGGAGAGTTGGTCGCGCGCTGGATCATTGCCCATGCTAAGGTGAAAAAGCCGGTGAAGCGCCTGTGGATTTCGTCAGTGACCGATCAGGCGATTAGTGACGGCTTCAAAAATTTGAAGAGCGGACAGGCGTATGAGGCGCTGTTTGCTTCGGCGGAGGCACGGGCGCAGGCGGACTGGTTGGTCGGCATGAACGCTTCGCGGGCGCTCACTTGCAAGCACAATGCGCAGCTGTCGTGCGGTCGGGTGCAGACGCCGACGCTCGCCATCATCGCTCGCCGCGAAGAGGAAATTCGCAACTTCAAGCCGACGCCTTTTTACGGTATCACCGCGCAGGTAGATGGCCAGTTAAAGCTGACTTGGCAGGACGGCGCGTCGAAGTCGTATCGCTCTTTCGACAAGGCGAAGATTGAGTCATTGATGCAGACGCTGGCTGGCAAGGAGGCGTCCATTTCTGATATTGAAAAAACGCGCCGCAAGTCGTTTGCTCCGGCGCTCTATGATTTGACGGAGTTACAGCGCGACGCTAACAAGCGTTTTGGACTGTCGCCCAAGGAGACGTCGAACATCATGCAGCGTCTGTATGAGCAGCACAAGTTGTTGACGTACCCGCGCACCGATTCGCGCTATTTGTCGAGTGACATCGTGCCTACGTTGGGCATGCGGCTGCGGGCGTGCGGAGTGGGACCATATCAGACGTTTGCGGCTTCGATTTTGAAAGGTGGCATCAAGACGGGACCGCACATGGTCGACGACCGCAAAGTCAGTGATCATCATGCGATCATCCCGACTGAGCAGCCGCTTCGTTTGCAAGATTTGAACGATGGCGAGCGGAAGATTTACGACCTTGTTGTCAAACGGTTTCTTGCGGTGCTGATGCCGGCGCATGAGTATGAGCAAATCACGTTGAAGGCACGCATTCACAATGAAACGTTCGTGGCGCGCGGGCAGCGAGTGTTGGTGCCAGGTTGGCGTGCGGTCACGGGTGCACAGGCGGAGGACGATGATGGTGAGGAAGAGGAACTGCGCGAGCAGACGTTTCCTGAGCTGAGCAAAGGACAGCGCTTTAAGGTGTTGGCGCTGAACATGACGAACGGCGCCACCAAACCGCCGGCGCGTTTCAATGAGGCGACGCTCCTCAGCGCGATGGAAAATCCGACGAAGTTTATGGACGGCGGCAACAGTCAGATGGCGCAGACGCTCAAGCAGACGGGTGGACTGGGGACGGTGGCGACGCGCGCGGACATCATCGAAAAGTTGTTCGCGGCCTTTCTCATCGAAAAGCACGGCAAAGAGATCCGCATCACGCGCAAAGGGTTGCAGCTACTTGAACTGGTGCCGACGGAACTGCGCACACCGCTGTTGACGGCGGAGTGGGAAAGTAAACTCGAGCAAATCGCCAAAGGCAAGTTGTCGCGCGATGTGTTCGTCACCGAAATGCGTACCTATGCGACGCGCGCCGTGCAGGAAATCGCCCGCAGTGCGCAGACGTTTAAGCATGAAAATGTGACGCGTACGCCATGTCCGGAGTGTGGCAAGCCGATGCTTGACGTGAAAGATAAGAAAGGGCAACTACTGGTCTGTCAGGACCGTGAGTGCGGCACTCGCAAGCGAATGTCGCAAACGTCCAACGCACGCTGTCCGAATTGTCATAAAAAATTGGAACTGCGCGGCGCTGGTGAGGGACAGACGTTTCATTGTGGCTGTGGTTATCGCGAGAAGTTGTCGTCATTCGTTGCGCGCAAGGAGTCGGCGAGTGGCGTGTCCAAGCGCGAAGTGGCGAAGTTCTTGGAACAGCAGAACAATGAAAATAAGGATCAAGGCGCGGTAAATTCGGCACTTGCTGAGCAGCTTGCGAAATGGAAGTCGCAGCAGTAGCATTCATTTTTGGAGGTGCATTCGATGACAGACAAAGTTAGCAACGGAACGGGTAATGGCGCAGGGCAAACAGGCCAAAGCGGGATTACGCCGTTTTTGGGCGGACTGATTGGCACAGGTGCGTTAATTGGCGGTGGCGGCAACCCGCCGGTGATTGGCAAACCGTTTGCCCGTGAAATTTTTCTAATTGAGACGCATATCGCAGGCACGATGTATGTCGATGATTTGGAACAAGCACTGGAGTCGGTAGAAGTCGGCACGCGGCTCTACTTTTTTCGCGAACCAGAAAATCGCAACGATCCGCTGGCAATCGTCATCCGCAACAAGGACGGCCAGAAACTCGGTTATGTGCCGAAGAAAAATAATGAAATCATTTCGCGCTTGATGGATGCCGGTAAACTGATCTACGGTGTACTGGAGGAGACGGAGCAGGTTGATCACTGGACGCGATTGACGATTCAAATTATGATGAACGACTAATGGCGGGAGGGAATGCGATGTGCGGACGTTTTTTACACAATAGTTGGCTGCGAAGGGTTTGGGTGCAAATCCTGATAATGGCTAGCATGTTCGTTAGCAGTTCTTGGTTGCCTGCTGCGAACGGTGCGCATGTGGTGCCGAAATCAACCTATGAAGGCAAAACGACGTATAGCTATGCGTATGAAAAATCAGTGCAAGGGCTGAACCCGCGATGGACGTTCATGCTCGGCCAGCCATCGGATGCATTCGACGGTGAAGGTCGCGCGGCGCTATCTGGGGACCTGGCTTTGTTCGTCAAAAATGACAAGTTAAACGCAAGTAGTGTGGTGACGGGTAAATTGCAGTGGTCGGTCGGCAAAACCATCCGCGCGCCGCTATCGGTCATCGGCTCATCGGTATATGTCACTTCATGGAAAAACGAGCTATTCCGCTACGATGTACGCAGCGGCAAACTGCTGTGGACTTATGCATACAAAAACAATCCAGCACTGAGTGATATGGTCAATGACTCGGCTTCGTTTACGATGCAAGCGAGCGGCGAGTTGCTGCTGTTTCGATACATGGGGATGCTGGTTGCGTTGGATGCGAAAACAGGAAAAATGCGCTGGACTTGGAGCGATGCCGAATCGTACATGCAAGAAATTTTCGTTTTGAATATTGCGGGTGCGACGCCGATGGTGCTCGTCCCTTCAGAAAAAAACAGCCCAAATGATGGCGTCAACTTTCATGCACTCGATTTGAAAACAGGCAAACGCTTATGGAGTGCTGGGCCTACGCTTGGACCACTGCTTGGGGTCGTCAACAATCGACTGTTGTTTGAAGATTTGACGCCGCGCACGGTGAAGGATCGGTTTGAATTAAAGCTAGCGGTGCTCGACCGCAGCAACGGTAAGCGGATTGAAACAAGGTCGTTTTTGCCAGTTGCGAGAGGTAAAGATCCGCTTACGGCACAGGCGAAGCAGATTGCCTTGAACGGCATCGATTTGTATGTGCAGTCGAATGAAGGTACTATTTATCGCTTCGACGTGCGCAATCCCGGTTTGAAAACGCCGCTACCACTCTCAAAACGTGTCAACTGGATTGCCGGTCCGCATCGAGACAAACTATTTTTTGCGAAAGAGCGATTCGATGGTCTGCTCTCGGTGAAAACGGTCAATGGTTCGGAATGGTTTTATCCGGCACTCGACAATCCCGTTGGCAAACTGTTACTGCACAATAACGGACTCTATGTCGCGCAAACGGATGGCGAATTGTTCGCAATCGATTTGACTACTGGCAAACCGCTGTTTCGTTATCAGGCGCAGTCGCAATATTTTCCGGCATTACAGGTAAGCGGCAGCAGACTCATGGTTGAAGCCGAAGACCGCTTTTTTACGTTTGAATTGCCACCAGCGCTGCTGAAGAATAATTGAAGCTCAAGTATCGCAAACTAACTTCGCAAACGAACGTGAATCGATGTTGCGAGGAGGGTCCATATGCCGGATTGGCTGGAAGTGGCGCTGCGCACGCTGTCGGCGGTAGTGGTGCTGTTTGTGTTGACGAAAATTTTAGGGAAACGGCAAATTTCGCAGTTATCGCTGTTTGAGTACATTACGGGCATCACCATCGGCAGTATTGCTGCTTACGTGTCGCTCGAGCTCCGTGAAAGCTGGCTGCTCGGCGTGATTGCGTTGGTCGTGTGGGCGGGCGTCTCGCTGCTGATGGAGTTTTTGACGATAAAAAGCAAGACGTGGCGCGATTGGATCGAAGGCAAGGGAACGGTGCTCATCAAGGACGGCCGGGTGATGGACGACAATTTGAAAAAGTCGCGCCTGACCGTCGACGAGTTGCTCGAGCAACTTCGTAAAAAGGACGTGTTTTTGCTGGCCGATGTTGAGTTTGCGGTGATCGAGTCGAGCGGTGAACTGAACGTTTTGCTAAAGCGTGAAAATCAGCCGATTACGCCGAAACATCTCGGCATCAAGGTGGCGCCAGAACCGGAGCCGGCGACTGTCATTATCGATGGCAATGTGATGGATGAGCCGCTTGCCACGCGCGGCTTCAATCGCCGCTGGTTGCATACGGAACTGGAGAAAATTGGGGTGACGGCGGACAACGTGTTCGTCGCGCAAGTGGATGGCTTTGGGCAACTGTACGTCGATACATACGACGACAAATGGCAAGTGCCGATGCCGCAGGAGAAGGAACTGCTATTCGCGCAATTAAAGAAGAGTGAGGCTGATTTGGAACTGTTCGCTTTGGCTTGCGAGCGTGATGAGGCGAAGCAGATGTACGGCGACTGTGCTGGACTGATTCAGTCGGTGCTCGAACAGGTTCGGCCGCTACTGAGCAGATGATGCAAGTGGTGATTAATATCAAAAGGGCATTTCGCGTACCCCGCATTCGTGCGGAGCGGCGAAACGCCCATTTTTTATGAAAGTTTATTAAAACCCTTTATATTGCGGTTCCTCGTTCTCTAATTGCTGGACACGCGCCGCCACTTGATCGACCACTTGTTGCGTCATGCTCGCGGCGTTGGTAAACGTCGACTTCGCCTCTTGGTTTTGCGTGGCGAGTGCGAATGACTCGAGGCTGGCCTGCGCGCTTTTCAGGTTGGCGAGGCATGTTTTCACGTCAGCTGCTACCGTCATGATGTCACCTCCTTTCGTGAAGCACACTGCAGAAGTGTGTCCGAAAAGAGGGCGGTTTATGCAGTCAGTCGCCGAAGCGATTTGGCGCCGAGGGAATTAGGCGTCAAAGAAATCGAGCAGTTTGCGGAAGTCGTTGTCCCAAATTTGATATTTGCAATCGACCTTGTCAATCTCATGCGAGCAGTTGGTGTGGATGTAGACGGCATCCATCTCGAGCCGACGGGCGATTTCGATGTCGGTCGTATGGTCGTTGCCAATCATCACGCTGTCTGTGGCGCCAATATCATGCGCGCGGAACAATGCCTGCATGAAGGCGACATCCGGTTTGCAGACGCGGTAGTCGGCGGAAAAGTGCAGTCCGACGAACAAGTCGGCGATGCCGAGATGGCGCATTTCTGGCAAGGAAAACTCACTCTGACCGTTCGACAGCAAGTACAGTTTGCCGCCGCTTTGTTTGAGGCGATTCAGCGTCTCCGCCACACCTTCATAGAGCCTGAGATAGTCGAGCGATAGCGCACGAAACAGGCGCGTCGTGTGGCGCGTTAGTTGCTGCGTCGGGCGCACACCCTTGGCGCGGTACAAGTCGCGGAACAGGTGCGAAATTTCGATATCTGGATGTTCGGTCTGCTTCACTCGTTTGATGCGGCGCAAGGCGCGTTCCACCCGCTCTATATATGCGCCGCGCAACTCTTTCGTCGCGTAGGGCGCACCGTTGTAGGTGTAAAACTTCGCCAATTCCCGCCACAATGCCACCTTTTCCTCATTCGTACGCAGATCGATGAGCGTGCCGTACAAATCGAAAATGTAATGTTTATACATCGGCAATCCCTCCACAGACAATCCATACATCCCCATGATAAACGTTTTTCCAACAAGATACTATCATAAGAAATCGGCGCCTGCGCACATTAGTAGGGAAAAGGAGGCGGCGCGCATGGCGGATCAACAGAAGAAGTCTCTTTCACCTACGCAGCAGCAATATCAGGTATTGGCGGGCAACTTAGAGCCGAAACGACCGCTGTTGAAAAATATCGTGATGGCGTTTTTGTTCGGCGGCCTCATCTGCCTCATCGGTGAATGGGTGATGCTGATGTATGTAGAGTGGTTTGATTTTTCGGAAAAAGCGGCGGCCGACCCGACGGTAGCAACGATGATTTTTCTTTCGGTCGTGCTGACTGGGTTTGGCGTTTATGACAAAATCGCTCAAGTGGCGGGTGCGGGTACGGCGGTACCAGTTACTGGCTTCGCTAACTCGATGGCGTCGGCGGCGCTTGAATATCGTTCGGAGGGCTACGTGCTCGGCGTTGGCGGCAATATGTTCAAAGTGGCTGGACCGGTCATCGTGTTCGGCGTGGTGGCGGCGTTTCTCGTTGCGATTGTCCATACTTTGCTGCGAATGGGAGGGATTATCTGATGCGCAAAGGTCATCAATCTTGGGTATTCGCGAGCAAACCGGCGATTATGGCGACTGGCACGGTGGTCGGACCATTCGAAGGGGAAGGGCCGCTGGCGGACGACTTCGACATCATCCACGGCGATTTGATGATGGAGCAGGACAGCTGGGAGAAGGCGGAAAACATGCTGATGGAAGAGGCGGTCTCGCTCGCAATCGAGCATGCCGGACTGACGCGCGAACAGATTCATTTCATGATTGCTGGTGACTTGATGAACCAAATTACGAGCAGCAGTTTCTCGGCGCGGACGATGCAAATTCCGTTCCTCGGCGTGTTCGGCGCGTGCTCGACGTCGATGGAAAGTTTGGCACTCGCTGCTTGCCTGATTGAAGCGGGGGCGGCGGACTATACAGTGGCGGCGACGGTCAGTCACAATGCGACGGCGGAGAAACAGTTTCGCTATCCGACGGAGTATGGGTCGCAGAAACCGCCGACCGCGCAATGTACGGTGACGGGATCGGGTGCGGCGGTGGTGGCGCGTGTAGACCTAGCGATGCAGTCTAAGTTGTCTGATTTGAAGCTTGACCAACCTATGGGACGCGTACGCATTACAGCGGCGACCATCGGGCGCGTGATCGACATGGGCATCAAAGATCCGTTCAATATGGGTGCGGCGATGGCACCTGCAGCGGTTGACACGATCGAAGCGCACCTGCGTGACCTTGAGATCGAGCCGAACCATTACGACCTGATTGTCACCGGCGATTTGGCGCAGCTTGGTCATGCCATTGCGCTGGATATGTTCAAAAAGCACAACATAGCCATTGACGGCGAGTTGTATCAAGACTGCGGCATGAAAATTTACGATTATCAGACGCAACAGGTGCAATCGGGCGGGAGCGGGTGTGGGTGCTGTGCGGTCGTCACATACGGTCATTGGCTACGCAAAATGCTTGAGGGTACGTATCGGCGGATGCTCGTTGTGGCGACTGGCGCTTTGCTGTCACCGCTGTCTTTTCAACAAGGAGAATCGATTCCGTGCATCGCCCATGCGGTGGCGTTTGAACGAGAGGAGGGCGAGTGATGGATGGTTCTGTGTGGATGCAATTTGTCTGGGCGTTTCTGGTGGGCGGCGCAATCTGCGTGATTGGTCAGATCATGCTTGATGTGTTCAAAATGACGCCAGCACATACGATGACGTCGCTCGTCGTGGCGGGTGCGATTCTCGGCGGCTTCGGCTGGTATGACATGCTCATCGAATTTGCCGGCGCGGGCGCGTCGGTACCGATTACCAGTTTTGGCAACGCGCTTGTCCATGGCGCGCTCGACGAGGCGAAAGACAAAGGATTGGTCGGTGTCATCACGGGGATTTTTCAGGTGACGAGTGCCGGCATCTCGGCAGCCATCATCTTCTCGTTCCTCGCATCGCTGTTCTTCAAGCCGAAAGGATAATGGATAGTGGAAGCCGGATTAGTCGAGTTTTTCTGCCAAATGCGCGGGGGTCGTCGGATCGCTCGGCTCCCGGTGCGGAACAGTGAGGCTGTCATCGGCGACATGCTTTTCACCCGTTTTCTTCTCTAAGGCGGCGATCATCTCGTAAATTTCCTTGAGCAAATGTTCGCTCTCGTGACGGCGATCATTGCTATAGTCCTCGTCCTGCACGAGGTTGAGGATGCCGAACCACACTTCGCCGTCCGCCATTTTGTCCAACTTTTCCTGAAGCAATGTCGCTTCGATGTCCGTCGCTTCAATCTCAAACTGGTACGTATGGTCGTACGGTTGATCGGCCAGCAAGCCCAATTGGAGCGAGACAAAATAGGTGCGTTTTTCAGACATTGCAATCCCTCCGTTTCAAAATCGTATCGCTTCAAAATGGTTCTGCACGTAGTTTGCGCAGCCATGGCAAGTTTATGCAATCTCAAAATGAACAGGAGGAATGACGATGATGCTGCAAACGATTGGTTTGTTTATGGCGCTAGTCTTGCTGTTGACCGCGTGTGCCAATGTCGATGATCGCAACATGGAGAGCAACCGCGTGACCGAACCGTATGCGATTGATTATCATGAAAATAAGCTGGCGACGCCGTACAATCAGTATGCGAATCGCGAGCAACTGCGCGACATTAACACCTTGCGGGCGCCGAACGAACATTTTATGACGAATTTGACGTTCAACCAGCGACTGTCGAACGTTGTCAGCAATATTGATGCGGTGAATACTGCGTGGGTGATGGTGGCGAATAAGCGTGCGTACGTGGCCATTTTGCTTGACGGCACGGCGACAGGCGGACGTTCGGGAGACATTACGCACATGCGCGGGACGTTGCCGCCGGCAGGCAAGACCGACCGCGTCATTCAGGACTATACAGAAAAAGACTTGCTGATGCCGAGCGGAGTGGTGGCGTCGCCGATGAACACGAAGCGTGCGCTTGGCGATGTGGCGCTAGAGTTGAAGACGAAAATTGCCAAGGAAATCGGCAAAGAAGACCGCTCGATTCAAGAGGTGTACGTCTCGGCGAATCGCAACTTTATTAATGAGATGAACCGACTCGCGATGATGGCGTGGAAAGGTCAGTCGCTGAAAGGGCAGGTCAATGCGTTTGAAAAGTTGGTGCAAAAGACGCTGTCCGCCAATCCGAAAGAAGTGACGTTCAGCAATGCCTCGGAATTGATTCGCCAGGGGACGGATGGGCAGAGTGGCGGCGTGAATTAAAGAAGGGTGTAAGCAAAAAACTGCCGGTGGCGGAAACGAAGAGTGTACACACTACACTTCAACGTTCCGTACGGCAGTTTTGTTTGTGGATGTCCATTTTTAATGAGACGACTAAAGCAAACGATCGACGGCGAATGGTTTGAGATCGATGGTGGTCGGTTGCCCGAGAAGCAGTGCACTCATTAGTTTCGCGGTAATTGGCGTTAGCAAAATGCCGTTGCGATAGTGGCCCGCGGCCACGAAAAGGTTATCCCAGCGTGGCGCTTTGCCAAGAAACGGCATGCCATCTGCGGACGCTGGTCGTAATCCAGTCCAAGTCCGTTCGAATGTCGCTCTTGCCAGTTCAGGTAGTAGTTTGATCACCGTTTGCTGAATGGTATCAACAGCATCCGGGTTGATTGATTTGTCAAAACCGCTGCGTTCTTCGGTGGCGCCGATGACAAGCGAGCCGTCGAGTTTCGGCACGACGTAACAACCTTTTGTGAAAACGGTGTGGCCGATTACTGGCTTTTGCGGGCGCACAGCGTAGCATTGACCTTTGACGGGTTGAATCGGCAAGTGGAGGTCGAACGGTTCCAACAATGATTGGCTCCACGCACCAGCTGCAATCACCGTTTGTGTGCTCATGATGGTTTCGTCTGCCAGTTGCACGCCGCGTACATGGCTTTGCTGTTCATCGAGTAGCCACTGCTCGATGTCGGCATGTTCGATCATGCGCACTCCCAATGTTCGTAGCGCCGCGTGGAGTGCTTCTGATAACTTCGGCGCATGCACCTGATGATCATCGGCAAAATAGATACCGCCGCGCACCTCTTCGCCGAGTGTGGGTTCAAGTGTTAGCAGTTGTTCACGTGTTTGCCACTTTACGCCATCGCCGAACCATGGCAGGCGACCTTTTAGTTCCACCTCGTCTGTTTCGGTTAGTGCCACACGAACGATGCCGTTTGCGATGTAGTCAATCGAGCAACCGCTAATCTGCTCTAATTCGTCCGTCCATGTGCGGTACAGATCACGGCTCGCCTTGCACAGTTCATAAAACGGGCCATCGTGATGGCTCTCTACTTGGGCGCCGAGCATGCCCGCCGCCGCTTGTGATGCTTCACTACCGATAGTACCCTTGTCGAGCAAGGTTACTGCCAGTCCTTGTTTGGCACATTCATAAGCGATGGCACAACCGATGACGCCACCACCGATCACTAACGTATGCGTTTCGCTCTCCCGCAACACGCTCTCCCGCATTACGCTATCTGGCATTTATTATCTCCTCTTATCTAGTTCATCTCTAATCTTGCGAAGCGCCGTTTCGCTGTTCGGCGTAGAGAAAAATGCCGACATCACGGCAACACCGGCACAACCGCTTTTCAACACGTTTGCCACATGGTCCGCAGTAATTCCTCCCAATGCAATGACAGGAATGGATACTGCCGCCACCACCTCTTGTAGTGCCGCAACCCCGCGCCCCGCCAAACCTGCTTTCGAATCCGTTTCAAACACATGTCCGAATAATACATAATCTGCGCCGGCAGCCTCAGCGGTCGTTGCTTCTTCGATATTGTGAACCGAGCAGCCAATCAGACAGCGACTCGGCAACATTTGCTTTGCTCCCCATACATCGACGCTATGCCATGCCAACTGTACGCCATCCGCTCTCACCGCGATGGCTGCATCGAGTCGGTCGTTGATGGTGATGCGCGACAGAGGCAGCAATTTTTTCAGCGCCATATACCACGCAATATGCTCGCGCGCCGTTCGCTGTTTTTCGCGAATATGGAGCACGTCAATCATCGATTTCGCCTCATCGCTGAGTTCTGCAATCCGCATGCAGACGTCGTCGAGCGCCTGCTTTCCGTTGGTGATGATGTGAAGTTCAGGACGTCTCAAATGGCACCGTTCCTTCCGCCAAACATTGATTTCATGATAACAATCTTTGAACTTTTCGTCAAAGCGAGTAATATAGAGATAGGACATCATGAAACGGGGGAAATGGTGTGTTTACGAATGAAAAAAACGGCTTGCAGACGGCGCGGGCGCTGTCGATTGCCGGTTCAGATAGTGGCGGCGGAGCGGGGATTCAGGCCGATTTGAAAACGTTCATGGCGCTCGATGTGTTCGGGATGACGGCGGTGACGGCGATTACCGCGCAAAATACGCTCGGCGTGCATGGCATTTATGATGTGCCACTAGACGGCGTCGCGGCGCAAATCGATGCGGTGGCGGCGGATATCGGTGTCGATGCGCTAAAAACAGGGATGCTCTCGCAAGCTTCAGTCATTGAACTGGTAGCGAGGAAGATTAAGGAGCACAGACTGCGCAATTTGGTCGTCGATCCGGTGATGGTCGCCAAAGGCGGTGCATCGTTGTTGCAAGTGGAGGCGCAAAGTGCGCTACGTGAGATTTTGCTACCGTTAGCGACGGTCGTCACACCGAACGTACCAGAAGCAGAGGTGCTGACCGGGCTTACCATCCGCACGCTGGCGGATATGGAGCAAGCGGCGAACATGCTGGTCGACAAACTCGGCGCCCGTTCAGCGGTCGTGAAAGGTGGTCACTTGAGCGGTCAGCCGATTGATATTTTCTACGACGGCACACAGTATTTGCAGTTGCCAAGCGAACGCTTTGAGACCCGCCATACGCATGGAACTGGTTGTACGTTTTCGGCGGCGATTACGGCGATGCTCGCTCGCGGCGAGAGGTTAGAGCAGGCGGTGCGACTCGGCAAACAGTATATCACTTGGGCGATTCGCGATGAACTCGGTTTAGGCGGCGGACACGGACCGACGAACCACTGGGCGTATGGACGCCGTGCGGCGAAAGGGGAGTTATGAGATGCGTGAAAATCTCGACATGGAGTATTTAAATTGGGCGATCCTGTTTATATTTATTATTGCCGTGTTTATTGCGGTGATGCTACTACGGGCGAAGGCAAAAAAACGGAAGAAGTGATGAACGATGTACTATTTGGACCGACCGTTGCTTGAACGAAAACTGTCGTTTTTAGTCGGATTGGGCGAGCAGGCAAAGCAGTTGGCGGGGCTGATGAGCGCTACGACGAACACGAATGTTACTTCTGCCACTGACAATTCGACGCCAATCACATATGGCTTGGCACAAGAGCGGTTGTTGCACCTCGCGATGGAGGCAGTAACGGACAGTGGCCACATGCTCATCGACGCCTTTATGATGCGCGACGCTGGCTCATACGAGGACATCATCAACATCCTATTCGAGGAAAAAGTGTTCGCCGCTGAGGTGCATGCGGTGCTGCTCGAATTGGTGCGGATGAAAAGCGAATTAGTGAAAGAATACGAGACGCGGCTGACCGGACTGCATCCGATTTTGCTCCGATTAGCGGACGTTTTTTCTGCTTATGATCAAACTGTGCGTAAATTCACGGCGAACGAAATGCGCAACATTGGACAATGACAAATTTTTTCATTTTTCGACGCAGAAAAAAGGAACTTTTTCGACGGCTGCTGCGTCTAATAAGTAAAATCTTAAACAGAGGTGTAACCATCATGAGTCGTTCGCTAGGTCGTGCGCTCACTTTGCTTCTTGCCGTCACATTTTGCTTCAGTTTGTTCGTTTTTGATGGTTTCGCCAATCAGTCAAAGAAGGTCGCCTTGCAAACATTGGGACCTGATGTATCGTTGTACCGTATGGACCGACTCAATCAACTTAAACCGACGAATTCTCAAGATGATAAAAAAGTGGTGCTCATCACGTTTGATGATGCGCCCTATTCGAAACGGACGACCACGAGAATTTTGAATGTGCTGGATAAACATAAAGTGAAGGCGCTGTTTTTTGTGAACGGCTATTTGATTCGCCAACATCCTGATTTACTGCGCGACATTCATCGGCGTGGGCATGAGATCGGCAATCATACGTATGGGCATGTCAATTTAGTGAAAGTGAACCGCACGATCATCGAGACGGAAATTGCGATTGTGCAGCGTCAAGTGGAGAAGTTGACCGGCGAACGTCCGCTATTTTTCCGGCCACCATACGGAGAGTATAACGATTTAGTCAAAGAAGTGTTAGTGCATCAAAAGTTGCGGATGATCAATTGGTCAAACGACTCCGAAGATTGGAAGGAACGCAAAAAGCCGAACCGCATCGTCATTGAACGCGTACTCAAGCAACTTCGGCCAGGTAGCATCATCTTGCTTCATGACGTGCCTGGCACGGCCAGTTCGCTTGATGAGTTGCTGACGAAAATTAGTGAACGTGGCTACAAATATGTCCATCCGTTGCAGTTGGATTGACACAATATCATTTATACGTGATGACCTTCTCTTAAACGAAGAGAAGGTTTTTTATTGAGAAAAATTCTAAATATATACATTTAAACATGATCCCTGTGTTATAATCCAATTAATCTTTCATTTTAATCAATTATAGATGTAGAGGTGAATAGGCTGGTGCAAAAGAGAATGAAAGTAATGTGCACGTTGATTAGCTTATTGCTCGCAGTTGTATTGCTCAGCGGTTGCGTGAAGGGCGATTATCACATTACGGTGAACTGGGACGGAAGCATCGATGTCGATTACATCATGGCACTTGATAAAGTTGTACTGGCGACCGTCGAGAATGATGATCCATTTGCCGAGGCACGCGAAAATGCGGAAGCGGAAGGCTACACGGTCGAGCCTTATGACGATGGTCGCAATGAGGGTCTGCGTGTAAAAAAACATTTTGAAAACGCGGAAGGCATTACATTTTCTACACTTAATAATCAATTATTTGATCAATCAAACGACGTTACCTTGAATGCCGAGAACCTTCTCTTTACACGTGAATTGGACATCAATACGGATATCGATTTGCGCAATCAGACAGATGGTGCCAGTGAGGCATTCTTGTCGGGCTTGCTGTATTCGCAGGCGGATGTCAAACTTCGTGTCACCTTGCCAATCAAGCCAAAGACGCATAATGCAGATACCATCAGCGAAGATGGGAAGACGCTAGAATGGGAAATCGAACTAGGAGAGAACAATCCGATTCAGTTAAATGTGGTCATCCCGAATATGACGACTCTTCTAATCGGTTGTGGTATTTTGCTGTTCATCGGACTGGCACTGTCTCTTTTCTTTTTTGTGCGTCGCAGAAGGTTAGGGAGGGATTAACGATGGAACTATTTATTATCGCCGCGGTCATTATAGTGATTGCGATTGTCGTACAAATCGCTGCCAACAATAATAACAATCAGAAATATGAACGAGCGATGAAACGCACGTTGATTGCGATTGAGGCGACCGGTTTTGTTATCGAGAAGACATATGAATCTTGGGACGGCGTGCGCATGCTTTTCCATCACTCGCATCAGCGCATCGCCATCATTTATGGGCATCAGTACGAGGAGTTTATGTCTGAAATTCCGTTTGACATTTATGATTATCATGCGGTGTCTTCGGCGGATATGACGACATCATACTCAGACAAAGAGACTTATTATCATGTTAAAGTGATGTTAAAGGATTTTGACAACTCATTTGTGGTCATGACATTCGCAAACATCGGACAAGCGACCGATTTGTCGGCTAAGTTAGAGATTGCCATCAAAAGCACGCCACAGAAGGTGGAGGTTGTTAACCCATTATCACCGTCAACCGTTCCCCCAACAAGTTTGCCGACGACTCCCATTGCAGCGGTCGCCGAAACGGATCGCTATGATGTGATTATTATTCATTCAGGGGCAGAGCGAGCCCAGGTGGTAGGGACCATTGTTGAGTTTCTAAACTGTGAGATTGACGTCGCTGGTCAAATGATCGAACATGCGCCTGCGTTTGTCGCAAATGGGTTGAGCGTCGCCAAGGCAACAGAACTTCGCAATCGGTTGCAATCGCGCGGGGCTACGGTGGAAGTGCAACGTTCGATGTGATTATTTGGATTTTTATAAAGATCTGCATACAAATAAAAATGTGCCTCCCAAATTGAAGGGAAGCACATTTTTTAATTCGCTTAAAACAATACGCGCAACTTCACACGTCCGATTGTCAACACGTCACCTGTTTCCAATTTGCGACTGCCATAGATTGTAACGCCGTTGACCCATGTGCCGTTCGTCGAACGCAAGTCGTTGATGCGGATTTCCCCGTTCTCGAATATCAGTTCAGAATGGTTGGTCGATACCTGGTTGTCGTCGAGCACGATGTCATTCGCTTTGCCGCGCCCGATGCTCAAACGATGATAGATTTCTTTGTCGAACGAAGGTCCGTTTTCGTCGTTCGTGACGACGAGACGAATTCGTTTGCTCGGACCGCGAGGCACGTTTGCTTGTTGTGCTACGTTTGACGGCGGAATGTTGAACCCAGGGTTCATGACGGTCGGCGCCTCGTAAGGAGTTGCGACCGGCGTATGTCCAGGAGATGGGGCTTGCTGTTGTACATGTTGCTCGTTGCCGATGAAGTCGCGGTACTCTTCTTCAGCCGCCAATGCCAAGCGGCGATTGCGACGGGCACGCAAGATGAGAAAAACGGTAACGAGTACAATCACTAGTGCGGCGACTGTACCTGACAACACCCAAACATTTAGGTACCAAGGTGTCGGCGGTTTCTCGCTCGATTCGGCAAGCAGGTGTTCGATGCTACCAGAAGCCTGTTTTTTGCCGATCATCAATTCCACGCTGTGCGGCACGATTTTGTTTTCGCGATAGCAATTTTCACAATCGGATTGTACGACATAACTGTCATTCAGCGAATCCTGAATGCCCTCGAACACGCCACTTAGGTTATCGGTACTTTTCTGAATGAAGGACCCTCTCGTCTCGCGGGAGAAGTAGGCGAGGGTGTTCAGTTTTGTTTGTTTTTCTTCGGTCAATTCATCTGCATATGTTCCGACCATGTAAAACGGAATCGATTGCCCGCGAAGTTCGTTACTAAATTCGAGTTTGTTTTTGCCGCCGACCGACTCGTTGTTACCGTCGCTGATCATGATGACAGCGCGTCTGTCTGGCAGTTTGTTTGCTTGAGTCGGCGAGGCGCTTTTGTTCGTCTTGGCGTCTTTGCTGACCGTCGCGACGTTGCTGTTCGCTTCTTTCAGGGCGGCGATCATCCCGTCATACATGTGGGCGCGACTGCTCGTTTGTGATAAGTTTTCGATTTTTCCGAGCAACTCCGCGCGTTTGCCCGTGAAATCGTGTTGTTCTTTGACGGTGTTGTCGAATGTGATTAAGCTGACTTTTTGTTTGTCATTGAGCGATTCGACCCAAG
>CANHCR010000050.1 GCA_947459205.1 Caryophanales bacterium | reverse complement strand
GCGACCAACATTGCTCTGCTCACATGTGGGTCGAGCGTGTCATGCGGATTTTCATCGGTTCGATTGTTTTCGATAAAAAACAACGGTCGCATCAGTTTGCCGACGTCATGAAAATACGCGCTCACTCGGCACAACATACTATTGGCACCGATCTCTTCAGCAGCGGCGCCGGCCAAGTTGGCAACCATCATGCTGTGATGGTACGTACCTGGTGCTTCCGTCATCAAACGAAGCAGTAGCGGATGTTGCTGATTGCTCAATTCGATTAACTTGATGTTAGATAGTACCTTAAACGCCGACTCGAAAATCGGCATCAGACCGAGCACAAGCACGATGGTCAGCAAACCATTCAACGCCGCATAAGCGAGCGGTTCGATAAACCACCAACGTTGTTCGAATTTGCCCTCGAGTAAGGCGAAGGCAATGAGAGCAAACGAACCGGACGCGAAAATCGCAAGTGCGGTGCGGAACATCGCAGAACGTTGCGTCACTTTGCCGGCCATGTAGATTGCGATAATGCCGGTCAAAAATACAAAAAAGCCGATGCGGAAATCGAACAACTGGTTATTTTCACCGTGAAACATTGCTGCTGCCAAGACACCGAACATGAATGTCATGACGTATGCGGTGCGGGCGTGTTGGAGCAACGCGATAATGACACTGGCGAACGCGAGCGGCAAGATGAACGCCAATTCGTAGTCGACCAATTGCTGCAATTCATATGTAAGACGCATGATGATGACGACGAGCGCACTCACACTCAGAACCATAAAATAGCGCGAATAGTCGCGTTCGAAGTTTAATTTTTTCTTCAGCAAAAAGTACATGAGACAAACAAGCAAAATCGCGAACAGCCACAATCCTAGATGCCGGTCCCATTGACTGCCGTCGCGCACCAGTTTGAGTTGCACAAGCATGTCGTACAAGTCTTGGTCGACCAACTGACCTTCGCGGGCAATCACCGTACCTTTTTCGACCCAACTTTGCGGTACCGCCATGCGCGCTTCGAGCCTTGCATTATCGGTCGCCTGCTGATTCTTAAATGAATTCGGCACGATGACATAGCGCAGCAATTCAACGGCAATTTGACGTTGTGTTTTATAGCGCAATTCTGAGTTGTTGACCAACTCGATGGCACCGGCGCGGGCACTTTTGGCGTCAATCACGGGTTGCAAATAAACCTTCGGGAGCAGTGTCAGCATCGTCTGCTCGATCGTCTGCAAGTCTGCCGCACGTAAGGACGGAATTTTATAGTACAAATCAAACGGTATGTCGGTGTATTGATTGGCCTCTAAACTTTTGGCGATGTCACCTTTAAACGCCTCACCATATCGCTGTGGCTCTGCAAGCGACAATGCTGCCAGTTTCGCCTGATAAAAATCAGGGTAAGCGGCGGTGAATAAATCGTTTTTATACATCTGTGCCTTCAATTCAGTCGACAATTCGCTGTCGCTATTGATTCGCTCGATTTGCTGCATCAGGTCAATGACAAAGCCAGCCGCATTGAGGTCAATCGGCTCGTAGACTGGTTTGACTTTGGCGGAAGCGATTTCTCGCGCTTTCTCCGTCTCTTGCTCGTCCTTAATGCGCTCAGGCGCGACGATCGCCTCCGTGGTCACACTACCAGGCGACAACTCGTAAGAGGTCAAAATCCAGCCTGGATAGAGGGCAAATGCGAACACGCCGACAAATAGCGCACCCAGCAAGTATGCCAACCATTTGGAGTACGTTTTTACAATCTTTTCGAACATACGTTTATACTTCCTCGTTTTTATAAGCTAATATGATTTTTTGCACGAGCGAATGACGAACGACGTCGGCTTCCGTCAGATGTACGAAACCAATTTCGGCGACTGACTTGAGAATGCGGACGGCTTCTTTGAGACCGGATGACTTGCCGCGCGGCAAATCAATTTGCGTGACGTCGCCCGTGATCACCATTTGCGAGCCAAAGCCGAGTCGCGTCAGAAACATTTTCATCTGCTCAGGCGTGGTGTTCTGCGCCTCATCCATGATGATGAATGAATCGTCGAGCGTGCGCCCGCGCATGTAGGCGAGCGGTGCAATCTCGATTTGTCCGCGCTCACGCGCTTTGTTGAGCGGTTCGACGCCCATCACGTCATGCAGTGCATCGTAGAGCGGGCGCAAGTACGGATCGACTTTTTCGAGCATGTCCCCCGGCAAAAAACCGAGGCTTTCGCCGGCTTCGACGGCCGGGCGTGTGAGCACTAGTTTTTTGACGCGTCCCTCTTTGAGTGCCTGCACGGCGAGCACGACAGCAAGGTACGTTTTTCCGGTGCCGGCTGGACCGATGCCGAACACAATATCTTTTTGGCGGATTAAAGAGACATAGTGACGTTGACCGAGCGTTTTCGCACGAATCGGCTTGCCACGGTACGTTTGTGCAACATCGCCACTAAAAAGGTCAAGAAGCTGATGGACGCGATGCTCTTTCGCCAAAGATAGCGCATATTTGACATCAGCCTCGGTCAATTGATTGCCGTCGCGCACGATTTGCAATAATGTTTCGAGCAGCGCCTCAAGCCATTTGACTTCTTCGCTGTCTCCGAGAATTGTCAATTCGGACTCGCGGGAATGGATTTGTGCCGTCGTGCTTGATTCAATCAAGCGCAGAAAAGCATCGCGCGGACCAAACAAACTTAGTCCTTCAGCGGCACTTTGCAGCGCAATTTTGCTTATCGGTTCGTTTTGAATCAACAGTCATCAGGCTCCTTAAAATCACTTGTGCTACATGTTCATCCTATCCTATCGGAGAAGGTTTTCGCAACTACAATTATTTTTCGAGCGCACGTTCGGTCGTATATTCGGCGATCGGTTGTTCGACTTCGAAAAACACACGCAGCTGCAGATGGCTCTTCGTTTGCTTTTGTACGAGCAGTTGTTGCTTGCGGATGACCGCTTCTGACAGCCGAAGTTTCGACAAATTCCGCAGAAAATGCAACCGGGCTTGAGTGATGGCGATTTTTTTCGCTTCCGCCGGGTGCAGGCGCACGGTATCGACTGCAATTTCGCGAACGGTTTCGCGCATCGTACCGAACGGCCATTGGCGTCCAAGAATAGCAAACGGTTCGCTTTGACGGTCAGTCAAATAACGCTGAAACGGTCGTTCTTCCTGAGCGCTGATGCGTACCGCTTTGTGCCCGATGACCAAATAGTTGCGCACCGACTGTTGACCTGTCATCGTCTTCCACGTTCGCGTTAGTGGCATTCTCATATGTATATCATACCATATCAGTCCTTTGACCATTCCGCGCGCTCCGACAAGGCGATTATGCTCCTCATTGCCAACCCAACCTGAAATCAAGACATCGCCTTTTCGCACTCTTTGATTGATGCTCACTAGCGGTTTGCCGCGTTCGGCAAACAGTTGCGAGACGACGGCTGACGTGCGTGCCACAAGGTGATGGCCCTGTATGAGCGGCTTGTTCTCTGGCAATCGCGCCTCGACGACAGTGATTTTGACGACGACTCCGCGCAGTTCTACACCAACCCAAGAAACGCCTGGTAATTTTCGTTGTAGCTGTTTGCCTAGCATGGTCGGGTCGGGCAAACGAAAGCGCCACACCAAACGCTCGAGGCCGTGCGCGCCGGCGACCGCGCGAATCTGCTGCTCTGACAAGCGCTCGTTGCCGCTCACCTCTACTCGCCATATGAACGACATACATAGGGCGAACAACAAAACGGCCGGTATGATGCCAATCAACCACCATTTTTTCCGCTTCACTTGCTTGCGCAATACTAACCAGCCGTGTTTTTGAACGATGCGCAAGCGACTTTGCGAGCGTTTGACGACCGCTCGCACGTGCAAAAAATGTCGAGCGTGCATCGACAGTAAAATCGTCGCTTCGTCAACAAACGACACATCCCAAACGTCCAGCCTTTGTTTTTTTAACAATTCGATCAATTGTGCCGCATCACTCGTCACACACTTTACACGCACAAAACCGCCGATACGAGCCAAAATCGGTGCGGGCATCGTTATCCCTCTAAATAGTTGCGCCGTAGGATACGGAGAGAATTTTGCCTTCGACCAAAATTTCATCCTCATGAATGCCGCTAATTCGCAGCTGCAAACCACTAATCGTAAGATCGCCGAATGTCGTCTGCAGACGCAACAATTGCTCACTGAAATTAAGCATTTGCTCATAGTGCTCGATGTATAATTGCGACTGACCAATCCATGTGAGGCGCGGCAGACGCTGCAGTTGTTCGGTCGGCAATTGTAAGGTGTGTGCTGTCAAACGGTCCATATGTTGTTGCCACGAGCCGATGTTCGTCCCCTCCTTCGTCAAACAGTGCCAGCGATTGATGGTCAATGTATATGACGAGTAGGCTGTCCGCTATGACGAAAAACCGCGCCATCCGGTGTTTTCGCACCTTCGACGCGGTTGTGTTCATTCGCTCAACGATTAATTTCTTGTCGTGACGTTTACGGTTGTTGACTGACTCGAGGCATTGCCTGAGGTGTCGATTGCGACGACGTAGAGGCTGTATGCTGTCGCTTTCGTTAGACCGGTCATCGAAAAACGCAAAGCACTGGTGGTCGCAACTTTTGTTCCATTGCGATAAATATCATAAGTGGCTACTTTCATGTTGTCGGTCGACGCTCGCCATGTCACGACAAAGGACGTTTGTGTGATCGAGGAAACGCGAACCGAGGTCGGTGCAGTCGGCGCCACTGTATCTGGCGGTGCGGTCGTCGCGCTCAACGGCAGACTCGGCACAGATTGATTTTGCATCAAATCTTTGGCGACCACAGTGTACACATATGTTTTGGCCGGCTCCAGACCTGTATCCGTGTAATTCGTGGTAGTACTTGTTCCTACTTTTGTACCGTCGCGATAAATGTCATAGGCTACCACTGCGACATTGTCACGTGCTGCCCCCCAACTAATTCTGAGCGATAACGGCATTCGTTCGCTGACACGCAGGCTCGTCGGCGCTGTCGGAGCGATCATGTCGGTTGCTGACGGTGTCGTTACTGTCAATCCTGCACTACTAGCAGATAAGTTGCCGGCTGCATCTTTCGCAATTACCGTGTACACGTATCTTGTTGCCGAAGCGAGTGTCTCATCCACAAATGTCGGCGTTGTCACCGTTGCAATTTTTGTACCATCACGCAACACATCGTAACTGGTCACTGCGACATTATCTCTTGCAGCCGTCCAACTCACTGTCGCTTTCGAAACGGTGATGCCGGATGCTTTCAATCCACTTGGCGTTGTGGGCGCTACCGTATCAGCAGGCACGCCGCCAGCAATCACTCCTGGAGCGCCGTTCAATCCAGGTGTATAGTTCCAAATGCCCGGTGCGAACTTATAGTTTTGCTTGCCATTATCGTCCCAAATCGTGCCACCGTTGTTGAAAGCAACTTCCAACTGAGTGGCGCTACCGATAGCGATCGTTAATTTGTTATAGTCGCTTAATTCTGCGACAGGCATCAATGTGCCGGGAGCCGTCGTCCAGTTACCACCCATAGGTCGCGAGTGCATATAAGGAGTTGCGAAACCACGTTTGTAGTAGACGGTCACCGTGTTATTGACGATGGTCGCGTTCGTGGTAACGCTCAGAGAAGCGGAAGCTGCAGACAAGTTGCCACTGCCGTCCTTCGCTCTAATGGTGTAAGCGTATGTCGTCAAAGGTGTCAGACCATTGTCTTGGAAATTGGTGCCGGTTGTGCTGCCAATTTTCACTTGGTCGCGGAAAATCTCATATTGCGTGACGCCGACATTATCTGTAGCCGCAGTCCAAGTCAAGGAAACCGTGCTGTCCGTTTTACTGGAAGATTGAAGATTTGTCGGCACCGTCGGAGCAGTCGTGTCTGCCACAGCGTTCGGATCGCCAGGTTTCATCGTGCCCGGCGCGTTGTTGCTGCCCGGTGTGTATGTCCATACACCTGGCGTGAATAAATAGTTTTTCGTTGCATTGTTATCCCAGGTGCTTTGCCCGTCGTTAAAACATACTTCGAGCGATGGTGCTGTGCCGATTGAGACCACAAATTTGTTGTAGTCTGGCAACTCCGACTCAGGCATTTTCAGACCTGGTGCGGTCGTCCAATTGCCACCGGTTGGGCGGAAGTGAATATGCGGTGCCAGGAATCCTTTTTTGTAATAAATCGTGATCAAATGGCCATTGACTGCCGAAGTGGTAACATTCAGCGGTGAGCTTAGAGCAGAAACATTTTGATACCAGTCTGCTGCCGAAACGGTGTAGGTGTAGGCCTGACCTGGCTGCAAACTGTAATCGCGATATGTCGATGAAGCGGTCGTGCCGATTTTTACCCCGTTGCGAAACACGTTATAAAAAGCGATGCCTGTGTTGTCCGTTGACGGTTGCCAAGCAAGTTGAACGGTCGTATCCGTCTTGCCAGAGATCACGAGTCCGCTCGGAGTGGTCGGCGCTACGGTGTCGCTAATGACTTCCGTATTTTTCACCCAAACAGAGACTGATTTGCCATTGACCGCAAACTGCCCCCAACCGTCGGCGTTGATGGCAACGGAATCGGTCCGATTACCGGTCATATCTTTCCAAATGGCGCCGGCATGTTGTTTGCCGACGTACATCCATTTCGTGCCACCGAGTCCATCAGAGATAAGTGTCGCAAGACCAGAATTTGGGCGAGACTGATCGCCTTCGCGCGTCCAACCCACAACGTCCCAATGATCCAAATAATTATGTTGCGGTCCGTACGCATACTTTTTCCGTGCCTGCAACAATGGGTCTAGCTGAGCTTTCATCGGTGCGATATTGTTGTTCGGAATGCCGTAGTAATCACCGTAGAAGAGCGTCGGAATTCCCTCTTGACGAGTCAAAATAAAGGCGTAAGCTAGCGGTTTGAACCACGGCTCCACCCATGATTGCAACGATTGACCTGGTTGTGAATCGTGGTTGTCGACAAACGTGACCGAATGCCACGAGTTCGTGCCGGTAAGTGTGCCGTTCAGTAAGTTGCGCATGTCATAAAAACCGTTACTCAGACTCGCACCATAAAAACGGTAATGCAAATCGACATCGAACAAATTCATGTTGTAACCGACTTTATGCAAATAGTTTGTGATTGCGCCTGTCGAACCACTCCAGTACTCGCCGACTGTAAACAAGTTTTTGCCAGTCGTCGCGCGCACATGGTTCACCCAGTCTTTCATGAAGTCGAACTTGATGTGCTTAACTGCGTCCAAACGAAAGCCGTCCAAATTCAGTTCGTTGGTCGCCCACACACCCCAATTTTTCATTTCTTGAACGACCTGCTGATTTTCAAAATCGACATCGGCAAACATTAAGTAGTCATAATTGGCTTTTTCGCCATCAACTTCCCAATCCCAGTTGCGGCCTTGGAATTTGAACAACTTCTTAGCCTGTCTTGAGTGATCCCAGTCTACTCCGTTAAAATGAGAAGCGTTCCACTTGAAACTAGAGTAAGTGTTGCCGCGACCAGGAAAATCAAATTTTGTCCAAGCAGAGATTGGATAGGCACCTGAAATTTCATGGTTGCGATTATCCCAATTCATTTCATTGGCGTTGACTGTTTCTGTTGCATCGGCGCTCGCTTTGTGATTCATCACCACGTCGAGATACACTTTAATATTTTTCGACTTCAAAGAGGCAATCGCTTGTTGCAATTGCGCTTTCGTTCCATATTTGGTGCGCACCGTGCCTTTTTGATTAAATTCACCGAAATCATAAAGGTCATATGCTCCGTAACCTACATCCCATGTTCCGGAACCCCCTTTATAAGCAGGCGGAATCCACACGCCGGTAATGCCCATTTCTTGCAAATTGACCGCGTCGTTCGCCAAACGGTTCCAATGTTGTCCATCATTCGGCAAGTACCATTCAAAATATTGCATCATCGTTTGATTGTCCAGCACGGCAGCATCTGCTGAGATGGCAATCGAATCTGCCATTTTCGCAGAAAATCCTGCACTTAAGTTGGCTGGTAGAATCAGGCCGATGCAAATCATGAGATAAATTGCAAAACGAATTCTGAGTGCCAAAGTAAACTCCTCCTAATTGCATATGTATAAACATTCTATCATATTTATCCATGATTTGCATAAAAAAAGTTTCCCGCAAATCGCAATCGATTTACGGGAAACTGATTTGACCTTGTTTATTCACTTAAAAATTTTTGTACCAACTGGTTCACTAGTCTGCCGTCCGCGATGCCTTTTACTTTCGGCATCAGTTGCGGCATTACTTTACCGACATCCGCTTTTGATGTGGCACCCACTTCAGCGATGACCGTTTGAATGATTTCAGTCAGTTCTTGCTCGCTCAATTGTTTCGGAACATAAGCCAATAAAATTTCGATTTCTTGAGTGAGCGGTTCAGCTAAATCTTGACGTCCTGCAGCTTCGAATTCTTGCAACGAATCGCGTCGCATCTTAATCTCGCGATTTAAGATATCGATAATTTCCGCATCAGATAATTCCTTACGTGTATCAATCTCAACATTTTTTATCGCTGATCGTGCTGTTCGAATCACCGTCAATTTAAACTTGTCCTGACTTTTCATCGCGAGCTTCATATCTTCATTGATCCGCTCGTTTAAGTTCATCGAAAAGCCTCCTAGAATTTACGCTTGCGCGCAGCCTCTGATTTTTTCTTGCGTTTTACGCTAGGCTTGTCATAATGTTTACGTTTCTTAACTTCTGCTAAAACGCCGTCTTTGGCGATTGTGCGTTTAAATCTGCGCAATGCTGCGTCCAACGATTCATTTTTACGAACTCGGGTTTCTGACATTCAATTTCCCTCCTTCCAATAACCGTTCGAGATGAACGGAAAAAGCGATGGTTCATAAAAAATTATACTGCAAAACGGAAGTAAGTGTCAATGAAAATAGCAAATAAAGTTCTTTTAATTATAATGCGCGCAATCCGCCGATGAGTTCACCGCCAAGCAAGTGATAATGAATGTGATATACAACTTGTCCGCCATCGCGATTGCAGTTGTTCACTAGACGATATCCGCTGTCTGCAATACCAAACTGCTTCGCAATCTCTTGCGCGGCCCGATGAATATCCGCAATCAAAGGCAACTCGCTTTCTTTCACATCGTTCATTGTCGGAATATGTGTTTTGGGAATGATTAAAATGTGCACAGGCGCAACCGGCTGAATATCATGAAATGCTAGCACGGAGTCCGTTTCATAAACAATATTGGCTGGTATTTTGCGGTCGATAATTTTACAAAAGATACAATCTACTTGTGCGCTCATTACAGTTCCCCCTCATATTAAAATAGTGGCTCAACAATCTCCTGCATAAATTCAAACTCCAACTTTTCGACAGTAAACTCTTCCTCGAGTTGCTGTAATTCTTCTTGCAACCGCTCGTTTTGCGGTTCAGCAGCGAGTTCGCTCCGCTTAAACGTAACTTCTTCACTCAGCCAAACAATTTCATCTTGTTGTTTCTGCATCGTATCAACGATTTCTGCGTGTTGTTCAAAATCAATTACCATTTCCGTCAAATAGGACATGGATTCACGAAAAAATTGTTCATTATTAAAAAGCGGATGCTGTTCGCCCATTTTCTCCTTCATGTGTGCACGAAGTGAGAACCCGATATAATGCATGACAAATTGCAAACCACACTGTTCGCGCAGGAAACGAATAAATCCCGGTGCACGCCGAACATTTTGTGGAATCGTTGGTTGCTTGCCATATATTTCGAGATATTTAGCGATGACCGTTTTGTACAAGGCAGTCAAAACCAACTGTTTGCTTACGATATGTTGCAACTCTTCATCGGGCATCTGCATTCTTGTTAGAAAATCGGTGTAGTGCACAAGTCTCGCTAAAATTGCCCACTGCGACTGGATATATGCAGCAAGTTGTGGTTCGCTGTCCATTTGAAATACTTGCGCCAACGCCTCCGCAAGTTCTTTCCGCACCTCTGCTTGTTGCAAAATCGGTTGCCCGAACAATTCGTCTGCAACATCACGAGTACTCAAATATTGTTGCCAGTAAGCTAAGTCCAATTGTCGTTCACTCAATCGAATCACCCCTGCTTATCATAGCGAAAAAACTAGTCAACGTCCACATCACAATCACCCTCAAAAAAATACAAATGTTTCTCTTTTACTGCTTTGCCTGTAATCGCTTCTACTGCCTGCGCGTACGTATCGATTTGCAATCGATACTGTTCCGCCAATTGTGTAAGGGTATGTTTTTTCATCGAATCCGTTTTGTAATCGATGAGCACCCACTCACCTTCTTCTTCGAACATACAATCAATAATCCCTTGCACGAGTACCGTTTCCGTCGCACCGACTCGCTCCGGCGCAGCGATGCCATACGTGAACGGCACCTCTCGGCGGACCGCGGAATTTGCAAGAAGCAGGCGCTGACCGAGCGGACTGTGTAAAAAGCGAACAATCGATTCAACGCGAATCGCTTCCACTTGCATGGCGGAAAGTAGTTCACGTTCTCGAAGTTGAGCAATCGTCTCTTTAATCTTGATTTCGTCGATATTCTTGTCCAACGGCAGATGTTGCATCAACGTATGATAACCAGAACCACGTTCCGCTGGTGACAACTGTTTTTGCACGGCAAACTGCGGCCTTGGATAATAAACCGAGCGCTCCTCCTGTTCATCTGCTTGCCATTTTCGTTTCAAATCAGAAACCGAAGCTTTTGCTTCAAACGTTTGCGAAGCCGCATGCGGATATTGCCATGACCAGCGCATGTCAAGCAGATCAGCAAGTTGCTCATCATGTTCATCGTGCAAAGTCGGTCCAGTCACAGCGTCATTATGTTTGATTTCTTCGTTTTGCAACTGAAGTTCCGTTTTCGCCACGACTTGCTGCTGCCAAACCACATCTTCACCGTCACTTTCTGCGGCAAGCGACATCAGTGTCCAATCCAAATAACTGCTAGCACGCGCCGCCAGTTCGCTCGCTAGTTTCCCGTTTGCAACTGGAGGAATAGACGACCATTTTTCTTGCACGGCACCCGCATCCTTTGTGACACCAAGCAAAAACAAATGATCGCGCGCACGAGTCAACGCGACATAAAACAACCGCATTTCTTCAGCCTTTGTCTCCTCCAAGATTTTGGCTGAAATCGCCATATGGGCCATCGTCGGATAAGAGGTATGCGACACGCGATCGACGATCTTCGTGCCGATGCCGAGTTCTTTGTGGCGAAGCACGAGCCCGCTCGTGTCCTGGCGATTAAAAGCCTTCGCCATGCGTGCGACGAACACCACCGGATACTCTAACCCTTTACTGCTGTGTATCGACATGATGCGGACGACATTTTCTTGTTCACCGATCGTCCGCACCGTCTCCATATCATCGCCCTTTTTGCGCATCGATTCGATGTAGGTCAAAAAACGGAACAATCCGCGATAAGCCGTACTTTCAAACTCCTGCGCCCGGCTAACCAACGCTCGCAGGTTTGCCTGACGCTGTTCGCCTTCAGGCATCGCACCGACAAAATCAAAGTAGCTGGTGTCACGGTAAATCATCGCAACCGTATCAGCCAGTGACTGAGCGGCCGCCTTCTCCCGCCATGATTGCAACAGTCTTAAAAAAACTGCACATTTCTCATCAGAATCTGCAACTTGTCGCACTGCATCATAAAAATAACCTTCGGGATGCGAGGCACGTATGCGTGCGAGTTCATTTTCATCAAACAGGAACATCGGTGAGCGCATGACGCCCACGAGCGGAATATCTTGCAAGGGATTATCGATCGTTTGCAAAACAGCAAACATCACGTCGACTTCAACCGCCTGAAAATAGCCTTTTTTGAAATCAGCAAAAACCGGAATTTGTTGCTTCGCTAGTTCATCAGCAATTTCGCGCACACCGCGTTGTAAAGAACGAGCCAAAATAACGATGTCACGCAGTTCAACGGGGCGCGGCAAATTGCTGTTTTTGTCGAGAACCATTGCTGGTTGACCCCCGTCCAGACCCGTCAATGACCTGATTTTCGCAGCGATCCAGCGTCCTTCCAAATTTCCATCTTCGAGTTCAGCTAGTTCCTCCGACAATCCGCTGTCATCATCCCCAGCGGTCTCGTCTATGTCCGCTGCACTTACGTCTGCTTTGTCAATGATAATCAACTCGACTTGCGACCTCGCGCGACGTCCTTGCTCATCTGATTCGTCAACGCTCGCTCCGCCATGCTTCAATTCGGCCTGGACATCATACTCAATTTCCATCGTCTCCGCATTCATCACTCGGCGGAAAATATGATTGACGGCAGCCAAAATTCGAGCCTGACTGCGATAGTTACGGTTCAAATCAATGAGCGATCCGTTCCTGCAATCTCCCGCACGATACGATTCATACTTATGCAAAAACAACGCCGGTTCCGCGAGACGAAAACGATAAATACTCTGCTTAACATCCCCGACCATAAACAAGTTTCCGCTCATATCGTCCTGAGTGGACAACGACTGCACAATCGCCTCCTGCACGCGATTCGTATCTTGATACTCATCGATGTACAATTCTAAAAACTGTTCACGATATTGTGCGGCAATCTCCGGCGATCGCAAGATTTCCAACGAGAAATGTTCAAGGTCACTGAAATCGAGCACCGATTTAATCAATTTCTGCTCGCGCAAACGTGCGGAGAACTCAAGCGTCATTTGCAATACTTCATCCATAACTGGTGCAACGATTCGTAAATCGGAAGCATATGCCTGCAACGAACGAGCAAACTGTCCCTTCTTCAAATCATCGAGATTTGCTTTGATACGCTTGCGTAGTTCGCGCAACTGCTTGGTAACGTCCTCGTCTGCAACAAACTTTTTGCTTCTCGTGAATTCGGGTACATCCAAACCACTTATTGCTTGCTGTAACGCATTCCAACTTTGACGCGTTGCAGCTCGCAGTCTGATGAGCGAATCATCGATTTCTTCGAGTGTCACGCGGAACGGTTCCGGAGCACCCTGTCCATCCATCAGGGCAAACGCCTGATTCAGTAACATCGACGCCTCACCGACAACCGCTGTTGCCTGTTTCAACATAGGCGCCGTCCAACGAGTCAGCAAAGCATCAAGTTGTGCTTCATCGTTTGTCGGCATATTCGAAAGCACCAAATACAATTCACGTTGCTCCTGCAACCAATGCTCAGGATGCGGATGACTGCGCGAAAACTCATAAAGCTCATGGATAATGTCGACAAGCTTGCGGTCATCTCGATCGCCGGTGTACATATCGAGCGTCTGCTGAAAATCAGGCGAAGTGGCACGCTGTTCATACTTTTCGCTCAGCAAATCGCGCAATACTTCTTCCATCATCAACCGAATTTCAGTATCCTTGGCTAGCCGATACCCGGGATTCAGCCCGATCGTATAACCGTATTTCTGGACAACACTATTGCAAAACGAATGGAGCGTCGAAATTTGCGCTTGGTTAACGAGCGCCAGCTGCCTACGCAAATGGGCGGAACTCGGGTTCGCTTGCAACTGTTTGTCCAGCGCATCACGCAAACGATGCCTCATTTCCGACGCAGCCGCCTCGGTAAATGTGACGACAAACAAACGGTCAACATCCATCGTGTTCGTTTCATCACAAATTTTACGAATAATCCGCTCCACCAGCACGGCCGTTTTTCCAGACCCTGCAGCCGCGGCAATCAACATATTTTTGCCACTCTCTTCGATGGCGCGCAACTGATCGTCATTCCACTTAGGCATCGTCACTTCTCACTCCTACGTTTACTCATAAAAATCTGGTGCGTCTTTCAATTCCAAAACGTTTCCGTCAGGATCAACAAAGGTAGCGACGGTGCCCCAGTCAAACGACTCGACAGAAACCGTGACACCTTTGGTTCGCAATGTTGCTACAGTCTGCTCGAGATCAAATACATTCAGGCGTAAAACATGAGGCGCTTGCCCTAGCTTAGGCGGTTGCACACGATGACCAGAAACATAAGGTTCAATCAGCAAATAACTATAGCCCCAACTGAACACAACAAAAAAAGACTTATCAGCGCGCACTGGCAACGCCAGCACATCTCGATAAAACGCCACCATCTTCTCATACTGTTCGGTGAACAGTAGTAATCCCGCTTCGTGTAATTTCAAAATGGTCACCTCTTCTCGATTTTTACGTTGAAATGGATTATAGTATATATCAATGATAAATATTGGAGATATCTCGTATGAGTAAAATCAACATCATTATTGTAGATGACCATCCGGCGATTGCCTATGGCACAAAAATGATTCTCGAACAAAATTTAGACTACCAAGTCGTTGACGTGATAAGCGATGTTGCGCACGTTCCAAATGCAATTTTGCACTATCATCCGCAATTGATGCTAATCGATATGCATATGCCTGGCATGAACGGTCGCGAATTGGCAAAAGTCATCAAAACGATTTCGCCACGCACTCAAGTGATCATCTTCAGCGGATTCGATTTGACGCCAATGTGGAACCAATTGAATCAAGTCGGTGTTAGCGGCATCATGTCGAAAAATGCCACGCCGCGTCAAATCATGCGAATGGTGGAGGCCATTTTGGAAGGCGAAACGGTCATCCCGATATCGCTGATGAAAAATCTAGTTTACAACCAGCAAGTTACGGAATTGTTACAAACCATCGAGTTGTCGGCGCGCGAAATGGAAATTATGGATATGGTGTGCGATGGCTTGACGAACCAGCAAATCGCAAAACATCTGATTGTCAGCACGCGCTCCGCCGAAAATTACATCAGCAAAATTTACGAAAAATTAGGCGTGCGAACACGCCTCGAGGCAATCGAAACGTACCGCACACGGTACAACCAGTAATCACACCAAAATACGAATGACCGCACCTTCCACTTTCCGCAACGCCCATTCTTTGTCGGATAAAAATGAGGGACGTACGTCCGGTGTCTCGTGGAATCGGTGACGCCACATACAATAAGCCAACGTGATACTAGCGAGCACTGCATCCCATGCGTGCTCGCTTTTGATTTGTGCTGGGACGTGTTCATCGAACTCAATCCTAAACTGCGAATCGACGCGTTCTGCAAAACGCGCAAGTATTGACTGCATTTGTAATTCTTCATGTTTCATTTTCAACAAATCAAGCAGGCAACGCGGATACACTTCGGCTAAGAGAACATCGTGATGAGCGCCTTTGTCCATCATTGGATAGACTGCGACGCGCGGATTCAACAAGGCGGTGTCCAACACTTTAAATGCTCCGTACGTCATGGCAAGCATGTCGAGCGGCGTAACGGAAATCGGGCTCTTGGCCGACACGGCAAGGTCGGTCGCGCGAAACAGCGATTCATCCGACAATTTGCTATGTTTTTTGGGGAACAGAGCACGAAATGAAGTTCGGTCCAATTGATTAGAAAGCCGCAAAGCAGAGCGCCAACCACCGAAGCGCCCAACTTCCGCGAGCGGCAATGAAAACGGCATGTCCAAACCCCATACCCCTGCTTCTTTCTGAATCAAATACAGCAAATCGAGTCGTTCTTCAAGTTCAACGACATCCTGCAAAACGAGTCGCTCATCCTGCCAATCGGCACGGCAAACGCATATTTTTTTTGACGCATCTTTAGCGCCACTAAAATCACATCCGAAAATGTGCACCGTCGTCACCTCCGACGTATACATTATACCACCACAAATTGCAATTTCACGTGAGCAGACCGCATTTTTGCATCACCGTTAAATAAGCGCGAAAATCTGGATTGGCGAGATCGGCACGCTTGGGATCAATACCGTTGAACATCGCGATTTCATCCTCAAGTCTAGGTTCATTGCCGTGAAGTGAAAAATAGTCGCAATCGATGACCCCTTCGCGACTTTGGAACACGACATAACTCACTTTCCCCTCATCTACCGCGCGCCAACGCGAATGCGGATTGCCGTGATTGACATAAGCATCTGCGCGAACGATCGCATAAATATGTGTATCACAGTCAGCACGAAAATAAATATCTTCCTGCAATTCCGGAAACATCGACGGTGCAAGGCTGATCGCGCCATATCGTTCCATAAAATGCCGTCGCACCTCAGTTGTCGGAAATCGGCACGGCAACTGTTTTGCAACAAACTGCTCATACAACGCTTCATAATTCGGTTCCTTCATCAGTTGATTGCTCCTTAAGAGAAAAATGAATGTCCGCCTCTTCGATCGAAACGATGAAAATGCGGCATAAATAACGGATACGGACCGTGTGCCATATCCAAAATCGGCGTGCGCAAACCGCCAGCCGTCTGGGCGACGAGCCGCGCTGCACTTTTCGAAATCGACCAAACATTATTGGTGCGAAAAGCTTTTGAGTTGAGTCGCGCAGCAGCCTCCGACAAACGAAGCGGCGAACCGATATAAACCCCTTTTTTTGTATCTAAGTAGGCGGCATAAAATTCATGCTTTTGATTGCGAAGTGTATCCGCGATTTCACTCGCCGCCACGTACGTGACGCCAGCAATGACGAGCACAGCCGTCGCCGTCAGCAAATGGACGAGTAAAAGTTCACCGACCACGACCGCAATCGGCACAAAAACAAGCGACGCCTTCAGTGACGCCGAGTCGATACGGTACCGATTTCCGTCCTGCATATCGGTCAACTGTGCCAACGTTCGGTCATTTTCATGATGAAGCAGCGTCACCTGATATTCATTCGTCTGCCAATCTCCTGTTTGGCGGTACGAAACACGCATCGAAAGTGAACGATCTTCCTTTTCATAAACTAATTCCGCACGAATATCATCCTCTATTAGTTGCGCCTCTATGTCCTCGTCAGATTCCAAAATTTCAATGGACTGATTGTCATCCGCTTGCCAGTCGGTCGCCGAGACATTCGTCAAAGCAGTACTCATTAATGTGCAGCACAAAAGCACGGCTGCGTATGTTTTTCGCCATTTCATATGCGATTACTCTCCTTTTTGATCGATTCATTGATTCGTTTGCTAATGTGATGAAGCTGTTCTTGCCGTGAAAAAGTAGCGGCGATGCGGGCGCTAGCATAGGCCGATGCCAACGATGTGCCGTGTTGCACGCCGTAGTGACCTGGCGCATAAATATCGACTTTGCCAGTCGCCGAATAACGTGCTGTGCGTCCTTTCAGATCAAGCGCCCCGACAGATAACACCTGCTCATATGCAGCAGGGAAATCAGTGTACAGGCCATAAGTGTTGCCAGCAGCAGCGACAACTACGGCACCCCGTTCTCGCACCTTCCCGATTGCTTCTTCGAGTGCGGCATTCGACTTGCGGAAGCCAGCACTAATGTTCACGACATCCATGCGATGATGAGCGCACCACTCTAGCGCCCGCACCAGATCTGCGGGAACACCGTAGCCCTCATCGTCCAACACTTTTAATGAATATAAGAGGATGCGCGGTCCTTCTCGCTGATTTTTGCGTGTTTCTGATAAAATCAAGGCTGCCAGCACATCGGCATGCGCGCGGATTTCACGTTGCTTCGAGTTTTGCGATTTGCGCTCATTTTTCGTAAAATCGAGCGAGCCAGCAAGTGGCACGTTCGCTTGTGAGTGCACGCCACTATCTAACAGTGCGAGTTTGACAGGTTTTGCATGTGCGATGTAACGAGTGGATTGCTTCTCCGTGCGTTGCGGCTGTTCGGACCGGCTATAAAAATAACTTGTTACTGCTGCTAATACTAGGCCAAGTAACAAGACCGACAATCGTGCAAGGTTACGGCTTTTCACGTCTTACTCACCTCCTTTCTCTGCCAAAATATTCCTTCCTATTCATCATACCGACTCTTTATTTAACAATCAATATCCATTTACTTCTATTTTTTAACATTTTGTGAACATAAAAAAACGGGCACACTTGCCCGTTTTGCGGCCATCACAGCCATTTATTCCATTAATCGCTTATTCCATTAATCGCT
>CANHCR010000049.1 GCA_947459205.1 Caryophanales bacterium | reverse complement strand
TGGGTGCTGAACATTTCATTAACGATATCACTTGATGAAAATTTGCGGTTTATTGCACTTTTAAAAGCACTCGGCTTTAAAAATATATGGATTTATTACTTTGTATTATTTGAGAGTGTGTTGTTTTTCTTGATGTCCTCACTGATTGGACTGGCGATATCTGGACTGGCATTCGTCATCTTGAGTCAAATCGTTGATATGAGTACAATTCTTGGTTTCGATCAAAACGTATTCACCCTTCATCCGTTCGTTTTTGCGGTGACTTTATCCGTTTCTTTCATAGTTACTGTGCTGTTTAGCATACAACCTTGCAGGATCGCCTCTAAAGTATCGGTGCTAGAGATGATGAGGGTTGAAAAATAGTATGAAATGGAAGGTTGTTTTATGAATTTTAGACAACTATTCAGGCTTGCCCGGATCAATCATAAAAATTACAAAAAACTTTCCCGGCTGACGCTGACGAATATTGTCATTAGCAGTCTCATTTTGTTGCTCGTATTATCGATAGGGTCTGGTATTGATGAAGTGATGCGCGGCGTTTCAGAGCAAAAATTTGAAGAAAAAGAAGTGCAAATCAGAGGGTTTATTCGAAACGGTGCACAGACGATAAGCAATCCTGTGAATGAGAGCACAATTACGAATATCAAAAATCAGATGGAAGTTCATTCTGTGCAAGTGAGCAGCATTCTTGACGTCGGTCAATCGATTCAGCTTGGTGACATCTCGATGCAAACCAATCAACTTCAGTTTGTGAATCCGAATTTTTCAACGTTTAGACATAGCTTTTTGATGGATCGACAAAAAGAATTTGGAGAATTTCGTACAATCGTCGCAGGCAGAGATTTTTCTTCTCAAGACAAAAGATCCATGATTGTTGACGAAGCGTTGGCGCACTGGCTTGGTTATGCTAATCCGTCAACTATGATCGGCAAAGAATTGCTACTGCGAATTGGAGAAAACTCACTAGAACCTGTAAAAGTGATAGGGGTACATAACTATCGCTTGGGCATTTTTGCGAATGTGGTCAAAAAAAGAAGTCTTTCTGATGTTGTCATCGAATCGAAACAAATGACCGATGTGATGAATTACCCTGGATATGTATCCCATGATGTGCTCGCTGACCTTGCGCAGGCAACGAGAGAAAGCATGGAGACGGTTGTCACTGTGCAAGCGCAAAAAATCCCGGATGTCCAGCCATTAGTCGAATATATCCGCTCGGTTACCAACAATGCATTATGGTACAATCAAGAGGGATTAAACAAGTTGATTGATTTGATGCGAAATGTGCAACTAGTGACGCTTTCAATCGCCGTCATTACGTTGCTTGTTGCCTTGCTGAACATGATTAACATGTTAGTTGTAAAAATGATCAAGCAAAAAAAGAACATTCATATTATGAGCGTTTTAGGCTTTAAAAAAAGGCAAATCGTAGTGATGTACATCTTTGACCAACTGTTGATCCTTATCAAAGCGATCATTTCGTATTCTTTGTTAGCGTTTTTGATCACCATCGCAATCGACCGGTTGATGTACGGTTCCTACAGTATATTGGGTGATGAGATTACTGCCCCGTTCGTTATGGACGTAAGTACATTCGCTATTTATACGTTGATTGTTCTAGTTGTTTTCATCGGGACTGTCACTATCATTGCGAGTATGCAAATCAAACGGGATGTATATTTGAGTTCGAGGGAAGAGTCATAAATGAGAGTGAATAAAGTATACACAGTCTTTTATTTGTACATTGCGATTGTTGCTCTGACTAGCTTTGTGCTGCCGGTCATTTTCGATACGCTCATTCCATATGTGTTCGACAAATATTTTTTTGCTAGTTTTTTGTTTTTGCAGTTGCTTGGATTTGGCGTTCCACTGTGGTTTTCGCTATACAAAACAAGTACATTGAATGAACAGACGGGCATCAAGCAAATCGGATTTGAATCGCTTCGCATGGATGCGCAACCCATTGAACGGAAGTGGCTCTTGCTTGCGCCGGTCATGGGCATTGCAACGTTTTATGGTTTTTCGTTTGCGAAAAACGGTGTTGAAACATTACTTGCCTCATCGATGGCGGACGGTCAGTTCTCATCACAAATTCAAGTAGTATCTATCCATACATTTTTGTTGTTCGTATTACTATTTGCCTTACTCCCATCGATTTTTGAAGAAATACTATACAGAGGCATGTTTTATGATGCGTTCAAACATCATTCGTACGTTGTGCTCATCTTACCTACCATTGCGTTTGCAGTTGCTCACAAAGGTCTTGTTTCGTTTTTTGGTGCATTGATTTTGGGACTTGTGACGATGTTTGTTATGATGAAAACGGGACAGTTAATGTATAGTATGCTGATTCACTTTACTTATAACGTGCTTTTCTTAGTGCACAGTCATTTATTAAAACTACCGTTGAGTCCTGAGGCAGAATCAGTGGCAAACGCCTCTCAGCCAGAACTGACGAGCGCGGCATTGTTCCAGTTTGCAATCTCCGTTGTCTTCTTTATGTTATTATTGATTCTAAGTAAAACAAAAAGTAACATCCCACCTGCAATGGTTTTCTCTGCTGCCCATCAGCCAAACGTTCATAAAAAAACGGTATTCATCTTATTTCCGATTGTCATTGCACTCGTTGCCGTTGTCTTGAACGTGCTGTTATAACGTAAACACCATCATAATGAGGAGAGATTCGTTTGATTGAAGTCAATGTTCAATTTTCAAAAGAAGAATTTGTCCGGTCGCGTCGTTTGATTTTGTTGAAAACAAATTTCCGTTGGTTCGATCCAGTCATTTGCGCGGCGTTAATCGGCTACGGCTTGTTCGATATTTTGTCGGGGCAGCAGTTGTGGTACAGTATTTTGTTTGTGGTGATTGGTTTATTATATTTTGCTGTGATGACGGTTACCTTCATTATCATGCCAGGCATTCTTTATCGTCGCGAGGAGAAGTTTCGCAATACGTACAAAGTCACCTTTTCACCTGAACAAGTGACGTATGAGTCGCAGCATGGTCGCCAAGAATTACAGTGGAGTTTCTACAAGAAAGCCGTTCGAGTGGGCGAGTTTTATTTTTTGATCTATGGGTATCAGTTGGCGAACGTCATCCCGCGACGTGTGTTCAAGGATGAAGCAGAGATTCAAGCGTTCGAGGCGATGGTTCGTGAGCAGATTCAGGACTCGTTTTGACGAAAAAGTGAAGAAAAATGAAGAAATCGTCAAGAGTTTGTAGTGTAATCGCGCGCTTCAAACTTTTTTTAATGAACTCAACAATTGATGAAGCAACACTTTCGCAACACTTTTTTGATACAATGGAATAAAAATATGACCAACTTTCGAGGTGAGCGCCTCTATGCATCGAATTTTGCTCGTTGAAGATGATCGAAAGATTCGTGAGATCACGGAGTTGTACTTGAATCATCAAGGGTTTGAGGTTGTTTGTGCTGACCAAGCCCAGAGTGCTGAACGTGAACTGGAGCGGTCCGCTTTTCACCTGGTTATTTTCGATGTAATGCTGCCAGACGGTGACGGCTATCAGTTGTTGCGCAATTTGCGAGAAGGGGTCTACAATATCGGCAAACAGTCAACGCCGACCGACACGCCGACATTGATGCTGACAGCGCTTGGGGAAACGCATCATGTGGTGAAAGGGTTCAGTGCCGGTGCAGATGATTACGTCAGCAAGCCGTTTGAGCCGGTCGAGTTGGTGGCGCGCATTACAGCGATTCTTAAACGAACGTCACCGAGTTCAAGTGAAGCGTCGTTGTTGCAGATCGGTCAGATAGCAATCGATTTGACGGCACGTACGGTGAAAAGTCGCGGGGTGGAGTTGGCACTGAATCGCAGGCAATATGATTTGCTCCTCTTTTTCTGCCGAAATGTGCAAAAAGTGTATAACCGTGAGCAATTGATTGCACAAATTTGGGGCGTGGAGTTTGATGGCAGCGATCGCTCGGTCGACGTCTGCGTGCAACGTGTGCGCAGCGCCTTGAAGAAGCATAAAGCAGGGCTAGAGATTAAGACGGTCTGGGGAATCGGGTACATGATGGAGGAAGAGAAGTGATGAAATGGAACTCCATTACGTTCAAGATCACGTTGCTCTTTATCGGGGCGTTGTTGCTGAACGGGGCTGCAATCATTGCCATCAATTTATACCAGACGAACACGATGTACACGAATGAATATGATCAGGAGATTCGCGAGATTGCTGCAAAGTTTCAAACGAATCAAATGTTGCCGGATAAGACCGAAGATTTTAACCGTCTATCCTCGTACCACATCTATTTGAAGTTAGCATACGAAGCGGAAGTGGATCTGACGTTTATGTCAGCGGCGAATGTGGAACGGTTGCGCGAAACACCGAACCGAACGACGATCATTCGCCAAAACGATGCGAACTACATTGCGGCGATTTTTCCGTTTGCGCAAGACGAACTCATTATAATGAAACAAATCCCATTGCTGAATGAGCGTTCGACGCCGATTTTCACCTATTCCATCATCGCGGTACTCGTGCTTAGTTTGCCGTTGCTCGTGATGTTGTTCGTTGTGCTGCGCCGGTTCAGCAGACCAATCGTGCGCATGAATGAGATTTCTGAGTCGTTTGCGGAAGGTGATTTCAGCAAGCAGATCAGCGTCGAATCAAATGACGAAATTGGTCAGTTGGCAATGTCGCTCAATCAGTTGGCGGTTCGCTTGAAGGAGAAAGAAGTGGCGCGCGATACGTTTTTGGCGGGCGTTTCACATGAATTGCGTACGCCGTTGACGACGCTGAAGGCGAATACGAGCGGCATCATCGAGGGCGTCGTTCCGCCTGATAAAGTAAACCATTTTCTCACATCCAATATTGAAGAGATTGAGCGGATGATCCGCATGGTCAACGACTTGATTTTGGTATCGACGTTTGAACAAAAGCTCAACTTGCACTTGGAGCGAATTTCCTTGAGAGTGTTGATTGATTCTGTGTTACAATCGATGAAATTGTATGCGCAGAACAAGCGTGTTCAATTCGATGTTGATGATGAGCGAACGTTCGATGTGACCGTCGATCAGGCGAAAATGAAGCAAGTGCTCATCAATTTGCTGCACAATGCGATTGAACATTCACCACAGGACGGTACGGTGTTCATTGAGTGGAAGCGGACACCAGAAGCAGTGTTGCTTTCGATACGCGATCAAGGCAGCGGATTTCGCGAGCAGCAACTTGCCCATTTATTCGAACGATTTACCCGTGATGACACTAGAAGCGGCCTAGGGCTGGGGCTTTACATTTCGCGGAAAATCATCGAGGCGCATCAGGGAACACTTACTGCTGGCAACCATCCAGTGGGTGGCGCACTTGTGGAGATAAGACTTCTGCAAAATTAATTTTTTTCGCAACACTTCTGCAATACTTTAGCAATAAACAGTTGGTACACTCCAATTAAGAAAGGTTGTCGTTGCGCTGATGAAAAGTCGTGCGATTGTGCAATGGATGTTGGTGACCGTGCTTTTGTTCAGTCATTTGTCTTTGAGTGCTGCCGTTCATGCAGCACCAACCGTCAAAATCGGTGACTACATCCGTTTCGGTAAAGTGTATAATGCTCCGATTTTGTGGCGCGTGATACACCTCGATGCGAACGGAGATGCCCTGCTTTTTTCCGACCGAATCCTCACCTTGAGGGCCTTTGATGCAAGGGGGACTGTTCACAAAAATGCGATGCGGCGAGCGAAGGGCAGCAACTTTTGGCTAAACGCCAACATTCGCCAATGGTTGAACAGCAGCAGCGCAAATAGCGGGAATGCACGCATCGATTGGCTGCAAAACGATCCGACAAAACAAAATATGCTAAACGGCAACAACGCCTATGCGAGCGAGAAAGGTTTTCTCGCCGACGGGAACTTCAGTGCAGCTGAGCGTAACTTAATCAAACCGGTCAGTTACAAAGTGTTGTTGGCGACTGTTGATGCGGGGCAGAAGGATGGCGGCACGGAAGTGCATATGGCGAACAACAAGTTAGCGCAAATCCTCACGAATTACGACAAAGCGTATTTCAAAAATGTGACCGATCGCGTGTTTCTGCTGACGGCGCAGCAATTGAAAAGTTATGTTTATGATCGCCGTGGCGTACTCGGAAATAACTACCACATCGCCAAACCGACGAGCGCTGCAGTGAAAAACAGCTCATACAAAAATCCGGTTTTTCTTAACGCTAACTTACCTTGGTATTACTGGCTCAATACGCCGAGCGCCTCAACACCTGAAGATGTGCGGTTTGTATTTTCGAGCGGAGGTATTGGAAGCAATTTTGCAGCGCTAGATAACAGCGGCATCCGGCCAGCACTATACTTGAAGTTGAAAGCGACTTCGTTTCTGCAGGGCGGTAAAGGGAGCGTCACTCAACCGTATGTTGTCTCAGCTAGCAATACGCCAATGGCGGATAAGCAACCGCCAACGAGCCCGACCAATCTTCAGGTCGCAGGCATGAGTGGCAACTCATTGACGGTAAAGTGGAGCGCGGCTAAGGATAATGTTGGTGTGAAAAGTTATGAAGTGTTTGCTAACAAACAGTTGATTGCGAACTCGGCTACCTCTAGCTACCAGTTCAAAAATTTGAACACCTCGGCGCCACTCAGCGTGCAGGTTCGCGCTGTCGATGGAGCGGGAAATAAATCGGCATTCACTAACCCGCTAAGCAGTGGGCAAAGGTTGCAATTAATCGGCAACCAACTATACCTAAATTTCAAACGTGTGGAACTGGGAAAAGGTGGGGCTCCGATTAAGCGTAACGGACAGACACTCGTCCCTGCGCGCCCGATGTTGCAGTCATTGGGGCTCAAGGTGAAATGGAGTCAAGGTAAAAATCAGTTGACTGCCGAGAAGTCAGGGCTCAATATTGCTTTGACAGTCGGCAATAAAACGGCTGTTGTGAATAACAAAGCAAAGAAAACAATGACGACTGCACCTGTGCTGCTGAATGGCAATGTGATGATTCCGCTCTCGTTTGTAGCGGCACAATTCGGCTATAAATTGAATGTGAGATAAAAAACGGGTTAAAAGGGTGATGCAAGGTGAGAAATGTAATGAAAAACTTCAATGCAATGTTGGTCGCACTGTTGATGGTCGGATGCTTGTTGTCGGTGCAAGTTACTGCAGAAGACAGGTCTACAACGCTGGAATTCAGTCAATTCCCGACGTCGATTGTGGCAGAACAAACCGACAACGGCTACCGATTCATCATGTCGGTTACGAATAACAGCGGTGCTGACCTTACCGTTGACCAGATGCCGATATTTGCCAATCTATTCTTGTGGGATGATGCGCAATCTACTACTTACTATTTGAGAGGGAAAAATTGGGAACTTGATCCGAAACGGTTTGCAAACGGTCAAACGGTAGATGAAGAATATGAAATCACGTTCGATCAACTTCGCAGTTTGGACGGGCGTGCTGACGGCAAGTATTGGCTTTACGCCGTTCCCAGTTTGGTGATCAACAATGTGTATACTCAACTGATGAATGTATACAGCGAATTCGAAATTTCAACCGGTGAAGATCCTCCGCCTGCAGTGGAAGAGCCGATTGTAGTGCCGATTGATCGGGCGATGGAGACGCCTCCTGCCGTCTCATTGGATATCAACCAATTTGAAACTGCGGTTGAGATGCAAGAGACTACGGACGGTTATCGCTTCGAGATGAGCGTAACCAACAATTCGGGGACGGATTTGATCGTTGATCTGGTGCCGATTTTTGCGAACATCATGTTGTGGGATGATAACCAACAAACATGGTACAGAGTGCGTGATCAAGCGGATGTCAGGGATATGAAGCCGACGATGTTTGCGAACGGCCAGACGATTACCGAAACTTTTGATTTATCCGTCGACGAATTGCGGGTGCTAGATGGCAAAGCAGACGGTGAATACGCGATCAGTGCGGTCCCCAACTTAGTCATCAATGATCAAATTACGCAACTGACGAACGTCGTCAAAACGTTCACCGTTGCGAAAGGCGAGGACAATCCAGACAATCCAGATGGTTCGGGTAATCAAGGTGGTGGCGGTGATGCTGGAACAACCGATCCTGGAACCGGTGAACGTCCGCCGCTAGAACGAGAATCAGATGGAACGACGTCCGCCCCTGACGAAGTGACGGGCATCAATTATCTCGGTTTTCCAACAGAAGTAATTGCGGAGAAAATGGACAACGGTCAGCAACGTTTCGTGATGAAAGTGACGAATAACTCTGGTCGCGACATTATGGTCGACAACTTGCCCGTATTTGCGCGCATCATCGTCTATGATTTCCAAAATCAATCTTGGCTATATCTAAGAGAGAAATCATGGGAATTGAAGCCGGCATTGTTTTCGTCAGGGACGACAATCACCGAAACGTATGAGACGAAAGACTTAGCGGCAGGCAAATACTACTTCTATGCCGTGCCGAGCATCGTTATCAATAATTACTACAATCAATTAATGATTGTCAGCTCTGAGTTCGAGTTGAATTAAATTTTACAATATACGTTTTAATCGCAATACTTTGGTAATATTTTGTTGTTAATATTCAAGTAAGGTGGTTACAACAATTAACTTTTTACAACGAGGAGGAGACAAAAATGGTGAGATCGAAAGTGCTGTTAATGATCAGTTCTGTCATGATGAGCGTGGTTCTTGCAACTGGCGTTTCGGTTGCTGCAACTGTTTCAAACGAAGAACTGAATGCGGCTCTTGACGCACGCTTGAAAGCGAGTGGGGTTGTACTGAACACAGAGGGTATGACGCTGAGTGAGCAATTGGAGGCAAAAAAGAAATGGTACGATGGGATTTACAGCAATGTTTCGACCGTTACCTTGACACCGGATGGACCTAAGGTTTCCGAAGAAGAACTGAATGCAGCTTATGATACACGCTTGAATTTTTTCGGAGTTACCCTGAATACAGAGGGTATGACGTTGAGTGAACAAATTGCGGCTAAAAACAAGGCGTACGAACAATTTTTACTGAACAAATCGTACGACGTAAATTTGCAATACTTTGACATTGAGGTTGATACGGAAGGAATGACGCCGGCACAAGAACGTGCGGCGAAACAAGATGCATTAGAAAATTGGTACGAACAGATTTAAAGAATTATGTGATTATGTAATCGAATAAAGTTGTAACTGCCGGAGTTCCGTGAAGCGAAATGCTTTACGGGACTTTTTTCATTCAGTTGGTTTTTAAGTTGGATGAGCAGATGTAAGCAGCGATTCGATGTGCGAAGGAATTCGTGAATGGAAAATAATGAATATCCGAACGTTTAGAATAATCGAGAGTATGTGCAACTTTTTTGTTGTCCCCTTCGTTTAAAACGTACAGAAGTCAAAAAGAAGCGAGGTGTTTGTTGATGAAACGAAATGTATTTAGAAAAATTTCTGCATCGGCAATATCGGTTTGTGTATTATTGTGGCTTGTCATGACTCCGTTCTCGGCTTTTGCAGAGGAAGCGGAAGTGCTCGGCGAACCGGTTTTTGGATTAGAAGTAGGTGGCGCGCAACCGTTTGTTCATGTGACGGGAGAGGTGAGTATTAGTCCTGAGAAATGGCGATGGTGCCGACCTAGTTTTGTTTTTCCTGGTGTGATTCCTGTGCCGTTGCCAGAGGTGATTGTTGATGAGCCGCCTGCCGGCGAAGAAGAAGTAGTCGGCGGCGAAGAGGAAGTCATCGGCGGCGAAGAGGAAGTAGTCGGCGGCGAAGAGGAAGTAGTCGGCGGTGAAGAGGAAGTAGTCGGCGGTGAAGAGGGAGTCATCGGCGGTGAAGAGGAATTAGTCGGCGGCGAAGAGGGAGTCATCGGCGGTGAAGAGGAATTAGTCGGCGGCGAAGAGGAAGTCATCGGCGGCGAAGAGGAAGTCATCGGCGGCGAAGAGGGAGTAGTCGGCGGTGAAGAGGAAGTAGTCGGCGGCGAAGAGGAAGTCATCGGCGGTGAAGAAGAAGTCATCGGCGGTGAAGAAGAAGTCATCGGCGGCGAAGAGGAAGTAGTCGGCGGCGAAGAGGAAGTCATCGGCGGCGAAGAGGAAGTAGTCGGCGGTGAAGAGGAAGTCATCGGCGGCGAAGAGGAAGTCATCGGCGGTGAAGAGGAAGTCATCGGCGGCGAAGAGGGAGTCATCGGCGGTGAAGAGGAATTAGTCGGCGGCGAAGAGGGAGTCATCGGCGGCGAAGAGGAAGTAGTCGGCGGCGAAGAGGGAGTCATCGGCGGTGAAAGCAAGAAAATTTATATGTGTTACGATGCACCTGAATATGCCTACTCGATTACTGGCGGGTCAGGTGATGGAGACTTTATCTATAAAAATCTTTATTCCAAGGATGATCGACTCACCCCGGTTTTCATGACAAAATCTACGACTAAGTCCGCCAGTTCAAATCAATCCGTGAACGATCAGCCACAAGCAGAGATGGTAGCCGAACAGGGGAGCGCCGAAAAGTCTGAAGATAGTATTGGTGAACGTTCCGTTCAAGGTTCTGTCGGAGGCACTGAAGAGAGTGTTGAAGTGGTGAGCGAACCGAATGAGGGCCAAGAAATCGATGCCCAAGCGGGTGCGGTTTCTGACAAGGAAACGATTGAATCTGATGATCAGTCAACGGTAACAGATGAAATGATCGAAGAATCTTCTGTCAATCAAGAATCAGAAGAGGCGGTCGAGAAAATTTCCGCAGAAAATGCGTCGCTAGAGGTTGCTGCAGCGTCTGCGACTGAGACTCAGACTGACTCAGGCGCCTCAAACACTGGAATTTATGTAGCGATTATAGCAGGTTTGATCCTGCTGGTAGTTGCTGGATTCGCAATCTATCGTACTCGACGCTCTTAATTTCATAGTTGACAACCAAAGATTCATTTTACGAAAAGTCCATTCGCTTGAGTGGGCTTTTTGTTTAAAAACGGACAAGCATGCCCGTTTGCAGTTGACCAAAAGTTAACTTTAATTAAGAGGTGACGTGAATTGAACATGGATGGGGTAGTTGTTTTTTTGAAGCGGCAACGTTTGTTGTTGGTCATATTGAGTATTGTCATGGGTTTCATGTTTTGTTTTGCCAACATGACAGCTGTGGCGCATAGAAACTTGGTTCCGATCGTTACGGTAACGGTCAACGATAGCGAGATTTCGTTACAAAATGCTCCGTTTATGAAAAAGGGCATCGTCTACATCCCCATTCGAGAGTTGTCCGACGAGATCGATGTACAGTCGGTTTGGGATGTGAAACAAAATAAAATTTTTTTAACGATGCCTGGCAAAAGGGTTGTCATCTCTTCGCACATGATCAAAAATGGAACCGCGTATATACCGATTCGGTTGTTGCGTGAGTCGTTGGGGCTGACTGTGACGTGGGACGCACAAGCAGACGTTGTCGATATCGCTTACATTTCGCCGTATCTCAAAATTTCAGATGCTGACTCCACCTATTTGCTGCATCCGGTAAATGGTGATTTGTATGTCTCGATGAGCGGGCGCGGTATTCAATCATTAGGCAAGACGAATATAAAAATAAGAGCTGGAATGGAAGGCGTGACGACCGGTCTCACAACGGTTAGCTCCACTACCAAGTTTTTGCTGCTTGCTGAAATGTATGGCGAGCCACATCTGAACGATGATCAATATGTCGTTGTATTGCAACAGAATCGAATGATTTTACAAACGAAGACACATTATTATGGCCATCATCCGATTCGTAACATTTGGAAAACAGCGGCGGGCGATTATGTTTTGCTAGATGGCAAGTGGCTATATGTGGTGAACAAGTCGGGGCAAATGGTCAAAAAACATGACCTCGAGAAATTGACCGGGTACAAAGACAGCGCTTTCCAGGTGGAGTGGTATGATCGGGACTTTATGATTGTTCGTCCGCACTATACGGGGTGGTTGACAGCGGTTGATATCAAGACGAAAAAAGCGATTCGCTTGATTGACCTCGTCGCTACGCCGGAGCAATTGAAAGTGTATAAAGAATATTTTCCGAATGAGCAGCAGTCGGTTGAATTCCGCGATTGGGATGGCTTGAAGTTCATTGGGCGTGCTGGAGGCAAAATTCAGGTGACACACGATTGGTTTTTGGATTCAAACTCGACGAGGCTGGTCACGCTTGATTTGCCGTCGCTGTTTGCGAAATGACGATCAGACGTCCGATGCTCACCAATTCGTAAGTATATTTCAAGAAAGTGCATTCTTCTCAAGTGGTGTGAATCGTCTTAAGATGATGGTGTTCAACAAAAAATTGGGGAGGATGTACATGAGCAAACATATTTTATTCGTCGTTTCGAATCCTGCGATTTCTACGGTGACGGGCTAGCCTGTCGGTTTCTGGGCTTCGGAGTTGAAGCATGCGTATCAAGTGTTCGAAAAAACGGGCTACGCGATCACAGTGGCTAGCCCTGAAGGTGGCAAAGTGGAGATGGATGCGCTTAGTGATCCGCGTGATGCGAGCGGCTATTCGGCGAGTGATACGATTTCTTTGGAATATTTGCAAAAGCCGGCGTTCGTCGCTTTGCTCGAAAATACAGTGTCCGTTGCGGATGTGCAAGCGTCGGACTAAGTGATGCGATTGTTGTCGCTGGTTGTCAAGCGCCGATGTTCACGTTTGCCGATGCGATTGGGTTGCAGCGTTTGTTTGAGCAATTTTATGCGGACAACAAAGTGTCGGCTGCACTCTGTCACGGCGTCGCACTGCTGCAATATGTGAAGTATGTCGCCATAGGCGCTTAATACTCATAAAGCCTAAGCCACATATTAACCATACGAAATGTTCTACGTAATTGGTATGTGACCACTTGAATACGAATTGACGGTGAAGGGTGAGGGAAAAGTGCTCTATCATTAAACAATTAGATGCCTGTTTCGTTGCGTTGGAAGAATTACATTTGAATGCGTCCCAATTCGCCAATGATCTATTTTCAAAAAATCAGGGTGAGTTTGACGTTGCACTGACAAAATGAACGGAATCAAGCCATAGGTCACCCGCCATGCCATCTTTTGTATGAATTAACAGTCCGTATTTTTTGAATTCAGCTTCGCCAGTGATCGTGAGGCTGATTTTGCTCCAGGCCCCTTTTTTGAAATTTGTCTGACTTGTATCAATCCATCGGTCTCGCCAACTCCATTTGTTATCCATGGTAAATGGTTGTAGTGCGATGATATTTGTTGTTTTGGGCAGCCAGACCCACATCTCTAATGTTTCACTTGGTTGCAAACGTTGTGGATAAAATCCGTTAAGTGCGAATTTCTGCTTTTCGCCATGAGTCAAGACATCATTAGGTTGATTGTAGCTGAGCTTGAGTGCACCACTCCCACGCTGTTTTCGCTTGTTATCGACACTTACCCGCAGTTTTCCTTCGTCATGAGGTGGTGTGTTGCTTGCATGCCACCCCTCTCGTGACATTTCATCGAAACCGTACAGTGGGGAACGGATGAATTGAAATGATTGGTTGAAGCCAGCACCGGCAGTCACCTTTGGTGCAGGGATTAAACTTCTCCACAGCGGATCAATCAACATGCCAGTCGCTTGATTGAAAATGCCAAAACCATCAAAAAAGTCCCAGTAAGTCCAAGGGATGTTACGTGCCTCACTCGTTTCACGCACAAAGGTAGTCCAGCGAACGCGGTCTTCCATTGTAGCTTTTGAGTATGCACCAAATTCACCCAATAGCAACGATCGGTTGTTCGTGCGTGACCATTCGACCGCTTCATCGAACATATCACTAATACGATATTTTTCTAGTTCTGTGCCCAACCAGCGGTTGCCTAGCCATTCTGAGCTGTTTGTCACCCACTCAGCGCCTTGATGGGTGAATGTCATCGGGTCGTAAAAATGAAACGTCACCAAAATTCGTCGGTCGGCAGGTGGTAGTTGTAGCGCGTTGAGCATGGGAATGCCGTTCCATGCAACGGGACCTACAATCACATGGCGTGAACGGTTTGTTTTCCGGATTTCACTCAAAGTGGCATTTAATATGGAGTTCCATCGTTCAGCAGTTAACTCATTCGCAGGCTCGTTTAGTAACTCGAAGTACAACTTGTTTGAGTACTTTGCATATCGCTCTGCAAGCTGTTTCCAAATCGCTATAAATCGGGCGGTATGTGCTTCGGGATTACGTAGTAATTCTTCATATTGATGAAAATCAAGAATGACTGACAACTTGGCAGAAAGCGCTGTTTTGATGACCCAGTCTAAACGCTTGAGATATTCTGTATCGACTGTATACGGAGCATCAGGAAGTGTGTAGTTGTGTGGAGCCATTGGAATGCGCACAAAATCAAAGCCTGCTCGCTGAATGAATTGGAAATGCTCGCGATTTAGCGTCACGGCCTCGGTCTTGCCATTGATTGATTTCAATCGCGGAAATTCTAAGGCGTTCGCAATATTCATGCCGCGACCAAGAGCACGGAATGGAATCGCACTGTTCAACGTAGGGGCTACAGTTTGAATTGTATCTACATAGATTGTGCCGGGTTCGGAATTACTGGTCACGAATTGAAAGCCTATTTTTCTATAGGGAAGCTGTCGCTCAGCATTTGCTCTATACGTAAATCGAAACCATTTTCCATGAACGATGCCTAATTTGTCTGTGCGACTGGCATCATCCCATTTCAAACTTTGGTCCATCGTATAAAAAGAAATAGCGGTCACATTCGACTCAACAGGCACATAAAAAAACACTTCGAAACGTTGATTAGCTTGGATGAGCAAGGGGTTGGGTCCATCCAGTCCGTATTTCAGAGCGCCGCCATAACTGATGGCAAGGGAGTGTTGACCTTGATATGCTTGATCGGTGGATACTGCTAATTCAACACCTTCAATCCCCAACTGCGGTATCGGCGTCGTGCTCACCCAGCCCTCCGTCGAATCGGTTTCAAAACCATGCGAAACGCTTGCAGATTGTGTCGAATGTGCATTTGACATAAACGTCGGAGGTAGTAGTGTGAAAAAAAATGCGACTAATACTACAATTGGCACAGATCCACGCCATGTCATGTGCACACCACCATTCGTAAGTAATAAAACTAATCTATTTATTTATCGAAAAGATTCATTGGGAAATGAACACTATGAATGACTTTGAAATGTCACTAGGCAGCACGCGTTACTCGTATTGATCGAACTAGTGGGTTGAACGCTCCCGTTTTTACCGTATGATTGGCAACCGTATCACAGGTTAAATTTTTTCGCAGATAACAGATGCGCTCATGGGGCTTTCGGGTGAGGGGCTTGAAGCGATTTGTTGATATTAGTTGCTTCAAGCTTTTTCTATCTCACGATAACTTAAGTATTGAAATGTTTCTTGACTTAAATGATATAAAAATATATCATTTAATAAAATGTAATATCATTAGATGGGTGGTGAGCGCATGTCAAATAAAAACTTCAAAGTAAATCGTCAAAATAAACTGCTAGAATTGGCAACCAAATGTCTGGCCAGGAATCCGAATGCATCATTGCTTGAAATCGCAGATTTTGCAGGCATCGGCATTGCGACGTTACACCGATATTTTCCCGGAAGAAATGATTTGTTGCACGCTATTTCATCAAAAGCACTCGATTTAGTCGAGGATTCCCTTGAAAAAGTTGACTTTACACAACCTGATATACGTTTGTTTTTTACTCGAATCATAACCGAACTGATTCCATTGGGGGATCGAATGTATTTTCTTGCTGCAGATATTTTTACCATACACGATGAAGAGTTAACTAAAAGAGAAATGAATATTGCCCAACGGTTCATTGAAAAGATTAAAGAAAGTCAAGTTGATAAGCAGTTGCGGAATGACATGAAGGCTGAGTGGATGTATGACATGATGTTCAATACCATTTTTCTCATTTGGAAATATGTCCATGATGGCAAAATGGCAGCGAAAGATGCGCCGGAACTTGTTGTGAGTACGCTATTAGATGGGTTTCGTGATGATTAGGAGGGTGCATCATGTGGCTACAACTGATTTTATCGATGCTTGGCTTAGGCCTGATTGACGCACTCAATCCGTATACCGTTGCTGTTCTTCTTATATTACTTCCTTTGGTGAATAAAAAATGGCATAGCTCACTTTTTATATGGGGGACGTACTTCACCTATGTGACCATCGCAATCCTGTTATATTTCGGAGTCGCACAGATACTCGGCACTTTGCTTGGCGAATGGTTGCGCACCCATCAAACGATTGTTGGTGTCGTTCAATTATTGTGTGCCGGTTTATCAATCGCAGGACTTGCTTGGTGGACACTTCACTGGTATCAAAATGTGGGGTTGGCAGGAGAGTCCCCTGATCTTGCACGAAAGCCGAAGGTGCTGAAGTCTCCGTGGTTCATTCTTGGACTGGCAATCATATCAACCCTGTACGATTCACCTAGTGCATTACCGCTGTTTTGGTTTCTGGGCATGCTCACACAAGTTGGAATTGAAGCGTCGCAGGCCGTTCCTTTGTTAATCGTCTATTGTTTCATTTACATCCTCCCGATGATTGTGCTTTATGTCCTGTATGATCGAATGACCGGGCAGACGTTTAAAAAGTTCGAGCAACGATTTCAAGCGATTGTGCGGCGTGTCACCTACTATTCGATTCCAGTTTTTCTATTTGCCTTATGTGTTTGGATGGTATGGGATGGGTGGGCGCGACTGGAATGACAAGTTTTTTTGAGGTGGTGATGGAATGAAGAAACACACAACGAACATCGACGTTTTAATCGTAGGAGCTGGTGCCTCTGGAATTTACGCTGCAAAAACGTTGAAAGAACATGGGATTAAGGTGCTTGTGCTCGAGGCAACCGAGCGGATTGGCGGGCGTCTTTTTAGCAAAGAAATCGCGGACAGCAAACACTATGTCGAACTCGGCGGTCAATGGCTCGCGAAAGAGGGACAAACAAGGCTGAATGATTTAATCGTGCGCTATCAATTCAAGAAAAGTACAAATCATCAACAGGGTAGATGGATGCATGACGATGGCAGTCGTTTCGTTGCCAAAAAAGAAGGTAGTCTGCCTTTATCGTTTTTCGCTGCATTGGAGTCTCTCAAATTCATTAAACATCTTGAAAAAAAGGCTCAGTCGATTTCATTGGATGCACCATGGAATACCCCATCCTTGGATCAAGTTTCCTTGCATGCGTGGTTGAGCCAAAGATTTTGGTTAAAGGAAACGGAAATTTATTGGCGAAATCGTATGGAGCAAGCGCTTTGTTGTGATTTGCGCAAGGTATCCTTGTTGGAAGTGTTGCTGAGCGCCAAGACTGTCGGTAACTTTGAGAGGTATCAGGGGGCGGATCACTACTTTTTCGCGCAAGGACTGGCTAATCTATTCGTACAAATCGTCAAAGACCACGAGATTGATGTTCGATTGAACGCTCCTGTTCATGCGGTCAAACAATATACAGATCACGTTGTAGTAACAACAGAGAATGATGAGATTGATGCAAAAGCGGTATTATTCGCTGTTCCGCCGCAGACACTTCGTAACATCACATTCGATGAGCAGCTACCTGAAACATTTGCGAATATGTTGGTGGATTTTGTGCAAGGAACCGTCGTGAAAGTGGTCGGCGTGTATGCGCAGAAATGGTGGCGAAATCGAGGGTTGAGTGGCTTGATTATGTCTCAGAACGGACCATTTGATGTTGTTGTTGATTCTTCTTTTGACACGCTCGAAAAGGGCATACTCGTTGGCTTGGTGACTGGCTCTAGAGCAAGCAAACTGAAAGATCTCAATCAAGAAGAACTAAAATCGAAATTCGAGGAGTACGTGCAAAGTGCACTTGGTGTGGCACCTCCCTTGGAGGATTTTTTACACATGGATTGGAATCAGGCGACGTATACTCAGGGCGCATATTCTTCGAAACGAGCGTTGGGTCATTGGCTTACTGCCCGAGATGCTTTGCAATCTCCATTTGGTCGAGTTTACTTTGCTGGAACCGAAACTGCGCGCGAATGGCGTGGATATGTGGAAGGAGCGCTCGAATCTGGAGAGAGGCAGGCGCGTCAGATTGTTGATTTGCTCAAACGATAGGAGTTAATTGGGTTTGAGTAACGCGGCGAAATTTTTACTGGAAAATAACCGCACCACACGTTAAATTTTTTTGCAGGTGCGCTCATGTGTAACTTTAACAAATGCTAAAATGAAACGAACTTCAATATTATCTGTGCTTGTAGCGTGATATAATAATAATGCATTTATCCTTTTTACTTATGGGGGTATTTATGGATTCAGTTATTGAACAAATTCAATTCATTTGTGCACAGTACCCTGTAGATCGTGTCGTTTTATTTGGTTCTCGAGCGGGTAAGGATTTCACGGA
>CANHCR010000048.1 GCA_947459205.1 Caryophanales bacterium | reverse complement strand
ATAAAGTATCACGATTATTGCAAAAAAAGGAGCTCGCTTCATGAAAAAAAGAAACCAAACTCAATCCATAGCGGATGGATTAACACCGCTCGATCGTTTGCAACGATCACGCATTCAATTGCTCATTCATTACCCTTTTTTCGGACAGTTGGCGATGTATTTGAAATTCATCGAACAAGCGAGTGTTGGGACTGCCGCAACGGACGGCAAGAATTATTTTTACAACCCAAAGTTTATTGATAAGTTGAGTGAAAATGAGTTAAACTTTTTGACGGCGCATGAGGTGTTGCATGCAGCGCTTGGACACATTTGGCGACGAGAAACGCGCGATCGCTTGTTGTTTAATATAGCCGCTGACCTCGTGGTGAATGCGATGATCAAAGAGTTGGACGAGCATGCAAGCTTTTTCGAAATGCCTGAGGGTGGACTTTATAGCAAAGATTTTCGAGACAAGAGTGTCGAAGAAGTGTACGACATGTTATACAATCGCTTCGGCAAAGGCAAAGTGCCCGCCAATCTCTCCTCGCTCGACAATCATGATGCATGGGACGAAGCGCCGACGGAAGACAACCACCCTTCCATTTGGAATGAGCGGATGATTCAATCGGCGCAACAATGTGAATCTTCGCTTAAAGGCGGCGTTCCGGGTTCGATTTTAAGGATTCTTAAAAATTTGTCGGAGCCGAAGAAAAACTGGCGGCAGTTGCTCGCTGACTTTGTCGAGTTGGAGGTCAATGACTACGGGTTTATGCCACCGGACAAACGCTTGTTGCACGCAGATATCATATTGCCTGACTTTTCCGACCAAGAAGAGCGCGTGCGCAACATTGTGTTTGCTGTCGACACATCAGGCTCAATTAGCGACAAAGAATATCAGATGTTTATATCCGAAATTGTCGGCTGTATGGCGCAATTTGAAGATAAGATGCAAGGCACGCTCATCTACTGTGATGACGAGGTGAAACCGGAGAATATCTATGATTTGTGCGATGTGATGGATTCGATGCCGCGCGGTGGTGGCGGTACCGATTTTATACCTGTCTTCGATTGGATCGAAAATCATTTGACAGACTGCGTCGGTGTCGTCTACTTAACGGATGGATTGGGCACATTCCCGGAGGAAGAGCCTCCGTACAAAGTACTGTGGGTGCTGACAAGGCCCGGTGAAATCGTAGTAGGCAATAAAAATACGGTCGTACCATTCGGTATGACCGCTCACTTGGATATTACTTCAGAAATTTAATGTTGTTCATGTACCATTCTGAAAAGCGATTGAATTGGCGCAACTTTTCTGGCACACCCTTGACGCGGAACAAGTCTTTGACTGTCATGACCATGAACTCGCTCGGCAAATTGCATTTTAATAAGAAATGAAAGACGTTTCGCATTTCATCCAGGCTGCTATTCTCTGCTCGCGTGACGATCAGCGAAGATAGTGCGCAAATGACATCTGGATTCGTATTTTTCAGTTTGACATCTTTGCCTTCCGCTATCTCTTCATACTTAGGCAAATCGTGGTACGTTCGCGTAAAAGCCTTGAACTCAATCGCCACGCCTTCACCGACCGTACTAACGATCATCGGGAAGGCGTTTTCGACTTCGTTCTCGAAAATTTGCAAATAATCACTGACAAATGACCAAGTACGTGGGGTTGCGAAGGCAGTTGCGTCGTTTTTGGCATCGAACTTGTTCAAATAACTCGGCTTGAAATTGAGAAAGCCGATTACCATCGGATGCATGTTCGTCTCGATTGCCCAATCTTTCCAATCATCGATTTCGCTTATGACTTCAAAATGACTCATGCGGTTGGCGAGCGCCGTCGGCATCTTGTATGCGACCGCTTTATCTTGTTGTCGATTACCCGCGCCAATGACGATCACATTGTCTGGGAGCGTGTGCTCACCGATTTTGCGATCAAGAATCAGTTGGTAGGCAGCCGCTTGCACGGATGGTGGTGCGGCAGACAGTTCGTCGAGCAACAAAATGTTTATCACTTTCGGGCTCGGATCCAACCGAAATACCTCTGGGCTTAACCATTTTGCCGTTTCCTTACGATCATCAGGTACCGGAATACCGCGCAAATCGACAGGGTTGTAAAGCAACAGGCGCACATCTTTAACATGGACTGTCTTTTTTGTTTCCGTCTGCAACCGCTCAGCCATTCGTCGCACCCCTTCAGACTTACCGATCCCTGGTTGCCCCCACAACATGACCGTCGGCACTTTCTTTCCAGACCTATAAATCGCTAACAACAAATCAATCATTTTCGTCGGTGTAATTTTCAGCATAATGACTCACATTCCCCCATCGATAAGATCTAACATTTTTTTATAACTCTCACGGTATTGCTTGGCAAACTTGCGCGTGCTCGTTTTCCAAACGCCGTGTTTGTCGCGTTGAAAGACATGCACAGTGTGAAACTTTTGGCGCGCTCGTGGCGAAATCATCTCATACCAATATTCACGCTCGTTAATCGTTGTCGCCACCACGCGAAACGGACTCTCCTCAATGTCGTAGACGTCGTAGTTGATGAACATCAACGGATCGAGGACTTCTCCCTGCTCATCTAATTGCGGCTTCATGTTGATGCGATGAAACACTTTGATCAACAGTTTTTCGAAAAAATCATGCATCCCGGTGACGCTCATCTCAATCTCTTCGCCCTCTCGTAACATCCGTAACGTTTCATCAATATTGCCGTGATGATCCAGCCAAACTTTCAAAATGAGCAAATCATAAGGCGTTAAGCGAAAGTGATACATACAGCGCAAAAATTGATTGTACGGTATTTGTTTGCGAATGATATCAAGCAGTTGTTTACCACCTTTATTCATCGCTTGCTTGACATCTATGTCATGTGCCATGACACTCACCTCTTTCCATGTTGACACAAATAGTATACCTTCTAAAATAGCAAAAAGCGCCGCCGAAGCAGCGCTTTCCCTTAAAATCCAACTAGATTATTTGTCGCCAATCAGTTTCAAAACCGCATTTTTTGAGACGTCTTCATAGAGTGATAACATCCTCATGTTATACTGTTCTTCAACCGCCTTCCGTTCTTCTTCAATTCGCTTGGCTTCAGCAAGAATTTCTTGTACTTTCCACATTTGCAACTTAGGGATATTCATATTCTGGACATCTTTATAACTGATTAGCGGTTGCGTTGTTTTTGTCTGCAACGTGCGCAAATGAAACATTCCGATTGGGCTCGATAAATAAAAATTCAAAAATTGTGTAAACAAACTTTCATTCACTTTCGGACGAATTCGCATGAAATTATTCGAGTAAATAAATTTTTGATCATATTTTTGTTCAGATAAATCAACCACTGCAATTTTCACTGAAAAACCACGGCCGCTTAGCAATAAGTCACCGTTTTGTACCATATATTTTTCTTCGAATCGAGACTGACTGAAGTGCAATTGTTGAAAATTGATCTCAATTTCCTCTAAATGATCGAATAGTATTTTACCGCCCTGCACATTGGCGAGATGAATAATCTTATATTTCTCGATTCGAGAAAATGGCTTCTTTAATTTTTCCTCATAAAAGTCAAAAATCGTCAAATCGCGCGGGATGTTCCGATTATAGGTTGATTCTGATACGTAACTTTCTGTCACTTCCTGGTCGTCTTTGCTTGATAATTGATTAATATTAAAGCCGCGGTCCACATCGGCAATCACGTTCAACTGCACACTCTCATCGGGGTCCGCTTCAATTTGCACTTCATATTTTTGACCATTGGGCATTTCGATTTGGCTAACGTCGACACGGAAGTAATCACTTGGCAACAACGATTCATCATTGCTAAGAATATCGTCTTTACTCACATCACGGACTCGCTGACGGAAATCTAGTTTTCGAAACAGATCTTCATCTTCTCCACCGCTCAGTAAAAGTTTTGAATAATCGATGATAAATCTCACAATGTTTTCATTCGAATGCCCAACATACATTCTCAAACTAGGCTTGGTGAAAAAATCACGTTTCGTCAAAGCGCTGAAATCGATAAATTTCACAAAAAACGAATCGTCTTCTACTTTTGAATGCTTTTTATCAATGATAACCAGGCTATAATTTTGTCCAAAAAAATCAATTTTGGGTAGCGCCACTACGCTTGAGATGACACCGCTCTTGACCATTTCGCTCCATCGTTTCATGATTTCATCTGACTTACGAAATGCACCACGTGGCGATAATAACTTGTTCGGTACTAACAGATAGCCTTTGCCGTGTCCCTGCAACCTTCCAATCAGATGATGCAAATGCTCAGCAAATGTGACTATCTCCTCGAATTGCACTGACTTTCCGTCGTCATATTCGTCTGGGACCACTGAAATAATGCGCTCAAACCGATCGCTATCGTAGGTTGGAAATTCCGTGTATTCATCACGGCTGAAAATTTTAAACTCAGAAATAGGTAAATCCTCGACACCTAGCAAATACAGGCGCATCGTAGCAATCGACCGCAGTAAATCGTCCGCTTCATTGCCGATGATTTGTATATCGCCTCCGCGCTTGCGATATAATTTCAAAAGCAAGTTACCTAAGCCGACAAACGGATCGTAGACAACCGGCGCATCCTCCACATCTTGCCCTGCCAATTCAAGCAAATAGTCAACCGCTTCGGTTGATGCGACAAATCGTTCTTCCGCTGAAGATTTATATGATATATTCTCGTACACTGCAAGAAACAGTTCACACAACGAAGAAACGTCAATCTGTTCTTCTTCTAATAATTTTCTGACATTCTCTTGGAATAGGTTCAACAGGTTAGCAACCGTGTCCACCGATTTTAGTGCAAGCAACGCGTTGCGCATGGCGGCGATTAAATGTTTATGCCCGCTGGCATCTGATTGTTTATCAAACTCGTCTAGTACATATTCTGCTTCGGCTCTTGAAAATTCATGCTCGCGCATAAAGCGAATATACGAATCTTCATAAATCTTAAAATCTCTTCCGCACAATTTGTATAAACTAACAAAAAACATGCCGGTCGTCAACAACTGTCGAATCGGAACTTGACGCGCGTAGCTGAGGCATAGCGCTTCGATTTGCTTTTCTAGTTCTCTCACTTTTTGTCTCTCTTTCTCCATAGCCTCCACCACCTATCAGTCGATTATTTGACGACTTATTATACCTTTGTAATTAATTACGTTTAGTGCCGTTCTCGCCATTTTCTTAAATTAATGATTCTCTCTTTATTGCGGGTAATATCCAAACTGTAGATTTTCCAGATGCGCGAGATTTTCAAACGAATGGTCGCCTGACGCTTCGCTCTGAAAAAAATGAAAATTTGCAATTCATGATACATCAAATCAGCCAAACACTGGGCATCGATTTTCAAGCGACTGGCGTGTGCAATCGCATGGTTCAAAATCGAGAGTGACTCTGCATAATTTTGTTTGTGAATCGTATCCTGCACAAAAGAAGCAAGCGTCTCCAACTGAATGGACACACCGTGCCATGCGCATCGTTCCACATCTGCGATGATGATTTTCTGATACGCCTCAAATAGAATCTGATCGACATGGTGTTCGCGATAATAGTCAAGCAATCGCTTGTTCACATCGGCATAGAAATCACTGTACGGTCGCGAGTGAACCACCATATATTCTTGCATCAGTAACAGAACCGACAAATAATTGTCATTGTTCATATGCTCCATATGTTGCACCAACTCGTGATTGGCGCGAATCGTCTCATAATGACGGACACCAAACTGCTCTTCGCACTTTGCTACGACTTCGAAGTGCGTCTCAAGCGCCGCACCATCGTCTCCTTGAACACGATACAGTTTGGCCAACATATACATTTCTTCAATCCAACATTTGAGACTGAATGAATCTCGCGGTGTTGCCTGATGAATCCGTCGCTTGCAGATATGAATCGCTCGTTGCGCATATTCATCGGCCAGTTCGTGATGCTCGAAACGGTGAAACAAATCGGATGCGCGAAGTAACAACGAACAAATCAGTGGATGGTCTTGCGAAAATTTTTGTCCATAAAAGTCGAGCCATTGTTGAATCACCTGCTGCGCGTCGTTCATTAGTTGCTCATTCGCAAACGTTTCAGCTTTAGCACCAACCACATCAACCAGTTTATCCCAATCGGTTCGTGTAAATGCAGACGTCATAATCTGAATCTGCCGGTCGATGACCGTTCGCTCCGCCGCAAAATAACTGGCATCACGATTCGTTTGAATGATTTGCTGCATCGTTTCCATACTATCTGGATGCCATTCACCTGCAATTTTGATTTCCATGTCGTAAATGGTCTGCAATGCGGCTAACATTTCATCGTAACGTTGCTCGAACCGCAGCACATGGACATAGCGTTGCAAAAAATAAATAAACTCTTGATAATACGTCGGAAGCAGGTTTTTCAAAATCGGAACCAATTGTTCGAACAGCGGAAGCGACTCTTTACGGGTCGCTTTTTTGTACAATCGACTGATGCGATTGAACCATCCGAGTTCAGCGGCGATATCTTGTAAATAGACAGCGTGTCGAGCAGCCACACAACCGAGTCGGCGATCTGTTTTTTTGAGCGCCGCCGAAGCGTATTCGCCAATATGATCTTTGATTTGGCGGAACACCAACGTGTGGAATTGGATGTTAAGTGCATCCGTAACTACGGGATCGTTCAACCCTTCTACAAGTGTGCGTAACTGATGCGGTGTAAATTCAAGAAATAACTGCTCACCAATCTTGTTGGCAAGATCATCTGGCAGCTCGTCCTCTTTCAGCAATTGGCGCAAATCTTCTTCCATCGCAAAACGTCCCTCCAAGACTAGTCTTGCTACAAAAATTCGCCAAACAACTGAGAATTCCCTTCTTCTAATTTTAAAGCGGCAATAGCCTCGACGCAACTGATGGTACTCTACAAAGTTATTGTCCGTAACATTTTGTTCACAAACTTATGAACAATTGATGAACAGTCTGTTTTCGCCTCCCCTGCAAAGTGGCTATCGATTATGATACGGGTAGTCAAATGTTTACACATATGAGGAGAGATTACGATGACAACTTATGCGAGTGAAAATCTGCGATTACATATGAAATCTATGAGAGTAGGTATCGCTTGTTTGCTCTTGGCGGTTTTGTTCATCATGCTCACGCCGGCACAAACGGAAGCGAACGGTCAACCTCGTTCAGCTGATAATGAGACGATGATGCAATACTTCGAGTGGTATTTGTCAGAGGAAGGTGCTCATTGGAATCGGCTCGCAGCGGACGCACCAAATTTGGCGCAAGTCGGCATCCGTTCCGTTTGGATTCCGCCCGCTTACAAAGGGGCGTTTGGCACGGTCGATGTTGGTTACGGCATTTACGACCTCTATGACCTCGGAGAATTCGATCAAAAAGGTACGGTGCGCACGAAATACGGAACCAAAGCACAATTGAAACGCGCCGTTGAGCGTCTGCAAGCGAACGGTGTCAAAGTGTATGCCGACATCGTCATGAATCATAAAGCCGGCGGTGATGCATTAGAGACGGTTACAGTTACTGAAGTACAAGGAAGCAACCGTTTGAGAGAGGTAACCGCCCCCTACAAAACGGATGTATGGAGTACATTTCAGTTCCCAGGCAGAAACGGCAAATATTCGACGTTCACATGGGATGCGAGTCATTTTGACGGCATCGATCGTGACAAGACAGGTGCCACGAATAAAATTTATAAATTTGCCGGCAAAACGTGGGACAGCGAAGTTGAAAGCACCTATGGTAACTATGATTATTTAATGTTCGCCGATCTCGATTATGACAATCAGGTTGTCGTCGATGAGATGAAAAAATGGGGTGCTTGGTACGTCAATGAGCTCGGCCTAGACGGATTTCGCCTCGATGCTGTGAAGCATGTCAAGTTTGACTTCATGCGTGAGTGGCTCGATAGCGTCCGTAAAGAGACGGGCAAACCGCTATTTGCTGTCGGCGAGTATTGGTCGCACTCAACGGCTGCCATCACCAATTTTCACAATAAGATGAATCAAAACATGTCGATGTTCGATGTCGACCTTCATTATCGCATGTATGACGCTTCGATTCGCGGTGGTGCTTACGACATGCGCAACCTGTTGAACGGTACACTCAGCATGCTCAGACCGCAGCACGCAGTTACGTTTGTCGACAACCATGATACGCAACCGGGACAAAGCCTCTTCTCGTTCGTAGACGGTCGCTTCAAACAGCAAGCCTACGCGCTCATTTTGACTCGTCAAGAAGGAATTCCTACTGTCTTCTACGGCGACTACTATGGAATTCCCAACAATCAAATTGCGTCGAGCAAAAATCAACTTGATCTGCTACTCAAAGCTCGCAAGGACTATGCGTACGGCAAACAGTTCGACTACATCAACGATCCCGACGTCATCGGCTGGACGCGTACCGGTGAAAGCGGACGTCCGGATTCAGGCTTGGCGACGCTCATTACGGATGGCAAGGCCGGCAACAAGCGGATGTTCGTCGGCACCGAGCATGCAGGTGAAGTGTGGCGCGACATCACAGGCAATCGCAGCGACCGCATTACGATTGAAGCAGACGGATTCGCAACGTTTCATGTCAACGCGAATTCAGTTTCGGTTTATGTAAAAGAGTTTGCGCCGACAGTGGACACGATTGCTCCACAAGCCGTACCGCATGTGCTGCTCGCCGGCAAAAATGAACAAAGTGCGACCCTCTCTTGGTTCGCAGCCTCGGATAACGTCGGTGTCACATCCTATGATATATTACGGAACGGTGTCAAAGTCGGCAGCACATCATCCAACTACTTTACGGACCGAGGACTCACCGCTTCAACCATTTATCAATACCAAGTTGTGGCACTCGATGCAGCCAGCAATCGCTCGGCGAATAGCTCTACCCTTACACTGCGCACAGCGGAAGCGCCTCCTCAAAACCAAGTTACGATTTATTATAAAAAAGGCTTTGCGGCTCCGTTCATCCATTACCGTCCAGCCGGCGGTACGTGGACGACAGCACCTGGTGTTCGTATGCTACAAGCAGAACATCCGGACTATATGAAACTTACTGTCTCGATGAATCTAGCCTCACATCTCGAAGCGTGTTTTAACAACGGCAGTGGTATGTGGGACAGCAATGGCGGACGTAACTACATGTTTTTGCCTGGTGTATCAACGTATCTTCCTGGCGCGAACGGATCACCGGGAACCATTTCACGCGGTGCACCTGCTGTCCTCCCGCCTGACTTGAGCGCTCCGAGCATCCCGCAATCGCTGACCGCTTCTGAGTTAACTTCGAATGCGGTCACCTTGCGTTGGCAGCCAGCAACAGACAATGTCGCGGTCAGGAGTTATCAAGTGTTGCGAAACGGCACGTCACTGACCTCGGTATCGGAACCGATGTATCGCGATAAAGGTTTGCAAGAATCGACAAAATACGAGTACACAATCGTCGCGTTTGACGCGGCTGGCAACCGTTCCGTCGAGACACCAAAACTGAGCGTCACCACAATCGCGAGTCAAGGTTTGAATCGTAAAGTGACCGTATATTACAAAGCAGGATTGCAAACGCCCTACATTCATTACCGTACAGCGGATGGACCGTGGAGTGCATCACCTGGCGTGAAAATGGAATCCTCTGAAATCTCGGGTTATTTTGTGACGACGCTCGAGATTGGCGATGCAGCGAGCATCGAAGCGGTGTTCAACAACGGAGCAACAATGTGGGACAACAATCATGATGCCGATTATCTCATTCCTCACGGAACTTGGACATTTACGCCAAGCGAGTCGGTCGGTTCTGGCGTGCTGAGCGAGGGTGTACCAAAGCTTCCGGTTGTTGACGTAACGCCTCCAAGCATTCCAGGCCAAGTGGAAACACTCGACATTTCCGATCAGTCCGTTCGTTTGAAATGGTCGGCATCTTCGGACAATGACGCGGTCAGTCACTATGAAATCACGTTGAACGGCATCAAATTTGCAGAAGTTCGACATCCGTTACAATCGTATGTGATTACCGGTTTAATGCCCTCAACAACCTACATTTTGACTACGCGCGCGGTCGATGCATCGGCAAATCGTTCGCCAGAGAGCGCCAACATCACAGTAACAACACTCGCACCGCCGAAACCAAATGAAGTCACCATCTACTACAAACACGGATTCAGCGAGCCAAACATTCAGTATCGACCGCAAAACGGCAATTGGACAACCGGTCCTGGTGTCAAAATGTTGTCTGCGGAAATGCCTGGCTATAGCATAATTAAAATCAATATCGGTGCAGCGAACAAATTTGAAGCAGCATTCAACGATGGCAACGGATTATGGGACAACAACAACGGACTGAATTATTTGTTCGATAGCGGCACATTCACTTATGTAGCGCCGAGCATCGTCGGCAATCCTGGAACAATTGTTCCGGGTGTACCTGTCATTCCTGTACCCGATCAAACACCACCGACTACACCGACTAACTTAGCTGTCTCACTTTTCAACACCACGTCTGCCAAGTTAACGTGGACAGCCTCAACAGATAACGTGGGCGTTACTGGTTACCTCATCTACCGCAACAAATTGCTGATGACCACACTGAATGGCGCAAATTCAGCGGATACGATCAGTTTTATTGACGAGGCGTTGACACCTGGCAATGATTATTTTTATAGCGTCATCGCTTTTGATAAAGCGAAAAATTACTCTCCGTCCAATCCGATTGTCAAACTGTCGACTCCATTGCCGCCATTGCCACCGGATACGACGAATAATAAGATTACGATTTATTACAAAAAAGGATTCGCAACGCCTTACATTCATTATCGTTCGGAAAATAGTGAATGGACAAAAGCGCCGGGCGTACGCATGCTAGATTCGGAGATTCCTGGTTATGCGGTGGCGGTGATCAGTATTGGCAAAGACACACAGTTAGAGGCGTGTTTCAACAACGGAGCTGGCATGTGGGATAGCAACGGCAATAAAAATTACTTTTTCATGTTGGGTGAATATACGTATACCCCGACTGGAATCATCCAGTCCGGTGCTCCAGAAAAGCCAAAACCAGACACGAGCGCTCCGACCATCCCGCAATCACTGTCTGTAGCTAACAAAACAGAGCAAACGGTGCGTCTAACATGGAGTGCCGCTATTGACAATGTGGCTGTCGCTGGATATGACATTTATCGCGACGGAGCAAAAGTCGCTACGGTGCGCGGTGCCACGCAATGGCAAGATAGCAACTTGAAACTTCTAACCACGTACCGATATTTCGTGCGTGCGTTCGATGCGGCAGGCAATGTTTCGGAGGCAAGTTCTACTGTAACCGTGGTTACGAATCAAGCGCCGCCAGCGCGGACGGTGACTATCTATTACAAACGTGGATTTGCTCCAGTCAACATACACTACCGCCCAGCAGGCGGCACATGGACGGCAACTCCAGGAGTGGCAATGCAGACTGCGGAAGTGAACGGCTATAGCAAAATAACAATTCAAATCGGTGCCGCAACTCGACTTGAAGCATGTTTCAACAATGGAAAAGGTGTATGGGACAGTAACAACGGTCGCAACTACCTGTTCGAAGAAGGCGTCAGTACCTATTTGCCTGCGGCGGACGGACGATCCGCCGGCAGAATCGTTCGCGGCATTCCTAACTAAAGCTGATTCGGCCGACTCAATGCGAGATTTTCATAAAATAGGGGCTGTCCGATTGGACAGCCCCTATTTTATCGAACTCCCATATGTCTATTGTCCATCAACGAAAGTCTTCCTTGTGCGAGCAACAATGGTCAGCAGGAACTTGGTTGCCATACGCTGGAGAATTACTATTTCTGCATTTGCCGGTTGAGAACATATCGTAAAATACCAAGTCGCCTCTAACATCGCTCTCTCCGCCCCAGTAGACGCAAGCGCCGCATCTCGGGAAATTTTTCGGTACAGCTGTTTCGCCCATTTCATCACCTCCTCTCAAAATCTCAAACAATACGGATGGAGCAACGTGCCCGAACCGCTCATCTCCATCGACGTCGCATCCACTTTCAATGATAGTGCTGGTCGAACGCCTCCCAATCCCGTACTCGCTTCTCGACTACGCACTTTGCCGTCGATGCTCACGGCTCGCACATAATATGGAAAAGTCTCGTGCGGTGTGCGCAACCAGTAAAACCAGTAGCCATCTTGATTGATGCTGTCTTCTTTTGGATTCAACAACGCCGCTGCTTGCAAAGTCGGAACCGCACGATGATAATCAGAGCCCAACACACCTTGCCCGTCATAAACGTATTGTTGCCACTCTGCAATCGTCAAACAAAACACCCGATCATCTTCATCGTTGGTAGCAATCAAATCACGTTCCTGTTCTGTAAAGCGGTCCACATGCAAATATCCTGGTTCAAGTGCATATGACAACGATTTTCGTTTCATATTGACCGTATTCGGTTTGTTTTGAATCCAAGATGTTCTTCGGTCACAACTATTCAACCATTGTCGCAAATTCGACGGTGCCCACTCGTTGCTACCGTTGCGACGACGCTCATCATCATTGTGATACGTACCGCGTGCATCAAACGCTTTGAACGTAATAATCTTATCTGATAACAAAAGCGGCGATCCATCTGGATGATTATGAATCACCCGCCACAAAATCGGTTCGTTATCATAACGACCGAAGTAGATATAGTCCCCTGCTCGCAAACGATTGCAAACAACCTTCAACATCTCAGTCGATGGTGCTGGTTGCGGAATTTTCGCGGTGACTGTAATCGTCAAAATTTCACACCAACAATCGATTGTCCAAATCGCTAGACTCGACTCGATTCCGGTACACTCGCGAAGCAAATCGCACCAACGTTCTCGCTCTAGACATTCAACAACGCTATGGTGCAAGGGCAACATTTCACCGACAACCCCCTCTTGGAAAGCGGTCATCAACAAGAAAATGTCGCGACGCCGATCGGGCATCGATTGCTCAAAAAGCGCGCGCCATGTGGCTGCATTCCATTTGTCAGAGCGCTCCATATCCGCAAATGATTTTCGCAAATGTAGCATCGTTTCTGCATTCATCTTCATCACCTAACACAATATACCTTATATTTGGCGGTATATTAGTGATGAAACCAATACAAGAGGTGAAAAATCATGCAGAAAAAAAACCAGTTACAAAGAATCCAAAAATCCCGGCTCGAACTGCTGCTCAAATTTCCGTTCATCGGCCAGCTTGCTCTCCATCTAAAAATTGTCGAGCGACCAGACATTAAGACCGCAGCAACAGACGGTAGACACTATTTTTACAATGCAGATTTTATAAAAAAGTTGAAGGACAAAGAACTTAATTTTGTGACCGCTCACGAAGTGCTACATGTCGTTTTGCTGCATCTTTGGCGCAGGCAAGGGCTCAACTACAAACTGTACAACATCGCTGCCGATTACGTCATCAATGCGATGATCAAAGAATTTGACCCCGCTGGCGAAGTGTTTCAGTTGACTAAAGATTGTCTTTACGACAAGGCTTATGCTGGCATGTACACCGAGGAAGTGTACGATTTGCTGTTGAAAAAAGGACAACATCAACTCGATAAGTTGTTGAATGCGCTAATCGACAATCATGATACGTGGTACGAAAGTGCGGAGCATCCGTCCGCTAACACTTCTTCCGGCAAATCATCGGGATCATTGCGAGACATGTGGAAAAGTCGCATGGTGCAAGCGTGGAACAATCACCGCAATCACAGCACAAGCGGCAAAAGTTCACTGATGAAACGTATGTTTAAAGATTTGCTAGAGCCACAAAAAAACTGGCGACAGCTGCTCAAAGAATTTCTGCAGTTCGAAGTCAACGACTACAGTCTTTTGCCACCCAATCGCCGGATGCATCACATGGCATATTTCGGCATCGACGTCATCTTTAGCGATTGGAACGCTCGTGAACAAGAGAGATTGAAAATCGTATTTGCTGTCGATACGTCGGGTTCTGTGGACGACCAGCAATTCAACATGACACTTACGGAAGTGCTCGGCTGCATTCGCCAGTTCAACGGTAATGTCGAGGGAAAATTGATTTTTTGCGACGATGAAATTGCACCTGACGGCGTCTATGATTTGCTTGAGGCTGAAGAAGCGCTCCCATCAGGCGGTGGCGGCACTGATTTTCGACCCGTATTCAGGTGGATTGAACAGCACTTGGACAATGATTGCAATGCGCTGGTCTACCTCACTGACGGCGAAGGGAGCTTCCCACAACAGGAACCTCCCTACCCGGTGCTTTGGATTTTGTTGACACGCCACGGCACAGAACCAGAAAGCGTGCCGTTCGGTCAAAGCGCAACGTTGTACACTTCATGATGTCTCTTAGAACATCTGCGGATTTTTCGTCACCCACTCCGTAAATCTCGGCAAAGGCGCCAGCAAATGCTGCGCCTTTTTTATTTTGTACAAGTCACGGATACACATCACCTTCAACTCCAAATCGATATTGGAATCGAGCAAGAAATGAAACACTGTCGCCATCTCCTCAGCGCTAAATTTCGCCGCATGCGTCACGAACAGCGACGATAGCGCATAGACGACATCCGGTGTCGGATTGTCAATCCTCGACGTCACGCCGCGCAAAATATCGTCCAGTTGCGGCAGGTCCTTGTAAGTGTCACAAAATGCGCGAAACTCAAGCGCAACAGGTTCACCGATTGTGCTCACTATCGACGGGAACGCCTTGGAAACGTCGTTATGGATGTGCATGTAGCGCGACACAAACTCCCATGTGCGAGGTGTCGGAAAGGCCGACTCGTCCGTTTTCGGATCGAAACGATTGAGCAAATCTGGACGAAAGCGAAGAAAACCGACGATCATCTCATGAATGAGCGGTTGCGCTTTATTCGTTGCGTATTCAATCCAATCGTCAATTTCAGCCACCATGTGATAGTGACTCATGCGATTGGCAAGTGGAGTAGGCATTTTATAGACGACGCCTTTGTCTTGCATCATATTGCCAGCACCAATAATAATCACGTTATCTGGCAATTTGTGTTCGCCGATGGCGCGGTCCAAAATTAATTGATAGGCTGACGCTTGCACCGATGGCGGCGCAGAGGATAACTCGTCCAAAAAAAGAATATTAATTTTGTTTGGACTTGGATCCATCTTAAAAATTTTCGGTTGCAACCAAATCGCCGTCTCACGCGCCGCATCAGGCATTGGAATGCCGCGCAAATCAATCGGATTGTACATCAGCAGTCGCACATCTTCAACATGCACCTCCTTGCCCGTCTTTTCATGCAACATACTCGCGATCCGTCGCACACTGTCGGATTTGCCGACACCTGGCTGCCCCCAAACCATGATGCTTGGAATGTCTGCCTCGGACAAATAGAGCGGCAACAAAATATCAATTAGCTTTTCCGGTGTAACTTTGTACATCAAGATCAACTCCTCGTCGTAATTTTAGGCTTTGCGGGTGATTCGGACCAAGCAAAACCAACAATTCTTTGCATATCAAACGAAACACATCAAACTCTTCCGAATCAACTGCAAACTTGCCAACCATGCTGCTCAAATTCCGAATGTAAGCAAGATGATCACTATCTTGCGGACGTTTCATGTAACCTTCTTTGAATGATTTAAAGGTAAGCAAATATAGCTGCAGCAACTCCGACCAACGTTCATTACGGACCATCGAATCCGCAAGTTTTTTCGTTTGGTATTGGTAGCGCAAGAAAGAACTTCGCTCCGCCGTCCCTTCAGCAATCAGCGAGCTGGTCAACGCATACGGATACGTGCTTTTGAAAAAATCAACGGCATACACTTTATGCTCCTCGAAGTCACTATTCAACAACATGGAGATAGCGCGCTCAATCAACTTCCAGTCATAGCGCCTTTGCGTTTTCATCGGCTCCAAAAATTGATGGATGATCAGTGGATAGAACTCCTCGTTAAAATTACGCGCATGCTTGCGCAAATATTGGCGTTGCGAACATTTGCGCATGAACGAAAGTTTTTGATTAAACGTTTCAAGCAGGTGCAAGCGACCGTCAGCGCCTTTTGCCGCATGAACATCGGACACCTTCAGATAGCAGGCAAACGCCTCATCGACTCTGTTTTGATTGCGATAAAACTCTGTGATGAGCGGTAACCAATCGGGATGGAAAGTGCTTTTCGAGCGCAGTGCCATCAGTTCCTCGTCGAATTTTGCGAGTAAAAATTGTTCCGCAGAAAGTCGGTCGCCAGCGTTTGTCAGCGCCTCTGCCAAATATTTTTGATACTTGTCATAATAGTAAGAAGAATCTCGTTTCTCCTCGTCGGCTTGCAAAATCTTGAGCACAGATTGAACCTCATCGACATAAAATCCACGTTCAAACGTACGCATGTCGCGATTTCTACGGTTATATCCGACGCCTTGCTCGTGATGTTCATGTTCTTTTTCGATGAGCGCCTTCAGCATTTGTAGCCGTTCATTCGAATGTTCACCGTATACGTTTGCTACAATCCAGTCCAATCGCTCAAGCAAGCTGTCCTCCACCAAGAGCAACTCACGCCGATTGAGTAGAGCGAGCAACAGCGCGATATCAGCACACGTTTTGTTTAAATAGCCTTTCGTTTCTGCATATTCATGAATCATCGCATCCGCAACACGATATGCTTTATCACCATTAAAAAACTTGTAATACCCTCGCTCGATTGTCCGCAAAAACCATTTCATTGCATCCATATTTGTCACATATTCATCGATAAACGCAATCAAAACATCATCGAACTGATCATTGATATCGCTCAGCAAACGCTCTTTGACGTCTTCAAAATTCGCATCCATCATAAAACTGGAGCGAATCGCATCAATCACATTCATCGCGCTGCGCAAACGTACGACCGAATCAACAGGCAATGCCGCTTTTAGCTGCTCATGATGTCTAACAACAAGTTTGATGCCATAACCATTGCGAAATTTTTCAACCATCCGCACGACGCTATTCGTGATCCACTTCGGTACATGCGGCGAATGATTGCGCATAATCTCTAACACCAAATCTAGTTGGTCCCGCTCGCGAAAAGCTTCTGTCAAGCGCGAACTGGGAATCTCGCCGAATTCCTTAATCATCTCAAAATTACGCTCTACGTATCGTTCGCCATCCATCGCTAAAATCGATAATTCCAACACTTTTTGATAGCGCTTCTGATCGCTTGGATGATGAGTCTTCAACGCGGTGCGCATCGAAAGCAGTCCGAAACGTGCGCCTTGAAAATCATTCAACATAATATGAATTTCTGCTACACGAATCCCCATGTCAATCGCAAACTTACAGTGTTCTTTGATTTGCTTTGCCGCTTTCATTAGATGCTTGTAAACGAGTCGAAGCGTCTCGACTTGTGCTGACGTCTCCATAAATTCCAAATAAGGGGCGACCATTTTTGTGTACCAATTTGCGAGAGCCATCTCAGTCGTATGTTGTTTCGACTGCTCGATGATCCAACGCAGCAATCGATCGCCATAATCGGGATGCATCACCTCTGCCATCGTCGTTGCCGCTTCAAAAATCACAGCGTCATGGTCCGCATCATCGCACGGGTTATGCCAATCCATATTCGCGGCAGAACGAGTCAATTTATGAACACAGCGATGATTGCTCACAGTCAAATTCACGCCAGTTACTCGCGACTGTGCCGACCATTCGAGCGCAAAAATTTCCATCAACAATTCTTCGAGAAGCGACGCAGTGCAATAATCGCTCCAGATAATGTCGTGCGAAAATCTCATGTCTTCGATGCTTTTGTTAACCTTATCAATCCCATCGAGTTTATCGTAACCTCTGAGCAGAAGCATTTGTGCGTAACGACTTCCGGCTTTCTCCATCGTTTTGAGGTGTTGCTCGAAATTCGCGAATTCAAACGGTCCGAATTGGCGCAAATAGTCGGCAACAAACTCATTCTTCAGCAATTCCTCGATGAGTATCACTCGTTTCGAAATGCCGCTGCGCAAATAGATTTCGAGCATCAGTAGATCCGTCATCGGAAATTCAAAGTCCACTTCCGCCTTCAATACGTTGGTCAACCGATAGACAACCGCCCGATTCGTTCCCGCCCCTTGCAAATCAACAAGCAAATTACGCTTCTTCATCATTCAAATCCCCCAACATCTCATGTGTTTTGATGCGATCGCGAGCGATTTTATCGTGCACCAGCTGCCACTGTTTGTTGCGCCATTTAAAAACGTGAACTTTGTTGAACATCGCCAACTCCTCGTTTGTTAAGCGCTGATCCCAAAAATTTGATTTGTCACAACGGGTAATCAAAAGTCGATATTTGCCGTCTTGAAACAAGTAGTCATGCGTGATTTTGATAAATGGGTAGCGCTCAATCGGCGTGCCGTCCGCTGCAAATGTCGGTGTCACATCCAACTGTTCGCTGAACTCAATCATTTTCGCCGCCACAAAGCGCATCAGCCTCGGTACCACTCCACTGAACAAATGCCGAAAATCGTCAGCGTCCAATCGCGCCGTCACCACTTGCGTGGAAAAATTGTGCTCCACCAGCAAAAAGTAAAGTTTTCGGTCTGCAGCTGAAAGATCAGACTGCTCCGCCAACTCATGCAAATATTGTTTCGACATGCTGTTGAGCATGACTTCCACCATCTTCGGTGCATGACGCTCATATACACGGTCATCATCCCAGTTTCGCATCGGGCTTGTCCT
>CANHCR010000047.1 GCA_947459205.1 Caryophanales bacterium | reverse complement strand
CAGACATTGTGTTTGAGATGTCGACGAGCAACACGTACGCGACGCCTTGTTTCTCAGCGTTAAATGGTTGTACCGAGACGACTTCGCTCGGTTTGTTGTCGATTGCCACTTTTACTTGGCTGGGCTTTACGTTTTTTAAACGTGCGCCATCTTGCTCGTTAAAGTCAACGAAAAATGTCGTTTTAGGCAATTCACTGATCGCTTGACGAACATTGACTGTCGGCGTCAAATCATTGGCAACGGCTACTGGCGCTATGATCGCAAGGCAGAGGAAGATGAATAGTGCTGTTTTTACGAATTTACGATTTACGATTGCAGCCATTGGAATTTCTCCCCGCAAAACGGAATGAACAACAACTTGCTTTGACCAATCTCGATGAGGTCATACGCATTCAGTTCGGTGGCGCTAGTCACTTCCTCCTCATTCAAATAGACGATGCCACGGCTTTCGCCTGGGTAGATGCGGAACACATTTTTCTTTGGGTTGTAGCTGATGATGGCATGTCCATCGCGCGATATGGTCTCGTCACCAGCAATCGAAATATCCATTTTTTCGGAACGACCGATGAAATTTTTCTCGCTGATGATGCGGTAGTCTCGGCCACGGTCTGCCCCTTCGATGCACACAAGCCAACCGACAACCGGTTCGATGCCTAGTTTTTTGCGGAACATACCGATTGTGCGGTTCTCACTAGCAACGGGATGCGCAGATGATGCGCCTGGTGTAGAGGCTTGGTTGAACGCCATCGTTCTGTCTTCCTGACGAGCTGCTGCACCACCGTCATTTGGTGCGACAGGCGTGCCCGGTGCGTTGTTCATCAGTACGGTGCGGTCATCAGCGCCTGTCCCTGCTGCAGAACCGGCACTCGCAGGGGTAGACGGCAGGAAATCAAAATCGATTTTGATGCCGCAATGCGGGCAGCCACTATGTTTGGTCGGGTCATAGTAATGTCCTTGGTCACATCTTGTTAATTGCATGGTCAATACCTCCTGATTGGTTGTTGTTTAATCATTCGACTCTTCGTTAAATAATTCCTGCAAAATATACATTTTTTTCATTTGTAAACTTAATTTTATGATATAATTCTTCATAATGCCACAAAAAACGACAATTTTCGAGGTGATTCTTTTGTGGGTGGAAATTAAGCGTGGAAATCGCCCGGCACAAGTTGTCAAATTAAAGAATGGCGTCAATTCCGTCGGCAGGGACGAAACGTGCGCAGTACCATTGCAAGATCGGTTTGTGTCGCGCTTCCACTTCAATTTGGTTTTGCAACCGGACAACAGCGTCGTGCTCGAAGATTTGGGCGGTGCGAACGGTACGTTTGTCAACGAGTCGCGCACGCAAGGGGCGGTCTTCATCAAAGACGGCGATCGCATCCGCATCGGCGAGACGACGTTGCGACTTCTCAGCGAACATCGAACGCCATCAGGTGATGCGCCGCAGCATCACACGCTCATGGATCACAATCGCAATATCGAGTACCGCATGAAAATCGGGCGTGATGCATCGAACGATCTTGTCATTGCGCATCCGCTCGTGTCTCGTTTTCACGCCGAGATCGTACATATAAAAGGGCAGTATGTCATCTATGATTTGGCCAGCGCAAATGGCGTTCATGTGAACGGCAAACGGATCAGCGGCAAACGAACGGTCAAGTTCGGCGATCGCATTCAGATCGGCGGTTCGACGTTCCGTTTTCAAGGACAACCCGTCTATGAATCCAACGATTATACGGTCGATTTGCAGGTGAAGCATCTAGAACGCGTCGTCACCAAAGCAGACGGAACAACGGAAAAATTGCTCGATGACATCCAGTTTCAGATTGCGCCGCGCGAGTTTGTCGCGATTCTCGGTGAAAGCGGAGCGGGCAAGTCCACACTTTTAGGTGCTTTGACGGGAATGAACCCAGCGAGCAGCGGACAAGTGTTGTTAAACGGACGTCCGTTCTATGAAGAATATGATTACTTCCGCAGTCACATCGGCTATGTGCCGCAAGATGACATCGTCCATAAGGAACTGACTGTATATGAAGTGCTTGAGTACTCCGCTCGACTCCGTTTGCCCTCAGATTTTAGCGAGCAGGAGTTGGTACAACGCGTCAACGAAGTCATCGATGAACTGGACTTGACGGCGCGCAAACATCAGTACGTGAAGCAGTTAAGCGGCGGTCAGCGTAAACGGGTGAGCATCGGCGTCGAATTGCTGACGAAACCGAGTTTGTTTTTTCTCGACGAACCGACTTCCGGACTTGATCCTGGTTTAGAAAAGTTGATGATGGAAAATTTGCGCAAGTTAGCGGATGCGGGCAAAACGATTCTGATGGTGACGCACGCAACGTTTAACATCGACTTGTGCGATAAGGTGATCATCCTTGGAAAAGGCGGACGGCTCGCATTCTTCGGCACGCCAGCGGAAGCGCTTGCATTTTTCGATGTGCAGAACTTTGCTGACATCTACAAGAACATGACGCTGACTGCCGACCCGACGAGTTGGCCGGAGCGTTACAAGCGGAGCAATTACAAGGCGAAATATGCGCTTGGTGTCAGCAAAGGTGGACAGAGCGGTGCGAGCGTGAAGTCGAACGATGACGTTGACTTCTCGAATCGGCGGCGCTCAGGTTGGGACCAGTGGTTGCTGCTCACTTCTCGCTATGCCAAAATTATGATTCGCGACCGCAAAAATATGGCGATTTTACTTCTCCAAGCGGTGGTCATTGCGCTTTTGATGGTCGCTGTTTTCCACTCAGATGAGGGTTTGTTCGAACAAAAGAACGCACCGCTCATGAGTGAAGTGTTGCAATCAGGCGGTGATTTGAGTACGTTCAAAGGGTGGAGCCGCATGTCTTTGGCAATCGCCCTTATGATATTTACAGCGATTTGGCTCGGCACGAGCAATGCGGCACGTGAGATTACGAAAGAACTGCCGATCTACATGCGCGAACGAAGGGTGTATTTGAAAATTTGGCCGTATTTATTGTCGAAACTGTCCGTGCTGACAATCATCAGTATCGTTCAGTTGTTGCTGTTCATCGGCATTTTGACGATCGCTCTCGGCATCCCACATTTTTTTGCCAATTTGTTCGCCTTTCTGCTGCTGACTTTATGCAGCATCATGATGGGACTGCTCGTCTCCGCCTTCGTATCCAATTCCGATAAAGCGATCAGTCTCGTACCGCTGTTACTTGTGCCGCAAATTGTGCTGTCCGGCGCCATCGTGCCAATTCATGACGTGTCCGAAGTCATGCAGTGGATTTTTTACCTGGCCATCAGCAGTTGGGGATATGAACTGATCGGCGCCGAAATTATCGACATTAACCAGCTTGCAAGTCATGATTCACCTGGACTGCAAGGTCCGGCGTTTGAAAACTGGTTTGTGCTGTGCGGCTTTTTCTTGGTTTCGCTCATCTTGACGGTGTGGGCGCTCATGCGCAAAGACCGCAAATCGTAAAGGAGAATCGCGATGGAACTTTTGCAATGGTTGGACGTTTTGTTGTTTATCAAAAAACACCAGTTTTGGTTCATTCTCGGCATTGGGTTGCTCGTACTGTTGCTGTTGCCACTCATCGCGCATCTGGTGCGCCGCATGCGGTCCGCAATGATCAGTGACACGCCGATTACCGTTTCAGGCGATGGATTGATTCGCTGGGTGTATCATCCTGGCAACGCGCAACATATTGGAAAGCGCGACGAGCAGCAGGACGCGTTCGGGTTCTCTGATGTCACCGATTTTGCGGCAGTGCGCAGTCAGGGCGTGTTGGCGGTGTTAGCTGACGGCATGGGAGGCGTTGCTGGAGGAAAAGAGGCGGCGAAAGCGGCCGTGGAGGCGGTGATGCAACATTTTCAGCAGCAAGTCGAGCATGCGCAATCGGCACAAACGTTGCTGGAAGAAGCGGCGCAGCGTGCCCATCGTGCGATTGAGGCAGTGCAACGAACGATGCCGTCTGATGCCGGACTCGCTGGTTCGACGCTATGCGTCGTGTGGATTCGTGAAGGCAGACTTTCATGGATATCACTTGGTGACAGCCGCATTTATCTCGTGTCTGGCGAACAACTGACGCTGCTAACGGTTGATGACAACTACGGCATGGAACTGGATGAAAAGGCGCGGCGCGGGTTGATTACGGTCGAGCAGGCACAGGCGAGTACGGAGCGCCATATGTTGACCGCTTACCTCGGGTCGCCCGATTTTGACGAATTGGCGCTTGATGTGTATTCGATTGACATTGAGCCGGGTGACAAGGTGATGCTGTGCAGTGACGGTATTTATGGCAGTGTGACCGAAGCCGAGATGCAACAAGCGGTGAAGCACCCCGTGCAGCAGGCCTGCGATGCGTTGCAGGAACTGGCGCTGGCCAAAGAGAAACAGTACCAAGACAATATGACGGCGATTATGATCGCAGTGGAGGTTCGCAAATGAACATAGACGTAGGCACACTGAGCAAACGCGGGGGACGCGAAAAAAATCAGGACTTTTACGGACATGCGGTACAAGGCATGAACGGTGGATTTGTGGTTGCCGATGGGCTCGGTGGCCATGAAGGCGGCGAAATCGCTTCGAAAATAGTGACTGAACAAATGTTATGGACGTTTCGCGAACGCCCCGAGTTGAGCACCGATGCAATGGCGCATATGATCGAGCGCGCACAGGCGGAACTGATGTCGAACAAGTTGCAGCAACCGCGATACAAGGACATGTGTTCAACAGTGACGATGATGCGTCTCGGGTTCGTCAAGGATGAGCGCGGACGATTCCATACGCGGGCACTGTTCGCTCATGTCGGTGACAGCCGTATTTACCACTTTCGCGAGGGCAAGTTGCTCTCGCAAACGCGCGACCACAGCGTGCCACAAGCGCTCGCTAGCGCCGGCGAAATTCGCGAAGAGGACATCCGCAACCATGAAGACCGCAACCGTCTCATGCGGGCATTAGGGATGGATGGCGACATCCGACCGACCATCAGTTCATTGAACGACGTGAAGAAGGGCGACGCTTTTTTGCTGTGCACGGACGGTTTTTGGGAATATGTGTTGGAAAACGAGATGGAGCATCTATTGCAGGTGACGGCGACGTCGGCGGACTGGTTGACGGCGATGGAACAGATGTTGCTGTCGCGTGCGACGGGTGAGCATGACAATTACACGGCACTCGCGGTGCGCGTGCTCAAGGTCGACGATTCGGGGGCGATGAAGGCCGAGATGAAACGTCCGACAGGTAAAGCCGTGAGTCCGTCCGCGTGGATTAAGATAAAGCCGGTACTGCGTAAGTGGTCCCGATCCAAACCGGTGATGGCGGGGGTTGCAGTCTGCTTGGCGGCGATTATCGGAGTCGTGATGTTTTTCTCTGGGGGCGAGGAAATCGTCCCGCCTAGTGACAACAATCCAGTACAACAACCAGGTGAAAATAATCGACCTGCCGTCGCGTCAAAATTGGAAATCGGCGAATATGTAAAGTTCGGTAAATATAACAACCAACCGATCATGTGGCGCGTGATTCACGTGACCGATGATGGCAATCCGATGTTGCTGAGTGACAGGGTGCTTACGTATAAAGCGTTTGACGCGAACGATCGCAACGTATACGGAATTAGTACACTCAGACAATGGTTGAATAGCGAGGAGAAGGAAAGTAAAGAGAACAAAAGTAAAGAGAACAAAAGTGAAGGCGGATTTTTGAACAATACGAATTTTAGTGCGAAGGATAAGAAGTATTTCATAACTCGAAAAAATCAGTCGATGAACACACCAAGCGAATTGCAAACCGCTATGAAAGAAGGAGAGGAAGCAATTGAAAATAGAGTGCCTAGAACAAATGAATTACTTGAAGAGATGTTCAGTGATCGAGTGTTTTTGTTGTCGAGTGCTGAGTTGCAAGAATTTGTTCTGAATCAAAAGAAGTTAGGAAAAAATGCAGCCATCGCGAATTCTATTGATAATCGGAGCAAACCAACTGCATATTGGTTATCTTCTGCAAGTGAGAAAGCAAACATGGTTAAAATTTGCAAAAAAGACGGTGCTTTAGGAAAAGAAGAAGCTAATAATGCCAAACTCGGCGTCCGTCCAGCCATTATTTTAAATGACGACAAACTGAATTTTGACCGCAAGCAAAATGGAACGGAGAAGAACCCGTTCATCATCCAACCATAACTGGCAATCGAAGGGGAGATTCACGAATGACAACGCCTCAACAGGCGCTATGCCTAAATTGTCTCGAACCGAAATCCAACCCAGGTGTTTGCTCGCTTTGCGGAGTCGACGATCGCAATATGCCGGATGTGATCAATTCCATTTCGCCGGGTTCGATACTGCAGGAGCGCTATCTGATTGGCCGTATTCTCGGTGCCGGCGGCTTCGGCATCACCTACTTGGCCTACGATTTACGCCTGCAAATCAAGATGGCGATCAAAGAGTACTTGCCGAGCGGGATTGCTTCACGTCGCATGGGACAGACGCAGGTGCAAGTGATTACACTGGACGAGCATGATCATTATCAGCATGGGCTGGAAAAGTTTCTCGATGAAGCGAAACTGCTGGCGAAGTTCAATGTGTATCCTGGTATCGTCACGATTCGCGATTATTTTTCCGAAAACAACACCGCGTATATCGTCATGTCCTATCTTGAGGGGATGACGCTGAAAGAGTATCTGCGCCTTAAAGGCGGAAGCATTCCGTACGAGCAGGCGCTGGAGATTATGACGCCAGTAATGGATACGCTTCGAGAGGTGCATAAGGCGGAAATTTTGCACCGTGACATTAGTCCGGACAATATTTTGATCACGAAAGAGAAGCAGGTGAAAGTGCTCGACTTCGGGGCGGCGCGTTATTCGATTGGCGACGTGACGAAAAGTTTGTCGATTATTCTGAAGCCAGGCTACGCACCGGAAGAGCAGTACCGGACGACGGGCAAGCAAGGCGCTTGGACTGATGTGTATGCGGTGGCGGCGACGTTCTATCATTGTGTGACGGGCATCCTGCCGCCTGGAGCGCTTGATCGCATGGATGAGGATACATTGAAACCGTTGCACGAGGTGGATGCTGCGATTCCAGAGAAGATTGCCGCGGCGATGATGAAGGCGCTCTCGATTCGGGCGCGCGATCGGTTTCAGACGATGGAGCAGTTTCAGCAGGCGTTGGTGCAAGGGAACGGCAAGAGGATTGCGGAGGATGTTCTACAACCGCCACCAGCGCCTGAGTCAGCGTCGAATTCGTCAGGGAATGCGCCTGCATCTGCTGCGCCTGCGCCTGCTTCCATCAAAATGCCGATTTGGCTGTGGGCGGTACTTGGCGCTGGATTTTTCGCTGTATTGGTGACGATCATCGTGCTCGCAACCGCTGGGGGTACGGATGAACAAGTTGTAAAATCCGACGACGAGGTCGAAGTGGAGCAACCGCGAGATCAGAGTGGCGAGCAGCAAGAAGAATCGAACGACTCGGCAGAAACGACAGAACCAGCGATTGCCACAATTTCTTATGCGAACATGGGCGTGAACATTGGCGACTATGTTGTTTTCGGTACGTACAACGATGTTCCGATTCGTTGGCGCGTCGTTCACCGTGAGAAGAACGGCAATCCGATGCTGTTCAGCGAGCGCATATTGTCGCTGAAGTCTTTCGATTCGGGCGATTACGGTGCGACCGCAGGCAGCGGCAGCAATGACTTCCTCTACTCGAACTTGCGAATTTGGCTGAACAGTTTTGACGGCTCTGTCAATTGGTTTGGTGACTCGCCGAACGCCAATCGCGTGGAAAAGGGGTATAACGCCTACGACCAAGAACCGGGTTTTCTCTCGATACAAAATTTCTCGAACTACGAGCAATCGCTTCTGGTACGCAACAAGCACAAAATTTTGCTGTCGACGAACGAAGCCTCTCGTCGAGACGGTGGATCAGAGCCTCATTCCTATAACCCGAATGATTCGCGATATTCGAACATCGCTACTTTCTTGGGCAATTATGAGCGTGCCTATTATGAAAATGTGGAAGAGATCGCATTCCCGCTGTCAGTGAAACAGTTGCAGCTGTACGTCTATAACCAAAGCGATGTGCTCGGTAATTATCATATAGCGTTACCGACTGCCGAAGCGGTTGCCAACAGTCAGTATAAGAACACCGAATTTTTGAGTGATTCGCAAACCTGGTATTACTGGCTCAGTTCACCTTGGGCAGAGACGTACAGCGGTGTTCGCGTGGTTGAGTATGATGGGGATGTGACGCATGCTTCGGCGGAACAATCGATGTGTGGTGTCCGCCCCGCACTCTACATCGACCACACCCGCGCGATGGTGTACGAGAATGGTAATGGCACTGTGAATAATCCATATGTGATTGAACGATAAGAAGGGGGGCGCGTCGATGCGGCTGAATCGATGTTTGCATTGTTTGGACCATAAATTGAATGTCGGCGTCTGTCCGCATTGCGGCGTCGATGACCGTCAGCTTGTGCCAGCGGCCAATGCGATGCCGGCAGGAACGATTCTGCGAGGCCGTTACTTGGTGGGGCGGGTGCTTGGCGTCGGCGGCTTCGGCATCACCTATTTGGCGCTCGAGTTGAACAGCCAGCAGAAGGTGGCGATCAAGGAGTACATGCCGACGAATCTCGCTTCACGGCGCTTGCATGATACGGCGGTGTACGTGTTCAGCGGCGAATCGACGGGTCATTATCGCGTGGGGCTCACCAAATTTCTTGAGGAAGCACAAACGTTGGCGCGCTTTCGCACGCATCCGAATATCGTGGCGGTGCGAGACTTTTTCCACGAAAACAACAGCGCCTATATTGTAATGGAGTTTCTCGAGGGTGTGACACTGCGCGAGTATGTGCGGCGCAAGGGCGGAAAACTGTCGGTCGAAGAGGCGGTCGTGCTGCTGATGCCAGTGATGGATGCGCTGAAAGCGGTGCATCAAGAAGGGTTGCTGCATCGCGACATTAGTCCGGAAAATATTTATCTGACCTCGCGCGGCTTTGTGAAACTGCTTGATTTCGGGGCGGCGCGCCATGCGATGGGCGCGGTCAGTCAAAATTTGTCGGTCATCCTCAAGCCGGGCTATGCGCCGGAGGAGCAATACCGGGCGACGGGCAAGCAGGGGGCTTGGACGGACGTATACGCGCTGGCGGCGACGCTGTACTTCATGTTGAGCGGACGGGTGCCGCAAGATTCGCTCGATCGTTTGGATCGCGATGAAATGCAGACGTTAAGTGAACTCGGCGTGAAGTTGCCAGACACGCTCGAAGCGGTGCTATGTAAAGCGCTGTCTGTGCGTGCGGCCGATCGATTCGACTCGATGGAAGCTTTTCAAACGGCAACGTTGCAACACGAGACGGTCGGTGCGAAACTCGGCAAGCCGTCGTTCCGCAACTACGCGGCGGAGTGGAGCGGTTCTGCGAAAAGACCGAAAAAGCGTTGGCTCGTGTGGTCGACGATATTACTGGCTATCGCTTGTACGATTGGCTCGCTCTGGTGGTTCATGCTCGATGATGATCGCGGCGTCATTCGCGCCAGTGATGTGGTGCAAAACGACGGTTGGCTCTATTATTTTTATTTTGAAAACGAAGACAAGTTCGGTTTGGTCAAATCGCGTTCAGACGGTTCGGAGCGCAAGTATTTGGTGGAGAAGAGTGTCGGCAATTATTTGATGGTGGTGGATGACTGGCTCTACTACAACCGGATTGAAGATGGTGAGACGGAAATGATGCGTGTGCCGCTGAACGGCGGAGAACCACAGTCGCTAAGCGAGACTGGCTGTCGCATGAATGCTTTTGAAAAGCAATTGTACTATTGCATGGGCGGTTACGACGCAGATGGACCGCTGATGACGGCGAAACTCGACGGGACGGATGAGCGCGAGATGACGTCGGATGCGTTTGATGCGGTCAATGTGGCGATGAATCGTAAGTACTTGTTCGTTTCGTACGGTGAAGAAGGAGTGTACCGGCTCAAACATGACGGCAGCGATCAAAAACGCATCTTTGATAAAGAGTCGTACGGGATGTTTTATGATGATGGTTTCTTGTATGTGTTGGTCGATCGTGACGACGAGAAGGCGCAGATTTACCGTTTGAAGGAAGATGGTTCGAATGTGAAAATGCTCGCTGATGACGATGTCAGTTTGCTTGATGTTGAGAACGGTTGGGTGTATTACGAACGAGATGAGCTCATTTACCGGATGAAATCAGACGGCAGCGAGCAGACGTTTGTTAGTGATGTGCGAGAGGGTATCCTGTATTCGCTGACGGTGATCGGTGAAAGGATTTATTATTTTTACTCGGAAGATGGAGTTTTTGGGTTTTTCCGCATGGGATTGGATGGCAGCGGCAAGACGCGGATGTAATGGATGAGAGAAGCAGGGGGACATAGAGATGTTGAGCGTGAATCGATGTTTGCATTGTATGGAGGAGAAACGGCTTCCCGGTGTTTGTGCGTATTGCGGCGTGGACGATCAGGCGCTTGCGAATTCGCTGAATGCGCTAGCGCCGAAATCGCTTTTGAACGGGCGCTATTTGATCGGACGAACGCTCGGTTCGGGCGGGTTCGGCAATACGTATTTGGCGTTTGAATTGAATTTGCAGAGCAAGTTGGCGATTAAGGAGTATATGCCGTATGGGATTGCGCTTCGTCATCCAGGGACGACGATGGTGTCGCTGGTCGATCAGACGACGAGCGGGGATTACCAGACGGGACTCGATAAGTTTTTGGAGGAAGCGCGTACGCTTTCGAAGTTTAATAGTCATCCGGGAATCGTTTCGATTCGCGATTTTTTTCATGAAAACAATACGGCGTACATCGTCATGGAGTATGTGGACGGGGTTACGTTGAAGGAATATGTACGGCAGAAGGGCGGCAACATTGCGCTCGAGACGATGCTTGAGGTGGCGCGGCCGCTGATGGATTCACTGCGTCAGGTGCATGAGGTGGGGATGATGCACCGCGACATTAGTCCCGACAACATTTACATTACGAAAGAGCGCCAAGTCAAGTTGCTGGACTTCGGTGCATCTCGCCATGCGATGAAAGAGGCGAGCAAAAGTTTGTCGGTGATTTTGAAGCCGGGCTATGCGCCGGAGGAGCAGTACCGGGCGCGCGGTAAACAAGGGGCATGGACGGATGTGTATGCGCTGGCGGCGACGATCTATCACTGTGTGAGCGGAAAGTTACCGACGGATTCGCTCGATCGGCTGGAGGAGGATACGCTCGAACCGCTGTCGAAGGTGGTCAAGGGAGTGCCCGCGTATGTGGATGAGGCGCTGATGAAGGCGCTGGCCATTCGCGGCAAGGACCGGTTTCAGACGATGGAGGCGTTTCAGCGGGCGTTGAAGTTGTATCGCGAGCCGGTGCAGGAGTCGGTGGTGGTGACGCCGCCGCCAACACCACAAGTGGCACCTGTGCAACCGGTGGCTATACCAGGAACGAAAGAAGAGAGTACATCGACACCAAACTCTGTTCCAAATGCACCGAAGGTAGAGGATAAGCCTGTTGAGAAAGTGTCGAAAAAGATTGAATCCGTTTCTTCTAAATCGGCACCCTCCGCGGAGCGCCGTACGAATGGGGATAGAAAAGGATTTGGCAAAGCGGGATTGTGGACGCTGATTAGCTTTCTGTCTGTCATAATCGTCGTCGCGAGCGTTGTGACATGGAATGTTGTAGAGTCGGATTCGGATAGCGCTGAAGTGGAAGTAACACGAGAAACAATACCGAATGTCGACGGCAAGCAACTTGCTGATGCGAAGCGTTTATTGGAAGACGCAGGTTTTGTGGTTGGTGAGATAAAAGAGGAGAAAAATTTTGTGGGTGCACAAGATGAGGTGATCCGCTCTGATCCAAAAGCGGATGAGTCAGTGGCCAAAGGTAGTAAAATCAATTTGCTGATCAATAAGATTGAGATTGATTCGTTGCCGAATCAAAAGCAACCCGAACCTTCTGACGGGTGGATCTATTACTACAATGAGCAAGGGATTTATCGCGTGAAAACGGATGAAACGGTAAACATGTTGTTGAAAAAAGGGATTATACCAAGCAGTTTGGATGATTTTACGTTACCAGACGGTAAGATTCAATTTAGGGCGACAGATGGCAACTGGTATGAGATGAAGCGGGATGGGTCCGACTTTAAATGATGGATGGTGGATAGATGATGTCGAAGAGAATGAATGAGAAGTTGCGCTTCATCACCTTGTTTTTCTTGGTTGTGGTGATGTTAATGCCGGTGTTACCGGCGAAGTCATTGTGGAGCGAAAAGTTGCATACTGAGGTTCAGGCGGCGCCTTCGGTAAACATCGGCGACTATATCCAGTTCGGGCGCTACAACAATGCACCGATTTTGTGGCGCGTGATTCACAAGGACACGAACGGCGACCCAATCCTGTTCGCGGACCGAATTTTGACGTTCAAGGCGTTTGATGCGAAAGGCAGTTACCACACGGGCAACACGGAGCGAGTGAACTATGGCAGTAACTTCTACAAAGACTCCAACATCCGTCAATGGCTGAACAGCAGCAGTGCGAACAGCGGTGCGAACACGATTGACTGGATTCAAAACGATCCGAGTGCGACGAACATGTGGAACGGGTACAACCCTTACAATACGGAGAAAGGCTTCCTTGCGGATGGCAATTTCACGTCTACCGAGCGAGGTCTCATTAAACCGTATATGCACAAGGTGATACTTCACAGCGCTGACCAAGCGAAAAAAGATGGTGGCACTGCGAATCATTCTTTCAATTCAGACATTGCCAATGTCGTGCAAAACTATGACACAACCGCCTATTTCCAAAACGTAACAGACAGCATCTTCATGCTGTCGGTGAAACAATTGAAAGAGTGGGTCTACGACAATCGCGGGGTGCTCGGAACGAATTATCATATCGCCAAACCGACGGCGGAGGCGGTGACGCAGAGTACGTATAAGGTTAGCAGTTTGAATAGTGGTAGTAATTGGACTTATTGGTTAAGTTCCCCGAGCGCCGACTACTCCGGCGGTGTGCGCTGTGTCGGCTTTGGCGGCATTGTCGACTACGACGGCGCCTTTGCGGGCAGCTACACTATCGGTGTGCGCCCCGCTTTGCAGCTAAATCTGCAATCTGCAATCTTCAAATCTGGAACAACAGGTTCATCGAGTAATCCATATGTGGTAGAGGGCGGAGGTTCCTCGGGGCCGGCGAGCGATCCGCTGGCCCCGAGCGCACCGAGCAATCTCGGCGCGAACAGCGTCAGCGCGACTGCGCTGACGCTCGCGTGGGGTGCTTCAACGGACAACGTCGGTGTGACGGGATATGAGATTTATCAGAATGGCAGTTTGCTGACGACGATTAGTGGCTCAACGACGAGTCAAGTCGTGAGTGGATTGAGTGCTTCGACAAACTATTCATTTTTCGTTCGAGCAAAGGATTTGGCTGGGAACACATCTAATTCAAGTAACACGTTGAATGTCACGACACAGTCTGCTGGCAAAAATGTGAACATCGGCGACTATATCCAGTTCGGGCGCTACAACAATGCACCTATTTTGTGGCGCGTGATTCACAAGGACGTGAACGGCGATCCGATCCTTTTCGCGGACCGGATTTTGACGATTAAGGCGTTTGATGCGAATGGGAGTTACCACACGGGCACCACGGACCTAGTGAACTATGGCAGTAACTTCTACAAAGACTCGAACATCCGCCAATGGCTGAATAGCAGTAGTCCAAACAGCGGTGCGAACACCATCGACTGGATTCAAAATGATCCGAGTGCAGCGAATATGTCGGGCGGGTACAACCCATACAACACGGAGAAAGGCTTTATTGCAGACGGTAATTTCACGTCAGCAGAGCGTAGTTTGATCAAGCCATACACGCACAAGGTGCTACTTGCTGGCGTCGATCAAGCGAAAAAAGATGGCGGGACGACGAATCATTCTTACAATTCAGACATTGCCAATATCGTGCAAAACTATGATACGACCGCCTATTTCCAAAACGTAACGGACAGCATCTTTATGCTGTCGGTGAAACAACTGAAAGAGTGGGTCTACGACAATCGCGGCGTATTAGGTACAAGTTACCATATCGCCAAACCGACGGCGGAGGCAGTGACGCAGAGTACGTATAAAACAAGCAGTTTGAATAGTAGTAGTAATTGGTATTATTGGTTAAATACCCCGTATTCTACTGGCTCCCACCATGTGCGCTATGTCTACTTTGACGTCTATGTCTCCTTCTACTCTGCGAACTACAACTCTCTCGGTGTGCGCCCCGCTTTGCACTTAAATCTGCAATCTGCAATCTTCAAATCTGGAACAAAAGGTACATCGAGTAATCCATATGTGGTGTCCGGGGGTTCCTCGGTGCCGGCGGACACGACGGCGCCGAGCGCGCCGAGCAATCTCGGCGCGAACAGCGTCAGCGCGACTGAGCTGACGCTCGCGTGGGGTGCTTCAACGGACAACGTCGGTGTGACGGGATATGAGATTTATCAGAATGGAAGCTTGCTGACGACGGTTAGTGGCTCAACGACGAGTCAAGTCGTGAGTGGATTGAGTGCTTCGACAAACTATTCATTTTTCGTTCGAGCAAAGGATTTGGCTGGGAACACATCTAATTCAAGTAACACGTTGAATGTGAGGACGCTTGCTCCACCAGATACGCAATCGCCAACAATCCCAAGAAACTTAAACGTATCTATTGTGACTGAAAATACGCTCTCCTTATCATGGACATCATCGAACGATAATGTCGGAGTGACGGGATATGAGATTTATCAGGACGGGATTTTACTGACGACAGTTAGTGGCACTACAACCAGTTATATCGTGAGTGGTTTAACTCCATCAACTAGTTATGCATATACTGTTCGAGCAAAGGATTCGGCTGGGAACACATCTAATTCAAGTAACACGTTGATTTTCACGACAGAGTCTGCTGGCAAAAATGTGAATATCGGCGATTATATCCAGTTCGGGCGCTATAATAATAAGCCGATTTTGTGGCGCGTGATTCACAAGGACGCGAATGGCGATCCGATACTATTCGCTGACCGAATTTTGACGATCAAGGCGTTTGATGCGAAAGGCAGTTATCATCCTGTTGGGGATCGTCGTAATTATGGCAGTAACTTTTACAAAGACTCGAACATTCGCCAGTGGCTGAACAGTAGCAGCCCGAATAGCGGTGCGAATCGAATTGACTGGATTCAAAACGATCCGAGTGCGGCGAATATGTGGGGAGGGTACAACCCATACAATACGGAGAAAGGCTTCCTTGCGGATGGCAATTTCACGTCCGCTGAGCGCAGTTTGATCAAGCCGTACACGCACAAAGTGTTGCTCGCGGGCGTCGACCAAGCGAAAAAAAATGGCGGGACGACGAATCATACGTATCGATGGGATATATATAGTGTGGTAGAAAACTATGACACGAATGCCTATTTCCAAAACGTAACAGATAGTATCTTCATGTTGTCGGTGAAACAGTTAAAAGAATGGGTATATGACAATGACGGGGTATTAGGTACAAGTTACCACATTGCCAAACCGACGGCGGAGGCAGTGACGCAGAGTACGTATAAAACAAGCAGTTTTAATAGTGGAAGTTATTGGGATTATTGGTTGAATTCCCCGAACGCCGACGACTCCTACAGTGTGCGCTATGTCTACCTTGGCGGCACTGTCAACAACTCCCTTGCGGTCTACACCTACATCGGCGTCCGCCCTGCTTTGCACCTAAATCTGCAATCTGCAACCTTCGCATCTGGAGGAAGCGGTACGTCGAGTAATCCATATGTGGTAGAGGGCGGAGGTTCCTCGGCGCCGGCGGACACGACGGAGCCGAGCGCGCCGAGCAATCTCGGCGCGAACAGTGTCAGCGCGAATGCGCTGACGCTCGCGTGGGGTGCTTCGACGGACAACAACGGCGTGACGGGATACGAGATTTATCAGGACGGTATTTTAATCGACACCGTATCTGCAAGAGAATATACATTCGACGGATTATATTCTGATACACAATATGCTTTTGCTATTCGTGCACGCGATGCTGCTGGCAATCGTTCCGCAGCTAGCGAGATTTTGTACGTGCGTACACAGAAGGAAGAAGATGTTGTTCCACCTGATAAGATTACAGATTTGTGGGTAATTGGTTGGTCCATCACTCCATCAACTCTTTCTGTCTCCTTTACAAGCGCAATCGATGATCGCGTTGTTGACAGATACCAAATCGAGTGGCGCGACAACCAAGGAAATGTGCAGTCTGGTTCGATATATGTCACTGATCAAAACAAAGAGAATTATGAATATTACATCTCGAATCTCAAATCCTACACAAAGTATTGGATTAAAGTGCGGGCTTACGATCGTGCTGGTAACGTATCGAATTGGAGTAAGGAAATCGAAGACCGAACGAAAGATAACCTTAAACCATCGGTGCCTAGTAACATCAGAGCCTCACAAATCACCTCGACTTCGTTCAAGTTGAGTTGGTCGTCGTCACAAGACAATGCAGGAGTGAATGGCTACAAGATTTCATTGAACGGTAGTTTGTTTAGAACATCGCAAACGAATTCGATGACAATCAGCAACCGAAAACCTGGCACAACCTACACGTTGCGTGTGCTCGCCTATGACGCTGCAGGCAACGAGTCCAGTTATAGCAGTCCGATCAGCGTGACGACAAGTGGCGGCGGACTAACTTTCAATGGTGCTTTGTCTGCAAACGTTCAGTCGTATAACTCCCTGACGCTCAGTTGGAACTGTGCAAAGAGCAGTGCCGGCATCCGCGAGTACCGAATCCGCCGTGATAATTTCCAAGTCGCAGTTACGCCGTCCAATCGTTGCAACGCTGAGGTGGGCGGCATTTCTTCAGGGTCGAACAGCACGTACACCGTCACAGCAGTTGATCGTGAGGGCAAGACGGAGAGCAAGACACTGCGCTACACGTTCAACCCAACATTACGGCTCAGCGGCAATTCGCTCACCTTTAACGGACGCCCCGTCAGACTTTCATCATCGCCGAAAACATCCGACGCGCTCGTGCCTTACAACAATGTGTTCAGCGCCCTCGGCCTGACTTCATCCTATAATGCCAACACAAAAACAATCCGTGCGAGCAAACCTGGCGGCGTTCAAATCACGCTGACCGTCGGCATCAAACCGAAAGCCACCGTCGACAAACGCACATTCAATCTCAATTCACCGGTGCAACTGTACGGCGGCGTACCGTTCGTGCCGCTTGACTTTTTCGGACAAGCATTGGGCGTCAAGGTACAACGATAATGAGAAATAGATAAGCAGACATAGATTGGTGGTTTAGTCATGCGAAAACACTTAAAAATAAAAAAGATTTTGGTTGTCATCATCCTGTTGTTGTCATTGATGAATGATGCGGTAGCCAATCATTCTTTGATTGATGATCAAATAGCGATGGCCTCACAAACCGTCAACATCGGCGACTACATCCAATTCGGGCGCTACAATGATGCGCCGATATTATGGCGCGTGATTCATAAGGAGGCGAACGGCGATCCGATTTTGTTGTCGGACCGGATTTTGACGTTAAAGGCGTTTGATGCGAAGGGGAGTTATCATTCGGAAATTATTCGTAAGAGTAACGGTAGTAATTATTATAAAAACTCAAACCTTCGCCAGTGGCTGAACAGCAGCAGTCCGAACAGTGGTGCGAACATGATTGACTGGATCCAGAATGATCCAAATTCAACGAATGTATTAAACGGCAAGAACTCTTATAGCACGGAGAAGGGATTTCTTGCAGATGGCAATTTCACTTCTACTGAGCGGAGTTTGATTAAACCATATACGCACAAAGTGATGTTGGCTGCGAAAGATCAAGCAAAAAAAGACGGAGGGACAACGACTCATAGATATGTATCGTATTTAGGGCAATCAACGCGTAACTACGATTCTGACGCATTTTTTCATATGCTCACAGATCGGGTTTTTTTGTTGTCAGTCAAGCAGTTAGATGATTGGGTTTTCTCTAATAGTGTAATCTTAGGTTCACAGTATCACCAGACCACACCAACAGCGGAGGCCGTTGCTCAAACTTCAAATAAAATAAGTTATTTTAACACTGATTATTATTGGAATTACTGGCTAAACACTCCTCATGCTGAATATGAACACTATGTTAGAAATGTAGATAGTATTGGTGCTATATATAATGAGTATGCATTTGATGATAATATCGGTGTTCGTCCTGCGTTAAGTTTGGATATAAAATCGACAACTTTCTCTGATGATGGTACAGGGACAAGTATGAAACCTTTTATAGTTATTGCAAGTTCTATATCTCCTAATGATGATTTGTTAATGCCAAGTACACCAACTAATCTAAAGGTAAATGCTACAGGGATAAATGAAGTGAATTTAGAGTGGAGTACTTCAACAGACAACATCGGAGTAATCGAGTATAAATTGTTCCAAGACGGTTCATTCGTCGAGACGATAACTGCAGTCGAAAATAATAAATCTACAATATCTTATATACATAAGGGATTAAATGCCAAAACAGCATATTCATTTTCTGTGCGAGCACGCGATGCTGCGGGGAACGCTTCGGAACAGAGTAATACGGTGTATGTCACAACAGAGTCTGATGTTAAAAATATAAAAATAGGCGACTATATCCAATTCGGTCGATACAACGATGTGCCTATTTTATGGCGTGTGATTCATAAGGATGCGAAAGGTGATCCGATTTTGTTCGCAGATCGGATTTTGACAATCAAGGCGTTTGATTCGAGGGGGAATTACCACCCTGTAGGGACTCGTCGTGATTTTGGAAGCAATTACTACAAAGACTCGAACATCCGTCAGTGGCTGAACAGTAGCAGTCCGAACAGTGGTGTGAATATGATTGAATGGATTCAGAACGATCCGAGCGTGGTCAATATGTGGAATGGATTCAATCCGTACAAGTCGGAAAAAGGGTTCCTTGCAGACGGTAATTTCACGTCCACTGAGCGGAGTCTAATCAAACCATACACACACAAGGTGCTGCTAGCTGGCGTCGACCAAGCAAAAAAAACTGGTGGTACGGCTAATCATGATAATAAATGGGATATTTCTAATGTTATACAAAATTATGATACGACGGCCTACTTCCAAAACGTGACCGACAACATCTTTTTGCTTTCAGTGAAACAACTGAAAGAGTGGGTATATGACAATCGCTGGGTGTTAGGGACAAGTTACCATATCGCTAAACCCACGGCGGAGGCGGTGACCCAGAGTACGTATATGGATATTAGGTTGAATAGCAGTAGTAATTGGCATTATTTCTTGAATACCCCATACACCGAGTATGACAACTATGTTCGCCTTGTCGACAATGAAGGTCGTGTCTTCCACTACTATGCGGTTGACGACAGCCTTGGTATCCGTCCCGCTTTGCATCTGAATTTTTCATCTGCTATCTTCGCATCTGGAGGAAGTGGTACATCGAATAATCCATATGTGGTGACTGGGGGTTCCTCGGCGCCGGCCGATACGGCGGCGCCGAGCGCGCCGAGCAATCTCGGCGCGAACAGCGTCAGCGCGAATGCGCTGACGCTAGCGTGGGGCGCTTCAACAGACAACGTCGGCGTGACGGGATATGAGATTTATCAGGACGGTGTTTTAATCGACACCATATCAACAAGAAATTATGCGGTCAGCGGATTAGTTGCAGACACTCAATACGCTTTCGCTGTTCGTGCGCGCGATGCTGCGGGAAACCGTTCTGTAGCAAGCGAGATCATCTATGTTCGTACACTTAAAGATGTAGATGATGAATCACCGAATGAGGTCACAGATTTGGAAGTGCTCAGTTGGTCTATTACATCATCATCTCTTTCTGTTTCTTTTACAAGTGTAATTAATATTCGCGGTGTTGCCAGATACCAAATCGAGTGGCGGGACAATCAAGGAAATGTTCAGTCTGGCTCGATTTACGTCACTGATCAATACAAAGACAATTATGAATATTACATCTCGAATCTCAAATCCTACACAAAGTATTGGATTAAAGTGCGGGCTTACGATCGTGCTGGTAACGTATCGAATTGGAGTAAGGAAATCGAAGACCGAACGAAAGATAACCTT
>CANHCR010000046.1 GCA_947459205.1 Caryophanales bacterium | reverse complement strand
TTCGGTATAATGATTGTACAATAAATCGGCATCGAGTGATAGAGAGAAGGCGAAATTATGGAGTTCAACATCGAAGCCCCGTACCAGCCGCAGGGCGACCAACCGCGGGCCATCGCCGCTTTGCTTGAAGGTCTGCAGTCGGCAAAAGTGCATCAGACTTTGCTCGGTGCGACAGGTACTGGCAAGACGTTCACGATGGCACAAGTCATCATGAAGTCGCGTAGACCGACACTTTTGATTGCACACAATAAGACGCTCGCCGCTCAACTTTATAGCGAGTTGAAGCAGTTTTTTCCTGAAAACGCGGTCGAATATTTCGTCAGTTACTACGATTATTATCAACCGGAGGCGTACGTGCCGTCCTCCGATACGTATATCGAAAAAGACGCGAGCGTCAACGATGAAATCGACAAACTGCGGCATTCCGCCACCAGTTCGCTATTCGAGCGGCGCGATGTCATCGTCGTCGCCAGCGTTTCCTGCATTTATGGTCTCGGTTCGCCGGTCGACTATGAAAACCTCGTCTGTTCATTGCGCGTCGGGATGGAGCGCAGTCGCAACGAGATTTTGCGAAGACTCGTCGATATCCAGTATGAGCGCAACGACATGAACTTCGTGCGCGGGACGTTCCGTGTGCGCGGTGACGTCGTCGAAATTTTTCCGATCGGGCGCAGCGACAAGGCAATTCGTGTGGAGATGTTCGGGGACGAAATCGAGCGCATTACGGAAATCGATGTGCTGACCGGCGAAATCATCGGCGTGCGCGATCATGTCGCGATTTTTCCAGCCTCGCACTATGTCACACAGCAAGACATTCTCAAAATTGCAATGAAAAACATTGAAGTCGAGCTTGAAGAACGGCTCGCCTGGTTTCGTGACAATGGCAAACTGTTGGAGGCACAGCGACTCGAACAACGGACGCGCTACGATTTGGAGATGATGGCGGAAATCGGCTTCTGTTCGGGAATCGAGAACTACTCGGGCCATCTGACATTGCGCGAGCGGGGCGCGACGCCTTACACATTGCTCGACTACTTTCCAGACGACATGTTGATCATCATCGACGAATCCCACGTGACCTTGCCACAAGTCCGCGCAATGTACAATGGTGACCAAGCGCGCAAACAAGTGCTCGTCGACCATGGATTTCGCTTGCCGTCAGCGCTCGACAACCGCCCGCTCAAATTCGACGAATTCCTTGGCAAGACGAAGCAGATGATTTATGTCTCGGCGACGCCGGGCCCGTTCGAACTCGAACATTGTCCGCAAATGGTCGAGCAAATCATTCGTCCCACGGGTCTGGTTGATCCGATCATCGAAGTGCGTCCGACGAAGGGGCAGATTGACGATTTAATCGGTGAGATCAACGAGCGTATCCAACGAGATGAGCGCGTATTGGTGACCACGTTGACCAAAAAAATGGCCGAAGATTTGACAGATTTCATGAAAAATCTCGGGTTGAAGGTGCGTTACCTACATTCCGAAATTAAGACACTTGAGCGCGTGCAGATTTTGCGCCAATTGCGACTCGGCGTATTCGATGTGCTAGTCGGCATCAACTTGCTTCGTGAAGGGCTCGACTTGCCCGAAGTAAGTTTGGTCGCCATTCTCGACGCGGACAAGGAAGGCTTTCTGCGCGCCGAGCGGTCACTCATCCAGACGATTGGCAGGGCCGCACGCAACGCCGACGGGCGCGTCATTATGTACGCCGACCGCATGACCGATTCGATGGACAAAGCCATCAGCGAGACGAACCGGCGCCGCGCCATTCAGACGGCTCACAATGAGCAGCACGGCATTACGCCACAAACGATTCGTAAAAAGGTGCACGACGTCATCGAAGCGACGAAAGTGGCGGAGCAGCAGGCGGGCTATCTTGATCAAGTGGACGCGCAAAAGTTATCGAAAAAAGACCGCGTGGCGCTCATCGCCCGTCTCGAACAAGAGATGAAGGAAGCGGCCAAACAGTTGCAGTTTGAACGCGCCGCCGACCTGCGCGATGCGATTTTGGAGTTGAAAGCAGAGTTGTAATCAATCGTGGATTACCACACGAACTATATCTTATATTGAGGTGCCACATGGCAAAAGACGTCATCCAAATTAAGGGCGCGCGCGCTCACAACTTGAAAAACATCGATGTTACCATTCCGCGCGATCAGTTTGTCGTCATCACCGGCATCAGCGGCTCGGGCAAATCGTCACTCGCTTTCGACACCATCTACGCCGAAGGTCAACGCCGATATGTGGAGTCACTGTCAGCCTACGCCCGCCAATTCCTAGGGCAGATGGACAAACCGGACGTCGATTCGATTGAAGGCTTGTCGCCGGCGATTTCGATCGATCAAAAAACGACCAGCCGCAATCCACGTTCGACGGTCGGTACGGTCACGGAGATTTACGATTACTTGCGTTTGCTATTCGCACGTATCGGGCGCCCGCACTGCCCGACGCATGGCAATGAAATTAGCGCACAAACGGTGGAGCAGATGGTGGACCGCTTGTTGCAATATCCGGAACGCACACGCATTCAAATTCTCGCGCCGCTCGTCGAGGGGCGCAAAGGCGAGCACACCAAACTGCTTGCCGACATTCAGAAACAAGGGTTCGTACGCGTGCGCGTAAATGGCGAGTTGCGTGATCTGGCGGAAAAAATCGAACTCGACAAAAACAAAAAACATCGCATCGAAGTCGTCGTCGATCGCATCATCATCAAAGACGACGTCGCCTCGCGCTTGGCGGATTCGCTTGAGACTGCACTCAAACTGGCAGACGGCAAAGTGCTTGTCGACGTGATGGAGCACGAAGAACTGCTGTTTAGTCAAAATTACGCCTGCCCGCACTGTGGGTTCAGCATCAGCGAACTGGAACCGCGCTTGTTTTCGTTCAACAGCCCGTACGGCGCCTGTCCCGATTGCGACGGACTGGGCGTCAAAATGGTCGTCGATCCCGACCTGCTCGTGCCAGACAAGTCGCTCAGCATCGCCGAGGGAGCGTTCAGCGCTTGGGCCGGCAGCACGTCGAATTACTACCCACAATTCATGGCCTCCGTCTGCGCTCATTACGGTATTCCGATGAACGTGGCGGTCGCCGAACTGACGGCTGAGCAAATGCACATTTTGCTTTACGGAACGGGCGGCGAGCGCATTCGTTTCCGCTATGAGAACGAATTCGGCACTACGCGCGAGGCCGTTGTGCCGTTCGAGGGTGTCGTGCGCAACCTTGAGCGTCGTTACCGTGACACCTACTCAGACGGCATGCGTGAGATTATCGAAGAATATATGACCGCCAAAGCGTGCGAAGGGTGTCGCGGCCATCGTCTCAAGCCGGATAGTCTAGCGGTCACCGTGAACGGCAGCAACATCAGCTATGTGACGAGTTTGTCGATTGCCGACGCGCTCGCGTTTATCGAGTCGCTGAAGTTGACAGACAAAGAACAAGCGATTGCCAATCTCATATTCAAGGAAATTCGCTCGCGCTTAGGCTTTCTCAATAACGTCGGACTCGATTATTTGACGATGGCGCGGGCGGCCGGCACATTATCCGGCGGCGAGGCGCAGCGCATTCGCCTAGCGACACAAATCGGTTCGAGTCTTATGGGTGTGCTCTACATTCTCGACGAACCGAGCATCGGACTCCATCAGCGCGACAACGCACGGCTGATCGACACGCTCAAACACATGCGCGACCTTGGCAACACGTTGATCGTCGTCGAACACGATGATGATACGATGCTGGCTGCCGACTACATCATCGACATGGGTCCAGGTGCTGGTATTCACGGCGGACAAGTGGTGTCCCAAGGCACGCCTCAGCAGGTGATGGCCGATGCGCAGTCGATTACTGGTCAATTTTTGAGCGGTCATCGTTTCATTGCTGTGCCGAGCGAACGTCGCCAAGCGAGCGACAAATGGCTTGTGCTCGAAGGGGCAGAGGAGAACAATCTGAAACAGGTTGAACTGCGCGTGCCGCTCGGCTTGTTCACCTGCGTGACGGGCGTTTCCGGCTCTGGTAAGAGCACGCTCATCAACGAAATTTTGTACAAATGTCTGGCGCGTGAACTGAACCGTGCCAAGCAGCGTCCGGGCAAATACAAAGCGATTCACGGTCTGCAACACATCGAAAAAGTCATCGACATCGACCAGTCGCCAATCGGCCGAACACCGCGTTCCAATCCGGCTACCTATACCGGCGTGTTCGATGACGTTCGCGACGTGTTCGCCAATACAAACGAAGCGAAAGTGCGTGGCTACAAAAAAGGGCGCTTCAGCTTTAACGTGCGCGGCGGGCGATGCGAGGCATGCCGCGGCGACGGTATCATCAAAATCGAGATGCACTTTTTGCCCGATGTATACGTGCCTTGCGAAGTGTGCAAGGGCAAGCGCTACAACCGCGAAACGCTCGAGGTGCGCTACAAAAACAAAAACATTTCCGACGTGCTCGAGATGACCATCGAAGACGCTGCCGATTTTTTCAAGAACATCCCGAAAATTGCACGTAAGATGCAGGCGTTGCTCGATGTCGGCCTCGGTTACATGAAAGTCGGTCAACCGGCGACGACCATGTCCGGCGGAGAGGCACAACGCGTCAAATTGGCTTCCGAACTGTATCGCCGCAGCACTGGCAAAGCGATTTACATCCTCGACGAACCGACAACTGGGCTACACATTGCTGACATTGAACGGTTGCTTATTGTGTTGCATCGACTCGTTGAAAATGGAGATACCGTACTCGTCATCGAACACAACTTGGATGTCATCAAGACGGCCGACTACATCATCGATCTTGGACCAGAGGGCGGGCACCGCGGCGGGATCATCATCGCGCAAGGCACACCAGAGCAAGTGGTGGCATCGCTGGAGCAGAGCGGGTCCTATACGGGAGCATTCTTGAAACCAGTGTTGGAGCGGGCCGTCGCTCTCGCACAAATATGAGTCAAATTGTGACGAAAAATATGACATCATGTCACTATACAGACTTGTATTTCTATGATATGTTGAAACTGAAATTTATATTTTAGGAGGAATATACATATGGTTTTGTCGAAAAAAATGGCGCTTGTGCTTGTGTTTGCAATGATGATCTCTTTATTGCCAATTGCACCATCTGCACAAAACAATGTGGAAGCAGCGCCGGCACCTGTCGTAAAGGGCTTGTATAACCCAAACTCGAGCGTTGACATTAACAGTTCGCAAACACCGATTCCAATCAGTGACCCGGCGATTGCGGCAATAACCACGAATTACAACATGGGTATGAGTTGTGCGGGCATGATGATGTGCTTTAACGGAACTTATGCGTTCAAGAGCGCGGTCTATGATGGCACGCATACCTGGCTGATTCCTTACAGCGCAACGCAAATCCTGAAACTAAACAGTTCAACCGGACAAGTAGTCAGCAGCATCAATTCCTGGCCGAGCGGATTTTATATGCAGGCATATAATTTTAATGATGGCGTCTACGATGGCACGAACATCTGGCTCATTCCGGAAACGGCCAACCGCATCATGCGATTCAATACATCGACAAATGCCATTACAGGGTTCAATGCTTGGCCGTCTGGATTCAGCAAAACAGATAATTCGTTTGCTGGTGGCGTTTACGATGGCACCAATGTCTGGCTCATTCCCGGTACAACAGATAAGTTAATCAAATTGAACCCAACGAACGGTACGATGTCGATTCAGTCCGTGACATGGCCAACGGGCTTTGCGACTTCTGGTGGCTCAAAACGATTTAATGGTGGCACGTTTGACGGCACTTACATTTGGATGTATCCGGACAAAGGCAATATGCTTGTTCGCTACAATCCAGCGACGAATGAAATGGTCGGATTTGCCGCATGGCCTGCAAATTTCACAAAACACTCAAGCATTGCTTTTGTTGCAGCCATCTACGATGGCACTGACATTTGGCTCGTTCCGTCTGCGACAACGACAGCGAATCCGAACTACGGAATCATCATCAAAGTCAATCGCGAGACGGGGGCGATGACAGGATTCAACAATTGGCCGGGTGGGTTTAGTGTCGGCAATCCGGTTTTTAACGACGCTGTATTTGATGGTGAAAATATTTGGTTGATTTCCAACATTGACGATCAATTCGTACGCTTTAACCTTACAACTGAAACGATGAGCGGTTTCAAGCAATTCCCGAGCGGAGTTACCTTGGCGCAGCAACCGTTTGGCGGCGCTGTATATACGGGTGGTGGGCTCCTTGTATTTCCGTTTAATCAGCAAAACCAGTCGTTTTTGATGAAAAACGGCGTGACGGTGACCTTTGAAACAGATGGTGGCAGCAGCGTAGCTGCCCAAACGATTTTTGCGGGGGCAAAAGCAACGCAACCAGCCAATCCGACCAAGGCGGGCTCAGCATTTATCGGTTGGTTTAGCGACGCGGAATTGACAACACCGTTCAATTTCAACAATGAGGTGAATGCGAACACAACCATTTATGCGAAATGGGAAGTGAATGTCGCTCCAACCGATATTTCCTTGAGCGCGAACACGATTGCTGAGAATGGCTTCCCAGGACAAGTAATCGGCATTTTGACTGCAACCGATGCAAATGCTTCGGATGTCATCACGTTCAGTCTCGCTTCGGGCGAAGGAGACACGGACAATAGCAAGTTTGCCATCGATAAACTGAGTAACAATTGGCGTCTAAAAACGAACGCTGCGTTCGACTATGAAACGAACTCGCAACATAGTATCCGAGTGCGCGCAACCGACAGTGGCGGTAACACGTACGATGAGATGATAACGATTCAGGTGACGGATGTAGACGATACTGCACCGTCTGTACCGAGCAACTTGTCCGCAAGCAATGTGACCGCCAACTCGTTTACTTTGAACTGGACACCATCCACTGACAATGTCGGCGTATCTTATTACGAAGTGTACAGAGGAACAAGTTACTTGGGTGGCACTTTCACAAATGCGTACAATGTGACAGGTTTGCAGAGCGGTCAGACCGTCAACATGACCGTGCGCGCTGTCGATGCAAAAAGCAACAAATCTGCTGCGAGTACGGCACTTCCCGTGACGACATTGGACAACGTGGCCCCATCTGTTCCGAACGGATTGACTGTCAGCAATATCGGCGCACGCGAGTTCCAGGTTCGCTGGAGCGCTTCAACCGATAATGTAGGCGTGAAAAACTACAACATTTATCGCAATAATAGTTATGTCGCGACGGTCACATCGACTGCTTATTCGTTTACCGGATTAACGCCGAGTAGTTCACATAGCGTAGCAGTGCAAGCCATTGATGCTGCTGGCAATCGCTCAACTCGTTCAACAGCTGTTAGCGCCACGACGCTGAACTTGGTTGACAATACGCCACCTAGCGTGCCAAGCAACATTCAGACGACAAATATTTTCAGTAACCGTTTGTTGTTAACATGGACTGCTTCAACCGATGATGCCGCTGTTCAAGGATACAACGTCTATTTAAATAATGTGTTGGTGCGCACCGTCATCAATCCGGCGGTGGAATTGACCGGCTTGACGCAATATACGCAATATACGATTGACGTGCAAGCAGTGGATACTGCCAAAAATCGTTCGGCGAGAAGCGCAGCGTTTGTCGTGCGAACAGCCGACGGTCTTTCGCCGACGACTCCGATTTTCCTGTCGTCTAGCAACATCACACGAACAGGGTTCAGAGTTTCTTGGTGGGCTTCCATCGACAATGTCGGTGTGAGAGCGTACAACATTTACCGCAATGGCGTCTACGCTGGAACAGCGAACAACACGAGTTTCACGTTTGCAGATTTGCCGATCAATCAGACGCACCACATTCGTGTGGAGGCAGTGGATGCGGCGGGCAACAAATCGGCGTTGTCCTCACAAATCAGTGTCGCAACGACCTTTACGTCTGATGCAATCAATCCAAGTGCACCGACGAATGTAGCGGCCAGCAACATTACAAAAACCGGCTTCCGTGTCACTTGGACGGCAGCTACAGATAACGTTGGTGTGACAGCTTATAACGTGTATCGAGGCAGTACGTATATTGCTACGGTAAGTGGCACAACGACCGGCTATAACTTTATCGGTTTGACTGCGGGAACCAACTACAGTATCACTGTTCGAGCGCTAGACGCTCAGAAAAACTTCGCGAACAGTTCGCCGCTTAGCGTGACGACGTTACCGTAAGAATTGCAGCGACTCTAACACAAAACCTCCGCGTTCATTCACACAAGTCGTGAATGTTTCGGAGGTTTTTCGCTTTGTACGGACGGCACGTTCCATCTTCGTAATCGACGCAACGTTTGTCATCTCGCATCGAGCATATTCAAATGCTCGCTATATTGCTCCCTCACGTCATGGATATCATTTGAACTCCAATCCAAGTGAAGTTCACTCAACATAGAGCGATCGATAAAAGCTCCGCTGCTTGTACATGAGCGAAGCATTTAGAGGAAGTCTGGCCGAGCACTATGTACGTATCGGAAACATCGACACGAATCCAAAGGCACCGTAGCGATGACGCAAACGTGTCGCCTTTAATACTTCAATCTGGTCGTAGTCGCTTAAGCCGATGCTATGCAAGATGTCAGCGGCGTTGTGGCGTTCCTTCGGGAAAACACGTTCCTCCACCCAGCAAAGCATGACATCGTGATGCAGTTGACCACGGCTAGCATCGATAAATTGATCGTTCCGGTCTTGCCACGCCCACGGAATGGGGACGTCGGATTCGTGCAAATGGAGCGTATACTCATACTGCCCGTGAGGCGTACAATCAACGGAAACGTTTGCGTCGTAAAAAATGAATAGGCCATCCGCCACCATTCCAGACAATATTATTGATGATAAACGAATCGGAGCGAAACAAAAACCATCCGAATCGCACTCGACTCGGATGGTTGCTACGGGGCAAGCAGGCCTGCTTAGCCAGCCAACACTTCTGTAAGTTTTTCTTGGAATGAAGCAACGCCAACACGTTGCACGAACTGGAAGAACGTCTCTTCTTCACTGCGATTGTTTTTGTAGTAAAGAATCAATTGCGCTAATACCGGTCCAACATCGTCGCCTTTGACGCGTCCCTTAAGTACGGTGTTGAACTGCGCATTCGGTCCGAGGATGCCGCCGACAGCAATGTCGAACGCATCGACCATGCCGTTTTCTGTTTTGACGAGCGCACCTTGTAGGCCAATATCGGCGATATGTTTTTGACCGCAAGAGTTCGGGCAACCGACAAAGTGGATGCGGATTTCTTCATCGAGCTCAACATTCGCATCGAGGTACTCTGCAACGGCGACTGCGCGCGCTTTTGTCTCGACAACTGCAAGGTTACAGAACTCGTTTCCAGTACAAGAAACGGTGCGGCTCATGAAACGATTCGGGAACGGCGTCAAACGTTGCAACACCGGTGCTTTCAACAACTCTTCGACGCGCTCATTCGGGATGTCCGACAACATAATATTTTGCGACATCGTCGTGCGGATTGTGCCATTGCCGTATTCGTCTGCCAAGTCAGCAAGCTCAAGCAACTCATCGGTATATAAGCGACCGACCGGCACGTTCAAGCCGACGTAGCTCAATCCATCTTGCAATTGCGGATGAACACCGTCGAAGTAGGCTGCGTTCCAGCCAACCGTCAAGTCTTCACCGCGCGACGGCATTTCACCGATAATCTTCACGACTTCCTCTTGGAACTTCTCCACGCCCCAGTCGGCAACGAGGAACTTCAAGCGCGCATGGTGGCGCTTCGCACGGTAACCGTGATCGCGATAGACGACCGTAACACCAGTCGAAACTTTCAACACTTCTTCAGGCGTAACGAACATGTCCATTTGCTGCGCCAAGAATGGTTTCGCCGACAGACCGCCGCCCACCCATACGTGGAAGCCAATCACTTCTTGACCGTCAATCACTTTCTTCGCCGGCGTGAACGACAGACAGTTGATCTCCGCATGCGCCGTGTTGTACATGCTCGACGATATCGAAATTTTATACTTCCGCGGCAAGTTAGAAAAGTCGCGGTTCATCAAAAAGAAGTCATTGACGCGATCAACCAACTCGCGCGTATCCATCAATTCGTCTTTGTCGATACCAGCTAGTGGATTGCCGACAATCGTGCGCGGGCAGTCGCCGCACGCCTCATAAGAATACAAACCTACTTCTTCCAAACGCTTGAAAATGTCAGGCATGTCTTCGACTTTCAACCAGTGGTACTGAATCGCCTGACGCGTCGTCACGTCGATCAAATCGCGGCCGTAATCTCTAGCGAGCGCCGCCAACATACGCGCTTGCTTCGTATTCAACACACCGCCGTTAATGCGGATGCGCATCATGAAATAGCCTTCTTTCGGCTTTTGCTCGTACACGCCCGCCCATTTGAAACGCAGCATGTCGCTCTCCGAAATCGCCGAATAGCCCTGATCAGCATATTCTTCAATAATCGTGCGGATGACGTCGAGACCATCCTTCTCGATTTTGTAAAATTCCATCTTGCTCAGTTTATCCGGTTCTTGCATCCATATCGGTTCATATCCGACTTCATGTGGCATGACTGAATCACCTCGTTAGTTTCATAATCAACAAATTACATTTTAACATATAAGAAGGTTGCGGTAAAATCGAGCGCCATCTTTTCATCATCACAATCGCTTATACTTTCGATATAAATTCGTTATATGTGATGAAAAAACTTGCAATAATCAGTTGCGCAATATAACATAGAGGAAGATGATATGTACCGCTTAATCGCTGCTTAGGAGGAAGGCACGTAATGGAGAATTTTGAAGGTTTCGACATATTTATGATTTTATTCACTGCGATTTTGATTTGGGCGATGGTGCGTGAAGTACGTCGCTCTCCGAAGAACAAATTCGCACTCGGCTTTACTGGAGTTTCACTGCTCACGTTTGTGTTTCTCGACGTGATGATGGTGTTGAACTGGTTCGGTGTCATGCCACAAATTCACTTGTTCCCAGCGCCATAAATATCGGTTAATCAAAATCACACACCCTCCGCGCGCGCCGCACGAGTACGAATCGGCCGTGGCGGGGGGTTGTTTTTTCTTAGGAGGAACGCAACATGTCGAACAGCACGACCGGATGGACTCGAAAAGATGTAGAATTGCTCGCCCCTGCAGGCGATTGGGATTGTCTGCGAGCGGCGGTAGCGAACGGCGCTGACGCCGTATTTTTTGGCGTCGAAAAATTCAACGCTCGGGCACGCGCGAAAAATTTCGTGATGGCGGAGTTGCCGGAAATCATGGCTTACCTGCACATGTACGGTGTCAAAGGGTTTCTAACATTCAACATTCTCGTCTTCGAAGATGAATTGCGCGACGCGCAGCAACTGATCGAGGCGTGCATCCGCGCGGGCGTCGATGCGGTCATCGTGCAGGATCTCGGACTCGTCAAACTGATTCGCAGCCTCATACCGGATTTTCCGATTCACGGCTCGACGCAAATGACCATCACCTCGCCGGAAGCGGTCGAATTCACCAAACCGTATGGCTTGGAGCGGGTCGTGCTTGGGCGCGAAAACAGTTTAAAACACATTCGCATGATCGGCGAACAGGCGAAGTTACCGATGGAGGTGTTCGTACACGGTGCGCTATGCGTCTCCTACTCCGGTCAATGCTTGACGTCCGAAATGTGGGGCGGGCGTTCGGCCAACCGCGGCGAGTGTGCGCAGGCGTGCCGCTTGCCCTATGACTTAATGGTCGATGGCGTCCAAAAACCGATGGGCGATATCGCCTACTTGCTGTCGCCGAAAGATTTGGCGGCGCTCGAACTCGTACCAGAACTGATCGAAGCCGGCGTCTGCTCGTTCAAAATCGAAGGGCGCCTGAAAAGTCCGGAGTATGTGGCGAATGTCGTCAGCAAATATCGCAAGGCCATCGACCGCTATTTCGATGGGCTCGATGCTCGTCCTTCGCACGCCGATGTGCGCGAACTGCAACAAAGCTTCTCACGCGGGTTTACAGTCGGCTTCTTAAATGGCACGAATAATAAGCAACTGGTCGACGGCACGTTTCCGAAAAAGCGCGGTGTCTACATGGGGACGGTAGCAAAGGTGCTGCGCGATGCGGTCGTTTGTGAACTGCAAGAACCGCTGAAACGCGGCGACGGGCTCGTTTTCGACGCTGGCGATCCGACGAAAGAGGAAGAGGGCGGTCGCGTCTACGATTTGCGCCGCAATGGTATCAAAGTCGAGGGCGAAGTGGCTGGTGGCACGACGGAAATTGTGCTCGGTCGCAACGATGTCGACTTACGCCGAGTGCGCGTCGGTCATAAGATTTGGAAGACGAGTGATCCGCACCTAGAGCGTGATTTGCGCAAAACGTATGAGGGCAACGACCCATATCGCACGTTCGCTGTGACGGTACGTGCCGAAGGCATTGTCGGTGACATGTTGCGCACGTGGTGGACCGATGCAGAGAGTGGTGCGGTCGTGTATGTCGAGTCGGAAGCCGTGTTACAGCAAGCATTGAAACGACCGCTCAACGAAGAATTACTGACGGAGCAGTGGGGGCGCCTCGGCGGCACCATTTTTCAACTCAATGGATTGCAACTGGATTTCAATGGTGAAGTAATTGTGCCGATGAGCGAACTCAATCAAATACGCCGGCGTGCGGTCGAGTTGCTCGTAGAAGCGCGCCGTATGCCGCCGAAATATGTGCTCCATGAGACAGGTGCGGCTGCTAACGAAGGAGTGACTAGCGATACTCGTGCGCTCGAGCGGGCAAGTGTTGGTGTCCATCAACCGCAACTGACCGTGCTCTGCCGCCAACTTGAGCAAGTACAGGCCGTTGCAGCAAGGACTGACGTGCAATGGATTTATGCCGACTTCGAATTCGTCAAACAATATCCGGCAGCGGTTAGCGTCGTCCGTGAGTGGGGCAAACAGATTGCGCTCGCCACACCGCGCATCCACATGCCAGGTGAAAACGGACTGTTGAAACGTCTGCTCGATTTGCAACCGGACGCATTGCTCGTGCGCAACACAGGCGCACTCTATTTCTATATGCGTGAACTCGCGGATCGAGCGCCGCATGAGCGTCCGCGACTAATCGGCGATTTTTCACTCAACATCGCCAATCACCTCACAGCCGAATTGTTCCGCGAGGCGGGCTGCGACTTGCTTACGCCATCGTATGACTTGAACATTCAGCAGATGATGGACTTGCTTCGAGTATCCGATACGAGCGTGCTTGAAGTCGTCATTCATCAACACTTACCGATGTTCCATACCGAGCACTGCGTCTATTGCACCTTTTTGAGTGACGGCACCGACTACACGAACTGCGGCCGGCCGTGCGAACAGCATCAAGTGTCCTTGCAGGACCGAGTCGGCATGTCGCATCCGGTGCGCGTCGATGAAGGTTGTCGCAACACCGTCTATAACGCGATTGAGCAGTCGGGCGCCGAATATTTGCAGGCGTTCTGTGAGCTGGGCGTCGCCTCGCTGCGTATCGAATTTCTCGAGGAGACGGCGGACAAAGTGTGCGAAGTGGTCGGTTTGTACCAACAGGCGCTCGCGGGCCACATCAGCGGTTCGAAAGTATGGCGGACGTTGAAGGCGACCAACCAATTAGGCGTGACGCGCGGTCAGCTGACGAAATGATATACATGGAACGCAAAAACGCCGATCTAGTGTATGGGGGTTGTTTACTTTTATAGCTAGAGTGATATGGGTTTCTGCTACTGTTTAGAACGCTTCCATTCAACCTTTTCGAGTGTTACTATATGAAGAAAAGTCAGTGTGAGGGAGTATGGTGACATTTGAAAAAGAAGTATATTGTCTTGCTACTGATTGTCATCGTACTTGCTGTTGCCAGTTACTACGTTTGGCAAAAAGCAGAACATCAGCGATGTGTCCAAGCCGGGCAAGCGTCTTTCGATCTCACTGACTGTCTATTCACCAATCATCATACGTTTGAACTTGACGGGGAGTGGTCGTTTTATTGGAAGCAAACGCCCAGCGAAATCAACGACCAAAGCACGGTGAGTTCCATCGCTGACGTCCCCTCCTATTGGAGCAATCGATATTTTTTCAAAAATGACTATCCGGCGGAGGGCTACGCGACGTATCGTGCTACCGTACAAATTCCTAACGAGATGATTGGCAAACCGCTTGCCGTCCGCATCAACAGCGCACGTGCGGCGAGTGAACTATATGTCAATCAACAGTTTTTGAAAGGTAGCGGCACTGTCGGCACAAAACGTTCGAATGAGGAGGCGGAAAGCAAGTCTTACTTCGCACCATTTGTATCGTCGAACGAAGTACTAACGATTGAAGTACTCGTATCAAACTATCAACATGCGATCATCGCCGGACTCAATCAATCGGTCATCATCGGTGATTATGATGCTGTTGAGCGTTTGACGTTTCAATACACAACCTACGATTTAATCATCGTCTCCATTCTTTTTTGTTTGGCCTTGTTTTTTCTAGGAAAATGGGTGCTCGACAGAACGTGGTACGCAGACATCTGGTTCGCAATGTTACTATGTTTTATCTTGATTTTTGGCCTCACAACGAGCGAAAAAATCATTTATTTTTGGTTTCCTGGCATGGATTATGAAATCTATGCGCGAATCAATTTGCTGTCAGCATGGTGCATTCATACTTCGACACTGATGTTTATTTCGTATCTGTATCCCGCGTTTGTGGCACGCCGCTTGACTTGGATGAGCAACGTACTAACGGCGTTTGCGTGCCTGTTCATTCTGGTATTTGAAGCGTATGTAACCATGTCGTTCTCTGGCGTCATTGCGATTTATGGGGGAGTTATTCAGTTATTATCTTTATATATAGCTGTTGCTGCGTGGCGCAAAAAATCTGCTGAGGCACCCTATATGTTTGTTGCCATATTAGCGGGCATCTGCTATTTTTTTGTGTGGATTTTGAATCTTCTATTTAGTGTTGAAGTGTACCATTTGCCACCCATCTTTATCCCAGCGATTGTGATTTCACTCGGATTGGCAATTGCCGCTCAACAAAAACAACTGGTTGAACAAATCAACACGACGGAGCTGACAAAGTTACGTCATCAAATCAAACCACATTTTCTATTTAACGCGCTGACCACGATTATATATACCGTCAAAGAAGACCGTGCGCAAGGGATACAACTGATTGAACGGTTGAGCGAATTTTTGCGAGGCAACTTCGATTTTGATGACCGTGATTCACTCGTGCCTTTAAGCAATGAACTGGACTTGATCCGTAGCTACGTAGAGATTGAGTCTGCTCGTTTTGGTAATCGATTAGAGGTTTTTTGGCACATCGAGGATGAGCAAAACGTTTCGAACGTGATGATTCCCCCCCTAATGATACAGCCGCTTGTGGAAAATGCGATTCGCCACGGGGTAGCTGAGAAGGAAGATGGCGGATTTGTACGCATTAACATTCGTGTGGAGACTGCAGAGCTGATCGTCACCATCGAGGATAATGGCAACGGGTTTTCTGAACAGCAAATAGCGAGCATTCAACAAAACAAATTCGACGAGCTGACAGCCGAAGGTTCGGGCATCGGTTTGAAAAATGTTTCGCTCATCTTGTTGAAACTATATGGTCGTATCCCGCTCATGACGAACCTGCCAAATGGGGGCGCATCGGTGACATTGCGCATCCCGATGAATAGGAGTTGATACTATTGAAAATCATGGTCGTTGATGATGAACTTCCGGCGCTTAACGAATTGGCAAATCGCATTCAATCGCTCATTCCTGACGGAGAGATACACCGATTTTTACTGCCGCGTGAAGCGCTTGAGCAATTCGCCGAGTTATCGCCTGATTTGGTGTTTCTCGACATCGAAATGCCTGGCATGAAGGGTTTGGAATTAGTGGAGCGCATGCAGTCTGTTTCGGGAAACGATGCGGAATATGTGTTTGTCACGGCGTACAAGCACTATGCATTGGATGCTTTCGATTTGTTTGCTGTCGACTATCTGTTGAAACCGGCGACTACCGAGCGGTTACAGAAAACCATCAATCGTTTTAAAAAAATTGCGCGATCAAGTGAGAGCGAGACGAACACCGTGTCGATTTGTATGTTTGGTAATATAGAAGTGATTGGTCCACACGGCACTATCACGTGGAAAACGAAAAAAATCGCCGAATTGTTCGCCTATTTGTTGCTGCAACGATCCGTGTCTTTGGATAGCATCATCGAAGATTTGTTTCCCGAATCGACGCGCGAACGCGGTGCATGGTACGTGCATACGTGTCTATATCAACTGCGTAAGTCACTCAAAAATGTACAAATGGACCGACATGTGACGATCGCTTACCGCAATCAAAAGTATGAACTCATTATTAATGGCGTGGAAACGGATTACGAACGCTTTCTCTGTGCGGAGTCACCGGAAGAGCGGATTCAGTTCTATCAAAAAGGGCTGTGTGAGGAGTTTGACGGATACTGGCTCATCCCCTATCAGCGAACGGTAACAGACTTGTACATCATTTCACTCAGACGGGCGATCCAGTCGGCGAGACAGCAAGGTGAGGAAGAACTGGCGCACTTTTACCAAAAAAAAATAGCACAAATTGAGGAAGAGGACGTGTAAGCGACGTCCTCTTTTTTGATTTCATTATTTTTTCATTGCCACTGTGGTAGTTTCATATTGTATATCAATTTTTCATTGCCATAACCTAAAAAAGGAGAGTTGAAACGAATGAATGTGTTTTCGAGAAAAAGCTGGCTAGCGTTCGCTTTGGCATTTGCGATGCTATTAAGCGGTTATGCGCCGTCGATCAGCACGCTCGCCCCATGGGATATTGAACGCGCTGACGTGTATGCGAGTTTTGGCAGTCAACCATGGATTAAAGGAGCGATTTCTGCATCGGGTAGTGAGGATACGGCGATTGCTCTGACGGGCATCACAGTTGGTGATCCTAACACGGCAACGTTGACGGTGAACATTACGGCGAGTTCCGGTAGTTTGTGGGTTACAAATAGCAGCAGCACTTCGGTTACGGGTGCTAACACGAGCAACTTGCAGTTGGTCGGTTCAATTACGAATTTGAACAACGCATTGGCAACTCTTACTTATCAAGGAGCACCTAATGCATCTGGCTCGGCAACCATCAACATGACGGTATCGGACGGCGGGTCGACCGTATCCTATCGTCGTCACGACAGTCAGTACAAGTATGATGGCACGACCGGCAAAACATATGACTATGTAGCGGAATTCGTAAAATGGGCAGACGCGGTCAGTGGAGCGAAAGAACGTTCTTATGCAGGTCAGACTGGCTACTTAGCCAATATTAACTCAGCGAGTGAGCAATCATTTGTATTCTCGAATATGCCGAATTTTTGGTTTTGGCTTGGCTTACAAGACATTAATGTTGAAGGTGCTTATCGATGGTTTGAAGGACCGGAAGCCGGACAGGCGAATGCATATTCTAATATGCTAGCCGGTGAACCGAACAATGGGGGTTATTGGTTCAATTCTTGGCCAAATGATGAAGACTGTATTCATACAACCGGTGGAGGAACTACGGTTCAAAAGTGGGCTGACGGTAATTGCTTTAACTCGACCTATTATTATCTCGTCGAATATGATACGCAAAATGCAGCATCGAACTCCATTGCTGTGACATTAAATGCGGTGGCGGATTCGCCTTCGGATATTTCGTTGTCGGCTGCTTCGGTTGCTGAAAATGCTACGGCAAATACGACGGTCGGTACATTGAGTGCGACGGATGGAGACGCGGGCGATACGGCGACTTTTTCGTTGGTAAGCGGTACAGGTTCGACGGACAATGTAGCATTCAATATTAGCGGTACAAGTTTGCGAACCAATGCTTCGTTTAATTTTGAAACGAAATCATCGTACTCGATTCGTGTCCGCGTCACGGATAGTACAAGCCTAACGTATGAAGAAGCGTTCACGATTTCGGTGACGAACGTCAATGAGGCGCCGACGGATATTTCGTTGACGCCGAGTTCGATCGCTGAAAATGCGGGTGCGAATGGTGTCGTCGGTACATTGAGTGCGACAGACCCTGATGCAGGCGCCTCGTTTACTTACTCGCTGGTTAGTGGCGCAGGTTCGACAGACAATGCTGCATTCAATATTAGCGGAACAAGTTTGCGTGCGAATAGCAGTTTGGATTTTGAGACGAAGTCGAGCTACAGCGTGCGCGTGCGCGTGTCGGACGGATCGTTGACGTATGAGGAGCCGTTCACCGTCAGCGTGACCAACGTGAATGAGGCGCCGAGCGACATCGCATTGTCCTCGACTTCGATTGCGGAAAATGCGGGCGCGAATGCAACGGTCGGCACGTTAAGCGGTACGGACGTCGATGCGGGTTCGACCTTCACGTTTAGTCTTGTGGCAGGCACCGGCGGCACGGACAACGGCTCGTTCAACATCAGCGGCACATCGCTCCGTGCGACCAGCAGTTTGGATTTTGAAGCTAAGAACAGTTACTCTGTGCGCGTACAAGTGAGTGATGGTAGTTTGACGTATGCCGAGGTGTTCACGATCAGCGTGACGGATGTGGTGGAAAATATCGCTCCGACCGACATCGCGTTGTCGTCGACTTCGATTGTTGAAAATGGTGGGGCGAATGATGTCGTCGGTACGTTGAGTGCGACGGATCCCGATGCGGGTTCTACGTTTACGTATTCGTTGGTGAGCGGTACAGGTTCGACGGACAATGCTGCATTCAATATTAGCGGCACGAGCTTGCGCGCGAATGCAAGTTTTGACTATGAGACGAAGTCGAGCTACAGCGTGCGTATACGCGTGACGGACGGCGAACTGAATTATGAAGAAGTATTTACCATAACAGTCACCGATGTCGATGACACGGCACCAACGGCGCCTGCGGACCTTTTGTTCTCGAACGTGACAGGCACGGGCGTGACGTTGGCGTGGACACCGTCGACGGATAACGTCGGGGTGACCGGCTATGAGATTTACAACGGTACGACTTTGATTGCGACGGCGACGGAATCGCCATACAATGTTGCGGGCATCGCTTCCGGTGTGGCGCACAACTTGACGGTTGTCGCCGTGGATGCGGCAGGCAACAAATCGGCGAACAGCAATTCCGCGGCGTTCACGACACCGGACGTGGTTGCACCATCAGTTCCAGTGAACATCACGGACATCGAATCGACACCGACCAGTCTGCGTATTCAGTGGGATGCATCCACTGACAACGTTGGTGTTAACGGTTATAACGTATATCGCAATAGAGATTTTGTCGGCACAATCAAAGGAAATCGCTTTACGATTACCGGTTTGAAACAAAACACACCTTACTCGATTACGGTGATGGCATTTGATGCGGCAAAAAATCGTTCGGCGCAAAGTGTGCCAGTCATCCTGCGCACAGCAGACTCACAAGCGCCTACAGTTCCGGGTGAAATCAGCACATCGCTGATCACGAAAGATGCTGCGTTCTTCAGTTGGGTAGCTTCTTCAGACAATGTGGGTGTCACTGCGTATAATGTATTTGTCAACGGCACATTAGTCAAAACAGTACCTGCAAATCGAACGGAATTAATCGGCCTGTCGGCACTCACTTCGTACGTGGTCCGTTTGCAAGCGGTAGACGCGGCGAAAAATCGTTCAGCTTTGTCCGCGCCATTTACGATTACGACGATGGAAGGCGTGGCACCGAGCGTGCCGACCAACCTTGCGGCGAGCGCAATTACAAGAACCGGATTTACAGTCAGTTGGACGGCTTCGACAGACAATGTCGGCGTAACGGGGTATCAAGTGTTGCGCAATGGTGTTCAAGTGGCGACGGTGCGAAATGGTTTGACATCGTTCGCATTCGCGAGCTTGGCACTTAATGAATCGCATCAGATTGCGGTGCGCGCGATTGATGCGGCGGGCAACCAATCGGCATTGACGGAAGGGATATCGGTCAGCACGACGCCTGTAACAGATCTGGTTGCACCGACGGCTCCAGCCGATGCGGCGAGCAGCAATGTCACGAAAACGAGCGTACGCATCAGTTGGACCGCATCGACCGACAACATTGCAGTGACGGCTTACAACATTTATCGAAACGGTGTATATTTTGGTACGGCAAGCGCATTATCGACGTTCTTTACTGCACGTAACTTGACGGCGAACACAGAACACACGTTCACACTGCGCGCAGTCGATGCGGAGCGCAACTTGTCCGCGGCGAGCAATGCGGTGACGGTGACGACGCTGCCTTAAAGATTGAATGTCTGTTGGATTCAAAAAAAGCATGCAAAAATCTCCCAGGCCCAACGTGGCACGGGAGATTTTTTGATTGTGCGCCCAGCATGG
>CANHCR010000045.1 GCA_947459205.1 Caryophanales bacterium | reverse complement strand
GGTCGCAGCGATTGCAATGCCTCGAGCGATTGCTTGCCGAGCAAGACGAAGCGCGTATAGTTGTTGTCATGATCCTGCACATCAGGTACGAGCACCTGCAAGCCATACGTCGCTGCGGCCAATTTCGTGCCGATCGCCGCCATTCCAGCCTCACTTTGCAAACTAACTTGGCGCACACCATCAGCGGTGCTGTTCGAACTTTCGCACTCCGCATGAGGCAGTTGTTCTCGCAAAAACTGACGGCACTGGGCAATTGCCATGTAATGAGACAACACTTTCTGCACTCTATGTAAAGCAAGATTGCCATCTTCATCGAAAAACTCAGACTTGCGACCAATCAAATTTTGCAACGATGGATAGACCCACTCTGCCTGCATCGGCACGTCCACTTCATGGACAATCCAGTCCATATGCAAACTGACCGAACCTTCAATCGTATTTTCAATCGGCACGACACTGTAGTCGACCAAACCGTTCGCAACCGCTTGGAATACATCGGAAATTTGCTTATACGGTACGTACTCACAGTCCATCGCCTGGAGAAAATAGCGTGCCGACTCCTCAGACACAGTACCGCTCGGTCCAAGGAACGCAACTCGAATCATCACCGCAAACCTCCCTTATTTACGCACCTCATGTTGAATGTTTGCGAATAATGTACTATTTTGGTCATACCCTGTCAACTCATGCGCACCTTGCAAGTCCGGCTCCAACCAGTGCAAAGCGGCATTCACACCTTCCGATCGCAACGTGTCAAGTAAAAACTGTTCCAGTTGTTGTTTCTGATGCGATGCTCGATCGACGAGCGCCAACAATGTCGGACCCGCACCGCTCAAGGCAACACCCAACGCCCCATGCTCCGTCGCCTCACGCAAAATCTTTGTCATTCCAGGAATAAGACCCGAACGAAATGGTTGATGCAAACCGTCCTTCATCGCATGACGGATCATTTGCAGATGTCCACCCGCCAAGGCAGCCACCAACAGAGAACTGTAGCCGATGTTGTTGACCGTTTCCTGCATCGAGAACAAGTGCGGCAACACCTCGCGCGCCTTTTCCGTTGACAATTGGAAATCCGGCACGGCGACTAGCACCTCGAGTTGCTTCGGCGGCTCAATGCGCAGCACTTGCGCCCGCTCGCCGTCCCAGTGCGTGACCACAATCCCACCGTATAGCGAAGCGCCGACATTATCAGGATGTGTCTCAATCGCTGTCGCCATCTCAAATAGCGTTTGTTTATCCAACGCATGATCGACCAGCGCATTCGCAGCCAGTAGCGCACCGACAATCGCCGAAGCACTGCTACCGAGCCCGCGCGTGAGCGGAATCTCGCTATACATCGCAATGTGCAGTTCAGGTATGCTGACACCCGCTTTATCGAAGACTTGCTGCGCGACTGTATAAATGAGATTGGTTTTGTCTGTCGGAATGCCTGTCAATTGGTCGCCGACCAACTCAATCTTCGTCTGCTCAGCGGTACTCATCTCAATCCATGCATACAAATTGAGCGCCATTCCCAAAACGTCGAACCCCGGCCCTAAATTGGCTGTGCTCGCCGGCACTTTTACACAAACTTTTCTTTGCGCCATGAACATGCTCCTATCAAAACTTATGACTTTGCGGTCAGTTGTGCAATCGCCGCCATAACCGCTTCTTCCGTATCCTTAACAACGAGCGGATCGGACGCCACCGTTTTGATGGCAATGTTCGGATCTTTCAGACCATGACCGGTCAGCACGCAGACAACCGTCTCACCTTGTTTGAAATAGCCTTCGCGATGCAACTTCAGCACGCCGGCAATCGACGCTGCCGAGGCAGGTTCAGCAAAAATCCCTTCGGTCGAAGCAATCGTCTGATATGCACACAAAATTTCTTCGTCCGTGACGTAATTGATTTGCCCTTGCGACTCATTCGCCGCATTGACCGCACCTTGCCAACTTGCCGGATTCCCGATACGAATCGCCGTCGCCACCGTCTCCGGATTGGCAATCGGCTCCCCCTTCACAATCGCCATCGCACCTTCTGCTTCAAAACCGATCATTTTCGGCAAAGAGGCGGACTTGCCAAGCGCACGGTACTCTTTGAAACCTTTCCAATAAGCCGTGATGTTACCGGCATTCCCGACCGGAATCGCCAAGTAGTCAGGCGCCTTGCCGAGTTGATCGCACACCTCGAAAGCTGCCGTCTTCTGTCCCTCGATGCGATACGGATTGACAGAGTTTACGAGCGTGATTGGATGTTTCGCCGTAATGTCGCGCACAATCTCTAACGCGCGGTCAAAATTACCCTCAATCGCAATCACTTTTGCACCATATATAATCGCCTGCGCCAACTTGCCGAGCGCAATGTTGTTGTTCGGAATCAACACAATACAATTCAAATTGCCGCGCGCGGCATAAGCCGCAGCCGCAGCCGACGTGTTACCGGTCGAGGCGCACATAATGGTCGTGCTGCCCTCTTCCATCGCTTTCGCAACCGCCATCACCATACCGCGGTCTTTGAACGAACCAGTCGGGTTCAAGCCCTCATATTTAAAATAAAGATCCAGCCCCAGTTGCTCCGACAATTTCTCAGCGCGAACAAGCGGTGTATTGCCTTCCTGAAGCGTCAAATTCGGCGTACGCTCGGTCACCGGCAAATACTGTCTATACGTTTCAATTAAGCCCATGTATCTCATGAATGCGAATCTCCTTTAAATCGTCTCATTCTACCATTATCCTTCAACTCGGTAGTAACTTTCAATACCTTTCAGAAAATCCATCTGTCCAAGTTCCTCGAGTAGCGCGTTCATGTTCGCTTTGCTCGCTTCATGCGTAACAATGATGATTTCCGCGCCGCTCTCATCAAGCGGTTGCTGAATGACCGAGCCAAGGCTAACCTCCTGATTAGCGAACGACTGCGTAATTTTCGCAAGTACACCCGCCTTGTCAGCGACGTGCAAACGCAAGAAATATTTGCTCGAAATTTGTTGCGCCGATTTCAATTTTTTCTCTTTGTAAGGTGCGACTGCGCGTTGGCCGGTCACACCAAGTTTGAGATTTTTAGCGACCGCAACAATATCGGAAACGACGGAAGTCGCTGTCGGCAATTCACCCGCCCCAGGTCCATAGAACATCGTCTCGCCTACCGCCTCGCCGTGCACGTAGACTGCGTTGAACACCCCGTTCACCGATGCAATCGGGTGACTGTTGCGTACCATCGTCGGCTCTACGCTAATGCTAAGCAACTCATCTTGGCGCTCAGCGATGCCGAGCAACTTCACTTCGTACCCCAATTTTTTCGCATAAGCGATATCGGCCTTACTGACTTTGCTGATGCCTTTGACCGCAACATCATCGAGCGCCACTGCCGCGTGAAAACCGAGCGTCGCCAAAATCGTCATTTTGCGCGCTGCATCGAGCCCCTCCACATCGGATGTCGGATCGGACTCTGCGTAACCAAGCGCCTGCGCCTCTTTCAGCACCTCGGCATAATCCGCGCCTTCTAAGCTCATTTTACTGAGAATATAGTTGGTCGTGCCGTTCACAATCCCCATAATTTTCGTGATCCGATCGGACGAAAAACCTTCAATCAGCGAACGAATAATCGGAATGCCGCCGGCGACACTCGCTTCGTAAAACACGTCGCAACCTTTTTGCGCCGCTTTCGCCAAAATATCCGAACCATGCAACGCCATCAGGTCCTTATTCGCCGTCACCACATGCTTGCCCTGTTCGAGCGCATCCAAAATGTACGACTTCGTTGGTTCGATACCGCCCATCACTTCGACGATCATGTCGATTTCTGGGTTATTGATAATCTCGTTTGGATCCTCCGTCAATTTGTGGTCGTCCACCTGTATCGCGCGCGCCTTGCTGCGATTTTTCACCAAAATCTTTTCGATGACGACCGGAATCCCAATTTTGCTTTGCAAATCTTCCTGATGCCCCTCGACGATGCGCACGACCCCTGTACCAACCGTTCCCAACCCGAGCAAACCGATTTTAATTGGCTTCATGATGTGATCCTCCTTAGTAAATTCAACTCAACCTTGAGCGATGAAATGTGCTCGCTGTACGCCGTCAATCGTGCGTAGCGTTTCCAAAAACTGATTCGTAGAGACCGACATTTTGCCCGTATCCACCGAGAGCACGACGTTCGCCATGCCCTGCAACGGAATCGTCTGATTGATGGTCAGCACGTTGCCTTCCAGCGAGGCGACAACCGACAGCACCTTCGACAAAATGCCCGAGCGATGTTCCAAATCCAACGAGACGGTGACGAGCCATTCGCGTTCTAGTCGCTGCAACGGAAAAATACCGTCTTTGTACTTGTAAAATGCGCTGCGGCTGATGCCGGCTTTTTCAACGGCTTCATGGACCGTTTTGACCGTGCCGTGCGCAAGCAACTCTTTCGCTTGGAGCGTTTTGAGGAGCGCTTCCGGCAAAATGTCTTCGCGTACCAGATAAAAAGTATCGGCGTTCATGCGTTATCTCCGTCCCTCTCAAATAGACTCATGTACACCACTAGTGGACATTATAGCGAATTCGCGACGCTCCGTCAATCAATAAATAAAAAAGAACCTCAGTCGTTGAGGCTCTTCGAAAAAGTTAGGATGAGGAGCGATCTAAATAAAGCGGCGTCACATACTCCCAAGAAAGCGCACTGGCCGAGACTAGTGCTAGCATCGTCCAAAAGGTCACGAAATGCCTATATCCACATAAAGTGCAAAGTATCGTGACATAAGCGACAAGCAACGTCGGTGCCAACAAATCGTTGAAAAAATGGTGGAAAAACAGAGTTGTTTCGAGCGTCATCGACTTTACGGAGTGGGTGGGGTACTCTCGCCGGATCTCACCCAGCCGACGCCGACTTCGAGACTCCGCAGCCCTACCCATCCTGATTTCGCTGCTACGCCGAACCCGGGTTCTCATCCCGCCCTCTCTTCTGATACACAAAAACCGCCCAATTTTCTTGGACGGTTTTTGACTTGACGGAGAGGGTGGGATTCGAACCCACGGTGCCCTCACAGACACGGCGGTTTTCAAGACCGCTGCCTTAAACCACTCGACCACCTCTCCAGATGGCTCCCCGAACAGGACTCGAACCTGTGACAACTCGATTAACAGTCGAGTGCTCTACCAACTGAGCTATCAGGGAATATGGCGTCACGTTGTGTGACCGATTAAGATAATAACATGATTTGCCCGTAACAAGCAAGATGAATTTTTATGAATTTTACACAAATAAAAAGAACCGACCTAAGCCGGTTCTCGCTTGATTCACTTCAATCTGAATTTATTACTGATCCATAAAACTTCTGATGACCATCACCGGCAAAAGGGCTATGGCGACAATCCCCATAACGAAACCTTTAGAGATGTTTTTGAGATGAGTCATAATCAATCTCTCCTTTCGATTCAGATGTCCCGCTAAAGAGTGAATCGGCAACCGGCTGCCATCGTTAACGGAGTTAACATTAGGCCCTATGGCTTTGCGTCGCTGGCTTTCGCCAGGTTTGCCTTTATGCAAGGAATTTTATTACAACTCAATATTATGAAAAGTCAGACAATTTGTCAATAGTTTGTTCACATAAATTTTACAAATATTTTTCAACTCACTGATGCTCAACAAACTCAAACTCAAACTGCGCTATCCGCACCGCGTCACCATCGCGCGCACCATGCTCACGTAACGCCTGATCAATCCCGATTTTGCGCATCGCATGAGCGAAACGCATGATCGATTGTTCGGTGCGGAAGTTGGTTCGTTTCATTAATTTCTCAATCATCGGGCTGACAATCACAAACACATCGTCTTCCTTATGAATCTCGAACAATGACTCGCCTTCTTTGCGCCCGTTGCGAATGCGATAAATAATACGCTCCTCTTCTTCGTCAAGCGTCTCCACCTCAGGTGTCTGCGGTAAGCGATCCAAAATATCGGCAGCCGTCAATAGCAGTTCTTTGATGCCCTGTTTGGTGACTGTCGAAATCGGAAAAATCGGATACTCCCAACCTTGCTCCGCACATTTGCTGCGGAAAATTTCTAGTTGCTCGTCCGCACCTTCAACGTCCATCTTGTTCGCCACCACCAACTGCGGGCATTCGAGCAAGCGCGCGTTGTACAACTTCAATTCGTCGTTAATTTTCAAAAAGTCTTCGAACGGTTCGCGCCCTTCCGTACCCGCCATATCAATTACATGCAATATAACGCGCGTACGCTCCACATGTCGCAAAAACTCATGCCCCAGACCAGCTCCAGAACTTGCACCTTCAATCAACCCTGGCAAGTCCGCCATCACGAAACTCTGGCCTTCGCCGGCATCGACAACCCCCAAATTCGGCGATAGTGTCGTAAAATGATACTCGGCAATTTTCGGTTTCGCTGCCGAGACCACCGACAGCAACGACGATTTACCGACGCTCGGAAAGCCGACCAACCCTACATCAGCAAGCAACTTGAGTTCCAAAATGACCCAGCGTTCCTCGCCCTCTTCTCCGTTCTCGGCAATCTCCGGCGCTGAATTGCTTGGCGTAGCAAATTTCATATTGCCACGACCGCCTTTGCCGCCGCGAGCGATAATCGCTTCCTGTCCATGGCGCACAAGGTCCGCCAGCACTTCCTGCGTCGCTTCATCAAGCACTGTCGTACCTGGCGGTACACGCACAATCATGTGCTCCGCGTTGGCACCATATTGCCCTTTATTTCTGCCATGCTCGCCGCGCGTCGCTTTAAAGTGACGTTGATAGCGAAAATCCATCAACGTACGCAAGCCTTCATCGACACGGAAAATGACATGCCCACCGCGACCGCCATCACCGCCAGCCGGACCACCTTCTGGCACATATTTTTCACGTCGAAAAGCAACGACACCGTTGCCGCCGTCGCCGCCCTTCACATATATTTTCGCTTTATCAACAAACATACCTGAACACCTCTTTTGCTTCACTCTTCGGTGTAAAAAAATCGTTTCTCACACGCTACAGTTTTGCCTGAAAAATTGACGATAAACCCGTCATCATCCTCACACAAGCCAATCTCTACAGCCACTTTCGATTTCCCCGCCGTCGCTGCGTTACTTTCAAGTTCCATCAACATGTGCTCAACATAAGCGACGATCTCTTGATCAGGCAGTGATAGACTTTGCTCGCTGCTTACTCGCTCGACTGCGACTCGTACGTCTAACGATGCAAAGCGATATACATTCAACAACAACCATACGCCAAGCGCCGGACAGCCAATGCGAAACAAAGCGTTTGCCCGCTCCTCCTCAAGCATCATGGTCTGCAAACATAAGCGCAATTCCTCTGGCTTATTCAATTGCACGTAAGCATAAATCATCTGCAGACGATTCAACCAATCATGGCGATATTGACGCAAAACATCAATCGTTGAGCGCTCGCTATCCAACATAAATGATACGTCCCTTTCAGTGAGTGAATAGAAAAGCCTTAGCGCCAAAAGTACGCTAAGGCTTGGTCTGATGTGTAAGAATTAAGCTTGTGCGCTCTCAACCGGGTATACGCTCACTTTTTTGCGCTCGCGACCCCAGCGTTCGAATTTGACTACACCCTCAACTTTGGCGAACAATGTGTCATCTTTACCGATACCTACATTGTTACCTGGATGAATTTTCGTGCCACGTTGACGAACGAGAATGCTACCCGCACTCACTGTTTGTCCGTCTGCGCGCTTCGCACCAAGGCGTTTCGAAACAGAGTCGCGTCCGTTCTTTGTCGAACCTACCCCTTTTTTCGAAGCGAACAATTGCAAGTCCAATTTCCACATACTACTCACCTCCTGATTATTTCATATCCGTAATTTCAATATATTTTCCAAAATCCCCATAGGCGTTTTGAATCGTTTCCAGCATTACCAACATCGACTCTGCCAAGAGTTGCAACTGCTGTTGCAGCGCTTCGTCTTGTTGTCGCGGAAACTCGAGATACACTTTGCCTGACTCCATTTCACCGTTTATGTCGGCATCAAGGAGTTTGCAAATCGCATTGTATGTGCCGACTGTCACCGAGGACACGCCCGCGCACACCAAATCTTTCCCACGCTCAGCAAAGTTTGCGTGACCTTCCACAATGACCGCACGAATCGAACGGTCGCTGTCATTCCGATACACTCGAACTTGAATCATAGCCGATTAAGCCTCAATTTTCTCGATGACAACCTTCGTGTACGGTTGACGATGACCTTGCTTACGGCGGTAGTTTTTCTTCGCTTTGTACTTGTAAACGATAATTTTTCTGTCTTTGCCATGTTTCTCAACTTTTGCCGTTACTTTCGCACCGACAACAAGTGGCTCACCGACAACCAGGCTACCGTCTTTCGATACAGCCAACACTTGATCAAACGCCACAGCATCACCTTCAGCAACTTCCAACTTTTCAATGAAAAGCACGTCGCCTTCAGCCACTTTGTATTGTTTGCCACCTGTTTCAATGATTGCGTACATTCGTGTGCACCTCCTATTCATTCTCAGACTCGCTATCCAGGGTGACGGAAAACCCGTTCTTCAGACCCGTTCTACGCGGTTACAGATGAGCTTGTTCAGCACACCATTGAATAATATATCACATATATAGAGTGCATGCAATGTTCATACAAAAAAATCCTTCAATTGCCGGGCGCTCGTTCGTTTGCGCGTCAATTCAAAAAGACCCATCGCGCTCCAGCCAATCAACTGCACTTCACGCAAATCATCGCCACAAGCATCGCGCAATGCCTCGGCAACCGCTTGGCGATGCTCTTCCGAATCCATGTGCACAAAATCGACAACCACCATACCACCTGTATCGCTAATTCGAAGCCATTTGGCAATCGCTGCTGCCGCCTGCAAATTGACGCGAAGTGCCGTCTCTGCCAAGTCAGACGTCGACTTCGTTCGCCCGCTGTCGACATCAATAACAGTCAAAGCAGTCGTTTGCTCACAAATCACTAACCCACCATCAGTTAAGCGAATTTTACCCGCGACGTAAGGTTTCACTAACCGCTCAAGTTCCTTTATAAACGCCTCTTTCTTTTTGCTTTCCATAATCACGACATTATTCGTATTTTGCGATAAAGAAAGAGCAAGTTCCTCATCTACCATGATTTGCGAGGGAGCCACTTGGGCAAACCGCACCATCATCCGTTCCGCAAAAGATTCCCCTTCATCGATGACACCTGCTCGGACGTGAGCTGGGCGACGAGCAAAATCGCTCGTCAACTTTGCCCAACGTGCACGCAACTGCTCCATATCTTCAAGTAACCGTACATCCTCAACCTCGCTTGCCAAACTACGAACAATCCAACCTTCACGATTTCGCTTGTTGCTATCGACCCACTGCAGCAAACGTTGCCGTTCTGCCTCATCTAAGATTCGATTCGATATCGTTTGATAATCCGCAATCGGCATATAGACGAAAAATTGCCCTGCCAACTGGTAATGCGTCGTGACTCTGGCGCCCTTCCCCGATTGCGCCTCATTCATGACTTGGACGAGCAGACGCTCGCCTTTACGCAACTGTAGCACCGGTGTCGCCAATCCATAATCAGCAAACTTTAAAAATACCGGCCGTCTCAAACCAGCGTCCAAAAATATGGCCTCCAATGACGACACCACATCCTGCACCTCAGCACTCAAAAAGAGTCCCGTCCGTCCCACATTCGCTTGTACCGAATGCTCGACCACAAGATTTGATAGTTGGCCTTCCACCAATAATGCGGCCACTCGTTGATCTGTCCGTTCGCACATGTACAAAGTTCTAATACGATCACCTACTTTATCGATAAGCGGCAAAAAAACGTTCCAATAAACGTCGTTCCTCAATAACTGCTATCGCCAAACCATGCTCATCGGTTATCAAAAAACGATGCAAACGACCATACCATACACTTGCTAGCACGGAGAACAACGGCAATCGCGCAGAAATAGCAAGTTCATGGACTGGCCTGCGAAACAGCGGATGTGCGCGCGCATCGTCCGATTCGATTAGCAAATTAAACTTTTGCAACAAAAACTGAACGAACAGCAATGGCAACTTGCGCAAAGTATGCATGTTCACATATAGCAAAAACAAGCTGACAATTAACAAATCAAAGCGAATGCCACTCAAATTAATGGCACTAACCGATATTAGCAAAAGCGCACATGCTGCAAACAAACTGAAATTTGTCACAAAAACCAACGCACGCTTATAACGAATCACCATCAGGCAGCAGGCAAACAAAACCTTTCCGCCGTCAAGCGGCAAAATTGGCAACAAATTAAACAATCCAATGATTACATTTGCCTGAATAAAATAAGTGCTAAATTCATCGGGAATAATCCCGAACCAACTGAATATCCACGCAAAACCAATCAACAGGGCATTGACGAGCGGTCCTGCCAAGGCTACAACAATTTCTTCGCGAACGCTCACCAACCGTTGCCGTACAACAATCAACTCACCGCCAAACGGCAAAATGCGAATCTTCTGCACTTGCCAGCCATACCAATGTGCCGCCCACCAATGCCCGCATTCGTGCAAAACAACGACTGCAAACATGACTACGAATTCAAACCAATAACCGAACCAAAGCGAAATCGCGGCAACGAACAAAAATAGCGGATGCAATGAAAATTTATTCAATTTGCATCACAGTCAGCGGATCCAGAAAACGCTCGCCGTCCTTCACAGCCAAATAGACCAAAAATTGACCATCGACCGATGGAGGACTACCACGTCCGAGCACTTCTCCGCTCGCCACCCAATCATTTTTTTTGAATGTCGTTTGCTCCAACAATCCGTACCATGATTGTATCCCACCCGCATGTTGAACGATTAAAGTCTGTCCGATGCCCGCCATCTCATCGGCAAACACGACCCGCCCTTCTGCCGCACTGCGCACTTCACCATCACCGGTAATTCGCAGTACTGCACCTTGTCGCGCTTCGCTGTGAGGCAACAAAACTTCTCCGGAAACAGGCGCTTGAAAATGAACGAGTGTGCCACTAACATGGTGAATTTCCTCATCGTTGATTGGCGCCTTAGGTGCCATCACCGGTGCAGAATCTATATATCGATTATACCAGTCTGATAATACATTCCAGTTTATTGTTTGCTGAAATGCCGTCTCTAAATTCATGCGCGCCCGTTCGGACATCGGGTGATTCCATTGCAGAAATGCCCAACACAAGCCTAGGATAATCAGCATTGACCAAACATAAAACCAGACAGACGTTCTCGCTGTTGCCGCATTCATGTCCATCCCCCCATATCATCATATGAGAGGCTAAACCGAGTTATACTACATTATCGGGCAAGTCATCAGTTTTCATTTTGATACTCATGACCAGACCTAGTGACAACATGTTGAGAAAAAGCGACGTTCCACCATAACTAATAAACGGTAGCGTAATCCCCGTCAGCGGCATAATGCCCATCAACATCCCGACATTTTCGAAGACTTGAAAGACAAACATCGCTATAACGCCGATGATTACGTATTTGCCGCGCAGATCTTCCGTCTGATGTGCGATCATCAACAGACGATAGATAAGCGCAAAATAGAGCAAAAATATGACCACTGCACCTAGAAAACCAAACTCCTCACCAATTACTACAAAAATCGAATCCGAATAAGGATACGGCACGAAGTTTTGCTGAATGAGCGTACCATCCAAATAACCGCTACCAAAAAATGATCCCGAACCAATCGCGCTCATCGAATTTTCAACCTGATATGAAGCGTCCGCCGAAACTTCATCGGGATACAAAAACGTATCAATCCTCTGTGCCCAGTGCCCTTTATCCTGTGCCTGTAAAAAACCAACAATCGGCTCATGATACTTTGTATAGACGAATAGAAATAGCCCCAAAAACAACGCCGCAGTGAGCAAACCGATAACGACGTGCTGCCACCTAATGTTTGCAATCCACAAAATCCCAAACGTAATCACAATATATATAACCGCATTTCCTAAATCCGGTTGCATCATAACAAGCCCAAACGGCAATGCCACGATGAGAAAAGCGGGAATGATGTCATAAACAAAATGGAGTGGTTCCCCTTCACGCCGAGCTAAAAAATAAGCCAGCGCAATGATCAGCAATATTTTCACAAATTCGGCTGGTTGGAAATCAAAATTGATAATCGGTATCGAAAACCAACTTTTTGCTCCGTTAATTTCTTGTCCAAACATTAATACCGAAACAAGCAAAACAATACCGAATATATAAAAATAAAGCGCCGCTTTAATGAGCGGCTTATAATTCAACACAGATATCCCGAAAAACACAGCAAATCCGATGACATAGTTGATTAGATTTTTGAAAGCCATATTCGTAAATTTAGGATCATTAACTGTTGCGCTGTGCACCGCCATCGTGCTGATGACGAGAAAGGCAAGCAATATCAAGACAACGGACAAATCAATATCCTTTAGTTTAAAAGGCACCGTGCATCATCCCAACTTAAAGAACTTTTTGATTCGCTCAACAAAGCCAGGTTTCTCTTCTAGAGACATAAGTGGCACTGGGTCACCCAAGATTCTGCGGGCGATATTCCGATAAGCTAATGCCGCCTTCGACTGCGGATTGATTACGATTGGTTCCCCGTTATTGGAGGCTTTAATAACATAATCATCATCGGGAATGATGCCGATCACATCGATTTGCAAAACCGAACAAATATCGTCAATGCTAAGCATATCGCCAGTTTTAAGCATGTTAGGACGAATCCGGTTGACAACCAGTTTCGGCTCTTCGATCTGTTCAGAGTGAAGTTTGCCAATGACTCGGTCCGCATCACGAACGGCTGACTTTTCTGGCGTCGTCACCACAATCGCACGGTCCGCTCCAGAGATGGCATTGCGGAAGCCCTGTTCAATCCCGGCCGGGCAATCAATAATCGCAAAATCAAACAACTGTTTGATGCGACCAATGATTTCCTTCACTTGCTCAGGTTTCACATCGTCCTTATCTTTCGTTTGCGCAGCCGGTAACAAATAGAGGCTTTCAAAACGCTTATCTTTGATGAGCGCCTGCTCCAAACGGCACCGCCCTTCAATGACATCGACCAAATCATAAACAATGCGGTTTTCAAGCCCCATCACGACATCAAGATTTCGTAACCCGATATCTGTATCAACCATGCAAACTTTATGTCCAAGCAATGCTAACGCGGTGCCTAAATTTGCAGACGTCGTCGTCTTCCCGACGCCACCTTTACCCGATGTCACAACAATGGCTTGTCCCATTACGTAATCACTCCCAAATTATAACGATTGTTTGCGTTTAAACAGATTGGACAACTTATCAATTTTCATCTGACCATCATCCAAGTATGCAAACTCCATATATACATCTGCCTTTACCCACTCGTCAGGCGGACGACTAATCACACCTGCAATTCTTAATTGCGTCGGAAACATATGCGATGCAGCAATCACTGCCTGCTCATTTCCCGCAGAACCTGCGTGAGCCAAACCGCGCAAGGCACCCATCACATACAAATCACCGGTCACGATTACAGTTCCCCCTGGATTAATGTCGCCTAAGAACAGCAAGTTCCCCTCGTGCTGAAGCACTTGACCAGAACGAACAGTACCGCGATGAATCATGACATTATCGCCAAGTAGTTGCTCAATCCGCTCATCACCCGCAGTTGGTGCGACTTCAATCGATTTCAATAGCAAATTCGATCGGCGCCCAATAATCACCGCAATCTCGTACCTTTGTTGTTCGGTTAATGTGCGATTACCCATTTTCACTGATACAGAGACGATGGAATCATCGACAAACTTTTCAAACGAAGCACCAAGTTTTTCCGTCAATTCGCTAATCAAATCAACATACTCACATTGATCATCCATAATAAAAACCAATCCGTCACGCGTTCCTTTAATCGTCACCAAATGGCTGTTTTGACTCAACTTTTTCACCCCGAAGTCAGTATGTGCTAATTATATAATGAGTGCTTAATCAAGCGAAATAACTGCCGTAACGAACCTGCATTTTTTGATAATGTTTCTTCGTTGGAACATAAATGATTGCGGCAAAAAGTAAATTTAATGCAACACGGAGCAACAGATCCAAGAAAACATAATTCCAAGTGAAATTCGGTTGATACAAACCAAACACATAATAAAACACCGATACGATGGCATGGAACATGATGAATCCAACAACCAACACGAGTAAATCTCGAAACATTGTCTGATACTTATCGGCAAAAAATAAGTTAATCAAGTAACCAGTCAATCCCATCGTAAAAGCAAAAACACCGAGCATTTGCCCATACATTAGATCATGCATGAAACCGAAGCAAACGCCATAGAGCAAGGCTGAATGACGATGGTAAAGCAAGCCGATGAGCAAAACGCCTGTCAACACAAAATCAATATGTAACTGTGTACCATGAATTACCGGCAAAAAGACCGGCAAAACAGCACCTTCGACAACAAACAGAGCGAATAAAATGAGCCACACAACATTTCGTTCCATGGCTCACCTCGACTCCGCAACGGGTACTTCCACAACAAACACTTCGCGAAGTTTGGTCAATGTTGCTGCCGGTTGAATTTCCGCAACATGCGTAATACCGAAATCACCGATTTTGCGCGATTTGACCGTACCAATCACCAAACCACTCGGAAACAATTGCCCTAAGCCAGAAGTAACAACCACATCACCTTTTTTCAACGGATCAAGCGGATCGATTTTGGTCATCACTAACAAACCTTTACTACGATCGAACTCTTCAATAATTCCAAATGACTTGCCTTCAGCGCCACGAACGGTAGCTGCCATCGGTCTGCTCGTCCGATTGTTTTCGTCCAACTCATGCAACAATTGCACGGTCGAGTGATATTGCGTCACCGCAGATATCCGCCCCACCAATCCTTCGACAGACGTAACTGCCATATCAAGTTTGATTCCATCTTTACTTCCTAAATTGATGAGCAAGGATGGATTATACTCATTTCCGCTGATGGAAATGACATCAGCATAGTGAAACTTGTAATTGTGCAATGCACGCTGACTTTCCGTAAAATCCAAAGCACGCTGTAAACGAACGTTATCCGCCTCTAACTGATTCAAACGAGCAGAATTTCTCGCAAATTGATCAAGTTGCTTTCGCAATGCTTCATTCTCTTCGTGAACGTTCGAGATTTGTTGCCATTCGCCGAACCAATCTCCAACTACACGCGCCGGTACATTGACAACGCCTTGAAACCAACCGACCGTATCCTTAAAAAACTGTTCAGGCCACGTCATCTGCGCTCGATTAGAGATGGTCAGCCCCATCACAGCAATAAAAAACAATATCCCGAACAAAAATATCAATACTTTTCGATTGGCGAACCATCTGATCAATTGAACGCACCTTCTTCGCAATCACCGGGGAGACCATCCTCGACTATAACTGATTTCGCACCACAGGTCCGCGTGAACGACCTTTAAATAAATGAATACTTTCAAGCGCTCGACCGGTACCAATCGCAACGCAATCTAGTGGTTGATCGGCCACCAAAACTGGAATGCCCGTTTCCATCGACAACAACCGATCGAGATTCCGCAACAATGCACCGCCACCTGTCAAAACAACGCCACGATCCATAATATCAGCGGACAATTCTGGCGGACAATTTTCTAACGTAACCTTTACCGCATCAATAATATGCTTAATGGTCTCCGTTAACGCCTCTGTCACCTCGTCAGAATTAATTTCCAAAGTTGACGGTAATCCTGATAATAAATCTCGTCCACGTATGCTGACACGTTCTTTAACGCTGAATGGCAAGGCAGAACCGATTTCAATTTTCACTTGTTCGGCTGTACGTTCACCGATCAGCAAATTCTTTGTGCGCTTTACATACTGAATGATCGCCTCATCCATTTCATCACCAGCAATGCGAATCGACTGACAAGTAACAATACCGCCAAGCGAAATAACCGCTACCTCGGTTGTTCCGCCGCCGATATCAACAACCATGCTACCCATCGGCTCCCAAACTGGTAGCCCAGCACCAATCGCTGCGGCAAATGGCTCCTCAATCGTATACGCTCTACGCGCACCTGCCTGCTTCGTCGCGTCCTCAATCGCACGTTTCTCAACTGCAGTGATCCCTGAAGGCACACAAACCATCACATTCGGTTGGATTCGAAAAAGTAGGCGTCTTTTCAACGCCCGATTAATAAAATATTTAATCATCGCCGTCGTTGACTCTAAATCATCAATGACGCCATCCTTCATCGGTCGAACAGCGACTACATTGTCTGGGGTTCGTCCAATCATCATCTTGGCAGCCTCACCGACAGCCTCAATTTTTTTGGAATCTTTGCGCACAGCAACCACTGACGGTTCACGCACGACAATTCCCTTCCCTTTAACGAACACCAGCGAATTCGCCGTGCCCAAATCAATCCCTAAGTCACTGGCAAAACGACCGAACATCTAACAATCACCCTTATCAATTATATTACATCAGTCCTTGCTCCTTCAAACTTGTAAAAGAAGCATCCCCGATAATCACGTGATCCAAAACATCAATCCCAACAATCCCGCCTGCTTCCTGCAACCGCCTAGTCATATCGATATCATCACGACTCGGCGTCGGATCTCCACTAGGATGATTATGTACACAAATAATTGCAGAACTACATCGCTGAATTGCCGCACGAAACACTTCACGTGGATGAACTATCGTAGAATTCAAACTACCGATGGAAAGAACCTCATGCCCAATCACGTGATTTTTCGTATTCAAAAAAATCGTCACAAACTTTTCCTTCTGCTCATAACGCATATCTTCCATCAAAAACAAAGAAACGTCCTCAGGCGTACGAATAATCACACGTTCACCAAAACTTGCCTTCGAGATTCGTTTCGCCAACTCCAAACCCGCCTTAATTTGCAAAGCTTTCGCCTTGCCGATGCCTTTAATTTGCATCAATTCATCCGTCGTCATCGTCATCAATTCGCGCAATCCACCAGACTCACGGATTACTCGATTCGCCAAATGAATGGCCGACTCAGCCACCGTACCCGTTCGCAACAAGATAGCTAACAACTCCGGATTGCTTAACGCTGCCGAACCGTTTTTTAGCATACGTTCACGCGGTCGATCTTCAATCGGTACATCCTTAATCAAAAACTTCTGTTCATTCATGAATACCCCTTTTTCTACAAAAACGGGTGTCCGAACTCTTCCATCATTACGGCTAACATCGACAGCGGAAGTCCCACTACATTGAAGTAGCAACCCTCTATACTTTCCACAAAAACAGAGGCAAAGCCCTGAATTGCGTAAGCACCTGCTTTGTCCATCGGCTCTCCACTGTCTACATAACATTCAATTTGTTCACGTGTCAGTCTACGCATCCGAACAAGCGTTTTGTTCACCCTGACCAAATTTCGATTGCTTAAACCGTCGACAAGCGCAACTCCAGTAAGGACAAAATGCTCCGTTCCTTGTAACGAAGTTAACATCTCGATCGCATGGTCGCGATTTTCCGGTTTGCCGAGAATTCGTTCGCCGATCACAACCATTGTATCAGCCCCGATGACCGGATGCATGGCATCCAATCTTACGGCAACATCATTTGCTTTACGCAATGCTAATTCACGTACAACGTCTTCAGGACTTAATTGATTATCAAATGATTCATCCACTTGACTCTCGGAAACTGAAAACGGAATATGTAACAACTCAAGCAACTGCCTTCGTCGCGGTGATGCTGAAGCTAAAACAAACATGTTTTTGACAACACCTTAAAAATGATGGAAAAATAAAAGATACCCGATTGTGAAATAATTATTGTGGTACTCGACAACTAGTGTAACAAAGAATGAGATTGCTAACAAGTTGAAGAATCCGATATAAGAATAGCACAAAAATTTATATTTGTAAATTTATGTAATATATACATTGTTAAATCGCGTCTTTCGTCAAAATAACCTCCATGATATTTCGTTGAATGACCAGTTTGTGCTGTGCGTGAGGATGCTTTTGATACTCCCCCCATGCCAAAAATGCCTGATTAATTAAACGTATTGTCCGCTCTGAAGCAATAGTTTCAGAATGTTGCCGTAGATTTTGAACAAACGTACTCCATTGCTTATGACTTTCACGAATCGCTTGGTGGTCAGTTGCTGTAAGTAATAACTCAGCTAAACGACGCGACTCTATGCGAAACTTTGCTTGCGTAGCAAGCGCCTGCTTATCTGTTTTAATCTGAAGTTTTGGGAGAACGATTGGTTTTACATACGGAATGGAGTCAATCTGCGAATATTTATCGCGTAAACCTTCGGCAGCGCTCTTACTTAGCGAAATGCCGGCATACAACTGAAAAAGTTGATTCGCTTCTTTACTAAAAAAAGGAATCGCAGAGGAGTATTCCTTTTCATACTGACGCTGAGCACGCATAACATTTTGTTCACTTCGAAAGACACCTAGTTGTAAAACATAAAAAGTGGTTTCTTGTACATCAAAAGTTTGTATAGAACTAGCGCCTAGAACAGTTGTTTCACTAGTTTTGTGAATATCTTCCGTATCAACAAATGAACCATTAAAAAAAGATAAAATAATAACACCTAGAATAATGCCACTAATCACCGCACTTGCAGCAGATAAAATAATTTTAATCCAATCTTTTTTTGTGAACCGTTTAGAAACATTTGTAGAATGATGTGTGGTTGAAATGACTGGAGTAGTGTCATGCGAAATATGAAAAGTTATTTTCTTCCTATCAAGATCATCCATAATATATGTCATCACCCCTTCGGCATAGTATATGACCAACCTTGGCATATTATGCTCGTCATAAGCAATGACAGAATTTTACCCGTATACAAGACCATTTAATTTGCAAAATAATTGTGGGCTGAGTATGATGACTCGTTGTGAAGGAGGTGAGCAGATGCACTGGTTCAGAATGGTATCAAAACGTAAAAATCGCAATATGGCTTTATCGATACTTGGGCTCGCGATTGGAGCAACAGCTTGGTCAATAAGTCGCCGTAAAAATAACCGCTCAACAATATGGACACCACTTCGCCGTATGTTTAGATAATGATTAGGACAAACAAAAAGAGGCCTATTTGGCCTCTCTTTGTTTGTGTAATGCCGGTGAAGGGACTCGAACCCCCACGGTTTCCCTCACGATTTTGAGTCGCGCGCGTCTGCCAGTTCCGCCACACCGGCGCATTACAAAGTTTTTATGGCGTGCCCTAAGAGATTCGAACTCCTGACCTTTTGATTCGTAGTCAAACGCTCTATCCGGCTGAGCTAAGGGCACATATGGTGCCGAGGACCGGACTTGAACCGGTACGGTAGTCACCTACCGCAGGATTTTAAGTCCTGTGCGTCTGCCAATTCCGCCACCCCGGCAAGTCTTATAGTGGAGGCGCCACCCAGACTCGAACTGGGGATAAAGCTTTTGCAGAGCTCTGCCTTACCACTTGGCTATGGCGCCAAAAAATAGTGGAGCGGAAGACGGGACTCGAACCCGCGACCCTCGCCTTGGCAAGGCGATGCTCTACCACTGAGCCACTTCCGCATATGAACAAAACTGGGGATCTAGGATTCGAACCTAGGCATGACGGAGTCAAAGTCCGTTGCCTTACCGCTTGGCTAATCCCCAAAGAAAGAATGGGGCGATCGAAGGGAATTGAACCCTCGAATGTCGGAGCCACAATCCGATGCGTTAGCCACTTCGCCACGACCGCCACGTTCAAACCTTTTGGCAGGGGCAGCAGGAATCGAACCCACACCAAAGGTTTTGGAGACCTTTGTTCTACCTTTAAACTATGCCCCTAGAGGATGGTGGAGGGTGATGGATTTGAACCACCGAACTCTGAGAGAACAGATTTACAGTCTGCCGCGTTTGGCCACTTCGCTAACCCTCCAAGTATGGTGCCGCCGAGAGGACTTGAACCCCCAACCTACTGATTACAAGTCAGTTGCTCTACCAGTTGAGCTACAGCGGCAAAGAGTGGCTTGGGACGGAATCGAACCGCCGACACGAGGATTTTCAGTCCTCTGCTCTACCGACTGAGCTACCAAGCCGAGAATACTACAGTGAAACTTTTTTTAAAAATGGCGGAGCTGACGGGATTCGAACCCGCGGTCTCCTGCGTGACAGGCAGGCATGTTAGGCCTCTACACCACAGCTCCAAGTATTGCGGGGGCAGGATTTGAACCTACGACCTTCGGGTTATGAGCCCGACGAGCTACCGGACTGCTCCACCCCGCGACAATATTGAGTCATTCAATTATGAACGACTATGACCCGTAGGGGATTCGAACCCCTGTTACCTCCGTGAAAGGGAGGTGTCTTAACCCCTTGACCAACGGGCCTTATT
>CANHCR010000044.1 GCA_947459205.1 Caryophanales bacterium | reverse complement strand
TGGCAGCAATTCCGAACCAGATAATGACCGAAGATACAACAGCGACGATACCCTTGACAGCAAGTGACGTTGACGGCACGGCACCGACACTCAGTGTAAGTGGCGGTTCTGTGGGTACAGTCAGTGCTTCAATCAGCGGCACGACATTAACGCTGACTCCAGTGGCGAATTACAATACGGGCACAGCGATTACGTTTACCGTAACGGCATCGGACGGCAATTTGACAGCGACGCAAACGTTCATGGTGACGGTGACGGCTGTTAACGACGCACCGACGATCAGTGACATCACCGACCAGTCGACGAATGAAGATACACCAACCAATGCAGTCGTCTTTACTATTAGTGATGTGGAAACAGCATTCGCATCTTTGACAGTGAGCGGTTCATCGAGCAACACGACACTTGTACCGAATGCGAACATTGTGTTTGGAGGTTCGGGAGCAACTCGTACGGTAATTGTTACACCTGCTGTGAAGCAAAACGGTATGGCGACGATTACGGTGACGGTCAGTGACGGCTCGTTCACAGCGACCGATACGTTTACACTGACAGTCAATGAAAATAACGCACCTACGATTAGCAACATCCCTGATCAGTTCACTAACGAAGATGAAGCAACGATTGCAATTCCTTTTATGGTAGGCGATGCAGAGACAACCGCAGGTTCATTGACGGTCAGTGGCTCGTCGAGCAACACGACGTTGGTTCCGGACGCGAACATTGTGTTCGGTGGTTCGGGTGCGAACCGTACAGTGACGATTACACCTGTTGCTAAGCAAAACGGTATGGTGACGATTACAGTGACGATGAGTGATGGTTCGCTTACAACATCGGATACGTTCGTCTTGAAGGTAACCGCAGTCAATGACGCACCAACTTCAATAGCGCTTTATGGTGATAAGGTCGTTGAGAACGTTTGGATCGGATTTGATATTGGTGAGTTCACCGCAATTGATATAGACCAAGGCGATAACTTTATCTTTAGTTTAGTGGACGGTGAGGGTGACACCGACAATGCCAATTTCAAGATTGAGGACGGCAAACTGAAAGCGGCGATCGTCTTCGACTATCTCGAGAAGTCGCTGCATAGCATCCGCGTGCGCGTGACTGACGCGGACGGCCTCTACTTCGAGCAGGCGTTCGAAGTTGAAGTCATCCAGTCCAACGCGTTCCTCAACGCGACGAACAAAGTCGTGACCATCTTCTTCAAAGACGCGATTGTCGACAACAGCTCATCGTTTACGACAACGCCGAAACCGAAACTGAAAGACCTGATCAAAATCACGCGCAACGCCAACGCCGACGAACCGACGTACGAAGCGCTCGGACCGAACGATACGGTGGCGGTGAAGGGCAACCGATTGATCGTCATCTTCGAGAATCAGGTGACGGGCTACTACAACCGCATCAAAATCGAGGCGGAAGCGCTGAAAGACCGGCTCGGCTACAAGTCGGCGGAGCAGGTGACAACACCGCTTGTCGTCGACACGACCGGCCCCGCCCTCATCAATGTGACGATGGACAAGAAAAAGAAGGAATTGACGCTGCAGTTCAGCGAGCGCGTGTACATGGCGACGACCGGCGCCAACGCGAAGGAAATCACGGAAACGTTCAATGCGGCCATCACCTTCTCGAGAGACGGCGGTTCGTTTCAAGCGCTCAACGCCCGCGACAAGGTCAGCCTTTCGGGACGCTCCATCAAGATCAAACTGCTCAACCCGCTGACGACCAACGACAACAAGATCAAGATTGCCGCCGATTCACTTCGTGACCTGATCGGCAACTTGGCGGAGGAAATCGAGACGCCGGAAATCGACCTCGATGCGAAGGCGCCCGTTCTGAGCAAAGTGACGCTCGCACCTGATAACAAGACGATCGTCATCCAGATGAACGAGGAAACATCAGGCACGGTGACGGGTTCGAAAGCGGTCAAAACGGCGGCGCTTCGTGCGGCCATCCAGCTGAGCACGAACGCCAATGCCGCTTCGCCGACCTATGCGGCGCTGACTGCAGGCGATTCGGTGGAACTGCAGAAAGGCGTGCTGACCATCAAACTGGCGACGGCACTCACGGGCGCACACAACCGCATCAGACTCGGGGCGGGCCTTATGAAGGACATCTTCGGCAACACGAACGGCGAACTGACGACCTCGGTGCTCGCAGCCGACAAGGTCGGACCAACGTTCGTCAGCACTGCCTTGCCACTGAAGAAAGCGAACCGCATGCTCGTCATCACGATGAACGAGGCGGTCAGCAACGGCTTCACGAGCGGCAAGACGACCGAGAACCGAGCGGCGCTGAAAAATGCGATTACGCTCAAGTCCGATGACGGCGAGTTTATGGCGCTGAAGGCAGCCGACCGGGTAAAGGTATCGGGTAAGACGCTCCAAATCACGTTCGCAACGGCGCTTGTCAAAGATAAGAATTACCAAGTGAAAATTGCTACAAATGCGTTGCAGGACCTCACTGGCAACAAGGGTGAGGAAATCATCACCGACACGTTAGTTATTGATACAACAGGGCCGAAAATGCGATAAACAATAGAGAACCATTGCAACATTACAAAGGGATCACTTCGGTGGTCCTTTTGCTTATCACACAAATATTGATCCATTATTTCAAAGGCAAACGTACGCGATTCGCATTCAAGTAAGTGACGGCAGTATGACGCATACGGAGACATTTACGATCACAGTGAACAACATCAATGATGCGCCGACTTTTACAACACCATCACTCGTCTTGAAAACGAACGAAGCAAAACCATTGAAGTTAGCTGCGAGCGATGAGGATAATGATGCGCTGGTATATTCCATTTTCCTAGCTCCGAAACTAGGAAAAGCGTCAATCAATGCGCAAACGGGCGAATTGAATTATAGAGCGCCGGCCATTCCTGCTTCAGAAAAAATTGGGGTTCGGATCAGCGATGGGAAAACAAATGCAGATATGACCATCAATGTTTTGGTCAATCAGGCGAATCGTGCGCCTGTTGTCAAAAATCAATCATTCACGACGAAAAACAATGCCGCCATCAAAGGGAGAATCACAGGGTCAGATGCCGATAACCACCGTTTGACATACCGTCTACTCAAGAGTCCGAAATCCGGCAAACTTTTCGTCAAATCAGACGGTTTGTATTCGTACATTCCGGATGCTAAATTTGTTGGAAAAGTGAGTTTTAGCATCGTGGCGAACGATGGGTTCATGGATTCTCAACCTGCGAACTATAGCATCACAGTACAGCAGGGCGTCGTTGTTTTGCCGACACACACGAAGTATATGAGCGGTTATCCTGACGGTCAGTTCAAACCTAATCAAGGTGTCACACGCGCTGAGGTCGCCGCAGCAGTGGTGCGCTTAACTGGGGCGAAAGGCAAAGTTCCTGCGAAATCATCGTACACGGATGTAAAGACATCGAACTGGTATTTCGCACCGCTCGAAATCGCCTTGCAAAACAAATGGATGTCCGGTCGTTTGTCTGGAGCATTTGAACCGGAGGCGGCGTTGACGCGAACGGAAATGCAGCAACTTGTGAGTCGCTTGATTGCGACAAATGCCGTAAAAGGTAGCACACATTCACTGAAGTCGCTCACCATCCCCTGGTTGGTCAAAGATAGCAAACTTTTAAGTAACCGTTCGACGTTGCCGGTCAAACGTTCCGAGGCCGTTGTCATTTTTAACCGATTGTTTGAACGCGGACCGTTATATGGCTATAACAAGCAAGTATGGCGCGATGTTCCAGTCACTCATCCAAACTTCAGAGATATTCAAGAAGCTTCTGTGACGCATGAAGCGGAACGGCGAAATGGTGTCGAGTATTTTGTCCGATTGAAGTAATGCTTTCGATCTGTGCTCCCCCTGTGCATGATAAGGGGGGGCATTTTTTTATGAATCACATCATCATGAATTTCGTCATACTTGGTCAGAATTTAGTGAGTTTTGTTTTATACTATTATTCTGTGTGTAAATCTATTTCAGAATGAGGAGAATCCTTTGTGATCACTGCGATATTGCTAGACGATGAACCGCACGTTCTCGAATTGAATCGATTGGTTGTTGAGGATTCAAACGAAATTCAAGTACTTGCGACGTTCACGAAAGTATCGGAGGCAATGCGTGCTTTGCCACAACTGAAACCAAATGTATGTTTTATCGACATTGAAATGTCGGGGATGAACGGACTGGAATTGGCCAAAAAGATATTACAAATGAATATTCATACTGAAATTGTGTTCGTCACGGCATACGAGAAATATTCGATTGAAGCGTTCGGTGCGGAAGCGTTTGATTACATTTTGAAACCGATTGATGCAGACAGTGTGAATCGTGTCATCAGGAAATGGAACCGAAGATATTCGCTCGCTACGCCGTCGCCGGTCCTTCAGATCCAAGGACTGGGCGGGCTCACTTTCTATGATTCCGAAGCCACACTTACCAATGTGAAGTGGCGAAGTTTGAAAACAGAGGAAGTGTTGGCTTACTTCTTAATTCATGGCAGACGTGGCGTGACGCGCGACGAATTGCTCGAAGAGTTGTGGGGAAATGATGTGACCAATTCAGGTGTTGTTCATACCACGGTTTATCGACTGAAGAAAACATTGGAACGATTCGGCGCTGACAAAGAAATTGTGTACGCGGAAGGTCGATATCGTCTGAACACCCATCGATTTTCGATTGATTTCCTCGATTTTGAGGAGGAACTTCGACAGGCTGCGTCTGCCACAATAGATGCAGAGCAAAAGTTTCGTACCCTCATGCGATATCATGGCGCTTTATTCGAAGGCCGTGACTACACATGGGTGCTCACGCATCGTCAGTATTTGCACAATCAATTTGTCCAATTCGGCATACAACTTGCCCGCTCATTTGACGAAAGCGAGCAACTGGACCGTGCAGAGCAATGTTGTCAAAAATTGCTTCTGCATGCTCCTAGTGAGGAAGAAGCACACGAATTGTTGTTGAATATTTATTACAAAAGACAAGAGCGCTCTGCATTCATCAGGCAATTTGTTGCGTATCGAAACATGTTGGACCACGAATTAGGCATCGCGATGAAACAAAAGTGGCATAATCTGTACGATGCGTTCATTATTAACGGTGATTTTTAGAGGAGGAATGACGGGTGGAGGAACGTATTCAGTCGTATTCGTCCTTCGAGCGATTTGGCGCATTTTTGATGATTGTATTACTGGTCGGCAGCATTGTCGTGCCAATCGGATTATCACAGAATCAACAGATGCTGGAGGCCAAACAAGGTGTACTAGATTTAAGAAATTGGGACTTTGCAGCAGAGCCTTCTCTTCCGCTTGATGGGGAGTGGCGGTTTTATCCTGAGAAGTTTGTCGACGCTGACAGCGATGGAAGGCCACATTCATATATCCAAGTCCCAGGAGCTTGGAATCAGCAAAAAATCGACGGCAAGCCCTTCCCAATCCAGACATACGGCAGCTACCGTTTGACGATTCTGTTGCCGGTGGCCGAAGGTGACTTCGGCATCAAAACGCGTAACATTCGCTCGGCTAATCGACTATATGTCAACGGCAAATTGGAAGGCAGTGCAGGTGTAGCGGGCCCGACACGCGAATCAACGACGGAAAAAAACAATCCGTATGCCGCTTACTTCGAATTGGACGGTAGCACACTCGAACTCGTGATGCATGTGTCAAGTTTTGAAGGATTCAGCAGCGGCATTTCCCATTCGCTCACGTTCGGCACCGAAGCGGCAATCCAAAGCCTGAACAACTATTTTCTTGGCATGGATTTTCTCTTCAGTTTCGGCTTCATGCTGAGCGGCTTGTATTTTTTGAGCATTTATGCGCAGCGCCGCCAGTTTCGCGAGCAGCTGTTTTTTTCGCTTTTTTCGTTCAGCGTTTCACTTTATTTTTTGACCACATCGGAGCGCTTGTTGTGGGACTTATTCCCGTCGATTACCATGCTTCTGCATTTGTACTTGCAAATCAGCAGCAGCCTGCTGGTGGCCATGTTTCTATCGCTTTATGTATACAGTTCTTTTCCGCATTTATATCCGCACAAGTTGATCCGTTTCATTGTGACGACAAATCTTGGCATCATCGGCTTGCTCCCGATCATCCCGACGGAGTGGTATATATATACAACTACCATGCTCATGGGGATGATGATTGCCAATCTGATGATAGATTTGTATATCCTCGGAAAAGCAATCCGCAATAAGGAACCCCAAGTCATGTACATCGTGCTCGCGTTTCTCTCCATATTCATTTTGTTTCCGATGGCGATTATCAACATCATGTGGACGCTCGATCTTTATTATTTCTTACCCGCATCGTTGCCGGTGCTCGCCATCTCGCAAGCGCTCTATATGGCTAAAAAATATACTGCCGCCTTTGAGACGGTTAAGCGCTTGAGTGAACAGTTGCAAACACTCGACAAAGTGAAGGATGAGTTTCTCGCCAAAACGTCGCACGAACTGAAGACGCCACTTAACGGCATTATCAACATTTCCCAGTCACTACTCGACGGGGCGCACGGATCGCTCAATGAGAGCCATCGTGACGATGTTCGTTTGATGCGCGATATCGGACGGCGCTTGTCCTCACTAGTGCATGATATTTTGGATTACTCCAAGGCGAAAAATCGCGATATTGTGCTTTATCGCAAAGCGGTTGACTTACACGCTCCAGTGTCCGTTATAATCGACACCTTTTCCTTCTCCAAGCACAAGCCGGAGCTGCGAATCCTTCATCAGATTGAGCCCGGCACGTTCATTTTGGATGCTGATGATAACAGGCTCAGTCAGATTCTGTTCAATCTTGTCGACAATGCCATTAAATTTACGGAAAAAGGGTCCGTTGTTGTGTCCGCTGAACGAATCGGCGATCAGGTGGCGATTTCAGTGCGTGATACAGGACGCGGCATACCGGCAACAGACTTTGAGCGCATATTCGATTCGTTCGAGCAGTTGGAGTCTACTTTGACGCGCACGACGGGCGGTGTCGGCCTTGGTTTGGCGATTTCGAAGCAATTGGTCGAATTGCACGGCGGTTCGATCTCGATTCAATCGGAAGTCGGAAAAGGCACGGTGATGACGTTTATGATGCCGGTTGCCAGCGAAAAAACGGTCGTATTCGAAGCGCCGCCGAGCACCCTTCCAGACGTTTCGATTGAGCTCGATACGGTCACAAACATGCGTGATCAAATTGAGGAAACGAGTCAATCGCCTCATCATGTGCACCGGATTTTAGTGGTCGATGACGAGTACAGCAACGTACGTGCCATACAGAATACGCTGCAACTGGAAGGGTATGAATTACGGATTGCGATGGACGGCAATGAGGCGATTCGACTTGTGCGGGCGCACGGTCCGTTTGATCTGGTCATTCTCGACGTGATGATGCCGGGCCTCTCCGGATATGATGTCGCCAAAGCGATTCGTGAGCAGCATAGCACGCTCGAATTACCGATTCTATTTTTGACCGCACGCACGCAAACGACCGATCTGGCACAAGCATTTGCCGTCGGCGCCAATGATTTTGTGGAAAAGCCGTATGACACGGTGGAATTAAAATCTCGCGTGGCGACACTCGTTCAATTGAAACATCTGACGGAGTCGCTGCTCGCTGCTGAACTTCGTTTGCTGCAAGCGCAAATTCGTCCGCATTTCGTATACAACGTACTTAGTACAGTCATTTCCCTATGCTACTCGGATGCGAAGTTAGCCGCTAAAGTGTTGTTGGATTTCAGCCAATTCATGCGCAAAAACATGTATTATCTAGGGTCGAGCGAGCTGATTTCGATCGAAGAGGAACTGGACACGGTCCGGCGTTATCTGAGCATTGAAAACGTTCGTTTTGGCGAGCGCTTGCAGGTCTCATTTGAACTTGATGAAGAGGCATTGTCTGCACAGATTCCGCCGTTGTCGATTCAACCGCTCGTCGAGAATGCTGTCAAACATGGGATTTCTGCGAAAGAGGAAGGCGGACGGATCGTCTTGCGAGTGACGCTGGACAAGGCGAAACAGCACGTCGAGGTAGAGGTGACGGATGATGGGGTCGGTGTGCAACGCGAGGTTGGCAGCGATTTAGGAGATGACGGAGTAGAGGAAGGGAACGGTTTGGCACTATATAATGTGCAACGGCGACTGCTGGCGACAACCGGCTCTAGGTTGCAAATCGAAAGCAAGCAGGGAGCGGGCACGACGGTTTCGTTCCATGTCCCGCTGCGTTGAGCGATAAATGGGAATCTTTAGATGTTTTTGGTCAGATTCTAGTCAGAGACATAGTATACACTAGCCTAGTATAAATCTATAAATCTATTTGATGATTGCAGGGAGGGATATAGTCGCGACAAGAGTTCGTAAGTGCAAGCGCAATGAATGTAAGTCAAACAAATGATGGAGGAATGAACGAATGAAACATGCTTTAAAGAAACAATCGAAACGTGTCTTAGTACTTTTGATGGTCTTGGCGATGCTGGTCAGTCTGTTCCCGGCGGTCGGGATGGCGATATCGACACAAGGGCTTCAAGTGACTAATGTCGGATCGAACAATGTCACGTTTACATGGCCTTACTATGCACCGGCTAATATGTATCGTGTGTCTGTAACAGAGCAAATCGAGTATTGTTTTATGCCTGATTTTTGTATGCCAATGGACAAAGATTTATTTAGGCAAAATGTAGAAAATAACTCAACGATTTCGTTGAATACACTCACAGTTACAGATCTTCCTGCTGGAAAGCTTCTTAAAGTAGCCATCGAGTACACCTCAAACTTTCCGGGTGGCTATAAATATGAGGCGGTAGAATTTACAACAAAGGAGCCTGCTGCAGAACCGACGGACATCACCCTTAGCTCATCTTCGATTGCAGAAAACGCCGGTTCAAATGCAACGGTTGGCACATTGAGCGCGACGGATGTGGATGCAGGTGATACGTTTACTTACTCTTTAGTGAGCGGAACAGGCGATACGGACAATGCTTCTTTCAACATCAGCGAAACGAGCCTACGTGCGAATGACAACTTCGACTTTGAGACAAAGTCTTCATATAGCGTGCGTGTGCGCGTGACGGACAGTGGAGGTTTGACGTTTGAGAAGGCGTTCACGATTAATGTCATGAACGTCAACGAAGCGGCGACTGATATTACACTTTCTTCGACAAGCATCGCTGAAAATGGTGGTGCGAATGCGGTTGTTGGCACGCTCAGCAACAATGACCCGGATGCAAGTGGCGTGTACACGTACTCCTTAGTAAGCGGTACCGGCTCGACCGATAACGCCAGCTTCAATATTAGCGGCACGAGCCTGCGTGCGACCGCTGGCTTCGACTTCGAGACGAAAACAAGTTATGCCATCCGAGTCCAAGTATCGGACGGCACGCTGACGTTTGCAAAACCATTCACCATCACAGTCACGAACGTCAACGAAGCGGCGACTGATATTACGCTTTCTTCGACAAGCATCGCTGAAAATGGTGGTGCGAATGCGGTTGTTGGCACGCTCAGCAACAATGATCCGGATGCAGGCGGCGTGTACACGTACTCCTTGGTCAGCGGTACCGGCTCGACCGATAACGCCAGCTTCAATATTAGTGGCACGAACCTGCGGGCGAATGCCGGCTTCGATTTTGAGACGAAAACAAGTTATGCCATCCGCGTCCAAGTATCGGACGGCACGCTGATGTTTGCAAAACCATTCACCATCACAGTGACGAACGTCAACGAAGCGGCGACTGATATTACACTTTCTTCGACAAGCATCGCTGAAAATGGTGGTGCGAATGCGGTTGTTGGCACGCTGAGTGCGACGGATGCGGATGCGGGTGACACGGCGACGTTCAGTCTTGTGAGCGGCACAGGCGATACGGACAATGCTTCGTTCAACATTAACGGAACGAGCCTACGTGCGAATGACAACTTCGACTTTGAGACAAAGTCGTCATATAGCGTGCGTGTGCGCGTGACGGACAGTGGAAGTTTGACATATGAGAAATCGTTCACGATTTCGGTGACTGATGTGAATGAAAATACAGCACCGACTGACATCAGTTTGAGTGCGGATACCATTGCAGAAAACAGTGCCTCCGGCACGACAGTCGGCACATTGAGTGCAACTGACGCAGACAGTGATGCGACCAAAGCGACATTCAGTTTAGTTGCAGGCGACGGTGATGCGGATAACGAAAGTTTTATTCTTGACGGGACAACGCTCCAAACCGCAACTTCGTTCGATTATGAGACCAAATCGAGTTACAGCATTCGTGTTCAAGTAACGGATGCAGAAGGTGCCACGTATGCGGAAAAGTTGACGATCAATGTGACTGATGTGAACGATACGCCGACGGACATTGCATTAAGCAATACGTCGATTGCGGAAAATGCAGGAGCCAATGCAACTGTTGGCACACTTAGCGGCACCGATGCAGATGCGGGCGCGACACTGACGTTCAGTTTGGTGCCGGGTGTTGGTGACACAGACAATGGATTGTTCAACATCGATGGCACGACGTTGAAGGCGAATGGATCATTTGATGTTGAAAGCAAATCGAGCTATAGCGTTCGTGTGCAAGTGTCAGACGGCAATTTGTCGTACGAAGAGGCATTTTTGATCAGTGTGACCGATGTCAACGAAGCGCCCGCAAGTTTAATCTTAACTGGTGATACCATTGCCGAAAATGCAGGCGTGGACGCGGTGGTTGGCAGTTTCCTCGCTACAGACACTGACCTGCTGACGAACGTTACGTTTTCTTTCAGTTTGGTAGCGGGTGAAGGCGATACGGATAACGGTCAGTTCCAGATTGACGGGGATTCGTTAAAAGCGAAAAGTTCATTCGATTTTGAAACAAAATCCGTTTACAGCATCCGTGTGCAAGTGTCGGACGGTGCGTTGACGCTTGAACAACCATTTACGGTTAAGGTGAGTAATGTGAATGAAGCGCCAACGGACATCAGTCTCAGTGCAAGCACTGTGAACGATAATAGCGTTGCTGGCACGACGGTCGGCACACTCAGTGCGACGGATGTGGATGCGGGTTCGACGTTTACCTATAGTCTGGTGAGTGGCGAAGGCGATACGGACAATACGAGCTTTACGATTGACGGTGTGACACTGAAAACGGCGGCTGCAATCGATTACGAGACGAAAACGAGTCATAGCATCCGCGTTCAGGTTTCGGATGGTGGATTGACGTACGAGAAGGTTTTCCCGATTACGGTTATTGACGTAGCCGAGGCGCCAGCGTTTGCGGATGTGCCGTTCAGTGCATGGTATTCGCCTGCGATTGAGTTCCTTGCTAAGAAAAAGGTGTTGAATGGAAACGGCGTTGGTCAGTTCAATCCAAATAACAAGATGACACGTGCCGAGTTCGTGAAAATGTTGGTGACGGCGTTCGAGATCAACCCAAGTTCGACGGGAGCGATGACATTCAGCGATATGACAAATGCGAACGCATGGCATCACTCATATGTTCTTGCGGCTAGTCGCGCGAAAATCATCAATGGGTTCCCAGACGGCACGTTCAAACCGAATGCATTGTTGACGCGCCAAGAAATGATGGTGCTTCTACACCGCGCGATGAAGTACAAAGGATTTTCGCTGCCGAGTGGCGGACCGAGTCTGAGTACGTACAAAGACGCCGACAAGGTGAGCAAACACGCGACGTCGATCATTAATGAACTGGTGAAGGCGAACATCGCTACCGGTTCGAACGGTTTACTTCGTACGAATGTAGAGTCGACGAAGGCGGAAGGTGCGGCGATCATCTATCGTGCATTGAAGTTGCAAGACAATTGATTTTATAAAAATGGAGTTGCCTGATATGCTCCCCCTGTGGTAGACAGTTAAAATAATAAAACTGTTTATTACGGGGAGGAGCATTTTTTATGCCACATAAGTCTAAAGTATCTGGAGCAGAACGTATCCTTTCGATTGAGAAATATCTTCGCGGAGAGACGACGTCAAATCATCTTGCTGCTGTTCATAACGTAGCATGTTCATCGGTGAAAAAGTGGCTCCAAAAGTACCTTTCACTTGGGCCAAACGGATTACAGCAAACATCAAAAAACGAATTTTATTCTGCGGAGTTAAAGATCACCGCTGTCGAAGTCTATCTGGCTGGCAACGGTTCTCTGATGGAGATTTGCAAGCGATACTCTATCAAGTCATTCACTCAACTACAAAATTGGATTCTAAAGTATAATGGTCGTGAGCAATTTATATCTTCTGGTTCAGGAGGAACGACCATCATGACAAAAGGACGAGCAACAACGTACGATGAAAGAATTGAAATCGTCAAATTTTGTATTGAATGCCAGTTTAATTACGCCCAGACCGCAGAAACATTCAGGGTATCCTACCGGCAAGTATATACTTGGACTCAAAAGTATCTAAAGTATGGCGTGCAGGCACTTCAGGATAAACGCGGAAAACGAAAGTCCGTAGACAACATGACCGAAGTGGAGAAACTGAGGTCGCAGAATAAGTTGCTCCAAGCAGATAATAAGCGGCAGGCGATCAAACGCCAGCAGACGTGCAGGCTCCGACTGCACCAAACGGGCTAAAAGTGAGTAATGTCGATGCGACGTCACTTTCACTGACTTGGAACGCTGGAAGCGACAATGTCGGCGTTACGGCGTATGAGGTTTATGATGGAGCGACAATGATTGCTAGGATAAGCGGTCAAGATGGTAGCAGCAGTAATAGTAGTAGTGGCAGTGTCGGCGTGCCAGCGACGACGTATCACCTCACAGGACTACCATCCGGCAAGCAATTGATTTTTACTGTCAAAGCGATTGATGAAGCAGGCAACGTTTCGGCAGCAAGTGAAGTGCTCTCCGTGTAAACATTGGACAATATCCCGCCAAGTATCCCTGAAGGACTCGCTTTGTCACGTGTGACACCAACTGGCTTTTCTGTAACTTGGAGTCCATCAACAGACAATGTGGCAGTGAAACATTACAATGTATACCGAAACGGTGCATATGTTGCGACGACGAAGGGTACTAGCTATACGTTTAACGGCTTACCGGCATTGACTACACATAGCATCCGAGTGATGGCGATTGATAGTGCAAACAACCGCTCGGCACAAAGCGCACCATTCAGTGTTACTACGCTCGACGGTCAGGCGCCAACGGTTCCTGGCGGCTTATCATCGAGCAACATCTCGCGAACTGGATTTCGCGTCACTTGGACAGCGTCAACGGACAATGTGGCAGTCAGACACTATAATGTATACCGAAATGGATCGTATGTGACGACGGTGGGTTCTTCGACGCTCAACTACACCTTTAGCGGCTTGCAGGCGGGACAAAATTATCAGGTACGCATCATGGCGATTGATGCAGCGGGAAACAAATCAGCGCAGTCTGCTGCACTCAACGTGACGACATCGCCGGCAGGTGACGTAGTTGCTCCAACTGCTCCGACCAATCTCGCAAGCAGCAACGTGACGAAAACGAGTGCGCGTGTGTCATGGAAGTCCTCGACCGACAATGTCGGCGTGACGTTCTACAATATTTATCGTAACGGCACGTATATGGCGACTGTGAGTGGTACGACGACTTCGTACAATTTGTCCGGTTTGACAGCAGGTACAACATACAACATCACGGTACGTGCGCTCGACGCAACGAAAAACTTCACGAACAGTACACCGCTCAGCGTGACGACGTTGCCTTAGGTTGTGACTGATTAGCGAATTACAAAAATATGCGCACACCTTTTGATTTGGATTGCTGGTGGAGTTGGCTCTGTGTATGATCCCTATGTCATCTCGATCGTGTCGTTCAACCGTTGCCGACAAATTTGAAAGTGTCGACAGTGACTGGGACGGTACATACGTTACATGGGTTGGCGTCATCCGAATTAACTTTCACGGTGATAGCCTTAGATGCAGCGGGTAACAAGTCGGAGATGAGCGCTCCGATTAAGACTGTGCCAGCCATTAAAGTCAATCGCAAACTGGCTTATGCGAATTTCAAACTGCTTACTCTTTGCACTGGACTTGCGCCTGCGACTGTTAGAGACCAAGCGGTTGTTCCGTACAAACCGATTCTCGAACAAATTGATTGTTTTTTGGCTCTTCTTTCGAAATTGTGTTAGTATCAAAATACAATGATAAAAACACTAAACTGCTGGAGGATTGCTCAATGAATAAACATACGCGTCGCATGTTTTCACTAGGATTTTTCGTCGTTTTATGTTTGTTGGTGTCTACGTCGACTGCGGTTTATGCAGATAACGCATCACAAATTTTAGCAGTACCGACTGATGTGCAGTACGTTGTTTCAGCTTCACAAGGCCAGTTGCAGTGGCGTGCGGTCGCTGGCGCTTTTTCATATAAAATTTTTGTGAATGGTGTGGTCGTTCAAACCGCATCGCAAACAGAGGGTGTCGCTGCTGGACAAAACATTTCTGTCACGCTTGCTACAGATTCATGGCAGCTGGATCGCTTGTATGCTGTGGAAGTGAGTGCCTGCGCCGCCACTTGTGTGATGGCAGAAAGTATGAAATCAAATATAGTCTTTGCTTTCAAACCTACAGTTGGGCCAGTTCGTATGATCGATGCGGGCAGTACGCATTCCATAGCTTTGAAAGCGGATGGAACAATCGTAACGTGGGGACGTTTGTTCAATGGTCAAACGTTTGTTGACCCTGCGCCACCTACTTCGTTGTTACCGGAACTTCACAGTATTGTAGCGATTCGTGCCGGCGGAAATCATAATTTGGCCCTCCGTCGCGATGGACGTGTTTTTGCATGGGGCGCATCAGGAAAAGGACAGACGACGGTACCTGTTAATCTTACGAATGCGGTAGAAATCGCGGCGGGCGCTTACCATTCGCTTGCTTTACGGAGTGATGGCACTGTACTTTCATGGGGGCGTTATTTGAGTGGTAATTCGCATTTGACATTATCCGTGCCGACGGGTTTAAACCAAGTGACAGACATTGACGCAGGCGGTGGTCAAGCGATTGCGCGCCGTGCCGACGGAACTATCGCAGTATGGGGAAAGTTCACATCATCGGTACTTTCTGCGATACCGGCACCAAGCAATCCAACGGTCGGCGATGCTAGTGTTCCAACCTCTTTGACCGGTGTCGGCATTACCCGGATTGCGGCAGGTGGCCACCATCTGCTGGCGATGCAAAACAATCACGCGTTGCACATTTGGGGGAATCAAGTGGAAGGTCAAACGACCATTCCTACAATCATTTCGCAAGATTTGGCGAGCGCTTCAAGTGCCACAACGTTGCGCGATTTTGCAGCTGGGAATGCTTACTCTGCGGCTGTCCGGCATAACGGTACCGTTGTTGCGTGGGGGAAATTTTATGACGGCAGCAAATGGCAGAGCATGGCAGTACCCTCTTCATTAAATTTAAGTACCGTATCCGCACCCAACGCACCACACCTTGCCGTTGCGTTGGCAGCAGGTGGCAATCATGCGCTTGTTCTGCGACGAGATGGATCGGTGACAGGTTGGGGGCGAAATGATCAAGGTCAAACGACAATCCCGACAGAGTTGAAGGCGGATCAAATCGCACCGACAACGCCACATCAGTTCGTTGCACATCGTGTGCTATTGACGAGCGGTGTGTTTGAGACCGGAAGCGATCGATACACACTCGAACTAAGATGGTCGCCTTCAACCGATAATGTCGGAGTGCGAGGATACAACGTCTTTTTGAACGGCAAATACTTCAGTTTCGCATCAACGCCTTCGGTTACATTGACGCAACTGGATTTGTCGGTTGATCAGCAAGTGACGGTGTCGGCTGTTGACAACGAGCAAAACCGCTCTGCCCTGAGCGTGCCATTTGTTATCAATCGTGAGACATACCGCCAGTATGAAACGCCGCAGGTGCCAACACAACTGCGAGTCAGTCAACTTTCGGCGAACCGCTTCGTCTTGCAGTGGAATGCATCCGTCGATAACGTCGGTGTGCGCGGGTATAACGTGTTCCGCAACGGATTGTATGTCGCGAGCGTGGCTGGAACTAGTTACACATTTCAAAATTTGGTAGCGAACAGCACCCATCATCTGAGCGTATCTGCATGGGATGACAACAGATTTCGTTCGCCTCGTAGTAGCTTATTGACGGTAGTGACGCCGCATGTTGTCCCGCAGCCAACGAATGTGCGGGCGACTGCGACCGGCAGCGCAGGACAAGTAAGATTGCTTTGGGATGCGCCGCAAACGAATGGTCAAACAGCGGTGACCATTAGCGGCTTTAATGTCTATCGAAATGGTTTGTATGTAGCCAGTGTTACCTCGCCGAGTTACACATTTACCGGCCTGGTAGCCGGTCAGACGCATAACTATCAAGTCTTATCTTATGACACGCAAAGAAATCGCTCGAATATAACCATGCCTTTAGCATTTCGAACGCCGTGAGCGAAATCAGCAGCAACCAATCATGGTCTATGGTTCGTGTTTATGATGTAGTATTGAACCTTTCGTTGAACAGTTATACGCTTACTGTGACGACGTTTCCTTCATGTTATGCAGATAATGAAATGTAGTGGCAAGGAGCGAACACCTCTCGAATGAACGGATTCGAGAGGTGCTTTTATCACTTCATATTGTAGTTCGAATTGAAGCAAACATATGCAAAGGCTGCTCTTTTTTTGATGGCGACATTCTCGATTGGATTGAGTTATAATTTAGTGTATTACTTAAAAAGTTTCAATAGGAGGGCAACCTTTGATGAGTGACTTGCGAACCAATCCACGCGTAGACCCGTATTTTACTGATGGTTGTGGACGCTGTCCACTTGGCAGTACACCGCAATGTCGCGTCAATCTTTGGCCAGAACCGTTGCGACTGTTACGGCGCATTGTGCTTGAGAGCGGCTTGACCGAAGAATTGAAGTGGGGAGTGCCGGTATATACGTCGAACAAGAAGAACATTGTGTTGTTGGGTGCTTTTAAAGACGATTGTGTACTCGGTTTTTTCAAGGGAGTGCTGCTTTCCGACCCGCATAGCGTTCTAGCGAAACAGAGCGAAAATGTTCAGGAATCGCGGGTGGTGCGGTTTACTGAAGCCGCAAGGGTGCTCGAACTTGAACCGATTTTGAAAAACTACATTGCTGAAGCGATCCGAGTCGAAGAATCCGGCTTAAAAGTGAAGTACAAAACAACCGCGGATGTTCCTGTACCCGAAGAGTTTCAATTGAGATTGGATGCGTCTCCAGAGTTGAAGGCGGCGTTCGAAGCGCTAACGCCTGGCAGGCAACGCGCCTACCTGTATCATTTTGCACAGCCAAAGCAATCGCAGACGCGCGCGACTAGAGTTGAGAAAAATGTTGAACGCATCCTCGCAGGTAAGGGTTTGCATGACTAGTTCGGTTATGGATTCGTTGTTTGAATGTAATAATGACGTCGATCGCCGACGTCGGCGGATTAGCGGCTGAACTTGGTATCGTTAAAAAAGAGGTTTGATATGTTGAATGAACATAAGGTTATGAAACTGCTATTTAGTTTGCTAGTGGCGGTCATTTTACTCACCTCTACTAGATTTGCATTGGATGCGAGGTTAGATGACGCATTTGCTGCTTCGAGTGTCAAAATCGGTGATTACATTCAGTTCGGCTCATATCATAATCAGCCGATTATTTGGCGTGTCATTGGCAAGGATGCTAATGATGATGCCATTCTCTTTTCCGACCGTATTTTGACGATTAAATCATTTGATGCAAAAGGGAATTATCATAGCTTTGATGCGGATCGTTCGCAATACGGGAGCAATTATTACGCTGATTCGAACATTCGCCAGTGGCTGAACAGCAGTAGTTTGAATGCTGGTTCGAGCACGATAAAGTGGGTGCAAAATGCGCCGACCAGTACTGTAATGTGGTACGGGCACAATCCATATAACAACGAACGTGGCTTTCTTGCCGACGGTAATTTTACTGCGGTTGAGCGCAATCTGATCAAGCCGATGATGCACAAGATTCTGTTGGCGGAGGTGGATGCACCGAAAAAGGAAGGTGGATCTGAAACTTTGGTGTATGACACTAACATCGCAACTGCCATGCAAAATTATGATACGACGGCTTATTATACCCACGTGACAGATCGCGTTTTTTTGCTTTCTGTAAAGCAGTTGAAAGAGTATGTGTATGACAACCGAGTTGTTCTAGGAAATGATTACCACAGAGCCAAACCAACGGCTGATGCGGTATCGAATAGCAGTTATAAAACGGTGAGACTAAACGCAAATGAATATTGGTCTTATTGGTTGAGCACGCCTTACACTACCAACTCTTACAAGGTCCGTTCAGTGAACGTTGTCGGTGCTGTCAATGATTATGGCTCGGCATTGTTCTCGACGTTTGGCATCCGCCCTGCCTTGTTGCTCGATTATTCTTCTGCTGAAGTAGCAACGGGTGGTGATGGCACATTTGCAAATCCGTTTGTCATTTTGCGAGAAGATAAACAACTGCCGAGCATACCTACCGAGTTGAATGCTACGAATGTTGAAAGCGATACCATCGCGTTGAGTTGGACATCTTCGACGGATAACGTTGGTGTGAAGGAATATGAGGTTTTTTGTGACGGGAAATGGATCGGTAAAACAGAAACAACTCGTTTTCAGGTGACAGGACTAAAGCCTACGACTTCATATTCTATAACGGTTCGAGCTGTCGATGCGGCTGGAAATTCGTCTGGCTTAAGTGCGCAACTTATGGTGACCACTTTGGTGGATTCGACCGCACCAAGCGTGCCAACGGAGTTGGTTTCGTCAAACGTGACCGCGAATGGCTTTTCGCTAAATTGGAAAGCCTCAACGGATAACATTGGTGTGGTGAGATATGATGTGTACCGCGATGGGAGGTTTGTGGGCAGCACGGAAACGACTCGTTTTCAGGTGACTGGCGCGACACCTACGACCACTTATTTGGTGAGTGTGCTCGCAGTGGACGAGGCTGCCAATAAATCTTCGTTAAGTGTGCCTATAAGTGTAAAAACATTGCCAGAGACTCCAATCAATTTGACGAGTTCAAATGTGACTGCATCGGGGTTTCGCGTCGCATGGGGGTTGCCGGCAGAGAACTTTGGTGTGGCGGGATTTAATGTATATCTGAACGGTAAGTATATCATCAGTGTTGGTAGAAGCACATTGTCATATGCGTTCACAGGATTGAACGCCAACGAGACCTATACGTTTTCTGTTTTGGCTTACGATTCTGGTGGTAGCAGGTCGGCATTAAGCGCGCCGCTATTGGTAAAGACGCTAGAATTAGATGTAATGCCACCAAGTATTCCAAGTGGGTTGGCTGTGCTTGGAGTGACGGCGAATCAGGTGGTTGTAGGATGGCAGGCATCGACGGACAATGTCGGTGTGACAGGGTATGAGTTGTACCGTGACGGATTGTTGGTGGCAACGGTTGCTGGTACGAGTTATACGTTTAGTGGCTTGAAAGACAACACGACGTATTCGATCGCGGTGAAAGCGAAGGATGCGGCGGGTAATGTGTCAGGAGCGAGTTCGGCGTTGGCTGTGATGACTTTGGATGGTACGGCGCCGACGGTACCGAGTGGGTTGATTGCTTCAAATATTGGGACGAGTGGCTTAAGTGTGAGTTGGACGGCGTCGTCAGACAATGTGGGTGTGACGGGGTACGAAGTGTACCGAGACGGTGTGCTGGTGGCGACGGTTGCTGGTAGGAGTTACACGTTTAGCGGATTAAGCGACAACACGTCGTACGCGATTACGGTGAAAGCGAAGGATGCGGCTGGGAACGTGTCGGGGGAGAGTCAGGCGTTGGTTGTGAAGACGTTGGATGGTACGGCACCTACGGTACCGAGTGGGTTGATTGCTTCAAATATTGGGACGAGTGGCTTAAGTGTGAGTTGGACGCCATCAACGGACAATGTGGGCGTGACTGGTTACGAGGTATACCTTGATGAAGCGTTGGTATCAACGATTACTGGTGCGAGTTACACGTTTAGTGGCTTAAAAGACAACACGACGTATTCGATTACGGTGAAAGCGAAAGACGCGGCGGGCAATATGTCCGGAGCGAGCAGTGCGTTGTCGGTGAAGACGCTGGATGGTACGGCGCCAGTTGTGCCGAGCGGATTGACTGCTTCAAATATTAGTTCGAGCGGCTTTAGTGTGAGTTGGAATGAGTCCACAGACAATGTCGGTGTGACGGGGTACGAAGTGTACCGAGACGGTGTGCTGGTGGCGACGGTTGCTGGTAGGAGTTACACGTTTAGCGGATTAAGCGACAACACGTCGTATTCAGTCGCGGTGAAAGCGACGGATGCGGCAGGGAACGTGTCGGGGGCGAGTCAGACGTTGGTTGTGAAGACGTTGGATGGCACGGCACCGACGGTTCCAAGTGGATTGATTGCTTCAAATATTGGGACGAG
>CANHCR010000043.1 GCA_947459205.1 Caryophanales bacterium | reverse complement strand
TGCATTCACGCCCGTGTGGTAACTGCCTTTCGCATCAAATGCTTTCAACGTCAATACGCGGTCAGCAAACAAAACCGGATCGCCATTGGCATCCTTGTGAATGACACGCCACAATATCGGTGCATCGTTAAACTTCCCGAATTGGACATAGTCACCGATGGTAACCGTTGGATTCGTATTCGCCTGAGCATTGGACATCCTGTTCAAATCAAGTGCCGGCACCATTGACATCATCAATACTATCACCATCATCAATGACAACGTCCGTTTACTCATCTGTTTCCAAGTTTTAAGCATAATCTTTTTCCTCTCCCTTTGATTTCATCAAAAAATCACGCGTACGTCTATCTTACAATACTTAACACAGCAATGTCAGCATTTTTTAGGTATTTGTATTTAAATATTTTTTTCATCCTCGAGCATGGACACAGCAAACAGAAACTGTAAACTTCGACAAGTAGACGACACTTTCAATGAACCAGTTCCCGCTCACAAAAAATACCTCCCGAACCATACGGTTCAGGAGGTGTCCGCTTGTTACTTACTGCTACTTTATACTGCCATCCTTAACTTAAGGCAGCGTCGTCACGCTCAGCGCCGTGCTGTTCGTGAAGTTTTTCGCCGCATCAAGCGCGCGCACGGTAATGTTGTACGTCGTGCCTGCCGTCAAGCCCGCCACGTTGTACGCGGTCGTCGTGCCACTCACCGTCGCCACATACGCACCGTTGCGGTAAATGTTGTAGAACGTCACGCCTACGTTGTCGGTGGAAGCCGTCCACGTCACGCGCGCACTCGTCTTCGTCACATTGCTGCTCGCCACGTTCGTCGGCGTGCTTGGCGCTGTGCTGTCGAGCGTCGTGATGTTGATCGGCGTACTTAGTACCGAGCGGTTTTTCGCGGCATCGACTGCCTGTACGGAAGTCGAATACGTTGTCAAGTTCGACAAGTCGATAAGCGTTGTCGCTGGGTTCGTTACCGTTTTGACCACCACGCCGTTCACATACACGTTGTAACCGGTCACGCCGACATTATGGGTCGAGGCGGTCCATCTGACTTCGAAACTCGTGCCACCCACTTTGCTCGCAGTCACATTCGTCGGCATCGTTGGTGCAATCGAATCCGGCGGTGCTGCCGTCGTCACAGCGAGTGCCGCCGAGCGCACCGATTTATTTCTGACCGCATCATAGGCTTGTACCGTAATGTTATGACTGCTTAGCGGATTAAGTCCGGTGATTGTAAATCTCGTGCCTGCTGTTGAGGCGACATACAGTTTCCCTTTCGACTCATGCTTCCTTTCATCCGGTATGTAATCATCAGATCTTGGTAGGCATGTGATGCATATTGACTGCCTCGATCGGAATGGTGAATCAAACCGTTTTGAGGCTGTCTGCGTCGATAGGCTTGCCTAAGTGCGTTCAACACCAAATCCTTTGTCATGCGCTCAGCCATATGCCATCCGACGATTTTCCGGGAGTATAAATCCATCACGCTAGCCAAGTAAAGCCAACCTTCACGCGTCGGAATATAGGTGATGTCCGTCACCCATTTTTGGTTCGGGGCATCGGCTGAAAAGTTCTGTTCCAACACGTTTTCATGCACAGGTAACGAGTGATTGGAATTCGTGGTGGGCTTGTATTTTCGGACCGTTCGGGAACGAATCCCTTCTTGCTTCATGATTCGTGAAACCGTTCGTTCGGATATATCGACGCCACTCTGCTGGAGTTTTTTCGAGATTTTAGGACTGCCATACAATTGTCTGGAGGCGTCAAATACATTCTTAATTTGCTCTGTCCACTGTTTACGTCTCTGAGACCGCATACTTTCCGGTCGGCTGAGCCATTTGTAGTAACCGCTACGAGAAACTTTCATCACGCGGCACAACTTCTCCAATCGGTACTCGTCGCGGTGTTCATAAATGAACCGGTATTTTACCGATGGTCTTTCGCGAAGAAGTGCATCGCCTTTTTTAAGATGGCGTTCTCTTCCTGAAGTTCTTTAATCTGACGTTGAAGTTCTTTCGTTTTGTGATCTTCTGACTTGAACGACTGCACTTTCGTGATGTCCGGATCGTCTCCATAAATCTTGATCCAGTTGTATAACGTGTTTTCCTTAATGTTCAGCTCGCGAGCCACACTTGCAGCTGATCTACCACTTTCTTTCGCAAGTTTCACCGCTTGCTTTTTGAACAATTCATCGTAACTTGAGTTACCCATAAACACAGCCTCCTACACCTTTTATTAGGTTAAGTATAATCTGTGTCTACTATTCAGTCTAACATTCAAGCTACATGGTGATTTACCTTCTCATGCCTTCAAATATTTACATAATATAAAGCCAATGTTCATGAAAAAAAGGAGTGACTTATATGGGTAAAATCCCTTGTCCACCAGGACCACCAGGACCTCAGGGGCCTCAGGGACCACCAGGAGCACAAGGGCCAGCAGGTTCTCAAGGGCCAGCTGGCATTGCAGCTTCTACTGATTACGGATATATTTATCAATCTACTGCCCAAATTGTGCCTATTGGAGAAGCAGTTTCGTTTGATAGCAATGGGACTTTATTTGGCGGAATAGCGCATGTGCTTGGAGATTCAGGTATTACTATAAACGTTGCTGGTCATTACAAAGTAATGTTTTCAGTAACTGGCGAACAGTCTAATCAATTTGCATTATTTGTGAATGATGCGCTGATTGAAGGTTCACTGTACGGTTCTGCGAGCCCCAATCAACAAAATAATGGAGTCGTCATTGTATCGATTGTAGAACCATCAACATTAAAGTTAAGGAATCATATTTCTGATGGATCGGTCACCCTCGAAACATTGGCCGGGGGAATCGAAGCCAATGTGACCGCCTCTGTTCTCATTCAAAAATTATAAAAAGGATGGTGAATTCATTTGATGAAAAAATGTCGAATGGGCCATATAGGACCACCTGGACCACCGGGACCTCAAGGACCTCCGGGAGCTCAAGGCCTCCCGGGACCCGAGGGTTCTCGAGGTTTTTCATCGGCTCATGGCTACATTTATAATGTCACTGCTCAAGTTGTGGCGCCAACTGAAAATATCCCGTTTTCGAATAACGGGATTATCTCGGGAGCTATTTCTCATAGTATAGGATCAGAAGAGATTATAATTGAAGAGGTAGGAGACTACGCTGTAATGTTCCAGGTCACTGGTGCAACATCCAACCAATTTTCGATATTTTTAGATGGAAAACCTATACAAAACACCCTCTATGGCACTGATGATGACAACCAGCAGAATACGAGTCAATCCATCATTACCATTGCAGAAGTGCCTTCCGTTATGACTGTTAAATATTATGACAACATTTCTATCCTACCTGTCACGCTCCAATCACCAGCCGGAGGTAGTCAGACTAATGTAACAGCATCTCTTTTCATTCAAAAGTTAGGTGCACAAACCACTGTCACTGTAACCACCGAAGCTGAATTGCTTGCCGCCATGCTAAATGATGCAATAAGTACGGTACGCGTTGCCCCTGGATTTTATGACCTTAGCGTATCGCCTTCCATATCGAGATCAACTGCAGTTCGTCTGGAATCCGTCACGCCGGGTGCAACAATAGAGTTAAATTCGGATCAAGTATATACTTTTATTACGACAAGCGAAGATGTAACTGTTCAATCAAATCGTATTCGCAACATCAATTCTGGAATCAATTACCCCTCAATTCCAGCAGCAATTATAGCTGCAAGTGATGGGGACACCATTGAGCTTTCGCCAGGACGCTACACACTAACTTCTACTTTGATTATTAATCGCCCCCTTACACTAAGAGGAATTTCGGCCCGCTTAACAGAGATTGAGTTTGTACTCGCACCGATTCCTGCAACAGGGTTTTTGTCGATTAGCGCAGACCAGGTTATTATAGAAAATTTGCATTGGATCGGGCCTACTGCACCAAGTGGCGATAGTTCTTTATTTAACATACCAACGAACGGTTTTCCTGGCGTCATGTATAAAAATATAACAATGCGTTATAACATCTTTGAAGGCGGAAGACGCACAGCCTTTATTAAAGCAGAAGATTTATCGTTGATCGGTAATACCATCCTACACAACGGTGACCGAGATGTATTTGTGTTAGAAAGAGTAGCTGGCAGCACTTTTATATATGGAAATCGGCTGATTGGCGGCCCTGCTAGTAGAAGAGCGTTTTCAATCGAAACCGGGAATTCATTTGATTTTGCAGCTGGCACAATAACCATTTCCAACAATTTCTCAACACGATTCTCCCAATACGTTTTATTCAATACCGTACCGTCCAATCTTGATTTGTTCATTGGAGAAAATTATCTTGATCACATGGACCGCAGCGGTAGTTCCATTATTTTTTTACCATTTGGCGATTTCAGTCTTATCAACACGATTTTAATTGATGACAATATTCTCATCAATCCGAACCCAGAACGACTAGCCGTGTATGTAGACTTCTCATCAGGTGGCACTTTTGTTCCAGCGAATGATCAGATTAAAGTGTACAACAACAAGTTCAGCTTTCAATTGCCATGGGGAAAAGCAACGGATACAGTAGATACTCTATTCCCTGTTGGGTATAGTTCAGGAGCACCGATCACGATGAGCTTGAACGTGTTTGATTTGCAAAACAACGTGAATTTCTGAAGACCAAACTAATTCACTCATCTAGCCACTCTCAAATAGACGGGACCGGTCAGGAACCTCTGTAATTGATTCTAATTTGCACATCGGTGCGGACAAATCGAAGGCGGCAATCGCATGCTCATTGTAAGCCGTCACGAACACGATTTCCGCACTCGTTCCCAATTGTTGCATGTAGCCCGCCAGTGCCATATCAGCGAGGGCTCATTGGCCAACTACCTGACCGTCATTTTCACCAAACCGACGTCAACAATCGCTAACACGCCGTTCAAGCCATTCAGGCTTATCGCCAGAACGCGGCGGTGATTTGATGTTCTGATTTATTTTTTCGCCAGTCATGCCCAATAAGGAACGTACTTCATGTGTTTTGGCGCTGTCTCCGAATCCTTAGGCTTAATTACCCCAACATCAATCGCATCTCGAATCATTCTTGAGGACATAGAGATTTTGCCATCCTCCAAACCAAACCGTTCCCTAAGACTGGCATTTGTCATATAACTTCTCGTCACATATTTCAAACAGGCGTGCATATAACACGCTCGAACGCGTTCATCACGGTCCATTTTTGCCAAAGGTTTTTGGGCAAACAAAACGACTCGTGTATGGTTGGATGTCACCTCAATAAAAGGAGCCGGTAACTGATAAAGTTCTGTCAGCGACACAACCTTGTCAAAACCACTCCCACGTTCTTCACAGACGCCGATCCGTCGCATGAAAGAGGCCAACGTTTCATTTCGCGACCTAGGTGGACTGTCAATAAATCGTTCCGTTTGAATTAATGGTTCACCAGGATTCGTAATTTCCATCCGATCAGCAAACATTTCAATCATCGGTCCAGTTCCACGCAAAGTGAAATCCTGATGAATGATTGCATTCGCCACCAACTCCCTAATCGCCAACTCCGGATACATGGGAACATCTCTACGAAGCGCCATTCCCATTTGTTCATTTCTAGGCAGAAGGTGATTAATCGTTTCGAGCAAATGTTCAAACTGAACAGCGTAACCACCATCCTCATTCAATTCGCGAACCGTTTCAATCCGACTAATTCCTTTATATTGAATCAAGCGAATCGTTTTCCTTTGAAGATGCTGAAATAATGACATTTTTTTTGCAAAAAGAATTGCACCTAAGTTGGTAACGTCCCAACTCCCTGCGTTCGTTTTGCGTATCATCTGGTCCTCGGCAAGCCTCTCTAGGATTCTGATTCTGTCTTCTGGCAATGGAATATCCAGCATTTCAAAATAGGCCGGGTAGTCAAGACTTCTCAGTACATCAGTGTCAGAGACATTTTCCATAGCCACCAACCGCTCAAACGGAGTTTTGTCAAAAATTCGCCAAAGTTGACGTTCCACATCCGGATAATCTTTCAGAGTCTTTTTGTAAGAACCGATTCTGATGAATTCCGTACCTTGAAAGCGAACAGGTTTATCTGTTGCTCGCTCGAGTTCTAGTATAACTATACGACCATGAACCGTTTCCAATGTGTAAAAAACAAAAAACAATCTTGGGGTGAGCAAACGAATTAACCAATTTTCCAGATTCTCATTACCTACTTTTTGATGAAAAGGTTGAAAATTCGTGCCACAAATCTCGTGCGTGTCATCTTTAACTCCCCAAACAATATAGGCATGGCTTTTCCCTTGAAGAGCGGCAGAATTACTCAATGCTGAAATGTATTCGCCAATTTCAGTCGGGTTGAAATTATTGACCTTAAACTCCACCCAAGGAGTTTCGTGAGGCAAAGAAACCAACTCATTGAGAAGACTACTCAAATACTCGGTTGTTCGATTCAGCAGAAGTCACCTCATTTCATCCTGTAGTGTACAAACTCATTATATCACCAAATCGAAAATGTATTCTTATAAGACGAAAGTTACGCGCAAGTTAAAAAAGGCTTATTCTCAGTTAGTAATTGCATTATTTTCTGATATAAATCGATTACGTAGAAGTTACGCGCAAGTAAAAAATCGTGTCTGATCCTCCGACAACCGACTTCCTTCCATTCGATTAGAGTTAATGGCCAATTTCACCTGAGTTTGATGATAAAGCCCGCCTTTGAAACGATCACTTTTTTATTGAACCAGTAAATCTAAGATTCTTTGTTGCATGGTGCGTAGCTCCTCACTCATGATTTAACGATATGTTGTCATTATATCATGAATCTTTTACTCATGATGTGTATTTGGCGTTTAACAGATGGATGCGAGTCACCTGTCAACCTTTCCCTTCCGCCCCGCAAACGCCAAAACCACCTCCCGAAAGGTTGACCCTTCGGAAGGTGGTTCGTCGTCTTACTTATTACTCGGCCGTTACAGATCCTACCAGTCCACGTCAATCCAATCGCTAATTAACTGTTTGTTTCGATTGCCCACAAGATCTTTCAGTACGCCCGCATTAATTAGGATTCTGTTCTCATCTTCACTATTTAGACCCTGATGATAATAGATAATCAGATCTTTACCATCAATCTGAACGTAATCATTCGGTCCGAGAGTTTGGAGCGTCTTGCCACCCGTTGATAGTCGGATTCCTTCTTCCACTAATTCAAGTTGCGTTTTGAGAGTTTCGCACGTCGTTTTTTCAATTACTGTTGGTACGCCACCCTTTCCCTTGGTTGTATATTTCGTAGTCGTACAATTCTTTAAAGCACGCTGTCCCGGCCTAATCACTTCATCGAATGTCAATCTAAGCTTTTTAGTTTTCTCATTATATTTCATATCCTCGATGGAAGGTCCGTCTTTGTCTCTGGTAAAGACACTACTAACTAACCTATCGTTCGTATTGTTTCCGTAGTCTTTAACGGTATCCGCTTCAATAATTAATTGATTTCTATCGGTAAACAGTTTGCTTTGGAGGATGATTCTTAATAAATTATGCTTTGGAAACACGATGACTTCGTCATTATTTGTCAATGCAAAGGGTCCATTCGAATCTCCCCGATCCAGTTTAATCCTCGACTTCAAAGCCGCTACATCAACAGCATCAATTCGCTCGTTAAATGTCACGTTGATCACTGTATTTTTTCTAGCGATTTCAATGTCTTTGATGAACGGTTTGAAACCGTCCCCCTCTTTATCCAACGCGATCTCTGAACTAATCAATTCCGCGTTTGAATGGCCTGATACGCTATCGACCATTCCCGCAAGGATTTTCAGTCGATTACTGGTTCCTACCAGCTCATTTACCAACTTGATCGTCAATATATTGCCATTTACTGATATGTTTCTCCATAGGATTGCGTTCACTGGAGGATTTTGATCACCCTTTGTTTTTAAATTATGAAAGGTGACACCATCTGTCGCAAGTTGTAGTTTGCTGTACATCAAAATACCCGCTTTTTTTGTTACCTTACTGTTAAAGTAAACGTCCAATTCGTCATTGTATTGATTCATTCTGACTTTGGTAATCGTCGGTATCGTTTCTTTGGCTAAGAGATCCTTACTATCTGCTAGATCATTCGAATTTCCTGCAGCATCTAGTACAGCACCATCAAGAACGCGAATCCGATTGTTCGGTCCAGAGAGCTTGCTAGGTAAGGTAATCACGACTTGATTATTAGCAGAAATTACTTTTGTTCCCGTCGGCAATGCCTTGAAGGTTGGTAACCCATTCGTCAGACCCGTAGATAACTGTATCTTAGAGAAGTCTTTCTCGGATGACAGCTTCACAGTTTCACTAAATTCAATCCTCAGTTCTTGATTATTCGGATTGATAAATGTGTCTTTGATTGTCGGTTTAATCTTCTCTAAACCAGCAAAAATATCGCTTACCCATTCCACATTTAGATTGCCAAATTCATCAGTTAGGGCACCCGCATTTACTTTGACTCTAAGGAACTCTCCAGTCAAAACACAACCCCGCAATGCAATTCTTTGTTTCACTCCAAAGTCCATGATTATAAGATTACTTGCGTTCGAATTGCATGGAACATATGTCGGATTCTCGGCATATGGATTGTTATTGATTGAGATTGCATTGTTCAATTCAGCATCTCGACCCCACCCGTTCGATGCGTTTTTTATATTATGGCCTAACATTATCTCCATAGCAACATATGCTTTTACTCCTAATTTCGTTGTCAATTGCGTATTCAATTGCGTACTCTTTATGGTTATGACTTCTTCGGACTCCAAACCAACTCTGTCCACGATTTGTACGCGGATGCTGTAATCCGGTTTGTAAAAATAGTCCCCGGCCGTTTTCAGCACACTTCCCTCTATCGAAAAACGTGAATTGTCGGTATCCCCGGTGCCGCTGATCAACGTGAAGTATGGTGTACCACCTTCTTCTGATAGGGGGACGCTCAAGATGCCAACAGTCGTGCCAACGGAAGCGTTTGCCGCTAGAATATTGGAACTAATACTGAATTCAAACAGGTTCGTCACTCTGATGGTGAGGACTTCTTCATACGTCGCTCCTCTACCGTCCGTCACACGTACACGGATGCTGTAACTTGACTTCGTCTCATAATCGAAACTGGCGGTCGTCTTGAGCGAAGTCCCATCAATCGTGAAACTTGCATTATTCGTATCGCCCGTTCCGCTGACCAGCGTGAACGTCGCCGTATCGCCTTCATCATCGTCGCTCGCAATCAACGTCCCGACCGTCGAGCCCACAATACGATTCTCATCAATTGAAAACGTGCTCAGAACGATGTCAGTCGGCGCTTCTATAACATTCGTTACGGCAATCGTTATCGCTTCTTCATACGTCGCTCCGGCACGGTCCGTCACACGTACACGAATGTTGTAACTGGATTTCAACTCGTAATCGATATTGTCAATTGTCTGCAAACTCGTGCCGACAATCGTGAAGATCGCATTGTCCAAATCACCTGTACCACTTACCAGCGTATACGTCGCCGTATCGCCAATATTGACATCCGTTGCACTGAAAGTCCCAACCGTCGAGCCCACCTCGATATTTTCAACCATCGAACTCGTACTCAACGCGATATCCGTCGGTGCTAGATTTGTCAAAATATCAATCACGCTGATCATAAAGACTTGTTCATTGGTGAGTCCTCCATCGTCCGTCACCCGTACGCGGATGCTGTAACTGGACTTCGTTGCATCATCGAACACCTCGTTCGCTTGCAGTTTTGTTCCACTAATCGTAAACCTTGCATTATCTATATCACCTGTGCCGGCAACCAATGTATAGGTGAATGTCGAGTCCGCATCGGGGTCATTGTTGGAGAATGTGCCCACAACGGCGTTGACGGTATTGTTTTCCGAGATCTTCGAGTCACTGAGTTTAATGCTGGTTGATGTCTCATTCACATCCGACACGATAATCGTCAACGGTTTCTCATAGGTCACTCCTTTTCCGTCTGTCACGCGCACACGAATCGAATAAATCGGCTTCGTTTCAAAATCGAAATTGGTATTAATCGCCGATTTCAAACTTGTGCCAACGATGGTGAAACTTCCATTATCCGTGCTATCTGGACCACTGACCAACGTAAAGGTCGCCGTATCGCCAGCACTATCCTTCGCGCTCAATGTGCCCACGGTTGTGCCAGAAGCGCTGTTCTCGTCAATCGAACTGTTGCTCAGACTGGTTTTGGTCGGCGCTACATTGTCTTTTGTCAATACAAAAGGACTCTTATTAGTTCCTGAACCCGATGCGAAGATGGCACCGTCTAGATCTAACTGCAAAGCGGGGCGGACACCGCAGACGTCATAGTTAGCACATATGTCGTAGGCATATCCTGCATCTACTATTCCAGTGTAAAAGACATAGCGCACAGCGCTGTTGCTTCCGGCCATAGGGGTATTTAACCAATAACTCCGTTGTGCCTTGTGGTAGTTCGCTCCCAGTGTCGCGCTGTTGTCAAATACCCACTCTTTTAACTGCTTCACCGACAGCAGAAAGATGCTGTCCGTTACGTTCTGGTAGTACGCGGTCGTATCATAGTTTTGTACGATTGTCTCAATTGTCTCCATGCCGCGGTCATACGAGTGATTCTCCGTCCCGCCATCTTTTTTCGATTCGTATGCATCGTGCAGCAACACCTTGTGCGTCAGCGGGTTAATTAGACCTCGTTCCGTTGCCGTGAAGTTGCCATCGGCGAGGAAGCCCTTCTCCCTCGCGTAAGGTTTGTTGAAATTGTCAATCCACGGTCTGTCTGACAATAGGTTCTCCTTGATGGGGTCGTTCTGAATCCAGTCGATTGTGTCTGCACCGCTGTTCATACTGCTGCTGTTCAGCCACTGGCGGATGTTGGAGTCCTTATAGTAGTTGCTGCCTTGAGTGAGCGCTTTACCAATGTGGTAACTGCCCGCCGCATCAAACGCTTTCAATGCCACAATATCGTTGGCGAACAAAATCGGGTCGCCCGTCTCCGGATCCACGTTGATCACGCGCCACAAAATCGGATTATTATCGTACTTGCCGAACTGGATGTACTGCCCAATTTTGACCTTCTTGTAGGAGCTCGGCTTGGAGGAGATCGGCCCTATGGAATCAACCTTAATCTTCGCAGTTTTTTTGCCATCTGCGGTCGTGACGGTGATGGTGGCCGTGCCACTGCCTACCGCAGTGATGAGTCCGCTGTTGCTGACGGTGGCTACTGCTATATTGCTTGAGCTCCAGGTAACGTTTTGATTCGTGGCCGTGGCCGGAGTGACCGTCGCGGTAATCTTCTCCGTAGATATTTCACTGGTGTTCACACTGACTACCGACTTGTCGACGGACACGTCGGTCACTGCTGTAGTGACGGCGACCGCGATCGTCGCGGTTTTTCTGCCATCTGCAGTCGTTACGGTAATGGTGGCCGTGCCGTTGCCTACTGCAGTAATGACTGCGGTATTGAATAAATTATAATTGTCGTTGCTGACCGTGGCTACTTTTATATTGCTTGAGCTCCATGTGACAGCTTTATTCGATGCCGTGGACGGAATGAGTGTTGCAGCGATGACAGCCGTGGACTTTCCTCCGATGATTAAACTGACTGTCGACTTGTCGACAATCACGCCGCTGACCGCGACCGCGACGGTTGCGGTTTTACTGCCTTCTGCGGTCGTGACGGTGATGGTGGCCGTGCCGCTGCCTACCGCAGTGATGACTCCGCTGGTGCTGACGGTGGCTACTGCTGTATTGCTTGAGCTCCACGTGACGTTTTTATTCGTGGCCGTGGCCGGAGCTACCGTTGCGACAATCGACGCCGTGGACGTTTCGTCGATGGATAAACTGACCGCCGACTGATCAACGGACACACCGCTAACCGGCGTGGTGACGGTGACTGCGACCGTCGCGGTTCTACTGCCATCTACGGTCGTGACGGTGATGGTGGCCGTGCCGTTGCCTACCAAAGTGATGAGTCCGCTGTTGTTGACCGTAGCTACTGCTGTATTGCTTGAGCTCCAAGTGACGGCTTTATTCGTTGCCGTGGCCGGAGCTACCGTTGCGGCGATCGTAGCCGTGGACGTTCCACCGATAATTAAACTGACTGAAGTCTGATTGACAGACACGCCGCTAACCGCTGTGGTTACTGTGACCGCGACCGTCGCGGTTCTACTGCCATCTGCGGTCGTGACGGTGATGGTGGCCGTTCCGTTCGCTACTGCAGTGATGACTCCGCTGTTGCTGACGGTGGCTATTTTCGCATTACTTGAACTCCAAGTGACGTTTTTATTCGTCGCCGTGGCCGGAGCTACCGTTGCGGCGATCGTAGCCGTGGACGTTCCGCCGATGATTACATTGACTGCCGACTTGTCGACAGACACGCCGGTGACCGCCGTGGTGACGGTAACTGCGACGGTGGCCGTTTTACTACCATCTACGGTCGTGACGGTGATGGTGGCCGTCCCGTTGCCTACCGCAGTGATGACTCCGCTGTTGTTGACGGTAGCTACTGCTGTATTGCTTGAACTCCAAGTGACGTTTTTAAACGTGGCCGTGGCTGGAGCTACGGTTGCGACGATCGACGCCGTGGCCGTTCCGCCAACAATGACACTGACGGTCGGCTTATCAACAGACACCTTGACCACTGGTGTGGTGACGATGACCGCGACCGTTGCGGTTCTACTGCCATCAGCGGTCGTGACGGTGATAGTGGCCGTGCCGTTCGCTACTGCAGTGATGAGTCCGCTGCTACTGACGGTGGCTATTTTCACATTACTTGAACTCCAAGTGAAGTTTTTATTCGTCGCCGTGGCCGGAGTGACCGTTGCGACAATCGTGGCCGTGGACGTTCCACCGATGATTAAACTGACCGCCGACTTGTCGACGGATATACCGGTCACTGTGGTGGTGACGGTGACCGCGACCGTTGCGGTTCTACTGCCATCTGCTGTCGTGACGGTGATGGTGGCCGTGCCGTTGCCGACCGCAGTGATGACTCCGCTGTTGTTGACGAGAGCTACTGCTGTATTGCTTGAGCTCCAAGTGACGTTTTTATTTGTTGCCATGGCCGGAGCTACGGTTGCGACGATGGTCGCCGTGGATGTCCCGCCGATGATTAAACTGACTGAAGTCTGATTGACGGACACGCCGCTAACCGCTGTAGTGACGGTGACCGCGACCGTCGCGGTTCTACTGCCATCTGCCGTCGTGACCGTGATGGTGGCCGTGCCGTTTGCTACTGCAGTGATAACTCCGCTGGTACTTACGGTGGCTATTTTCGTATTGCTTGAGCTCCATGTGACGTTTTTATTCGTGGCCGTGGCCGGAGTGACCGTAGCGACGACCGTAGCTGTAGCCGTGGCCGTTCCACCGATGATTAAACTGACCGCCGACTTGTCGACGGACACGCCGGAGGTCGCTGTGGTGACGATGACCGCGACCGTCGCGGTTCTACTGCCATCTGCGGTCGTGACGGTGATGGTGGCCGTGCCGTTGCCTGCCGCAGTGATGACTCCGCTAGTGCTTACGCTGGCTACTGCTGTATTGCTAGAGCTCCATGTGACGTTTTTATTCGTCGCCGTGGCCGGAGCTACCGTTGCGACGATTGACGCCGTGGCCGTTCCACCGACAATTAAACTGACTCCCTTCATGCTGACGGACACGCCTGTGACCGCCGTTGTGACGGTGACCGCGACCGTCGCAGTTTTACTGCCATCTACGGTCGTGACGGTGATGGTGGCCGTGCCGTTCGCTTTAGCCGTGATGAGTCCGCCGGTGCTAACCGTGGCTACTGCTGTATTGCTTGAGCTCCATGTGACGTTTTTATTCGTCGCTGTGGCCGGAGCTACGGTTGCGACGATGGTAGCCGTGGCCGTTCCACCGATACTTAAACTGACTGAAGTCTGATTGACAGATACGCTGCTAACCGCTGTGGTGACGGTGACGGTGGTCTTTGCGGTTTTATTGCCATCTGCGGTTGTGACGGTGATGGTGGCCGTGCCGTTGCCTACCGCAGTGATGAGTCCGCCGGTGCTGACCGTGGCTACTGCTGTATTGCTTGAGCTCCAGGTGACGTTTTTATTCGTAGCCGTGGCCGGAGCTACGTTTGCGGCAATCGTCGCCGTGGATGTTCCACCAATGGTTAAACTGACTGCCGACTTGTCGACGGAAACACCGGAAACAGCGATGACTGTCGCAGTGACGGTGACCGCGACGGTTGCCGTTTTACTGCCATCTGCGGTCGTGACGGTGATGGTGGCCATGCCATTGCCTACCGCAGTGATGACTCCGCCGGTGCTGACCGTGGCTACTGCTGTATTGCTAGAGCTCCATGTGACGTTTTTATTCGTCGCCGTGGCCGGAGCTACGGTTGCGACAATCGTCGACGTGGATGTTCCACCAATGATTAAAGTGACTGCCGACTTGTCGACGGTCACGCCGCTAACCGCTGTGGTGACGGTGACCGCGACCGACGCCGTTTTACTTCCATCTGCCGTCGTGACGGTGATGGTGGCCGTGCCGTTGCCTACCGCAGTGATGACTCCGCCGGTGCTGACCGTGGCTACTGCTGTATTGCTTGAGCTCCATGTGACGTTTTTATTCGTCGCCGTGGCCGGAGCTACCGTTGCGGCAATCGTCGCCGTGGATGTTCCACCAATGGTTAAACTGACTGCCGACTTGTCGACGGACACGCCGGTGACTGCTTCATTCACATCCGTCACCGTAATCGTCAACTGCTTCTTATATGTAGCACCAGCACTGTCCGCCACTTGCACGAGGATGCTGTAACTGGATTTTGTCTCATAATCGAAACTGGCAGCGGTGTTAAGCGAAGTCCCATTAATCGTGAAGCTCGCGTTATCCGTATCGCCCGTTCCACTGACCAACGTAAACGTCGCCGTGTCTCCTGCATCTGCATCGGTCGCACCGAGTGTTCCGATCGTCGAGCCAGACGGGCTGTTCTCGGCAATCGAACTCTCACTCAGACTGATGTCGGTCGGCGCTTGGTTGGATGATGGCAATTTGACGACGAGTCCTGAAGGTGTGTCAATGACCCCATACCAACTGATTCCCCAACCAACGACGGTTCCATCACTCTTCAATGCTGCACTAAAAAAATCTCCCGCTGTAATCGATACGACATTCGTTAGTCCTACTGGAGGAACGGTTTGACCATATTCGTTATACCCCCAACCAACGACCGTTCCATCGCTTTTGAGTGCGGCATTATGAAAAGCTCCTGCTGCGATGGCCTTTACATTCGTTAAATCTGCTGGGACATTGGTCTCGCCTGCATCATTTTTCCCCCATGCAACAACAGTTCCGTCCCTTTTGAGGGCAAGGCTGTGCCAACCACCGGCGGATATTGCAATGACATCAGTTAATCCAGCTGGGACAGAGGATTGACCAACCCAAGTACTCCCAAAATAATTACTTCCCCAAGCCACGACGGTGCCATCGCTTTTGAGGGCAAGATTGTGATAAATTCCTGCTGAAATGGCAACCACATCGGTTAGGCCGGCAGGGACATTTGCTTCACCATCATTATTCAGTCCCCAAGCGACGACGGTGCCATCACTCTTCAGCGCCAATACATGTCCGCCGCCTGCAGAGACCGAGACTACATTGGTTAATCCATCTGGGATATTAAGTTGTCCATATCCATTATGCCCCCAACCAACGACCGTTCCGTCATGTTTAACAGCAAAAGCAGCTCCATTTCCAACTCCTCCTGCAACTGATTTTACATCGGTTAGTCCTGCCGGAATATTAAGTTGACCATGGTCATTATTCCCCCAAGCAACGACATTCCCGTCCGTGTTAATCGCCAGATTGAACCAACCTCCAGCGGCCAACGTGGCATTGCTTGGCGATACCGGTGCAGCTTCGTTTGCTGATGCTGTCACTACAAAAGGGTCCCCGGAAGTCCCCGCTCCAGACGAGAAGGACGCAGATGCCAGATCTAACTGCAAAGCGGGGCGAACACCGCTGAGGTCGTCGTACGCAGCGCGGCTGTAGATATAACCGTCAGCGTGGACAGCTAGCACACCGAGGGAGGACGCGGCGTAAGGGGAGTTTAACCAATAAAACCGATTTGTGGTACTGTTCAAGTTGGTTTCATCCTTATACGTACTCTGGCTCACCGCTTCCGCTGTAGGTTTCGCCTTGTGATAATCCGTTCCTAATATTGATCTATTGTCGTAGACGTATTCTTTTAACTGTTTCACTGACAATAGGAATACCTTGTCTGTGACATTCTTGTAATACGCTGTGGTGTCATAGTTTTGAACCACGGTCGATAGTGAGCCATCATAAATATGATTCGCCGATCCACCGTCTTTATTCGCTGTATCCAGGCTGTGTAGCAATACTTTTTGCGTCAACGGCTTGATCACCCCTCGTTCCGTAGACGTGAAATTACCGTCCGCTAAGAAGCCTTTCTCCGTGTTGTACGGATTAGAGCCACTAGCGAAATTCGCAACGCTCGGATCGTTCTGGATCCAGTCAATCGTCGTAGCACCACTGTTTGTACTATTGCTGTTCAGCCACTGGCGGATGTTCGAATCCGGGTAGTAGTTGCTGCCACCCATCTCGCGTAAAGAATTTGTCGAGTGATAACTGCCACCCGCATCGAACGCCTTGAGGGTCAGAATCCGGTCCGCCAAAAGCACCGGGTCGCCATTAGCGTCCTTGTGAATGACGCGCCACAAAATAGGCGCATCGTTATACTTGCCGAACTGGAGGTAGTCGCCGATGTTAACCGTCGGTGCCGCCGCCTGCGCCTCACCCGTTTGCAATACGTCCGGCACGACCTGATTCGGCACCCAGCCGAACGAGACCAGACTCGTCAGCATGCACCACACCAGAAACACATTCAATAATCGTTTAAATGTCATCTTGAAAACCTCCGTTTTTACCAATTAAATCACTATAACACACGTACTCTAACAAAAAACTAACAACACTTTTTTCATGTTTACTCCCGTAACCGACTCAACATCGCATCATATTTCTGTGCCAACTGCAGATTCCCATTCGCTTGCGCGCGGTCCATCACCAGCTGCAAAGCAAACTCGAATAAATCATCGCATGTTTTGCGAAACGGATGCGGCCACTCGCTCTCCACCTCCGGCAATAACTCACCTTTATAACGTTCGATTCGCTGCTCCGCACTGTCCGCACTCATAAATTGTTCATAGTCAACCGGTACATGTTCTGCAAACGTCGTCTCATATCGCTTGTTCCGATAGTCAATCGTAATCTCTTGCCCCAAACCGCACTCCTTCAGTGATTTGCGAATTCGGTACAGACACGTATGCACATAATGAGTGGCACTATCGAGATTGAACTCTGGGAATACGTCGTCAATCAATTGTGCCAATCCGACCTGCGGATGCAGGAGCAAGTACACGAACAACTCCCTCGACTTGGACGAGTTCCAGACGATATCCCCATATTTGCCCGTTACCGTGATTGGTCCGAACAGGTGCACACCGATCGGCCGAGTTGCCACCGTGACCATCGAATCCGCACCTACCGCTTCGACCGATGACGCGATCTCGCCTCGTCCTCGGTCTTTCGTCACACGTGCAAACCGCTCCAACGTCTGCTTGATGCGCTGCGGATTGAGCGGCTTCAGCACATAATCAAGCGCACACAAATCGAAGGCGGTAATCGCATGCTCATTGTACGCCGTCACGAACACGATTTCTGCACTCGTTCCCAATTGTTGTATGTAGCCCGCCAACTCCAGGCCGTTCATCCCCCGCATCTCGATATCCAAAAACACCAGGTCCGGCGACAGCTCCGTAAACATCGTCAGCGCCTCACGTGGCTTGCGAAAGCGATACACCTCCGCCACCTGCTCCTGTGCGGACAAACATTCACTCAACTCTTCAAGCGCCGGTCGCTCGTCGTCGACCACCATGACTTTCCACATCGCTATTCCCCTCACTTGTACGGGATTTTCATCTCCACTTTCGCGCCACCCTGCTCATGATTCGAAATGCTCAGCAGCACCTGATACTGCTTCCACAGACGCAAGCGCACATTGTTCAAGCCGACACCGATTCGGTCCTCCGTCAACTGCTCAAAGCGCCCACTCGCAATCGCCCGCAGCTGCTCCTCACTGAACCCGACACCATCATCCTCAACCGCCAGCACGAGAAATCCATCTTCCAGATCGGCGCGAACCGTCACCGTTCCCCCGCCGTCTTTTTTCATCACCCCATGCCGAACCGCATTTTCCACCAATGGCTGAAAAATAAGGGGCGGCACGAGCACGTTCGCCGCAAGCACCTCGTCTGCAATCCGCATCTGCACGTGCAGTTCCTCTTCAAAGCGCGCCTGCTCAATCTCCACATACGCTTCCGTCAAATCGAGTTCTTTCTTGAACGGCACGAGCACGTCGCGATCATCGAAGTCGAAACTGCCGCGCAAAAAGTCACTGAGTCGCAACAACAAATCACGCGCCTGCTGCGGGTCGCGTTTGCTCGCCCAAATAATCGTATTGATTGCATTGAACAGAAAGTGCGGTTTGATTTGATGGCGCAACTTGGCGAGCTCCGTCTCATTCAATTGCTTCGTCAATGTTTTTTGCTGTACCGACAAACCGAATGCCATGAGCAACACGAAGACCGGCACATGAACCGGCGGCAAGTCATGTGGATTGAGTGTGAGCATCATACTGAATCCCCAATGTAAGATAAACACCAACCAGAACGAGACTGCGAGCAGCAACAAAATGGCGCCCGGCTCCCGTTGCCGATAGGAACGATAAAATACCCAAATGACATAAGCATAGATGATGGAGCCGACCAACAATGTCAGCATGCCGCTGATCGGCGTGTACATGTACACCTCCGTCAACCAGCCCAACAGAACCTGCAGGACCGTCAAACCGATCACCGTGCGGATCATCCATTTGCGGAAATACAATGGATACAAAAAATACGCACAAAAGAACGTGCTCGCGTACACCATCCACGCCGAGATGTTTGCGAAGCGGGCAAACGTGTCAAATTCCATGTGCGGAAACAAGTCATACATCCACTTTTCACTGGATGTGAGCAGAAAGCAACCGACAGATAACAGCAACACGGCAAGCGCGCCGTCGGCCCGCTGTTTGAAGTCTAGCAGCCACCTGCCGAGGAAAAACAACGACGTAAAAAACAAGAAACAAATCAACAGCCAATCCACCACTTGGTGGCGCAGTTGTAACCGCTCCAATTGTTGTTCGCTGCCGAGGATGACGGACAGATTTAAACCGGCCGAACTGCCGTTGTGGAAGTTCGACACTTCGACGTCAATCGTGATGCGTGACTGGAGTGTCTTGAACGAACCAGTGTACGGCTTGTTTTTGGCCACCTCTGCGGTGCGCGTCGTGCCCGGCTGGCCGCTTTGCGCAAGCGCTTGTCCGTCTACGTACAGGCGACTGGCCACGCGGGCGCTGCTGACACGTATCGCCAGCGGTTTTCCGACCATGTTCTTCGGCAAACGAACCTCCGTGCGATAGGTCGCATATCCTTGCGTTGAGTATGTAGAATTAAAGAAATAGCGGTTGTTCCAGTGCGAAGGTACGGTGATGTAGGATGGTTCCTTATCTATAGAAGCGTCACTATTCAAAGCGGTGCTATTCAAAAATTGTTGCCAGTGAAACTGCCACACTCCATCCAGCGAGATGCCGGTCGATTCCGTAAAATCACACGATGTCACATCAAACAACGCGCGCGACGCTTGGACGCAGCGGTTGTCTGCATCATATTTCCACATGCCTAATAGAAGCGGGAGATATAAGGACAGCGCAATTAAGAGGAAAATCGAGCGAGCCAGCCATTTGCGTTTGTCCATATGTATAGGTCCTCCTTATCTATCTTAGTCGGTATATCTAGTATCATAACAGAGTTACTCTAACAAAATACTGAATAATAAAAACCAGCCTCCGAAGCAGTGCGGAACTGCGTGCGGAGACCGGTCTGGAAACTTGTATTTGGGGCCTAATGGTTTGGAGTTAATTTTCGGTTTGATCAGATATTTAATATTCTAAAAAACGATGTTACAAAAAAGAGCGTCAGCTATGGAGAGTAATGACTCCAAGTGCTGACGCGCTGTTTACATTTCATTCCAACCCCGAATTACTTGATAAATGGAAATGCATTTATTGTATTTTACGAATCTCTACCATGTGAAAAATATCATTTTCCGAATCTGTATTAACAAGTGAAAGATCTGACGCCTTCGTTCCTCGATTGAGAAATGCCGCATCTTCGATGGTTACGATTTTCTCCTTCCATAATCTGCTATTGCCCTTTTTAATGTTCACTGCGGTTTTTTGAGGGTTATCCTTTGCATCATAAACCAACGAGAAGCTACCTTTTCCTTGATCAAGGTAAATGATTTTTACTTTAAATGAAGTTTGAATGGAATTTGACATACTGTTATAAAAACGATCATCAACATTAAGATAGATTGCATTTTTCTTATGTTTCGATGAGAAACTTCTTGCAAAGCGGGAATACGCAGGACTTGTCTTCGTTATTTTGCCACCAACACGCCACAACGGTTGATCCGTTATATCCGGTTCAATTTGTGTAATAAATCGCTCGTAGTTAGAATTCGGTATGTCCCAGCCACAGTCGTTAAACCCCTTTAGTTGATCTCGTTGCTTGACTTGACCCAAAGTCGCTCCTTTAACATCATCCATTCTCGCACCATAGGCACTAAATGCCCGACAGATGGCCAAATATCTCTTTTGATTATCCTGTTTGGCTATCCCGAATTTTTTCTCTGGATAAGAACGAGTATCAGAGACATCGAGACCTTTATGAAAAGCGATAAAACCACCTTTTGCTGTCTCAGGCACAACATCTCCTGCATAAAGATTGAAAAATTCAAAATATGGAATGATTCTTTTCAAGTTTGGATTCTTTTTTTCATCAAGAATCGAAGCGGAAACATCCCACACACCCAATCCGCCGTGAAGTGCATTCAGTGTTGACCAATAAACATTCATTGGCAAGTTCAACATAAAAAATCCTTTACTCCATGTTTGATCCATTTCCGCTCTCGAAAGAATGACACGGTCCGGTGTATGGAATGTGTTGTTGCGCACTTCATTTACGAAACTTGCCATATTTGTTAAGTTATACCCTCTCGGTAAAACATATCCCTTTTGCCCGATATAATTGACGTTATTCATAACCCAGTCATGCTCTTCCGGAAATTGAGCCTGGTCCACATCGTTAAAAAGCAGATATTTTGAACCACTTGGTCTCTGGAAGTTCTGTCTGTACATTTCAAATACTTGCAATCGATATGCCTGCCATTGTTCATCATCGATTTTGAATTTGCTGTCAATTGGAGTGCCTTTATAGGCCACTTCGTCACCTGTACAACCAGTGACTACTTGAATAAATGCGATCCGATCAAACGCTTGATTCTCAAGTGCATAAACATAATCTCCAATCGCAGTGATGGTATTATTCAGCAATTGTAAATAAAATGGACTTAGATAGTAGGGATAATGCGAAAATTTTTCTTCTGAACCATTGTTTTTATCAATCGCATTCACTTCCACTTTTGGCACGCCGTTCTCATAAATCCATTCTGGAGAATCGGGCCCGATATTCAATTGAAGGTACACATATTGATTGGACTGAGCTGTTTTTTGAAGAATTGTATTGATTAATTCCCAGTTATACTGACCTTTTTGAGATTCAAAATCACTCCATTTGATCGAAATGGCCGTTCCTTTTAGAAATGGAAATTGTTCAATCGAGTAATCTCCAGAACGATCCCATACACCATAGGATTTCCGTATATCTGGAGGAGTGCTTTCTGAATTTGGAGCCGCGGTCAAAGAAAACGCTTGACTAAACAGTAGAATCGAAATCACCACACTTAAGCAAATCAAAATCAAATGTTTGTTCATTTTCATTCTCCTTCGAATAAAGTGGTCTAATTCTTACTAATGTCAAATTGCGCAAAGGATTGGCGTGTTTATAAAGTTACCAAGTCCAACTTCCAAAAGAAGTTTACTTCGTAGAATGACAGTTCAGATTCTATATAATCGTATCCTATTTAACTTTAATTTAAAAATATTTCATTGTCAATTCGTGGAGAGCCGCTGCAACCAGCGCCATAGCAAGAAACGCTGTGCAAACAAGGGAATTCTTCGCCGACGTCATGCCTCTGCTCGTCGAGCAAGTGAACGAGGCTATCCGCGACAAGACTCGGCACATCGATGCCATCGCCAAAGGTTACGACCACCCGTCTTTTCACGCGCGCGCGGAAGAGCTCGAGCAAAGCAAAGCGAACCTCGAGAATATGATTTTCGCATTGATCATAAAAATCATAAACAGTTATCGAGTTCCTTACATTCACATATCACCCAAACCAACCTGCCAGAGCTCAAAACGTTCCTCTCGAATTTTATCGAAAGTGTCGTCGTGAATATCGAGACGGTGGATTTGAATATATGTATTTGGCACTTAACAGATGGAGGCGA
>CANHCR010000042.1 GCA_947459205.1 Caryophanales bacterium | reverse complement strand
GGCTGCTAACCAGCCGCAGGGCGATGCGGCTGCTGATGATGCAAACGGTAAAACGAAAGACAACGTGGTCGATGCTGATTATGAAGTGGTGGACGAAGACGGCAAGCAATCGAAATGATCGGTTTGCGGATGACTTTGCAAAGGGGGAGCGTCGTTGAGCAAGCGTGATTATTATGAAGTGCTTGGTGTCAGTAAAAACGCCTCGCCAGAAGAAATCAAAAAAGCACACAAAAAAAAGGTGATGGAGTACCACCCGGACCGTAACAAAGATCCGGAGGCGCCGAATCGCTTTAAAGAGGCGCAGGAAGCGTACGAAGTGTTGAGCGACGATCAGAAGCGCTCTCGCTATGATCAGTTCGGCCATAATGACCCATATCAAAATATGGGCGGTGGTGGAGGCGCTGGTGGCGGCGGTGGCTTCGGCGGAATAGACGATTTAGGTGATATTTTCTCGTCGATTTTTGGTGGTGGTTTCGGTGGCGGGTCACGTCGTGATCCGAACGCACCCCGTCGCGGGAATGATTTGGAGTACACGTTGACCGTTGATTTTAAAGACGCAGTGTTCGGCAAGGAGATGGAAGTCAAATTGCCACGCACGGAAACGTGTGACACATGTAATGGAAGCGGTGCGAAAGCGGGTACAAAACCAGAGACTTGTAAAGTGTGTAACGGAAGCGGACAACAGGAGTTTGTGCAAAACACGATGTTCGGGCGGATGGTGAATCGCCGCGTATGCTCGAATTGTAGCGGACAAGGCGTCATCATTAAAGAAAAATGTTCGACGTGTCATGGTTCTGGCAAGGTGAAAAAGAACCGTACGATTCATGTGAAGATTCCGGCGGGTATTGATGAAGGTTCACAACTGCGCGTAAGCGGTGAGGGCGAAGCAGGTTCACGCGGTGGTCCGCCAGGAGATTTGTACATTTACATCCGTGTCAAATCGCACGAGTTCTTTGAGCGTCAAGATGAGCATATTTATTGCGAGATTCCGCTGACGTTTGCGCAGGCAGCGCTCGGCGATGAGATTGAAGTGCCGACTTTGACCGGCAAGGTCAAATTAAAGATTCCGGCAGGTACTCAAACGGGTACGTTTTTCCGTTTGAAAGGCAAAGGTGTGCCGCGCCTGCGAGGTTCTGGACACGGCGATCAGCACATCAAAGTCGTCGTTGTCACTCCGAAAAACTTGACGGATGAACAAAAAGATTTGATTCGCGAGTTTGCTACGTTGAGCGGTGAAGATACACATGGAGAAAACGAATCGTTCTTCGAGCGCATGAAACGCGCGATGTTTGGCTAGATATTAAAAACGGGTATGCATATATAAGTAAACCGTCGCCGGACCTTTCGGTTCAAGCGACGGTTTTATGCATTCTTTCTCGATTGATTTTGTTTTATAATGAAGGGACTAAGTTCGGACTATAGCGCAGTTGACTTACATCTTTTGCGCCAATCCCAAACATCGCTGCACGTAGTTCAAATTCGACTTGCTCAAGCGCGCGTTCCACTAGTTCGGTCGAGTCTGTGGCGGCTGCGAGTAAGGATCGACCGAAACCGACGAGGTCAGCACCAAGCGCAATCGCTTTCGCCGCTTCGAGTCCGTTGTTCATCCCGCCTGATGCGATGAGCCGGGCATTATCGCTATGTTTGCGGACATCGACTACGCACTCTGCAGTCGGAATCCCCCAACTAGCAAACGTTTGTGCAGCACGTTTGCGCAATTCGTCGGATTGGCGAAACTTTTCGACTTGACTCCAAGAAGTACCGCCAGCACCGGCGACGTCAATAAACTGAACACCGCAGTCGAGCAAACGTTTGGCGAGCAGACCATTGATGCCCCAACCGACTTCCTTGATTCCGATGGGCACATCTAGTTGCTCGCACAACTCGGCGATTTTCGGCAATAGGTTGCGAAAGTTGGTGTCGCCTTCAGGCTGAAACACTTCTTGCATGCTGTTAAGATGTAGAACGAGTGCATCGGCTCCCATGATTTGTACGGCGCGCCGGCATTGCTCAACGGAATAACCGTAATTGAATTGCACCGCACCAATATTGGCAATCATCCAGGCGTTCGGCGATTGTTCTCTTAATTGATAGGAAAAAGCCAACTGCTCATTTTCAATCGCAGCCCGAATTGAGCCGAGTCCAATCGCCCAACCGCGTTTTTCAGCGGCAACGGCTAGTCGTAAATTAATGGCGTGCGCCCATTCAGTGCCGCCGGTCATTGAACTGATAAGCAACGGCGTCGCTTGGCGCTTGCCGAACCATTCCACGCTCAACGAAATTTCGTTGAAGTCGATTTCTGGCAACGCTTCGTGCATGAAGCGGTAGCGTTCGAAGCCGTTCGTAATGTGTTCGCCGTTCACTTGCTCTTCAAGGCAAATATGAATGTGTTCATTTTTTCGTTTCGCGGTATGTTGGGAATCGTGAGCATTCGACATCTTCGAACCTCCATTCGTTACGTAAACGTTCGGTATCATTATAGCATACATAAGTGAGGGATTGTTGGATGGCGGAATGTAAGCAAAAACTTCAAAATTTGCGCTGGATCAACAATCCGATTTTATATTCGGGTGAATCGGCCGAACAGGTTTTCGCGCTCGATCATCAATTGGCGCAACGTGCCGCAAACGGAGAGGGTCCATTTCTCCACGTGTGGCGGGCAAAAGACGTGCTTGTACTCGGTTCGCGTGATGTGAGTTCACAGTTTGATGTCGTGCAAGAACATTTTCGACAAAAAGGATATCGCTTGATTGTACGCCAAAGTGGCGGTGCGCTCGTCCCACTTGATGCAGGTGTCGTCAATCTCTCCTACATTTGCGCAAAGTCGCCAGGGCAGTTGCATGCAGATGAAGATTTTCACTTTCTCGCTGACTGGTTGCGCGATTCGACGGGGACGGAACGTGTCATGATTGGCGAGGTAGATGGATCATACTGTCCAGGTCGGTTTGATTTACAGATGGACGGTCGCAAAGTGTGCGGCATTGCGCAACGCCGCTATAGTGGTGCAGTCGTTGTGCAGGCGTTTATCAACGTCGAAGTAGACGGGAACCGGCGTGCGACATTAGCGAAACAATTTTATGAACTATCCGCACAATCTGCACATTCTCAAACGCCTCTATTTCAGATACAATTGGATAAAGTAGGTTCCTTGCAACAATTTTCGGGTATCCATACGCCGGAACAATTTGTCGAACGATTGCGAATGACCGCGAAACAGCGATTTCGGACGATCGTCATGGAAGAGCAATAATTTATGTCATGGAAGACGGTGATGGGATGATTATATTCACTTGGTTTTATTGGCTAATCGGGCGACTGGTGCTCGTTTATTTTGCGATTGCGCCGCTTCATGTGATTCGTCCGCATCACGTGCAATCACAATTTCACTTTTTCCGGCAACGCGAATTGGATGATATCGCATTTCGCATCGTAGATTTAATGGCGGACCGAGAACCGAATGAAGATTACTATTACTATTTACGAGCGGTGTTATTTTGCGATAACGCTCAGTTTGAGGATGGTTTTGACGATATTTCTGAGGCACTGAATATAGCGCCGCGTGAAGTCGAATATTGGATGTTCCGCGCGAAAATCTACAAATTTTTAGAACGTCATGAGGAAGCGATTTCTGATCTGAAACAGTCGATTTTGTATGCTCGTGACCAGCAAGCGGCGATTCAATGGTTTGAAATCGCGATGAACTATATGAGATTGACGCGTTTCGAAGACGCATTGCAAGCATTTGCTGAAAGTGTACAAGATGAAGAGATAGCCATTCCGCTATACTACTATCGATATGCGCAAGCCCATGACCGACTGCTCGATCGTGACGCGGCCAAACGTTGGTTGCACAAAAGCGTGCAACTCAACTTTCAAGTGGAACAAGAACTTGCCGAGAATCGCGAGACCGTCTATGACCGTAGTAAATATTCTGTGGATGAAATAACCGATATTCTTTCCGAAGTGTATGAGTTGGGGCTATACGTGCCGACCCTATGTCGCTATCTTTATTTTGAGGAAAATTATGAAGAGTGCTTGGCGCTGATCGAGCGGTCGCTGCAAGTGTTACCGAATCATCAAATGCTGTTGGTTGAACACGGCAAATGTTTGCGTTGGATGAATCGCATCGATGAGTCGATCGTTTCCTTCAATCAGGCGTTAGCGCTCGATGCGGATGTCGCTGAAGTGTATGTCGAGCGTGCACATTCGTTTCGTATGGCAGGCGATGAAGAGGCGGCTTTGCAAGATTTTTTACGAGCGAAGAAACTCGATGAGCAACTGCCTTATGTCAGTTATTGGCTTGCCGGTTCTTACGTCGCGTTAGACCAACTGGAAGATGCGCTTGTTCTGTTTGGTAAGGCGATTGAGGAAGATGATACTGATTTCAATTGCTTTCTCGAGCGAGCAGAGGTGTATGAAAGTCTCGGTTCCTTAGAGGAGGCGGAGCGCGATTACGACCAGGCGCTCGCAATCAGTGATTGTGCGGAAACACGGATGAAAAGAGGCACGTTCTATTGGCGCATAGATCGTACTGACGACGCCCTGATTGATTTACAGACGGCGCTTGAGCATGATGGCGACCTGCTCGATAATCATGAGTTTCTGTTTGTGCGCGGCGGATTGTTCATGGACATTGAAAACTATCCGCTGGCGGAAAGTGATTTTACGCGTCTGATTGAACTCGATCCAGCGAATGAAGGCGTTTATGAACGTCGTGCCCTATGTCACATCAAGTCAGGGCGCACAGATCAGGCGTTAGAAGATTACAACACTGGGTTGACATTGAATCCGGATTTTCCGCCATTGATTTGGGCGCGAGGTTTCTTGTTATTTCAATTGAGCGACTACCGGGGTGCTGCCCGGGATGCGCTCGACTACTTGCGTTTAAATCCAGAAGACGCCTCCGCACACTACAATCTTGCGCTCATCTACATGCATCTTTATGAATATAAAAATGCGCTTGCCCAATTTTCGTTGACGATTGCTCGCGATCCCTATCACGTTGATGCCTATTTCCAACGTGCGCATGTGTGGGAGAAACTGCTTGATTTTGATCGTGTGGCGAAGGATTTGGCGAATTGGGCTTTTTACGATCGCAAGGACATGTCTTATGAAAAACGAGTCGAGCAGTTGCAGGAACTGGACTCTTTCGATGAAATGATCATCGAGGACGCAATCCTCCAACTGAAGAGAATGTACGGCCAGCAAGGTCCATCTTTGCTCCATTGATGTTTGTTTTCCCCTGGTCCGGTCAATAATAAAAGCGGACATATTTGCAAAGTAGGGGGAAAGACGATGATAAATGATTTATACGAGACGCATACGGATTTAGCATTGGAAGCGAACAATGGAGATTTGCAATCGCTACCCGGCATCGAAAGCAGCGTTTCCGAGGAACAAGGGATTAAGATCACAAAAATTAAAGTCGTGGATGAGCAGGCGGCGCGCAAAATTGGCAAGCAAAAAGGGACTTACGTGACATTGGAGGCGCCTGGGTTGCGACAGAAAGATGCGAAACTCATGGAGCGCACGCGTACCGTCTTCGCAGAACAATTGCGCGAGATGATTCGCAGCGTTAGTGAAGACCGTTTGGCGAAAGTATTAGTCATCGGGCTCGGCAATGATCGAGTGACGCCAGATGCGTTAGGACCGATAGTCGTCGAACATACGCTAGTTACGCGTCATTATTTTGAGTGGATGCAGAGTGAGCGCGATTCCGATTTGCGAGTCGTCTCGGCGATAGCGCCAGGAGTACTCGGCACAACAGGCATTGAGACCGGCGAGATTGTCCGCGGCATTTGCGAACATGTGAAACCAGACATGGTCATCGCAATTGATTCACTGGCGTCGCGCTCGTTGGAACGCGTGCATACGACCATCCAAATGGCGGACACAGGCATCCAACCAGGGTCGGGGATTGGCAACAAGCGCAAAGCATTGAATCGTGAAACGCTCGGTGTACCCGTCATCGCAGTCGGCGTGCCAACGGTCGTGTTTGCTTCGACGATCGTTAACAATTGCATGGAAATGATGAAACGACACTTTCAACGGAATGCGCAAAACAGTAAGCAACTGCTCGGCTCACTCCATGAATTGGCGCAGGAGGAGCGCTTGGCAGTGTTCAAAGAAGTGTTGCAACCGTTAGGCAACGATTTACTGGTCACGCCCAAAGATATCGATCAATTCATGTCCGACATCGGCCAATTGATCGCCGACGGGATGAACGACGCCTTGCATGAGCAGGGTGATGAGCTGCCATTCACAAAATATTTAAACTAAAATGAATGTCGTCATAACATTCACCGAGTTTGAAATAGATGATATAATGTTATCGTATATTTCGAATTTTGGGGGTTATGGCGATGTTTTTTTTAGGCATTCATCAGAAAATGAAGAAGTTGCTCATCTTCGTGCTGATATTTTCTCTGTTGCTGTCTTTGCAAGCGGTTACAGCATTCCAAAGCACAGTCCAGGCAGAAAGTGACCTGTCTTTGGACTGGGACGTTCAATTCAAGCCCTATCGAACGGTGCAAGGACAAGTTGTCACTGATGCTGCGGGCGATCACGGGAAACTAACTTCCTCGATGTTTGATCTTGTAAGCAACGGCAATTCAGCCGCCGTTTCCTACGCTTTCAAGAATGATCAAGTTTATTTTCGAATGAACTTGAAGGGCGACCCGCGTAACGAGAACGCTGGTGGCTTTGACAATCGATTCAGAGCGATGATTCAAATTTTGAGAGACTCAGGCGAATTAGTCGGTGCAGTCGGCCTGAATGGCTCAGACAAGGAAACAGACTACTTGTACGTCGCTTCATTCGATTCGCCGTCGAAAACGATGGATGTCGCGAAAGTGTACGAGTTTCCGTTCAGCGCCGAAAGTTTACAAAATGCCGTGCGCGTACTCCCGGATCAAGCAAACAATTCATTTTTCCTGGACTTGCAATTCTCAATCTATGATATTGCGACTCAAACCGGAATTGATTTTGAAAATGACGCGCTAAAATTTGTGTACGGTACATCGATGCGCGGCAATTTGGTTGAGATTACGAAGGACTCCATCTTAAACGGAAACGCGGCAGCCGCTACTTTGGCGCCGATTTCTCTGCAGCAAGACAAATTAAAGTTGGAGACAAACCTAGTTGGAATTGTGCAAGGATCGAATCCGCCAGTTGTTGATGAAGTTCAAGAGTACGTGCTTGAATATAAAGTGACGAACATCGGTATGAACGATCTGAAAAATGTCGAAGTCAAAGATACACTGTACCAAGAATTAGAGGTTATCACGCCGCCAGATCGTGAACTTGATTTGCAGGCGCCAGAGCTTACTTGGCAGATTGCTGAATTGGACTCACTGACATCAAAAAGCAAACGAATCACGGTTCAATTCACACCGCAATCCTATGATGAAGGTGAACCGTATTCCGTTTCTGAATTTGCGTATGCATCCATCGTCGATTCTGGCGGTACAATTTTCGACCCAGTAGCGACCGTTTTAACGAAAAACGTTTTAGGTCAGCGCACGATTAGTATCGGTAGTGAAACATCAAATCTGGCTAGCGTCGTTGTATCGAGTGCATCACCCGTTATTCGGGGGATGACGGATGCAGCGAAGGGTGAAAAAGTCAAAATTACGCTCGCATCCGAAGCAACAAGCCGAACGTATTATACAGAAGTGAATGATGGCATTTGGACATTAGATTTGAAAAAAGAGAAGGCGCCGTTACTGCTGAACGATACCGAATATTTGCTGACAGTAAAAATCGGCGCGTCCACTTCGGAACAAACAATCCGCCATATGAACAATGCCACAGAATATGAATGGGGATTCCGCGATGAGTATGGTCTATCGACAGACGCTTATGTATTGACGAATGATTCGTTCTATGAAATTCGAGGCTGGACGACAGCGCCTGTCGGCACACTCGTGACCACTTCAGATGGAGAGATTTCCGAGGTGGTCGATGATCCTTCTTCCGCAACCTACAACATGTGGGCGTTCAACGTCGACCTCAACACTTATGGTGATGGTACGTACTTGTTTGATGCATATATCGAGGGCCAGTCGTCTTCCAACGGCATGATGAATACGGTGTATGCTAACCTTTTGTTGACGTTGGACCGCACGCCACCAGAAATCGAACCTGTGAACGAAGATTATTTCAGTCTATTTTCGGATCAACCGCTCATCAGAGGGTTTGTCTCGGAGCCGAATGTGAAACTTGAAGTGATTGTTGATTTGAACGCCGATGGCATCTTTGCGGAAGGTGCTCCAGATGCCAAATACACGCCGACACTTTCCGGTAATGAGTGGGAGATGAAAATCAATCAATCGTTACCTCGCGGTCAAGTTACACAAGTGCAATTCAGTGCTGCCGATGCGGCCGGCAATAGCAATCAATTTTTGATGGGACTGCAACCGAGTGCCGATGCACCGTATTTGAACATTGAGATGCCAGACAAAAACACATTCACGAACAATGACATTGTCATCAGTGGGACGACAAATACCGAGTCGCTGGAATTACTTGTATTAAAAGTGACCGACCGCGCGAGCGATGAAACGTTCAATTATTATACAGTTGTCGATAATGAGCAAAACATCACTTTTTCGCTGTTCAATCTCGACATCACAGGAGATTTTTTGAAAGACGGCGAGTATGATTATGCAATCGAATTTATAAATCCTAAGTTGGCTGATTTGAAGGCTGTTGGCACATTCAATGTACAAATTCCAAAACCGCAATTTGTGATGAAAAATGAAGTGAAGCAATTGAATATTCAAAATTCAACATTAACTCTCGATGGACTGATTGCTGCTGAGGATATGGAAATGTTTATCGGTGCAGATGTGAACTTGAAGTTGACAAACAGCGCAAACGATACGATTGGCGAACAAATATCAACAACAATAGATGAGTCTGGAGCTTATCTGGTTGAGAAAAAGATGCAGTTGCCATCAGGTGCATATCAAATATCGCTCGAGTTGATTGATCGTGCTTTTAATGTGTTCACAGTTGCAAATGCACCGACGTCAGTCGAGATTGACGTCTCGCCGCCAACCGTACCTGCCGGTTTGTCACAACAAACAGTGACGAAGGACAGTGCAACGTTGAAATGGAATGCCTCCACTGATAATAAAGGTATTAAAGAATATGCGATTTATGTAGACGGCAACCTTAAAGCGTCCGTCAATGGATTGAACTACACTTTGACCGAATTAGCAGAGTTTAAAGGTTATAATGTTCAAATTGCTGCGGTTGATGTTTCGGGTAATTCTTCGCCAAGAACGAATACGTTAAAAGTGAAGACACTCGACCGCACGGCTCCGACTGTACCTGGAGGTTTGAAATCATCGGACATGAAAGACAGCGGATTTCGCGTCGCTTGGAGTCCCTCGACAGATACTGGAGGTAGCGGAGTGTCCGCTTACGAAGTTTATCTCGACGGAGTATTGAAATCTGCATCCGTCACCACGCCTTCGTTCCAATTTAGCGCCTTGAAACCTTCGACAACTTATCGAGTTGCGGTCAAGGCGAAAGATGTAGCGGGTAATATCTCGATTTTTTCACAATCATTGATCATTGTCACATCAAAAGACACGGTTGCGCCTAGCAAACCAGGCCCCGTCACATCAAGTAATGTGAAATCGGACCGCTTTACCATCGCCTGGAAAGCCTCGACTGACAATGCAAAAGTGGTAGGCTACGAGGTTTATTTGAACAATAAACTTTTTATGAAAATGCAAGGCGCAAGTACGACGTTGACGATCAATGGTTTGAAAAACTTCACGAAATATGCTGTGAAAATTCGTGCTTATGATGCTGCTGGTAACTTTTCGCTGTTTACGAATGAGGTGTTGATTGCGACGGGCGATTCCGTGAAACCTTCCGTTCCTACGGGGTTAAAAATAGTCAATCTTGATTTGAGAAACATTCGCATCAGTTGGAATGCCGCGAAAGACGATTCTGGGGTCCCATCATATGAAGTGTTTGCAGACGGCGTCAGAATCGGCACAACCAATAAGCCAGTACTCGACACAAAAACACCAACAAAAGCGAGTGTCAATTATCAGGTGCTTGCTATCGATCGTTACGGCAACAAGTCAGCGCTAAGTTCAGTAGTCGCCTATAAACGTAAACCGACACTGGAAGTTCGCGGCAAAACGGTGCTTGTGAACGGCGTCACCTTGAAACTGCCGACGAATGTTGCGCCGGTATTACGAAACGGAACGATGATGATTCCTTATAAGCAAGTATTTGATGCGCTGGCCTTGAAGTCCAGTTATCGAAGTGCCAACAAAACGGTGACAGCTACTCGCACGGGTTATACGTTGTCGTTTACCGTCGGCAGTCGTAATTATCGGGTGAATAAAGTAACAAAAACGATGACAGTGGCCCCCGTTCAGTTAAACGGTGTCGTTCTGCTGCCGGCGAAATTTTTCGAAACAGAGCTGGGCATGAGGTATGGCTATTCAGCGAAGTAAATGATGCATGAGCTAGAACAAGTTGTTCGGTCCATGGGACTGGATGGCTTGTTCTTTTTTTTTCGACCTCCTCATAGAGTTTACAAACGGGAGGATTGTCATGAATCTTTTGATGCTCATTAAAATTTATCTAACGGTTACGCTATTGACAGTCGTGTTGTTCGTTTTGACCGCATTTTCCGGCGTGTTTCAAGATATGATGGAGAGCGAGCGGCAACCGCCCTTGCACAATCTTGTGAGTGCGCTCTCCATTGATTGGTTGAAGGCGGCATTGAGCAACGAGTTGCCTGGTGCGTCCGTGCGCAACCAACATTTTTCTTGGGAACGAACGGTCCGCTTTCTGTTCGAATGGTCGACGCATCTCAATCCGTTTGAACCGAAAAGTTTGCTTGCTGCCGGTGTACCAGGTATGGAGCGTCAACAGGCGGTGTTGTTGCACGGAAGCGTAGCTGAGTCGACGACAGATGCTCCGTTTGATCCGACGCCATCACAGAAGGCAATCGAGCCTCAACAACCGAAACCTGACAACGGACAAGTTCCGAACGGCAAGAAAAAAGTACTAATCTACCATTCGCATAATCGTGAATCATGGATTCCTGAGCTCAAGCATCGGAACATTACGAAGCCAGATTTGGCTTTCGATGCACAAGTGAACATTACCTTGCTTGGTGCAAGACTCGCATCGCTCCTAGAACAGAAGGGGGTCGGCGCACATAGTATGAAAACGGATTATCCGAGCAGTATTTCTACGTTTAAATATACGAAATCTTACTCATACTCATTACAGACGGTTCAAGAGGCGATTGCACGGAACGGCGATTATGATTTTTATTTTGACTTGCACCGCGATGCTCAACCGAGACATAAGACGACACATGTGCACAACGGACAATCGTACGCGCAGGTATACTTTATTGTCGGTGGAAAAAATCCGAATTGGCGCAAAAACTATGAGTTTGCCAAAGCGATTCACGCACAATTGGAAGCGCGGATGCCGGGGTTGTCGAAGTCCATCTATGCAAAACGTTCGCATGGCAACGGTGAATATAATCAGTCGGTGTCACCGAATAGTGCATTGATCGAGATTGGCGGACCGTATAACACGCTGGCAGAGTCATATCGTACCGTCGCATTGCTTGCCGAGGTGATTGCCGAGTTGTACTTTGATGCCAAAGAAGTGGGGGGAGAGCAGTAGCAATGCAATGGTTGAAGATGTCTGTTTTGCTATTGGGGTTTATGCTAATCGTTGCGGCTGGACTTGAAACGAGCGAGCAACGGATGTTCGCGGAACAGGTGGCGGCAGCAGAAGTGGTCACTGAAAATCCGTTACATGAGGCGACAATTGCGTGCAATCGTTTTTTGCAAAGTGCGGCGCGTACGGTGCTGGATGGCGTCGTTACGTTGTTGGATTGATTGCCGAGCCATTATATTGGTATAATGATATGTAATCATTTTCTGGAGGTTTACATGTCGGACAACGCGCAACGCCAAAACAAAATTCGTAATTTTTGTATTATCGCCCACATCGATCACGGCAAGTCGACGCTTGCCGATCGCATTCTTGAATATACGGGTGCACTGTCTTCGCGTGAGATGCAGGAACAGGTGCTCGATCAGATGGATTTGGAGCGAGAACGCGGCATTACCATCAAATTGCAAGCCGTTCGTCTGCAGTATAAGGCGGACGATGGAGAAACGTATATTTTGAATCTGATCGATACGCCGGGACACGTCGACTTTACTTATGAGGTGTCACGCAGTTTGGCGGCTTGTGAGGGTGCATTGCTTGTTGTTGATGCAGCGCAAGGCATCGAGGCGCAGACGCTGGCCAACGTTTATTTGGCGCTAGACAACAATTTAGAAATATTGCCGGTCATTAATAAAATCGACTTACCGAGTGCTGAACCGGAACGCGTCAAACAGGAGATTGAAGATGTCATCGGTCTGGATGCGAGTGAAGCGGTGTTGGCGTCGGCGAAAGCGGGCATCGGTATTAAAGAGATTTTGGAGCAAGTTGTACAAAAAGTGCCGTCACCAAGCGGGGCTTTAGAGAAGCCGCTTAAGGCGCTTATTTTCGATTCGCATTATGACGCTTACAAGGGCGTAATCACCTATGTGCGTGTCGTCGATGGCGCGATTCGTCCTGGATCGAAAATTAAGATGATGGCGACCGATAAAGTGTTTGAGGTCATCGAAGTTGGCGCGTTTAAACCGCGGATGACGATTGTTGATGAATTGCTGGCGGGAGATGTCGGGTTTGTGGTGGCCGGCATTAAAAATGTGAAAGATACGCGTGTCGGTGATACGATTACGGATGCCAAAAACCCAACATTAGATGCGTTGCCAGGCTATCGCAAAATCAATCCGATGGTGTACTGCGGTCTTTATCCGATTGATACTGCCGATTACAATGACTTGCGCGAATCGTTAGAAAAACTGGAACTCAATGACGCCTCGTTGAAGTATGAGCCTGAGACTTCGACAGCGCTTGGTTTCGGTTTTCGTTGCGGATTCCTCGGTCTGTTGCACATGGAAATTATACAGGAACGGATTGAGCGCGAGTACAACATCCCGCTCATTACGACGGCGCCGAGCGTGGTGTTCCGTGTGACGCAAACGAACGGCGAGTTGCTCATGATTGATAATCCTTCGAATATGCCAGAAACGCAAAAAATAGAGTATGTCGAAGAACCGTATGTGAAGGCGTCGATCATCGTGCCGAACGATTATGTAGGTGCGATCATGGAATTGTGCCAGAACAAGCGCGGCGAATTTCAAAACATGGAGTACTTGGATTCGAACCGCGTCACGCTGACGTACGATATGCCGCTCTCTGAAATTGTCTACGACTTTTTTGATACGCTTAAGTCGAGCACGCGCGGGTATGCATCGTTCGATTATGAATTTTCAGGGTATAAGAAGTCAGCGCTAGTGAAAATGGATATTCTGTTGAACGGCGATAAGGTCGATGCACTCTCGTTCATCGTGCATCGTGACCGTGCCTACCAACGCGGCCGTGTGTTATGTGAAAAACTCAAGGAACTGATTCCGAAACAAATGTTTGAGGTGCCGATTCAGGCGGCGATTGGGCAGAAGGTGGTTGCTCGTGAAACGGTCAAGGCAATGCGTAAAAACGTACTCGCCAAATGTTATGGCGGTGACATCACACGGAAACGCAAGTTGTTGGAGAAGCAAAAAGAAGGGAAAAAGCGGATGAAGCAAGTGGGGAATGTAGAGGTGCCGCAGGAAGCGTTCATGGCAGTCCTTAAGGTGGACGAATAGTCGTGGCAATGCCTTTGCTTTCAATTGCATGTTGAATCTGTTACAATACGTAAGATGTGTTAAGTGCTGTAATAGTATTTTCCGCGATCTTGGGAAATACTTTTTTCTTTGAATGACACACTCGACGTTGACACAATAATAAAGGAGCATGAATGATTTGAAAACTTTTTATGATTTTGGCCTGGAGAATCGCGTTGTGCGCGCGATTACTGAGCTTGGGTTTGAAGAACCGACGCCAATCCAGGAAAAAACGATACCGATTGCCTTAGAAGCTCGTGACCTGATTGGTCAAGCGCAAACCGGTACGGGAAAAACAGCTGCTTTTTCGATTCCGTTGATTAACCGAATTGCGACGAGCGAGCAAAAAATTGTCGGCTTGATTTTGACGCCGACGCGTGAGTTAGCGATTCAAGTTTCGGAGGAAATCGCTAAGTTGAGCCGCTACAAAGGGGTGCGCTCATTACCGATTTACGGCGGTCAGGATATTCAACGGCAAATTCGCTTGTTGCGCAATAAACCGCATATCATTATCGGGACGCCAGGTCGTTTACTCGATCACATCAATCGCAAAACGATTAAGCTTGAAGATGTAAACACGGTCGTGCTTGATGAAGCCGATGAAATGTTGGACATGGGCTTCATGGAGGACATTCAGTCAATCCTTAGCCTCGTGCCAGAAGAGCGTCACACGATGCTGTTTTCTGCGACGATGCCGTCCAATATTCAAAAATTGGCGCAACAGTTTTTGCGTAACCCGGAACATGTTTCGGTCATTCCGAAGCAAATCAGCGCGCCGCTTATTCAGCAAAATTATGTCGAAGTACATGAGAAACAAAAATTTGATGCACTCACACGTTTGCTAGACATGGAATCGCCTGATCTCGCGATTATTTTCGGACGGACGAAGCGCCGCGTCGATGAATTGGCAGAAGCGTTGCAAAAATGTGGCTATGCAGCTGATGGCTTGCACGGTGATTTGTCGCAACATCAGCGCGATACGGTCATGCGTAAATTCCGTGACAATAGCATTGAAGTGCTAGTTGCAACCGATGTGGCCGCACGTGGACTCGATGTCTCGGGCGTTTCACATGTCATCAACTTTGACTTGCCACAAGACCCAGAAAGTTATGTCCATCGCATCGGCCGTACCGGTCGTGCGGGACGCGAAGGTACAGCATGGTCATTCGTTACACCGCGTGAAATCGATCATTTGTACTTCATCGAGAAAATTACGCGCCACAAGTTGACTCGCAAACCGTTGCCTAGCGTTGCTGAGGCATTGGAAGGCAAACAAAAAATTACGGCTGAGAAATTGCTGAGCATCGTCGACTCCAAAGAGTATGGCGAATACAAGGCGTTGGCTATTCAATTGCTTGAACAGTACGATTCCGTGCAATTGTTGGCAGCATCTCTCAAGTTACTCACCGGTGAGAAAAACGACATGTCGATTGAACTGACACCAGAGGAACCTGTACGCGTCAAAAAACGCTTCAACGACGGACGCCAGGGCGGTCATCGACGCACGTCAGGTGGACCAGGAAACCATTCATCACATGTCAATCGTGGTCAGCGCCGCGACCGTGATCGCGATCGTGACCGTGGCAGAGATGGTAACCGTGACCGCAGTCGAGATGGCGGTCGTGATTATGGTTCACGTAAACCACAAGGCGACACCGCTGGCAAACGCGAGCGTACGTACAGTCGAAAAGATTAAATTCCAAAAGATCAATCTAACAAAAGGCTCAAGCGCACGCTTTGAATGCGGCGCCAGAGCCTTTTTGCTTACTTCGTTTTGCGGTTCACTCTTAGATCCAAGCGCGACTAACGATGACGAGCAAGATGAACAGTACCAAAATCGTGCCAGTTGAAGTCATGAAATGACCGAGTTGCATTTTCATCACCTCCTACATCGTTATCATATGAATTGGCAACGCTTGCGCATAGACATTCGTCTCATTTCGGGCTATAATAAATACAATTCCTGCGATGCTCGTTGCGATTTTATTGTTGTTTTGAACCATTGAACAACGATAGGGATCCTTACATTGCGAAGCGGCTGTCATGCCCTCGAAAAGGGACTTCAAATGCTTCGTTGCGGGAACCCACCTGCTAGGGCGGGTTCGAATCACGTAGTCGGACGGCATATGCGGGGTTGTATTTTACTCAGCAAATAATGGAGCGATTGGTTTGTTTAAACGCATTTTTAAAGGCTTGATTCGCAGTCACGAGCAATCGGACGAGCGAGCAACAGACCCAGTTCTCAAGACTCGATACTACAAGGTGATGAAAGAAAAAGCCTGGGATGAGATTGTGGCGGTGATGAATGCGCTACCTGGGTATCAGTTTTGCTTTGAGTTGAAGAAGTCTGGCGAATTGGTCTACATGAAGAAAACGGCGACTGGACGGATTCAAGACATTACGTTGACCGTGACGAAGACGGGTTCGATTCAGACAGCGATTGATATTTACTCGGCTTCGCGTGGTATTTTTGGCGACTTAGGCTCGAATTATCGCGTCGTACGCCAAGTGTATCTTGCACTTGATCGACATTTTGCCGATCGCGTATAGACATAGTGAGCAGAATGAATGCAATCAAAAAAAACGGCTATCCAAGCGGACAGCCGTTTTTGTTTTGCTTATTTCGTTTCGAGCGGAAATTAAACTAGTTCTTTTACCGCTGCAATCGCTGCATCGTAGTTCGGATGCTCCGTCATTTCTTGCAAGTATTCGACGTATCGGATTGTGTTGTCTTGATCAATCACAAAAATCGAACGCATCAAGAGGTGGAATTCTTTAATGAGTACGCCGTATGCATGACCGAACGACAAGTTTTTGTAGTCGGACAACGTGACAACGCGCTCAACACCTGCTACACCGCACCATCTCGATTGCGCAAACGGCAAGTCAACACTTACAGTAAGAACGACAACATTTTCACCGAGGTTCGCTGCTTCTTCGTTGAAACGTTTTGTTTGCAAATCGCACACGCCAGTATCAAGTGACGGCACTACGCTCACCAATTTGATTTTGCCAGCGAAACTGTCCAGCGTCGCTTCGTCAACCAAACTTTTATTCACTGTGAAATTCGGTGCTTGGTCACCAATGTTCAAAGCCGGCCCGATCAAAGTGATGGGATTGCCTTTCAATGTAGCGACACCTGTTCTTTCTTGACCCATGATAATTCCTCCCAAACATGATATAGTTTTTGTATGGCAATACCTTCACATTATAGCGCTTTTTTTGTCCATTTTCAAAAGAGAGGAGCAAACGCGATGGAACTGCGGCAACTGCTTTATTTCGTGAAAGTTGCACAAAAACAACATATGACGAAAGCGGCACAAGAACTTCATGTCGCGCAGTCGGCGGTTAGCCGGCAAATTCGATTGCTTGAAGATGAACTTCAGGTCGAGTTATTCATGCACAAAGGGCGCAACGTGCAATTAACGGTTGCGGGCACATTGTTTTTGCAACGAGCGGTCAATATTTTGTCGGATCTGGATAAGGCGGTTCTAGAACTTCAGGAATTTGCGGATCCCGAGTTAGGGGAGGTGCGCTTTGGCTTTCCGCATAGTCTCGGACTTCACCTAGTGCCACAAGTGGTGTCGAAATTTCACGCGCTTCATCCGCAAGTGAAATTTTCTTTCGAGCAAGGAACATATACTCAAGTGTTGCAACAATTACTTGATGGTAAAACTGACTTGGCGTTTATCTCGCCATTTCCCGATGACCACCCTCTTGTCACTGGCAAAGTGTTGCTTACCGAGGAATTGTTTGCCATCTTACCGATTCATCATCCGCTTGCAAATCAACGCAGTATCGATTTGACGCAATTGAAAGATGATCCGTTCATTTTGTTTCGCGAAGGGCACTCGTTGCGTACGATTGTATGGGATTCATGTTTGAAGTGTGGATTTACACCGAACGTCAGCTTCGAAGGAGAAGAGACGGATACGATTCGCGGGCTCGTAGCAGCAGGAATGGGTGTCAGTTTGCTGCCGGAAACGGCATTGGCTACACGCGGGGCGCTTGAGACGGCGAGAATTAATGTTAGACAACCTAACATCACTAGGACGATCGGTATGATTCGTTTGAAAAACCGCCAAATCCCTAGAGTTTCTCAGTATTTCGAGCGTTTTATCCTGCAATATTTTCACGTTGACTGAAAAAAATAATTTTTTTTCTGAAAACACTTGTCAAGTTAGGTTACATGGTAGTATAATAAATGTGTGAAATTCAGTTTCATGTAAAAAAAACTAACATGAGGAGTGGTGAGAGATGTTCAAAAAAGGGATGTGGCTAGCAAGTTTGATGATGTTGCTGTTCCCGGTACTGGCACTTGCCGAGGAGGCGGCGCCGACAGTTGAGTCAGTTAACTCAGCGGTAGGAATGGCAAACATTGGTCTGAACTCGTTGTGGGTGATGATCGCTGCGATTTTGGTCATTTTCATGCAAGCAGGTTTTATTATGTTGGAGACTGGTTCCACACGCATGAAAAACGCAGGTCACGTTGCTGGTAAAACGATTTTCACATTCGGTTTGGCAACACTAGTGTTCTGGATGGTAGGTTATGGTTTCATTTATGGAACGAGCTCAGGTGGATTTATCGGAATCGGTAACTTCTTCTTCAGCCCGGATTATGTAGCTTCCGCTGACGCAGCGTACGCACCGGCGATTGACTTCGTTTTCCAACTTGCTTTTGCTGCAGTATCCTTGGCAATCGCATGGGGTGGTTTCGCTGAAAGAGGTAAGCTCTCCGTTTACTTGATTTTCACAGTCGTATTTATCGGTTTCATTTATCCGGTTGTAGCACACTGGATTTGGAATGCTGACGGTTGGTTGGCTGGTTTGGCGAAGCAGGATTTTGCTGGATCGACAGTCGTTCACTTAACGGGTGCGATGGCCGCCCTAGCAGCTACGATTTTGCTCAAGCCTCGTATTGGCAAATTCAACAAAGATGGCACTGCGAATCAAATTCTTGGTCACAACCAAGTATTCACAACAATGGGTGTCATCATCCTTTGGTTTGGATGGTTCGGATTTAACGCAGGTAGCACATTAGGTGTAGGCGAAGGATTCTTCGGATATGTTGCATTCAATACGCAACTCGCTGCCGGTGCTGCTGCAGTCGCTGCTTTGATTATCTCCTGGATCATCATGGGTAAAGCAGATATTTCGACCATGTTGAACGGTGCGCTTGCAGGACTCGTTGCGATTACAGCATCTTGTGCGTATGTTGAGCCGTGGGCAGCAGTTGTCATCGGTCTAGTCGCTGGATTGCTCGTATTCTTCAGTATGAAACTTTTCGAAAAATTGGGTATTGACGATCCGATTTACGCTTTGTCTGTACATGGTATGGCAGGTATTTGGGGTACGCTCTCTACTGGATTGTTCGCAACAGAAGAATTGATTGCAACAGGTGGTAAAGGTCTTCCAGGCTTGTTCTACGGTGGTGGATTCGAGCAATTAGGGGTGCAAGCACTCGGTGTATTCACTTCCGGTTTGTTCGCATTCGTTGTCTCGTTCGTTGCATTGTACATCATCAAATTGGTCATCGGCCTTCGCGTTAGTGAAGAAGAGGAAATTGTCGGTCTTGACCTTAGTGAGCACGGTGCATACGGTTACCCTGAAAACGTGAAGAAGTAATTGTCATCGGAGGTGTCGCAATTGGATCAGGTTTTGTTGATGTGTGAATCATACAAAGAGAAAATCACGCAGACAACGGACTTGGTTCAATTGCGTCGAATTCGCGAAAGTTTCCATCTAGTGTTGACAACTGAATTTCATCACGACGACTTGCCGGTCATTCATGCACTGAACGAAGTGTTCGATGCGATGATTCGGCAAGTTGTTTTCTTTACAGAGCAAAGAATCAGTTGTGAACCCGGCGGCTCGCAACCGCCAGTTGCTTATGCGTACATGCTGTTCGGAAGCGGCGGCAGAAGCGAGCAAATGATGGGTAGCGATCAAGATAATGGCTTGATTTATGAAGCGGTTGAAGATCCGGCAAAGTCGCTTGAAGTCGATGCTTATTTCGAGCGTTTCGCCGGATATTTGACGGAACATCTCGTGCAACTGGGGTTTGCGGAGTGTAGCGGACGTGTCATTTGTACAGAAGAACGTTGGCGTAAAAATGAAAAGCAGTGGTACAGTCAGATGTTGTCCTGGATGCAAGATCCGACTTGGGAATATGTCCGCTATTTGCTAGTGCTAGCAGATGGACGATGCGTGTATGGCGCCCCGTCCTTGTACAACCGACTGCGGCAAAAGTATAATCAATATGTACGTGAAAACCCTGATATTTTATTAGCGATGTTGCGCAACACGTTGCATCGCAAGGTGCTAATCGGTTTGTTCGGTAATGTAATCAAAGAACCGTTCGGAGAAGCGCAGGGCGGGATTGATGTCAAGTATGGCGCCTATGTGCCGTTTGTCAATGCTATCCGGTTACTTGCGATTCGTTACCAAATTGTCGGTGCCTCGACGTTGGAACGAATTCAAAAACTGTACGAAGCAGGCTGGATCGATGCCGAACGTTGTCAAACATGGCATGAAGCATTTTCTGTGATTATTTGTTTGCGTGCTGCGACGTACATGAACAATGAAGAGAAGTTGTTCGTTAGTGATGGCAAATTGAAAGCCGATCAGTTATCGTCGGATAAAATCAAACGCCTGAAATCAAGCATGAAAGTAGCGAAACATCTGCAAAATTATACGCGCAAATTAGTCGCGCGCGACTCCGGAGGCACGACTACATGGATATGAGGAGAAGAGCGGAAACGGGTATTTGGGGTTTGTACAAAATGGGTGGATTGACTCCTGCCATCGCACAAATGTTCGGTGCACAAAATGCCCAGCAGATGGCATACATCCGTTCCGTGATGAAAGCGCAACGAAATAAAAGGTTATTTGGTCATCGTATGGATGATTTGGAAGTGGTGGTGTTCGATCTGGAAACGACCGGGTTCTCTGCTTATGGCGGTGATGAAATTTTGTCGATTGGTGCAGTACTTGTAAAAGGGGGCGTCGTACAAAAAGAGAAGACGTTTTATACGCTTGTTAATCCGAAACGTGACATCCCTTCGAAAATTGTTGAATTGACAGGTATTTCTGAGGAGATGGTCGTCGGCGCACCGGACATTATCGACGCGCTCAGCGATTTTCTCGATTATGTCGGTGAACGCGTTCTGATTGCGCATGGCACGGGGCATGACCGGCATTTCCTCAATGCGGCATTGTGGCGTACGTCGCGCGTCAGTTTGGAACACCGCATGCTCGACACGATGATGATCACCAAATGGCTCTATCCACAGCAGAAAGATTTGTCGCTCGACACATTGCTTGAGATGCACCACATTCCGATTCAAAATCGCCATCATGCACTTGAAGATGCACTGATGACCGCGGATTTGTGGGTCGATTACCATCGACGAATGCGAGAGAAGGACATCCATACACTCGGAGATTTGTATACAAAACTAAGTAACAGATAACTGGTTCGTGTCATAACACCAAACCCGTTTTTGTTAAAAGGATCGATGAGAGCCCTTTAACAAGGGCGGGTTTCTTTAGTGTTTTCGAGAAAAGGCTTACATTTTCTCGTTTCGCATGTTATAATGGATATACTGTATCTTTATTTATTCATAAGAAATATATGAATTGGAATGTTGGTGGTGATGAGTAGCGAATGTTGCAACGAAACGGAGCGGGCCGTCCGCACGACTCGGAGATGGCGGTGATTACGAAAGCGAAGTTGTTATCGAACTACTTGTTTCAAGTGACGCAGCACGCACCGAAGAAGTTTCGCTTCTCGCTAATCAGCAGAATGCAGACGCTCTCGCTCGACGTGATCTCCGAACTATACAAAGCGAATGAGACGTATGTACCGGCACGAGAGCAGCATCCTGCGCTGCACACACAGCGAGCGATTCGGCGACTCGAACATTCGAAAACGGCGCTGACCGCACTGAAGGAACTTGACCATGTGGTGGTGCTGTCACGGGAGATGCTATGCATTACGCCGAAGCAGCATGAACAATTGGCGGAACACATCTACAATGTCCGCAATCTATTAGGTGCTTGGATCAAAAGCGAGCGCAAGCGTTACCCACTATGAGCGAACGCCGATAACTCCAACAATGTGCGCAATGTCTTGATGGGAGACCGCAGGTGCTGAGAAGATGTCGCTCATTTCATATGATGCGACATCTTCTCGTTGACGGCAATGTCAACAACAACAATGCGAACAAACTTACCACTGACTGTTAAGTGTCCGAGAAAATATCGCACATGCACTGAAAGGCGATATTTTCTCAATAAAAGTGCGCCCCGCTTCGCCGTACTTGTCAGCAACGTAGCCTTTCAGGCGCGTCCGTACACACGGCAAAGGAATGCTGTCCCTTTCCTTCGGGATCAACACAACCTGTTGGCTGCGGTTTGTTGTTAGTAGGCAAACGGATGTGACTGTTTGTCCCGAACGCTACAAACCATGGTACCAACGACTGGAGACGGCAAAGAAACGACTGAAACATGTGTACCCCAAGATTTATGAGTTTGAGCAGTTGTACCGGGCCCATCGCCTGACACGGCGCGCCAAACGAAGCAAGGAGGAAGTCGTCCGCTTTGAGCTGGATCTGAATCGAAACTTGATGACGCTACGCGAGGAGCTACTCACGCAAACGTACCGTCCGGGCGCATACCGAGAATTTAAGGTGTTCGAACCGAAGGAACGCGTGATCATGAGCCTGCCGTATCGCGACCGGGTGG
>CANHCR010000041.1 GCA_947459205.1 Caryophanales bacterium | reverse complement strand
TCTGCGTACGGCAGATGCGCAAGCTCCGACAGTGCCAGGAGCAATCAGCACATCACTAGTGACAAAAGATGCTGCGTTCTTCAGTTGGGTAGCTTCTTCAGATAATGTGGGTGTGACTGCGTATAACGTGTATGTCAATGGCGTCTTAGTCAAAACAGTACCTGCAAATCGAACGGAATTAATCGGCTTGTCGGCACTCACTTCGTACGCGGTCCGTTTGCAAGCGGTAGACGCGGCGAAAAATCGTTCAGCTTTGTCCGCGCCATTTACGATTACGACGATGGAAGGCGTGGCGCCGAGCGTGCCGACCAACCTTGCGGCGAGCGCAATTACAAGAACCGGATTTACAGTCAGTTGGACGGCTTCGACAGACAATGTCGGCGTAACGGGCTACCAAGTGTTGCGTAATGGTACGCAAGTGGCGACGGTACGCAATGGTTTGACATCATTCGCATTCGAGGGCTTGGCACTTAATGAATCGCATCAGATTGCGGTTCGTGCGATTGACGCGGCGGGCAACCAATCGGCATTGACGGAAGGGATATCGGTCAGCACGACTCCTGTAACAGATCTGGTTGCACCGACGGCTCCTGCTGATGCGGCGAGCAGCAATGTCACGAAAACGAGCGTGCGCATCAGTTGGACCGCATCGACCGACAACATTGCAGTGACGGCATACAACATCTACCGCAACGGTACGTACTTCGGTACAGCGAGCGCATTGACGACGTTCTTCAATGCACGTAACTTGACGGCGAACACAGAACACACGTTCACAGTGCGCGCAGTCGATGCGGAGCGCAACTTGTCCGCAGCGAGCAACGCGGTGACGGTGACGACGCTGCCTTAAAGTTAGAATCACGTTCAATGCAGAACGACGAATAAGCAAAAATCTCCCGACTTCAAGTGATTTCGGGAGATTTTTTTGTTCTTGTTGGAGGCGTCTTGTTCTATACAATTGCAAGCTTGACGGTCTGATGTGGTAAAATAAAGATAGCAGATGATTGTCATGGAATGTCCACAAAACATATCCGATTTCAGTGCGTTTCACGCCCACTTGGATTCTAAAACCTGATTTTTGCCGATCGCAGCATGCCGTTGGTCGCGGATATCACAATGCAGAACCCGCAGATTGATGGCGATGCCATGCAGGACAAGGCGATTGTGCTTGACATCCATGCCAAGCGGCACGAGGAGAGTCGCTGAACATTGAGATTCAGTTGAGTGACCATGCTAGTAAGGTAGTCAATTGCAGTCGGGTGAAGATTATCAGCACCTTCAGCTTCCCCCTTATTCAATATTGGGGACGGTCGCTCTCGTCGGTCAAATTATAGATCTGTTTTTCAATCATTGTCTTTGTCCATCTCTAACATTGAATATATTCTATAGCAGTGAAAGTAGTTAACACGGCAGGGCGCATCGCTGATATCGAGTTATTCAAATGGTCCTGTAAATGATCATGGATAATAGTATTATGGAAGGTTTAGTGATAGGTGACAAGATAGGTGAACAGGGGTTCTCGGTAGATCCATGTATGCAAAAAAGGAGGTGGGCGTTTGCAAGCTCTTCATCAACAAATTTGGCGGTGGTTGCTGATTTGTATTTTCCTGTTTCTGGTTGCATCCTCGTCAAGTCTTGCATCGACCACATCACAACCGGTAGAATTGTCTGGCAAGTGGGAATTTTATTGGCAGCAACTGCTTGTCCCGAAAGATTTTCAATCGTCGTCGGACCGCTTGTCAGTCGTCCGCAAAACAAAAGATTACATAAAAGTCCCGTCATCCTGGGCAGGACAAATGCTCGGCAAACAAACGAACAACGGACAACCGTTGCCGCGCGACGGGTTCGCGACATACAGGTTGCTGACAACAATTGCTCCGAATCTGATCGGGAACGACGCAAGTCTCTCGGTTCGTTACGTGAGCAGTGCTTACCGAATTTGGATCGACGGTAAGGAATTCGGCGGCATGGGGAAAATCGGCACCTCAACATCCACGGAACAAGTGAATGCTCGGGCGGCAACTTTTGAGTTTCAACCGCAGTCGACGCAAGTTGAAATCATCTTGCAAGTATCGAACTTTTCCTATAACGTTCCTGGAATCACGGAACCGACTATCATAGGACCTACGCAGCTCGTGACAAATTATGACATGCGAAATTACGTCATCCAAGACTTGGTCTTAATCGGCTTGTTTCTCGGACTGGCATTATTTCATTTTGTCCTCTACTTTTTGCGTCGTGGTGAGATGTCGTTACTGTGGCTCGGTTTTGTCGGCCTAACGGCAACTTTTCGCACGCTGTTTATTAACGAACATTTCGTATATCCGCTCATTCCCGGAGTCTCGTGGGAGTGGATTTTGCGTATCCAGTATACTTCTGACGTCTGTCTGTTTTTGTGTGTTGTCCTCTACACGAGGTCGATGTTTTCGCAGGAAATGAAAAATTGGTACATGCAAATTTTTTATGGATATGCACTCATTGTTTCCGGATTTATTTTATTTTCTTCCAGCGAACGGATTTCCTCAAATACCTTACTACTAGTTACTTTCATTGTTTTTTTTATTTTTTTGCTTATTCAAACGACAGTGCTTGCAATTTTTCGCAAACGTGAAGGTGCGGGTCTGAATGCGTTCGCGCTTACCGTCCTTCTTTTTAGCATCATCCATGACACGTTGCACTATGCGAAAATTATCGATTCCGTGCCCATATTTCGTTATACCATTTGTTTGTATTTATTCTTTCAGGCGTTTCTTGTTGCGCGCCGCTATGCATTTACGATGCGGCAATCACAAGAACTTTCGCAAAATTTAGCGCTCATCAATTCAGATTTAGAGTTGCAAGTAAAGGAACGCACCCAAGAGCGCATCAACTTTCTCACCAATGTGGCGCATGACATCGGCTCGCCGTTGTTGTCGATTCAGTCGTCCCTAATGCTCCTGCGCGACGGTTCGTTCCCGCCCGAAAAACAGGCGGAACTACTGGAATTATGGTCTCCAAATCGGGCTACGCACGCCAGATGGTGCAAGATATGTTTGATTTATTAAAACTTGAATCGGGCGAGGTCGATTTGAATTTGGAAAAAGTGGCGGTCGCTCAGTTTATCACAGATGTGGCGGAACGATTTCGAATAGAGATGGAGGCAACAGGAAAAAAAGTGGAGTTGCTTGTCCAGGAAACAGGAAAATCCGTGAAAATGGAGCGTTGGTTGGAGTTGGATATCCACCGGATGATGCGCGTCATGCAAAATCTGCTTGATAACGCAGTCAAGTTCAGTCGTGGCAGTGGGGACCGCATTGAATTGAAATGGGAAGTTCAGGCTGATAAGTTTCGCGTGGAGGTAACCGATTTTGGTAGAGGAATTGAGCCGGCATTGCTGCCGTTTGTTTTCAATCGCTTTTACGTGCAAAAAAATGCCAACCCAAACGGGAGTGGCATCGGATTAAGTGTGGTCAAAGAAATCATCGAGCGGCATCGAGGAGAGGTCGGTGTCCGTAGTGTGGTCGGAAAAGGATCCACATTCTTTTTTACGATTCCACTTTCGCCGCAAAACTCTTGATGAGTTCGATGGCTTCCGCACGACTTTGCACATTCAGTTTTTGGTAGATGGTCGTTAAATTATTTTTCACGGTTTTTACGCTTAGAGAGAGTTGGTCGGCAATCAATTTGTTCGAAAGGTGCGAATAGAGGAGGACGATGATTCTTTGCTCCGTCTTTGTCAATCCAAATGTATCGAAAAAGGATTGCGGAATGGTTGACTCGAGCTTTGATTGCTTGCTTTGCAGAAAGTTAGAGAGTTTCTGAGCGATGTTGACCGGCATGATGAATGTGTCTTGGAGTACATCGCGAATGTTTTGCGCCAAATGACGAAAATCAGGCGTTTTCAGCAAGTATCCGCTGGCCCCGCCAGCCAACCCTTGCACGATATACTTTTCTTCATCAAACGTCGTCAGTAAAATCACAGGCAGTTCCGGGTTGTGGGTTTTAATTTGTGCGAGCAATTGCAAGCCGTTCAACTCGGGCATCTCGATGTCCAACAAGATGATATCCGGTTGTACGAGTGTGATTGTTTCCCATGCTCGTGTGGACTGTGATTCAATCGCCACAACCTCCATGTCCGGCTCCCGATTGATAATCGCTTGCAGAGAATAGAGCAGCAACTCATCGTCATCGACAATGAGAACTTTGGTTATCATGATATCATCGCTCCAACCTGATGTTTGTTAGAGCAAATTATAGCCGACCTTGCAGGCTTATGCCAAGAGACTTTTTCGGGACCTTTGGTCCCTATTTATCGCCATGAAAGTCACATAAAATAATGAGTGAATCTATCAATTTGGAGGTTTACTCATGAAAAAAATCGGCTTGATTTTACTGGGTGCATTTTTGTTGCTGTCTCTAGCTACAGCGTTCACAGCGCAGGCCGCACCCGCACCGACCGTACAAGCGCCATTTTCCGACTGGGCGCAAGAGACGCCGAATCCGCTCGGCATTTCTATTTTAAAGGACATCATTCATGTAAACGGGACATATGTCGCGGTCGGCTATAACGGTTATGTTGCCACTTCAACAGACGGTCTCACTTGGACGCAACGAAGCACTGGCACGACTTCGGTTTACTTCGAGGCGATTGCCTATGGCAACAACATGTATGTCGCCGTCGGAATGAGCGGCGTCATCTATTCTTCACCCGACCTGTCGACATGGACAGCGCAAACGTCCGGCACGACGAACACGCTAAACAGTATCGCTTACGGTGCCGGTGGGTTTATTGCCGTCGGTGCGAGTGGCACTCAACTTGCCTCGACAGACGGTCAAACCTGGACGTCCGTCAACAGCGGCACAGTATACACCGGCACAGTGGTAAAGTACCTGAACAATCTCTGGATTATTTGTTACAACAACATAGTAGGTTGTCGCACCTCCACAAACGGTACAACTTGGAATACGACCATTGTGAACAGTCCCTCAGGCATCATCTCGATTGCTTACGGAAATGGAAAATATGTATTGGGTGGTTCAAGTAGAGATACATTTGTCATCACCAGTTCGTTTGCTGACAACTCATTTACCAACTCTGCCAGCAAATTTTCAGTGACCGGAGGATCTATGCCGAGAACCGTTGATCTTACTTATTATGACGGCAAGTTTGTCGGTATAGATGTTAATAACAGGCAATTGCTCACTTCAACGGATGGTTCGAACGTTACGGCAACCAGTTTGGGAATCAGTAATATTTCAGGTCTTGTACTGAACAGTACGGCACATGTCTTCGTTACCGGCAGTGGTAATACATACTACCGAAGTACTGACCTTCTCAATTGGACCCCATTGAATGCCGGTTACAGTCAATCCTTAAAAAAAGTTGCCGCAGGCACGAATCAATCACTGGTCGCAATTGGTACGCAGATCATGAACATCAAGCAAGGAAGCAATCCATGGGTGGATGGGCGTAAAGGCGTAACAGACATTGATACCAGTTACAATGCGATCATTTATCAAGATGGCCAATACATGGCTGTTGGCCCCGGTCTAAAACGCTGGATCTCTTCGAACGGTAGCGACTGGACATTTTATAACACCGCATCAGCAAATACGAGCGATGTGTTCACTGAGGTGATTTATGACGGCTCCAAATACATTGCAGCCGGGGGTGCTTCATCGGCTTTACTTTACACATCCACTGATCGGATGACCTGGACACAAGTCACCACACCGCCACCGACGACGTCAGGCGGAATCTCTTTTATGGCATACGGGAATGGCAAGTATGTCGCGTTGCGGAATGGAGATTCAGTCGTGTTTGAATCTTCCAACATGATTACTTGGACTTCACGCTCTGTCGGTGCACAAAATATAGGCCTTAAATTCATCAACAATTATTTCTATGTGACCACAACAACAGGACAAATTTATCGCTCCAGCGATGCAGTCACATGGACTTCAATCAATGTATCATCGACTGCTTCTCCGCAAGTCAAAACGATTGCCTTCGGCAACAACATGTTTTTAGCAGCCACAAGTAATGGAAAAGTATTCTATTCACGCACTTTTACAAATAATTGGACGGAGTTGCCGGTTACCATCGTTCATTCCTCCCAAACCACCTCAAACTTTAGCGATTCTGTATTTGTCGATGGGAAGTTTTATGTCGTCGGCAGTAACGGCGTGACCTTCAGCGGGTCGGCGCCTATGGCGTGGCCTGTCACTTATAACGGCAACACCAATACGGGCGGTTCGGTGCCTGCTGAAAAATATTTCGCGCAAAACGAAACGGTGACGGTCGCAAGCAACAGCGGTAATTTGGCAAAAACGAACTTTGTCTTCAGTGGCTGGAATACGGCTGCAGACGGTTCGGGGACTGCTTACGCGGCGAATAGTACGTTCACGATGGGCACGACGCCAGTGGTACTCTTCGCACAGTGGGTGCCGGCCAACCAGGCGCCGACAAACATCACGCTCAGTTCGACTTCGATTGCTGAAAATGCCGGGGCGAACGCAGTCGTCGGCACATTCAGTGCGACCGATGTAAATGCGGGTGATTCGTTCACCTATTCGTTGGTGAACGGCACAGGCTCGACAGACAATGGTTCGTTCAACATCAGCGGAACGAGCCTGCGTGCGTATGCCAACTTCGATTTCGAAACGAAATCTTCCTACAGTGTGCGCGTGCGTGTGACGGACTCGGGTAGTTTGACGTTTGAGAAGGCGTTCACGATTACGGTGACGAATGTGAATGAGGCACCAATCAATATCATTTTATCCAAACTTACCGTAGACGAAAATGTGGGTGCTAACGCGGTCGTTGGTTCGCTGACTGCGACCGATCCGGATGCGGGTGACACGGCGACGTTCAGTTTGGTGAGTGGTGCTGGATCAACGGATAACGCCTCGTTCAACATCAATGGCTCGAGTCTGCGCTCAAATACGAGTTTTGACTTTGAGACGAAGTCCTCCTATAGCGTGCGTGTGCGTGTCACGGATAGCGGCGGTGCTACGTATGAAAAGTCATTTGCGATCACGGTGACGAATGTGGAAGATGCAGCGCCGAGTACCCCGACAGCTTTGACCGCTTCAAAAGTGACGCACAACAGCATCACCGTCAGTTGGACGGCTTCGACGGATGATATCGGTGTTGTGGCGTATAATGTGTTCCGCAACGGGTTGTATGTTAGAAGTGTAGCGGGTACAAGTATCACGATTACTGGTCTGACGCCTTTAAGCACACATCAAATCACGGTGCAGGCGTATGATGCAGTGAGAAACAAGTCGGCACGATCGACAGCACTATCCGTCACGACCGCCCCTCCGTCTGACGCGATTGCACCGTCAACGCCAACTGGTTTAACAACGAGTAATTTGACTGGCACGAGTGTGATTGTTAGATGGACCGCTTCGACAGACAATGTCGGTGTGACGGGTTATAATGTTTATGTAAATGGCGTCTATAACAAAACAGTTACGAATCCAGCAACGACGATTACAGGATTGGCAAACATTACTTCGTATACAGTTGCCGTACAAGCGCTTGATGCGGCGAAAAATCGCTCGGGCATCAGTGCACCAATCAGTTTCACTACGCTCGATAGCACAGGCCCGACGGCACCAGCTGCCTTGACGAGCAGCGACGTGACAAAAACGAGCGTGCGCGTATCATGGACTGCTTCGACCGATAATGTCGGCGTCACGTTCTACAACTTGTATCGCAATGGGGTCTATGTGGCGACTGTTAATGCTGCGACAACAAGTTACACTTTCAGAGGGTTAATGGCTGGAACGTCGTATGACCTGACGGTCAGAGCGCTAGATGCGGCACGCAACTTTACGAATAGTACGCCGTTGAGTGTGACGACAACCAATTAACATTAAGTGTTAGCAATCAATCAGAACGGGCATCTCTTCATGAAATTTGAAGAGAGCCCGTTTTTTTTTATAAATCTCAAAAAATCATCTGACGTATTCTTTATACATACGCTATACTTGATATGTAAACGTTATCAAATTGAGGAGTTGATCGCATGAGAGTCACCACCAAGCCGCTATTTTTATCGATCATCGTCATTATTATTGCTTTAACCGCTACCACCGCAGACTTATTGCTGGCCCCTTCACACTCGAGCAAGGATTCGTTGATTAAGCCTACTTATATCAAGGAATTGAGTACACTTGATTGGCATGTGGACAGTCTGCATAAGCGTGAAACATTTGTCGCAGGCGGTTTGTTAGAGTCGTGGCTCGACCCTTCGTTACAAGATTTTTACCAACAGATTGAATTCGACTTGATGCGTTTTGGTAGTGAGGACATGCTGATGTTCAACACCTACCATCTTGCTGAATTTTGCACGATTGAAGGCGATCGTCATCCATTCGCATTGACCGTCATTGAGCATAATAACGAGCGAGTCGCATGGTACGTCAGTAATTTTGCCTACATACCAGGTTTGTTTCCGCTCGAATCTCGTGCTGTGTTGATGGAGCGTCTTGGATGTCAGCGTGATGTTTAGATTTCTATGAAACTTATAATGCGAAGAATGATAGAGTATTCTTGTATTTTTCATTGAATTTGATAAAATATAGATGATTATTTTTTTACTTTATTCTATTTTTTGGAGGGTTTTCTATGTTTCCTGTACGTCTTCGTACATCCTTTGCACTGGCGCTTGTGTTTGTGATGCTGGTTGCCGGGGTACTGCCGATTGGTTTGAATGTAGGTTCCGATCAAGTGTTGGCAAACACAGTCTCACAGTACGCAACACCAGCAACAACGTCTTCGACGAAAACAACGTTTGTTCAGACGGTCAATCCGAATTTCACCATTGACGCCTCGTTTCAGACGGCTGCTGGTTCTGCCAATCTGACGGGAGCAACGGTGCTCATCGGCAAAAATTTGGATGCCGGTAAAGATTCATTGAGTTACACAGGCACGTTGCCGTCTGGCGTGACGGCCGTTAATTATAACAGCACGACCGGTTTGCTACGCTTTAACGGCACGACGACGCTCTCGAACTGGCAGACGTTACTACGTACGGTGACGTTCCGTTCGACTTCCACTAACTACAGTGCACGCGAGATTTACTTTACGCTTGGTTCGGCCTTGCCGTTCCGCCTTGATTCTGGGGAATTCGTGTACTATGAAAAAATCGATGGTTCAAGCAGAATCTCCTGGTCGAGTGCCAATACAGCCGCTGCTGCACGTAAAGCGGCGAACGTCATAGACGGTTATTTGGCTGTTGTTAACTCACAGGCCAAATTCAATTTTTTGAGCACGCAATTTAACAGTGATGAGGGTTGGCTTGGAGCGACTGACGAGTTCGCAACTATCAATACGGCACGTGGACAAAACACGACGACAGGATTTGCCAACCAGGCTGCTTCTGAAGGGCGCTTCCACTGGGTGACGGGTCCGAACAAAGGCACACTGATATCAACTGGTAACAGTCCGAGCGTGACCGTTGCGTCCGGTCAGTTTACGAGTTGGGCAATGAATGAGCCAAGCAATTCATCGATTAGTAGTCAAAACGAACACTATGTATCGATGAGGGGAAGCAATGGTTGGAATGATCGCAGAGCTGACGATATTCGTTACGAACAAACTTCCAGCACTGGTTGCGGATTTATGTGGCTTGGTCCATGTCATGGAAACGTCAACTACAATCCGTTTGATTACTACGTTGAATATTCGAGTTCGACTCGTGTGCTGACTTCAACAGCTACAATCAACTTGCAACCGTTGAAATTTAACCAAGATGGTTTTGGCTTTAGCGATTTGACATCTACTTATAGCGAAATTACGAATCCGACCGTGACAATGCTTAACACGTGGCCAGGCGGTTTCACTAAAGGTGCGAGTGCATTCGTTGGCGGAGTGAATATCGGTTCTGATGTTTGGTTGATTCCGAGTTCTGCAACGCATTTGGTGAAAGTGGACAAGGCGACAGGTGCGATGACCGCTTACAATACATGGCCAAGCGGATTCACCAAAGGTGCGAATGCGTTCAGTGGCGGTGTGTATGATGGCACGCATCTGTGGCTGATTCCGCAACAAGCGGACCGCCTTATTCGCGTCAATCCGGCGAATGGAGCGATGACGAGTTTTAATTACCCGCAGGGTTTTTACCGCGGGACGAACACGTTCAGTGGTGGTGTGTTTGACGGTGAATTTATTTGGTTGGTTCCGCGTGATGCATATAATCCAGTAAAACTGAATCCGTCGAACGGTGCGATGAGTGAATTAAGGCAGTATCCAAGTGGAACAATAGGAGCAAGTGGTTGGAATGACAAGTTTAGTGGCGGTGTGTTTGACGGTTCGCATGTATGGATGATTCCATATGGTGCGAATCATATTGTGAAATTCGATGTGAAATCAAGCGAATTTACGGAGATGACGGCCGTGAATGCATGGCCGAGCGGGTTTACCAAAGGTCAAGCTGCGTTTAGTGGCGGTGTGTATGACGGAGCGAACGTATGGCTTATTCCATACAACGCAGATCGTGTCATCAAGGTGAATGCAAGTACTGGAGTGATGACAGGCTATAATAGTTGGCCTGTTGGGTTCACAAAAGGCAACGGGGCGTTTATGGGTGGTGCTTTTGATGGTACGAATATTTTCATGACACCGCATAATGCATCGACTGTTTTGAAAGTGAACACGGCCACAGGTATCATCAGTAGAGTAGAGGGAATTACGCTTGGAAGCGGTGCTCCGACTGATCTCAGTTTGAACCGCACGACAGTGGTTGATTATTTGAGAGCAAACGACAAAATCGCTGACATTAGTGCCTCTTATCCGCGTCCTGATGATGTTTTGACGTACAGTTTGGTCAGTGGTGAAGGCTCCACTGATAATGCTTCGTTCACGATTGTTGGCAGTGAGTTACGGACGAACGCGAACTTGAATGCGACTACGAAAAATAGCTATAATGTACGGATTCGCGTGACGAATTTGCAAAATCAAACTTATGAAGAAGCGTTTACGATTACCGTAACGCCTTATGCAATCAATAACGGACACTACGTCAATTTCGGCAAATACAATGATCAGACAATCAAATGGCGCGTCATTAACAAGGATAACAACGGGGATCCGTTAATTTTTGCCGATCGCTCCATTGTTCAAAAAAGAGTGTTCGATGCACCTGGAACTGCGCATGGTTCACAAGTTCACCGAGAGAACGGAAGAACGATTTGGTCCAGTTCTACGCTTCGTCAGTGGCTAAACAGTCAGCAAGTCAAAGGAACAACCACGACTTGGACGGGGAATGCACCGAGCCTAACCAACCTTTGCTATCCTTATACTCATTACAGTCAAAATTGTGGTGCTGTTTATCCGTTTGACACCGAGGGCGGTTTCCTTGCGACTCACAACTTTACATCGGCTCAATATCAAATGATTAAGCCGGTGTTGAACAGTTATTTAACGGCAAACAGTTCATCCAATACGGTTCACTATGACGGTAGTTGGTCTTATAGCTTTATGGATTCTTCCGGAAATATCAGTTCATACAATGCAACCAGTTATAACACGAAAACAACGCAGACCGTATCAGATAGAGTGTTTGTTTTGACACCGAAAATGATGAAAGAATTTTTGCATGATCGCGGCTACAATAACGCGGCCGACAACGTTTCGTACTGGGTGAATTTCCCAACATGGGATAATAGGGTATGGGATATGGGTCCTAGCAGTTACCTTAACGGTGTGGCCACGGCGAACGGTTCCAGAATCGGCATGAATTATGCATCCTCAGATGCTGGTGTGCGCCCTGCGATGTATCTGAACATGCTGTGGGTAAATGCAGCTGGCTTCAAATCAGGAAATGGTTCGGAGAACGACCCGTACTCTTTGGATCCGATTGTTGCGCCTGAAGATACGCAGCACAACGCAAAATTTGCTGGCGCGATATATGATGGTCAAAATGTATTTTTTGTACCGAACAATTACGGATCCATTTTGAGATTACAAACGAAACCGACGGTTGTGTTCCATAGCAATGGTGGAAACTATGTGACAAGTCAAAATGTAGTGTTAAACGGACTTGCCACTGCACCGACGCCGCCAGTCCGCACGGGTCATGTGTTCGAAGGCTGGTACAGCGATGAGTTGTTGACGACTCCATTTGATTTCAATACGCCGATTACTGCTTCGTTACATTTGTACGCAAAATGGACAGCGAGTAGCACTGCGCCGCCAACAGTTAGCAACGGCAATTCCATCACATGGAACGCGAAGTCGAACGCCACTCATTACAAAGTGTATTTAAACGGTAATTTGCTCGCTTCAAATGTAACGACTTTAAGTTATTCGTTCGTCACCACTGATTGGCGAATGGACCGTTTATATGTTGCTCAAGTTAGCGCAGTTGTGAACGGTGTAGAACAGGCACTTTCCGATGCGGCTTATGTATATAGACCTACAAGTGGAAATGTACGGATGATTTCTTCAGGTTGGCAGCATGGTCTTGCATTAATGGCGGACGGTACGATTCGTGAATGGGGTGCCAATGATCGTAGTCAGTTAGGGCTTCCAACCGGTCTTGATCATGTTGTCGCTGTTTCGGCAGGACGTTTCCACAATCTTGCGTTACTAGATAATGGAACAGTTGTAGCTTGGGGACGTAACGGTGACGGTCAGGCTACTGTTCCAGTCGGTTTGACGGATGTTGTAGCGATTGCGGCAGGAGGATATCATTCGGTTGCTGTGAAAGCAGATGGCAGCGTAGTCGCTTGGGGCTTTAACGGTAACGACTTGCCGAATTCGACGAATTTGCCAATTGCAACCGTGCCGTTAGGAATTACAGATGCAGTCGATGTTGCAGCAGGTACGTTCCATACATTGATATTGAAAGCAGACGGTTCCGTTACTGGATGGGGATTGAATACGAGCGGTCAAATCAATATTCCGGCAGGATTAAGCGGTGTAATTGATCTCGCAGCAAATGGAAATATTTCGATGGCCTTGAAATCGGATGGCACAGTTGCTGCATGGGGAGCGAATGAATCAGGACAAACGAATGTGCCTGTTGCATTGACCGATGCTTCCACAGCAAATGTGAGAGAAATTGCGCTAGGCGGACAGCATGCGGCAGCCTTGTTGAACAATGGCTCTATCGTAAGCTGGGGCCGTGGCGTAGAAGGACAAGTGAGCGGTACATCGGGCAAATCGAATGTTTCGGATATATCTGCAGGTTCGAATTTCACGATGATGCTGATTGGAAATAGCACGGTTGAGACAACGACTTCACTGCAGTTAGTGAATTCGTTAGTTCCAGAAGAGTTAGGCGGCGATTTGGTTGTGCCGTCTACGCCTACGAATTTAACTTTGATTGAAACAAAAGACACGGGTGCTGAGATTTCTTGGACGGCCTCGACAGATAATGTTGCTGTGACTGGCTATCGAATTTTTGTGAACGGAACTGTAGTGAGAACTGTGCCAGCGAATGTCACGCAGACAACAATCTTCGGTCTATCAGCTGCCGATGCAAACGTGATTCGCGTTGCAGCAATTGATGCAAGAGGAAACGTTTCTGGACAAAGTGCTTCAGTAACCGTCACAGTTACGGATAAAATTGCGCCTAGCACCCCGGGTAACTTGGCGGTTAACATTTTAAGACCGAACAGTTTCCAACTCAATTGGAATGCTTCAACGGATAATGTAGGCGTGACAAGATATAACGTTTATCGTAACGGTGCACTCATTGCTACGGTTACGGGTAGATCGTATCGCTTCTTTGGATTAACCGAAGTAACTTCATATCAATTGGGAGTAATAGCTTTAGATGCTGCTGGCAATCGCTCGCAGATGGCGACAATCAATGGTACTACATTAGACGGAACGCCACCGACGGCACCGACAAGCGTAATCAGCCAAGGCGTTACGAAGAATCGAATTCTCTTCGGTTGGAGCGGAGCGACTGATAATGTAGCTGTAACCAGATACAACATTTACTTAAATGGTGTGTATGCGAAAACGGTGACGGCTACGCAGTCCGAGTTTCTCAACTTAGACCCAAGTACAGCCTATTCTGTTAGCATTCAAGCGGTTGACGCGGCTGGAAATCGATCACCTCTGAGTAGTGCGCTTTCGCTCACAACATTAGATGGCATAGCGCCGACAATACCGTCCGGATTGACAACAAGTCAAATCACAAAAACGGGTTTCCGAGTATCGTGGAATGCTTCAACTGACAATGGTACAGTTACAAAATACAATGTGTATCGTAATGGCGCATACGTACAAACGGTCACGGGAACTAGTTATACATTCAGCGGTTTGGCATTCAATCTTTCTCACAATATTACGGTCTTGGCCATCGATAATGCTGGCAATCGTTCGGAACTTTCGAATCCGCTTAATGTATCGACAACATTCACGCCAGATCCAACACCGCCGACCGCGCCGTCGAATTTAGCTTCGAGCAATGTGTCGAAGACCGGTTTCCGCGTATCTTGGACAGCAGCAACAGATAATGTCCTAGTGACAAGTTACAACATTTACCGGAACGGTAATTACATTGCGACGGTAAGCAGACTGAGCACGGCTTATACTTTCGCTGGACTGACTGCGGGCACAACGTATAGCATTACGGTACGAGCCATCGATGCTGAAAGTAACTTTACAAATAGTGCACCTCTTAGTGTGACGACATTGCCTTAATCACAAATCCTCTTGTTCGCGAATTGAACAAGAGGATTTTCTTTGTATGAAAAACTTGGTAAGCGGACATGCTATGAGTGTGAAAGGAGGGAATCCAATGAACACTCAATGGTCGAACAGCATTTCTGGCAAGGAACTGTCCTACATCAATGACAGTTTAAAAAACGAGGACCTATTGGCGAAATTGTGCACGATGGGTGCGGCGGAAAGCCAAAACGCCCAAACTCGTCAATTGTTCAGCCAACTGGCGCAGGACCGCTTGCAAAGTTTCGAGCAATTGTTCCGCACGTTGCAGCAACAAGCACACATCACTCAGTAAGCAATCACATCACGACAATATGCACTCGAGGAGGCACACATGTACACGAACCAAATCACGCAATCCGGTACGACCGTTCGTTTTCATGAAGAAGATTTGGCGAATCTCGTACTCGCTGAATTGAAACGTACGGCTGAAGAATACACAACCGCTATTTTAGAGGCGCAAAATCCGCAAATTCGCCACATTTTACAAACGTTGCTACAGAAAACGTTGAACGATCAAGCACGTTTGTTCGACACATTGCGCTCGCTCAACTGGTACGAAGCACCTGCTGCGGCGCAACCACAAGAATTGCAAAAGGCAGTTCAATCGAAGCAACAGTGCTGGAACAAACTGCAGACATTTGCTCAACAAGCACTTTATCAGCGTCAACAGCAAACGAATCAAGGTGCGCAACAGTTTTTTTCTTAAAAAAAAATGGCCCTTAATCGGTAAAAATGAAAGTTTGTACTGCTAGTCTACTTTCATTTTTACCAGTAGATGGCCGCAAACGGGTATGCTTACCCGTTTTCATCAAAAATGGCCCTTAGTCGGCAAAAATGAAAAGTCCCTCGCAAAAGCGGGGGATTTTTTCTGTCTATCACATAGATTGCACGTTTCGTCGATGCATTTCACACAAAACGTGGTAAAATAAATGCATGCAATTTATTTTAATTAACAGGGTGAATTCCATTGACGTTTGACAGCAGTGAAAGTAGCAAATGGTTAGAGAAATTGAATCCGCAGCAGCGCGAGGCGGTTACCGCGACAGACGGACCGTTGCTTATTTCCGCAGGCGCAGGCAGCGGAAAAACGCGCGTCATCACGCAGCGCATCGCCTACCTAATCGGCGCAAAAAATGTAGCCCCGTGGAACATTTTGGCGATTACGTTCACGAACAAAGCGGCACGCGAGATGCGAGAGCGTGTGACGCAACTGGTCGGCAAGGCAGCCGAAGAAATTTGGGTTTCGACGTTCCATGCGATGTGTGTGCGCATTTTGCGACGCGACATCGATCGGCTCGGTTACAGTGCCAACTTTTCGATTCTTGACAGCGACGATCAATTATCGGTCATCAAAGCGGTGCTTAAAGACCGCAATCTGGATCCTAAAAAATATGATCCGCGCATGTTGCAAAATCGCTACTCGGAAGCAAAAAATCAGTTGCGTACGGCTGACGACTTGCTCGCCGCGGCGAAAGCGCCGTTCGATAAGACGGCTGCTGAAGTGCTGAAGCAATACCAAAAACGTTTGAAAATCAATAATAGTCTTGATTTCGATGATTTGATGACGGTCACCATTCAACTGTTCAAAGAGTTCCCTGAAATTTTGGAGCGCTATCAACGACAATTCCAGTACATTCATGTGGACGAGTATCAGGATACGAATCAGGCACAATACATGTTGTGCCATTTGCTGGCGAAGCGTTCACAAAACATTTGCGTCGTCGGCGACAGCGACCAGTCGATTTATAGTTGGCGCGGGGCGGATATTCGTAACATTCTCGACTTTGAGCGCGATTACCCCAGTGCGCGCGTCATCAAATTGGAACAAAATTATCGTTCGACCAATCAGATTTTGCAGGCAGCGAACCAAGTGATTCGCAACAACAGCGGTCGCATCGATAAGCAGTTGTGGTCACAAAAACCAGACGGCGAGAAGATTAAAATTTATAGCGCGACGACCAGCAACGATGAAGCTTTTTTCATCATCAACAAAATCCGCCACAATATGACGTTTGGGCGGAACTACCGTGAGCATGTCGTCTTATACCGCACCAATGCGCAGTCCCGCGGGCTTGAGGATGTCTTCAAAATGTCGAACATTCCGTATCAAATAGTTGGCGGCGTGAAATTCTATGACCGCAAAGAAATTAAGGATATCATTGCCTATTTGCGCTTGATTGCCAATCCGACCGACGACATCAGCCTGGCGCGCATTCTCAATGTTCCCAAACGTGGCATCGGTGCGGCGACGGAAGACAAGTTGACCAAAAAAGCCTCTGAACGCGGTATTTCGACGATGCAACTGCTTGACGGTTTGGATGAACTTGAGTTCCCGGCTCGCACCGAGCGACCGCTACGTGAATTTCATGACATCATCACCAAACTGACCTACATGCAGCCGTACTTGACCGCGCATGAACTGACGGAGAAAATGCTGGAAATGACAGCGCTGCGTGATGAGTATGTGGCCGATGGATCGCTCGAAGCACAAAGCCGACTCGAAAACATCGAAGAGTTTTTGACGGCTACCCTCGAATTTGAAAAGCGAAACGAAGACGGCGACCGTTCATTGGTCGCGTTTTTGACCGACTTGGCGTTAATCGCCGACATCGACACGATGAATGACGACGATGAGGACGAGCAGACGAAAGATCAGGTCACTTTTATGACGTTGCATAGTGCTAAAGGTTTGGAGTTTCCCGTCGTCTTTCTGATTGGTATGGAAGAAGGCATCTTCCCGCATTCGCGCTCGCTCGGCGATCCCGAACAAATGGAGGAAGAGCGACGGTTATGCTATGTCGGCATCACGCGCGCCGAAGACGAACTGTATTTGACGCACGCTCACATGCGCAATCTATACGGCAGCACCTTGATGAATCCAATCTCGCGCTTTATTGGCGAATTGCCGGAACAGTGCACACAATTTTTACAGTTTCAAGGCGTCGATCGCCAAAGTTTGCAGACGCAGCGACACAGTTCGGGGCAGACGTCGGCACCAAGTGGCAGAGCGAGCGCGAAGTTACCAGATCAATCTACGATTCATCGACCGACGAACAAAGATAAGAATTTTGCAACCGGCGATAAGGTACAACATAGCAAATGGGGTGTCGGCACGATTATCGCAGTCAAAGGCAGTGGCCAAGATATGCAATTGCAAATCGCCTTTCCAGCACCGGTCGGCATCAAGTTGCTGTTGGCTGAATTTGCGCCTATTTCGAAACTATAGCAGCACCCAACTTGGAAAGGGGTTTGTGCATCGATGAGTCAAGAATGGCGTCAGCGAATCGAACAATTAATCGAGCAAATCAGTTATCATAACTATTTATATTACACATTAGATCAGCCAGAATTGAACGATGCCGATTATGACTTGCTGTATGACGAATTGGTTCGTCTGGAACGAGAAAGTGGTGTCGTTTTGCCTCATTCACCGACACAACGAGTAGGTGATACGTTGCTTGGCGGTTTCTCCTCGCATACCCACCGCGCGCGTTTGTGGAGCCTCGACAAGGCGCAGTCTCACGAGGAGTTGCGACAGTGGGAGCAACGGGTGCGCAAATGGATCGCTGATTATAATGGCGGTCTGCTGGAAGGGGAAGAGCAGCTGCCAGAACCGAGTTTTGTCGTCGAACTGAAATTCGACGGATTGTCGCTCAATCTCACATATGAAAATGGCTATTTGACGCAGGCAGCTACGCGCGGCAACGGCGTGACTGGTGAGGCGATTTTGGCGCAGGTGAAGACCATCAAATCGATACCGTTGAAAATTCCGTATACGGATGGCGTCATCGAAGTTCAAGGGGAAGGGATTATGCATCTCTCGACGTTGGCGGATTACAATCGTACGGCCGCAGAGCCACTCAAAAATGCACGCAATGCGGCTGCTGGTGCACTCCGCAATTTGAATCCGCAAGTGACGGCTGAGCGCAAACTGAATGCGTATTTCTACAATGTTGGTTATGCATCGCCGCTAGCTTTCGCCAATCATCAGCAAATGGTGCAATTTTTGCGAGACAATCAGTTCCGTGTCAATCCGTACATCTATTTTTGTCAAACACTTGATGGGGTCAGCGAGCATTTGCGCGCTTTTGAAGAGCAACGTGACAGCCTCGATTATTTGATTGACGGCGGTGTCGTCAAATTGACTGACATGCGCACGCGCGTGGCGCTTGGCTATACGGAGAAATTTCCGCGTTGGGCAATCGCCTATAAGTTTGCTGCCGAGCAGACAACAACGACGCTACTTGAAGTCCATTGGGAAGTCGGACGCACCGGCAAAATTACGCCCGTCGCTGTCTTGGAGCCAGTCGATATCGGCGGCGTCACCGTGCAGAACTGCACGCTCAACAACATCGGAGACATTGAACGTAAAAATCTGAAATTAGCAATTGGCCGGCAAGTACATATTCGCCGCTCGAACGACGTAATTCCGGAAATTCTCGGACGTGCGGAAGGGGAGACGGACGGTGCAGAGATTGCCTATCCGACGCATTGTCCCGCCTGTGGTTCGTTGCTCGAAATGCGAGGTGCCCATCTCTTCTGTCTCAACAAACAAAACTGCCGTCCGCAGTTAATTGGACGCATCACCCATTTCGCCTCGCGCGATGCGATGGACATCGAAGGATTCAGCATCATGACAGCCGAGCAACTATATGATGAGTGCGGTGTTCGCGACCCCGCAGACTTGTATCGATTAACGCATGAGCAACTCGTAGCGCTCGATCGTTTCGGTGCAAAGAAGGCTGGCAATTTGTTGGACGCTCTTGAGAAGAGTAAGGCGTGCGAGTTGGCCTCTTTCTTATTCGCGCTGGGCATCCCAAACACCGGAAAATCGACAACTAAAGATTTGGCGATGCATTTCCGCGGACTGCAACCATTAATGCAAGCAACAGTCGAACAACTCATCGTCGTGCCAGAAGTAGGCGAAATTGTCGCAGACAGCATCGTCCAGTTTTTTGCCGATCCGCTTATGCAACATTCGATTGCGTCGATGCTTCAAGCCGGCATTGCACCGCAAGCACCCGCTGCGCCTGTCGCTGCAGACGTGGCAGGTCCTTTCTTTGGTAAAACAGTCGTGCTGACCGGCACGCTGACTTCCTTTGGACGTGACGAAGCGCAGAAGCGACTTGAGCGCCTCGGTGCCAAAGTGAGCGGGAGCGTCTCGAAAAAAACGGATTTCGTGGTCGCCGGCGAGGCAGCTGGCAGCAAGTTGGAGAAGGCCAATCAGTTGGGCGTGCAAGTGCTTGATGAGGCGACTTTTCTAGCCATGCTCGACGCTTGATAAATCAAAAAGTTGCGGGTATAATTAAATTGGTCAAAGAAAGTCAAAGTCAATTTAGAGGGAGGTGCATCCATGCGAAATATCTCCGATGTCATCGAACATCATCTCAAAAAATTCCTGAGTGACAGCAACGATGGCAAAATCGAAATCCGGCGCAACGACTTGGCCGACCATTTCCAATGCGCACCGTCGCAAATCAACTATGTCATTACCACGAGATTTTCACTCGCTCGCGGGTACATTGTCGAGAGTAAACGGGGCGGTGGCGGTTACATTCGCATAAGTAGATTGGACCTTAGCGCCCAACAACGCCTGCAGCAAGCGATTGAGCAATTGTTTCAAGCGCAAGTCTCACAAATGTGGGCGGAAAATCTGATTGACGGATTCGTCGACTGTGAATTGCTTACCGTGCGCGAGGGACGAATGATGACGGCGGCACTGAAGCGTGATACGCTGATGGTCCCGTTGCCGTTCCGCGATGAACTGCGTGCTCGACTGCTGCGTGCGATGCTCCATTCGTTACTGAGAGGTGATGACCGATGATTTGTCAAAACTGCTCGAAAAACCAATCCAACTACCATTTTACGAAAATCATTAACGGCAACAAAACAGAATATCATTTGTGCGAGGCGTGTGCTCGTGAGAAAGGCGACATCGTGCAAGGTCCAGGCAACAGTTTCTCGATTCATAATTTGCTATCGGGTATGCTCAATATCGAGTTCGGTGCGAATGTCTCCAAAGTGCGAGCTGCAGAGACACGTTGCGGCACATGCGGGCTTTCATTCAATCAGTTCAAAAAACAAGGGCGCTTCGGCTGTGCTGATTGTTACGAAGCGTTCGGCACACAACTTGATCCAGTGATCCGCCGCGTGCAGCAAAACAACACGTTGCATGCCGGCAAATCGCCATATCCGCGAACGACCGAGAACGATGCAAAACCGAGTTTGGCTAGTCAACTTGCCGCCTTGGAAGAAGAATTGCAAGCCGAAATTCGCAATGAACGCTATGAGCGTGCCGCCGTATTGCGCGACCGCATCAACAATTTAAGACAGCAACTTGCGGGAGATGGTCAAGGGTTTAGCGGCTCATCAAGCGCCAACGTCACTTCAAAACAGTGGCCACACTTCCATGCAGAGGAAGGGGAGTAGTGGCGATGAAACGTTTTACAGAAGATGCGCTTAGCGATTGGATGCGCCAACCAGGCCCTGAACATGATGTAGTTATTAGCAGTCGTGTACGATTAGCTCGTAATTTGCGGACATTCCCCTTTCCTTCCCTGGCAACCAAAGCGCATGCTCAGGAAGTGATGCAGTTGGTGAGTACCGCTGCTGACACAAGTTCACTTAAGGAAGAACAAAATTTCACCTCGGTACCGATGTCGCAGTTGTCTATTTTAGAGAAAAAACTGCTCGTCGAAAAACATCTCATCAGCCCGCACTTGGCAGAAGGTAACAGCGAAGCGGCCGCACTGATCAATGCAAGCGAATCGATCAGCATCATGGTAAACGAAGAAGATCATTTGCGCATTCAGTGCATTGCTCCAGGGTTTCAACTCAATGAGACGTGGCAGGCGGCTAACCGCATAGACAATCAGTTGCAAGAACAACTCGACTATGCATTTAACGAACGACTCGGCTATTTGACATCCTGTCCGACCAACGTCGGCACTGGCATTCGCGTATCGGTCATGGTCCATTTGCCCGGCATCGTACTGACGAACCAACTGCAAAATATATTGAAAAGTTTTGCTCAATGGGGCGTTGTGATGCGCGGCATGTACGGTGAAGGCAGCGAGGCGCTCGGTAACATTTACCAGATGTCGAACCAGATTACGCTCGGTCAATCGGAAGAAGCGCTCGTCGATTTGTTGACACGTGCTACGCAACAGCTCATTTTGGTCGAACGCGAGGCGCGCAATGGCATTTTGAACGATCGCAGGTTGCCGTTACTCGATAAAATTTTTCGTTCGTTCGGCACGTTGCTATATGCGCAAATGATTGATAAAGTAGAAGCAGCACAACGACTTTCCGACGTAAGGCTTGGCGTCGACCTTGGCCTTTTGGAGCAGGTGCCGCACGTGATTCTTGACGAACTGCTCGTCGTCACGCAACCCGGCTACTTGCAGCAGATGGAAGGTCGCTTGATGGACGATTTTGAAATCAATTTAAGGCGCGCACAGTTGATCCGCGAGCGATTGTGGAAGCATTTGCGATAACGCCATCAATTCATCATACGGAGGTGTCCTTATTATGTTCGGAAGATTTACTGAAAAAGCACAAAACGTCATGAAGTACGCACAGGAAGAGGCGATTCGTCTCGGTCACAACAACATCGGTACGGAGCACATTTTGCTCGGTTTGATTCGTGAGAGCGAGGGCATCGCCGCCAAAGCGTTGCGCGCTCTAGGTCTCGACCTCGACCGCATTCGCGATGAAGTCGAATCTCTCATCGGCCGCGGTCACGACACGCCAATCAACAGCGCCTACACGCCGCGTGCGAAGAAAGTCATCGAAATTACGATGGATGAAGCGCGCAAAATGACACATACGTACGTCGGCACAGAACATATTTTGCTCGGACTCATTCGCGAAGGTGAAGGGGTTGCGGCACGTGTACTCAACAACCTCGGCATCAGTCTGAATGCCGCGCGCGATCAAGTGTTGATGCAGTTGGGTGGAGGCGAATCGAGTTCGCCGATGACACCTTCCCAAACGCACGCCAGCACACCAACTTTGGACGGTTTGTCGCGCGATTTGACAGCCTTCGCTCGTGAAGGCAATCTTGACCCGGTCATCGG
>CANHCR010000040.1 GCA_947459205.1 Caryophanales bacterium | reverse complement strand
GGTTCTTACTACAATCTTGGCTACAATCGCTCGGGAAGTTATGTAAACGGATCTTACTGGTCAAGAACCACAAGCAGTTCGAATGTTGTGAACCATCCAATCGGCGATTTGGGTTTCATCACATATATGGAGAGCGCATCGAACAATAATGATTTGAGTGGATTGGAGTTATCAGCGGGTGCGTTGGTGCCAGGCTTCGCTTCGTCTGAGACCGCATATTCTGTAACGGTGCCGTATACACAATCTTCTTTGGCAGTGAAACCTACTGTTGCAGATGTGAATGCTTCAGTCACGGTGAACGGCGTTACTGTTGCAAGCGGATCGTTTAGCGGAAATCTTCCGCTTAATGCGGGCAGGAACACCATCTCTGTCGTTGTTACCGCAGAAGACCGTACGACAAAAACATACGTAGTTACAGTCTTGAGACAAAACCCATCGTCAGAAGCACGTTTAAGCAATCTCGTGCCATCTTCCGGAACGCTTGCACCTAGTTTTTCCAGCAATACATTGACATACTATATTACACTTCCGAATGATACAACGAGCATCCGCTTGACACCGACGGTATTAAACGAATTTGCTACCGTCACAGTCAATGGCGTTTCGCTACGAAGCGGAAGTGCATCGCAACAAATTCCTTTGATAGTTGGCAATAATACGGTGAACACAGTGGTCACAGCGCAAGACAGCACAACGACACAAACGTATGTTGTCTATGTGTTTCGCAGTCCTTTGCCGATCACCATTACAACACCGGCAGCAGGTGACATCTCAAACCTTACTTTACCCACCGTATCGGGAAGTGCTTATAGCGGCGCACGAATCAATCTAGCTCTGGATGGTGTGGATATTCAACAAGTTAGAGCCCAGGCGGACGGAAGCTGGAGTTATACGTTCACGAGTCCAATTGCGGAAGGCGCTCATACGATTACAGCAACGGATGACGATTTTGAGGGAAATCAGGCGTCGCTAGACTTCACGGTGGACATTAGTGGCCCGAGCATCACTTACGTACAAAATCCATTGCCAGTATCGAATTGGAATAACTCGAACGTGACGGTAACTTTCCTGTGCTCAGATGCATTGTCGAGAGTCGCTGCTTGTCCTGACCCTGTAGTCTTTACTGCAGAAGGCGAAGATCAATATGTAGAAGTCCGCGCTACCGATGTCTTGGGCAATGTCACAACGCTTAAGGTATCTAACATCAGTATAGACAAAACAAATCCGCTCATCGATTCAACGGTTGCAAACGCGCCGAACGCAAACGGTTGGTATAAGGAGTCTGTACTCGTCAACTTTAGCTGTACCGATCGGTTGTCGGGAATTAACTTCTGCACGCCGCCGGTAGCACTCACTTCTGAAGGTGCAGATCAACCGGTATCTGGTTTTGCATTAGATAAAGCGGGCAATCGCGCAACATCAACGACACAAAAGATTAACATTGACCTGACTGCACCTACGATTTCCTATGCGATTGACGGTGTGAAAAACGGTGCATGGTATTCATCCGATGTAAACATTACATTTACTTGCGAGGATGCATTATCCGGCGTTGCTGTTTGTCCAGCACCCGTCCAACTGAAGGATGAAGGTGTGACCGCTGCAAAAGATTACGAAGTGTTCGATCGCGCCGGCAATCGTGCGACCGTTACGATTGGTGACATTCGGATTGATAAATCAATGCCACGCATCAATGCTGTGTACCCGGATGCGAATGCAAATGGTTGGTATACAAATTCATTTGAAATTCGGTTTACATGTGCAGATGATGTGTCTGGTGTCGATGTCTGTCCAACGCCGATTCAAGTCACAACGAGCGGTCAAGATTTGAGCTTTATAAGAAACGTTGCTGATGTGGCGGGAAATAAGGCGACTGCAACGGTTTCCGGTTTGAATCTTGATACTGTTGCACCTACTGCTCCTAGTTTGCAGTCACAATCAGTGGGTAATCAAACAGTATCGCTTAGATGGACTGCAGCAACGGATAATTTTGCTGTCAAAGCATATGACATTTTCCGCGACGGCAACAAATTGACGACCACTACACAGCTTACGTATCAAGATACGAACTTGATCTCAGGCAGATCATACAACTATTCAGTTGTGGCGGTAGATGAAGCGGGGAATTCCGCAACTAGTAACTTGCTAAGAGTGACGACAACTAGCACGAATACCGCGACGATCTATTACAGAGTACCTGCCGCGTGGAAAGGAACTTCTTTCTATCACTATACGCCGATTGGTGGCAAGTGGACGTCGGCACCTGGTTTGTTAATGAGCAGATCGACATACAGCGGATTCCATGTGATTACAATAGACTTAGGTAGATTCACGAATATGATCGGTGTATTCACAAGCGGAACCGGTTTGTGGGATAGCAATAACAGTCGAAATTACGCGTTCCCTGCAGGCATTTCAACACTCGATAACGGCGTCGTTAGAGCAGGGCTTCCTGGAAACTTGGATACCACAGCGCCATCCATTCCGAATAACTTGGCCAGTGCAAACACTGGCAACACTTCGACTAGTTTGACTTGGCGCGCTTCAACGGACAATGTGAATGTTACTGGATATACGATTTTACGAAATGGAGTGGCAATCGCAAATAGCGCTGCAACGTCCTATACAGATTCTGGATTAACATCAGGTACGACTTACAATTACACTGTGCTTGCTTATGATGCGGCAGGGAACAAGTCGGCGGTGAGTCAAGCGATCGTCGTTAACACGACCCAGACAGTCAATGCTTTGACAGTGTATTACAAAGTACCAGCTACATGGAATGGGAGTTCGTTCTTCCACTACAAAGCGGGTGATCGTGCGTGGTCGGCCGCTCCTGGCTTGAGAATGACGGCTACGAATTTCAGCGGATACAATGTCATCACTGTTGATCTCGGCTCATTCAGAAGTGCACAAGCGGTGTTTAATAATGGTGCAAGTTTGTGGGACAACAACGGCAACAAGGATTACGTATTGGAAGCAGGGGTTTATACATTAAACGAAGGCGTGATGACTACGGGTACTCCGCAAGTCGACAATGTCGCACCAACAGTCCCAGCGAATGTCAAAATTGATCAGGTCACGACAAACTCCGTCTCATTGAATTGGACCGCTTCGACAGATAATGTGGCGGTGAAGTCATACAACGTTTTGCGGAACGGTGTGGCAGTTGGTGTAACCTCTGCAACTTCATATACGGATACAGGCTTGCTAGCCGATACAACCTATCGCTACTCCGTTGTTGCAGTGGATTTTAGTGCAAATCAGTCGTCTGCTAGTCTCGTGGTCAATGGCAAAACAAGCAAAGGGAATACAACGACCATTTACTATAAAGTGCCGTCCGGCTCGCTTTCTATCATTCACTATAAGCCGAGCAATGGTATTTGGACGAATGTTCCAACGCAGATGAACAAATCAGAGTTTGAAGGCTATAACGTGGTTACGATTGACTTAGGTTCTTCTACATCATTGCTGTCAGCGTTTAACAACGGTGCAGGTGTGTGGGATAATAATGATAAGAAAGACTACTTCTTCCCGTCGGGCACATTTACATTGAATGGATCGATTATTTCAAATGGAGTGCCTGTAGTAGATACGACTGCTCCAACGGTGCCAGCTGGGCTCATTGCCTCAAACGTACAATCTGCTCAATTGACGATTTCTTGGACGCCATCGACAGATAATGTTGTTGTCAGTCAGTATGAAGTGTATCGGAATGGCGTATTGATTGGAACGGTTTCTGGCACGACGTTCACAGACACTAAAGTCAACGCAAATACGGATTATGCCTACACCGTTCGTGCAGTCGATTCATCTGGAAATAAATCAGCGATCAGCAGCAGTCTTTCCGTCAAAACTGCGACGGCGGGTAACACGATTAAAATTTATTACAAAGCGGCCGCGAATGGCACGAGTTTCATCCACTATCGAACAGCAAATGGCACATGGACGAGTGCACCAGGCGTGAGAATGTCTGCCTCTGAGTTCGCGGGTTATAACGTCATTACTTTGAACATTGGCGCTTCAACATCGATTACGGCTGTATTCAACAATGGTGCTGGTGTATGGGACAATAACTTGACGAGAAACTATACTTTCAATACAGGTGTGTTCAGCGTAACAAACAATGCAATCAAAGTGGGCACTCCATAAATTAGCAAAATCTGACTAAACAAAAAAACTCGGTCAACAAAAGTTGATCGAGTTTTTTATTGAATTCGTTTATTTACTTGGCCAGAAGGCACGTTTGCCGAGCAGTGCTGTGATGGCTGGCACGAGGAACGGCCGCACAAGGAACGTATCGAGCAGAACGCCGATGGCGGTGATAATGCCGAAGTGGACGAGCACTTGAATCGGCAACGAAGCGAGTACGGCGAACGTGCCTGCTAATATGAGTCCCGCCGAAGTGATGACCGACCCCGTCTCGCTCACTCCTTGGCTGATGGCGTCGTTCAGCGGAAGTTGGCGTCGTTTTTTCCAAATGCCTGAAACCATGAAGATGTTGTAGTCTTCCCCGAGCGCCACGATGAAGACGAAGGCGTAGAGCGGGATGGTTGCGCTGATCGCTTCGGCGCCCATGCCGTAATGAATGATGAGCCAACCGAGTCCGAGCGCAGAGAAGTAGGATAAGATAACGGTCAGCATCAAGTAGATGGTCGCGACAATCGAGCGCAAGTAGATGAGCAATAGCGCGGCAATCAAGGCGATGACGATCGGCACGATTAGCTTTACGTCACGTGCATTCGCCTGTTGCTGGTCGTATTGTGTTGCCGATTGGCCGGAAATCCATACTTTTTCCGAGGCGTTGCCGATACCGGCCTCGCGCATCGTTTGTTCGACCGTTTGACGCATGTCGGCAATTTGCTGAATGACCTCTGCATCATACGGGTTGCCTTTGAATTCGAAGGTCAGTTTGATGATTTCAGGATTCACTTTACCATATTGCGGTTCAGATAAGGCAGCGACGTACTCGCGTTGTAAGATGGCATCATAAATTTCTACCTTCTTACCCTCTGTATCGGCCATTACTGTGACCGGCGCTAGGTCACCCTTCGTAAATTGTTTCCCAATAATATCGAATCCTTCGCGCGATGCCATGTCTTTAGGAAACGAAGAAAGGATGTCGTTGGTATATTTGATTTGCGGGACAAACGCAGCCAGCACACCGAGTACTAGCACGGTAATGAGTACGATGGTCCATGGACGACGGACGACGATGTTTCCGTTCCATTTGCCGAAACGTCCGCCTTCTTTCGGTGCGACGAATGGTTTGTTTTTTTGTTCTGCGCGAGCGCGGAGCATCTCTTCGGTGCGCGGTACGAACGGCCAGAAAGAGGCGCGTCCCAAAATCGAGAGCAATGCTGGAATGACGGTCAATGATGCAGCCACCATCACAAGAATAGCGACGGCGAATGGCACGGCGAATCGTTGGATGTTGCCTTGATCCGCGAGCAACAGTGTAAGCAAGGAAATGACGACAGTCAATCCGCTCATCGTAATCGCGCCGCTAGTACCGGAGAACGACATCACTAGCGCCCGGAACTTGTTCGTTTCGGTTTTCAGCAACTCACGATAGCGGGCGATGAGAAATAAACAATAGTCTGTGCCGGCGCCGAACAGTAGCACGGACATGATGGCCGTCGCCTGACTGTCGACCACGATCCACCCTTGCTGCGCCATAAATCCGAGCACCGGACTGATGACGCCATATGCAAAACCGACGCCAATCAGCGGCAGGATCGCCAAAATTGGCGAACGATAAATGAGCAGCAGCAGCACAAGCACGAGGATGAAGGTGGCAATCAGCAACGTTACATCTGCTTTCAAAAACAAGTCCGTCGCGTCGATTTGGATGCCAACAGGACCGGTGAAGCGCAACATGAGATTGCTCTGATCATCAGCCTTCGTCTTTTGCGGTTGCGCGCCGTTGAACACCTTCTCAACACGTTCGAACAATTGCTCGCGCGCTTTTTTCAAATTGTCGATGCCCGCATCTTTTTCAAAGAAAATCGGCATCAGCAGCGCAGAATTATCTTTGGAAGCTAAATTGCCCCACTTGTTTGCCGGCAATTGATAGAGCGGAGCAACACTTGCTTGTGCTTGTAACGGCTGATCGGCCAGCGATTTGTTGAGCTCGTACATTTGCGTGTAGTCATCCGCAGTAAACCCTGAGGCGCGGTACAAAACAATGATTCCAGTAATGCCGTTGTTGTCAGGGAATTCGCGCTTCTGCACTTCCTCCGCAATGACCGACGGGTAGTCTTTGGTGAATAACTCGGGGTTGCCGACGGTTTGTGAATTGACCTGTGGCCACATGCCGCTGAGAACCCCAATGAGCACCACCCAAACGAGTAAGGTAATCCAGCGACTGCGCGGTCCCGAAAAGCGACTGCCCCAACGTTCCAACCATAATTCGTTCATGTTCATTCATCCTCTCGTTTCATATCATTCATAACAATAGTGAAATCCCATACAAGATAACGAGGTGCACGGGATAAAATAGCCAATACAATGTGCGGTTCACGCTAATTTGTGGCATACGATGTTGCAGCCAAATGAGCGGCAATACGGCGAGACAAAATAGTTGCAGTTCGGGAATGTCGCCGATTATAAAAAATACCAAATTGAGAGTAATGTACGTAGCGAGCAACCACAGTTGTTGTACATAATGGAACATCACGACAGTCAACACGCCATACAGCCCGTAGTCGATGGGGATGACGGAAGCAAAGGTGAGAACGATGGCTAACCCTGATAACTTTTGCCAGACGGGCAATGGTTTATCAAGCAAGATGATGGCCAACAGACCAGCGAATAGGGTGAAGATCACGTTGTACACATTCAGCTCCATGCCGAACAATACCGGCAAATGGCAGATGAGCGCCAGTGCCAACAAACGTCCGCCGTACAATTTTAAGTCGCTTGTGTAGCGGTAGCCTTGAGCGATGAAATATGCGTAGAGCGGGAAGGCGAGTCGGCCGATGATGCGCCACAGTTCATCACTAGGAAAGAAGATTACGCCGACATGGTCGATTAGCATCGTCAGCATCGCAATCATTTTCAGCAAAAGTCAATCAACTCCTATCCGCTCACTAGTATAGCACAGTCCATGGCCATGAAAACGATCAAATGCAGTAATGTTTTTTCTGATGTTCATTGTGCTATGATAGGTACTATGAACGGGAGGTAGATATCATTGAGCACGAAGTGGATCGTCGTTGAAACAAAAGTTAATGCATCGCCGGCACATGTGTGGCATCTATGGACGGCAGCTGAGCATATCGTGAAATGGAATGCAGCCTCGGACGATTGGCACACGCCGACAGCGAGCAACGATTTACAAGTCGGTGGAACGTTTGTTTACCACATGGCGGCGCGTGACGGAAGTGTCGGATTTGACTTCACCGGCACATACGAGCGTGTGGAGGAACTGGAAAGTATTGCTTATGTGATGGAGGATGGTCGAAAAGTGGAGATTGAATTTGCGACGGAGGCGGATGGCGTGTGCGTGACGGAGCGCTTCGAACCAGAAACGGTGCATGCAGAAGATTTGCAACAGGCGGGCTGGCAAGCTATTTTGAATCGCTTTAAAGCGTATGCCGAGGCGTATTAGCGGATGTCGAACAGCGCCGATTTGACAATTGCCAGCCACTCACGCGGGATGTGTCTGAAGTTCAGAAAGTCGACGCTGGGAGCAGGCAGTCCGCTTGCTTCATAACCGAGATGGTCAGCCAACATTAGAGCGCGGAACATATGAAAATCGCTGGTTACGATCAGCGATTTTTTTGTGTTTTTCGGCAGCAAGTCGCGTGAGTATAGCAAATTCTCGTAGGTGCTCGTCGAGCGCTCTTCCACGATGATACGCGCATTCGCAATCCCTTGTTCGAGCAAAAAATTGCGCATCGCCGCCGCTTCGCTGATGGTTTCGCCCGGTCCGCGTCCACCGCTAACAATGACCTGCAAATGCGGATGTTGCTGCAAGTAAGCGAGTGCCGTCTCCATTCGATAGCGCAATGTGAGCGACAGTTGGTCGCCGCGCAGCCCGGCACCGAGCACGATGACGATGTCTGATTGCGGAAGCGAATCGGGTGTTTGTGCCGCTGACAAAATGAGTGTATGTAAGATGCCAATGGAGAATAGACAGACCGCAAACAGGGTGAGTCCGATCATCAACAAAAGTCTGCGGCGCAAAAGCCTTATTTTGAACATGATTCACCGTTGATGTAATAGCTGTCTTCGCGGTAGGTGACGAACGCCACCTCGACTTCGGCAATGCCGAGCGCGCGCACATGTTCGGTGACAGTCTGTGCGAATCGATTGCGCACCGCCTCGCCACGCTCGAACCAAGCGATTTCGATGAACGGAAAACTAGCGACGACCTGACCATCCTGAATCGCTGTTGAATGCATGACTTCTACTATAAAATTGTCCGTTCCGCACTCGCATATCGCAGCAAGTTGTTCAATCAGCGGCTGGCTAATCGCGCACATTTGCGCCACGCTCACGCCGCGCACGAGCAGTTGGGGCACGCTGGATCACCTCGTCATTTCTTGATGTTTTTGAAGCACTATGGACATCGTATAAAATCCTTCGGCGCGCGTCAACGGACGATTGATGGCGATGCGTTCATAAATTGTGCGGTCAATCCACTTTTCCTCCAAAAGTTGCTGCCATGCTGACGTGGCACTTTTTTCATGTAGCAAAAATGCCACTAAGACAGCAGCCAATTCGTCGCGGGTCATCGTCTTCTCTGGACGTAGCGGCAATTGCTTGAACTGTTGGGAACGCTCAGCATGCCAAGCCGGACTGATACGTTTGATGCCGTTGGTGAACAAAGCACGAAACGTCGGTTCGGTGAGCGGTTCGTTGACGCGCAAATCGTTGTGATAACCGCCGACTAGCAAGCCGTAGTCCATGAGGAAGCCGATTTTTTTGTCGAACCATTCGCCTTCATACGGATGTCGGACGGCGATGCGGTTGACCTCGGCACCTTGCGCTTTAAGCAGACGGCGCATTTCCGTGCCCCATTCCTTGCTGCGTGATAACTCGCGGAAGCTGACATTGTTCTCAATCGAAATTTTACTCGCAACGCCTGCCGCTTGGCCGCTGACCATACCAGTGGGGATGACGCGTGCTGAACCGAAGGCGACGGAGGAGAAGCCGGCCGATCGACCGACGACTAGCAGATTGTCGATTTCGAGTGGCACCAAACTGCGGAACGGAATCGCATAACGCACGGGATCGCTGATGATCGTTCCCTTATCATTGACTGTATACGGTTGAATGTCGACTGGATATGAGCCGTAACCGATGCTATCCCATTGATCGCGTTCATACCAAATGTCGGACATTCGAAGTTGATACTCGGCGTAAATGTGGCGAGTTTCTCTTATGTACAGTTCGGTCGCTGGGCTAGCGATGCGAGCGTTCTCAAAACCAGGTATATTGTCGCGCAAATAATTGACGACGTGGCGACTTTCTTCATTGCCCTTAGCGAGCGCCGCACGCTTCTGTTGTTCGTCGAGTCCATTGACATTGAATATGAGCAGTGCGTTGATATAAAAATGCTCGCCATCGGCAGCAAACACTCGTCCCATGTTGAGCCCGCGTAGACGTGTATCCGGCGACACTGGCTTGTACAAATCGAATAATTTGCCGAAGCCAGCCACGGTGTCATGTGTCACATAAGCAGCACCGAACGTCTCATCTGCAGCGGCCTTGCGAATGCCTTTCCAGTCGACACCGAGCAAGTGGATGATGGGCGTGACGGCCATGAATCGGTTTTGGATATTCAAATCCTCGCTTCCGACAAAATAAGGCACTCCTGCAGCGGCTGCTAGTTCGGCGTCTTGGCTGGCGTCGATTAGTCTTTGGGCCTTTATCTTCCGTTGACCGTTGCGGTCTTTGATGTGCAAGCCGATTATGGTGCTTCCGTTCATCAGCGGCGCGAGCACCTCTGTCGAGAGGCTAAGGTCAATGTTCGGCTCTTTGCTCATCATTTTCATGAAAGAGCGCTTCGTTTCTTGAATGTCGGTGACATTGGCAAGATTCATTAAATCGTGCCATTCCGCAAAAATGCCAGCGCTTACAATGCGCCCGCCTTTCGTCTGCGGCAAATCGAGATAGTTGAGTCGTCCGTGCGTCAGCAGTCCGCCGGGCGTCGCACGCTCTTCGACTAGCAATGTACGCAGACCATTGCGAGCGGCCGAAATCGCAGCGGTAATCCCTTCTGGTTCAGCACCGACGACAATCACGTCGTATTGCGCGTCCTCTGCCGTATGGGCGAGCGCTTGGAATTGCGCGTTCAGCGTCACCTCTGCGGCGTTGCTTTGCGTCGAGCGATCGAGCCAGCTGCCAAGTTGAATGAAGGCGAACATCAGTAGGATGTAAAGTGCGATATAAAGTGTAAAGAGTAGCGAAGTGTAGGCGCTGCGCCATTTTTCACGGATCGCAAAACACTCAAAACTTAGCGAGAAGACGACCGCGTAGTTCGATAGCGATACTAAAATGATCCAGGCAAGCGAGCTCATGAGGGAGAACGGACTTAAGATGATGCCGACAAGGTAGAGCAGACTCATTTGCCACTGACTGGCACCGAATAGCGTGAAGGCGGCGTGCGTGCTGGACGAGTTGCCGAAGCGTTTGCCGAGCGCGATGACGAACGTAAAGAAGAGCACCGTCGTCAGCAGCGCATGCAACGTCATTTTATAGAAGAAACCTTCGTTCATCCCGATGAAATAGAGGCTGCTCCAAAGCCAATCAGCGGTCCGCTCACCGAACGAACGGTCGATTTCTGCATAGAAAAACACGCCCCACAGAAAAAAAACAGTGGTCGCGATGACGTAACCGAGCCGGGCGACGATTGGCGTATAGGATGCTGGTTGGCGCAAATATGCATATGGATTGACCAGTAGGGAACCGATTTGGCGAATAAGCGACAGTTGTTGGTTCAGGGTGGGCATCTCCTTTTTGTAAAAAAGTATACAGGCTTTTGTAAAATCTATATTGATTGTATCATAACTTTGTGTCATAGTAATAGAATTATAGAAGGGAGTGCGACCATGCGATACGGGATGTACGGACTCTTTGTGCTGCTCATGTTCTGCAAATTTTATTTGTTTGCGTTGTATAACGATTTGATGTTTTGGACGATGGGGGCAGCGATTACGCTCAGCGGCATCCTCGTGCTTTCGTGTTGGACGCTGCTGCTGAAAAGGAATGCGCAGGCGGTCAGCTTGCTTGTTTTGAATGCGCTCCTCAGTTTCATCATTTTTGCTGACTTGATTCATTTTCGATATTTTACGGACTTCATCACGATGGCGGTGCTCGCGCAATCTGCGCAAGTCGGCGCACTTGGTGGCAGTGTTTCGGAACTGTTGCAATGGAAAGATTTGCTCTTTTTTGTCGATTTGGCGCTGCTCCTCGGCATCACCATATACCGATGGAAATGGCTCGATTTGCAACAAACGATGCGTACCCGTTTGATTGCTGCCACCATTCCGCTACTGTTCGGTGCGTTACTAAGTTACGTGCTTGTAACCGGCTATATTTCGCAGAACAGCAATAAGGTGTTTGTCAGCAACTGGTGGAATGTGTCGGTGTACAATGTGGTCGGCCTTATCGGATTCCATGCATTTGAAGTGGAGCGCTATGTTAGCGAGCAAGTGTTCGGTAAGGAAGGACCGGACGAGGCGCAAGTTGCTGAGGTGCGGACGCTGTTTGCGGAAAAGCAGAACAGCGAGCGGGTGGAGAGTGAATTTTTTGGTTTGGCGGAAGGCAAAAACGTGCTAGTCGTGCAATTAGAGGCGTTTCAAAACTACGTGATCGGGAAAAAGGTGAATGGCAGTGAAATTACGCCGAACATCAACAAACTGATTGCCGGCGACACGCTTTACTTCAGCCAGTTTCACCATCAGGTTGGGCAGGGGCGAACTTCCGATGCAGAATTTCTCGTCAACAATTCGCTCTATCCGCTGCCGAGCGGGTCAGTATATGTGCGGCACTCCGCGAACGAATTCGATGCGTTGCCAGAAATATTGAAAGCGAAAGGCTATACGACAGCGGCTTTTCATGCTTATGAGAAAAGTTTCTGGAATCGACAAGTGATGTATAAAAATTTACAGTTCGATACGTTCTATTCCATTGATGATTTCAAAGAGGGTGAACGTGTCGGCTGGTCACTGGGCGATTTGTCGTTTTTTGAGCAGACTGTCGACTATTTAGAACAGAAGTCGCAGCCGTTTTATGCGTTCACAATCGCACTTTCCAGTCATCATCCGTATACGAAGGTGCCGGAGCGTTACAAAACGTTACAGTTCGGCAAATATGAGGGCACGATTCTCGCCGACTACTTGACTTCGATTCATTATGTGGATGTCGCCGTCGGTGAGTTAGTGAACCGGCTCAAAGCGAGCGGTTTGTGGGACAACACGCTGGTGCTGATGTATGGTGACCACGATAGCGGGATTCCGATGGATGCCGAGATGGCGAAGTTTGTCGGTGAACCAGGCGATGAACTCAACCTGCTCAATATGAAAAATAGAGTACCACTGATTATACACATTCCCGGTTCCAACGCGAAAGGAACATATGCACATACGGTCGGTATGGTTGACATGACGCCGACGATGTTGCACTTGCTCGGCATCGAGGGTCACAGTTATTACCACCTTGGTCGACCGATTTTCGACATGCAAAACCATCTCGTCATATTCCGTGCCGGGTCTGCTACGGACGGGCAACTTTATTTTAAGGCGTCGATTGATGGCGTGTTTAACAAAGGTACTTGTTACCGCACAGATACACGTAAAAAAGTGGCGATCGACCAATGTCGCGCGTTGGCCGGAGAGGCAGATCGTCACCTGAAAATGTCTGATCGGACGCTAAAATTCGACCTGTTGCGCTCGTTGAAACGTGAACGAGACCAGTAGTAATGAAGACCGCATATGCGGTCTTTTTTTGCTCGCGGACAAAATTAGAATAAATTTACAAAAAAAGTTCTTGTATCAACCATATTCATGTGTTAATCTTGATACATATCTTCAATTGTAAAAAAATAGAATTAAGGGGCTGTTCAAATGACTACAATCCAAATCAGTAAAAGATTGAAGGTGGCAGACTTATTAAAGTTTCTCTTAATATTCTCGCTGCTTTGTCCGTACTTTGTTGCACCGGACATGACGAATTCAATGACAGCGGAGGCTTCACTACCTGCCGCACCAGTCAACTTGGATTTCACGATTGTCGACAACAAACCAAGACTTACATGGGATGCTGTACCTGACGCATTGTCATACAATGTTTATGTGCGAGGTATCAAGGTCGCTTCATCCGTGTTCAGCACGAGTCATACACTAGATGTTTCTACATGGAAATTAGATCGACTATACAAAGTGCAAATTAGTGCCGTGAAAGCAGTCGGCGAGGGACCTCTTAGTACACACAAGCTTGTTTATAAGCCGGCGATTAGCTCGGTGCGGATGGTTGATGCGGGTGGATTCCATTCCGCAGCACTCAAGTCAGATGGAACGGTTATCGCTTGGGGAACGGGGCCTTATACTGGTGGAGATGATGTACCGGTCGGTTTGAATAATGTAATCGCAATTTCTGCCGGTGGAACGCACAACCTGGCCCTAAAAAAAGACGGTACGGTAGTCGGTTGGAGAAAATCGACCGGCGGATTTCAACACGGTCAAGCTGTAGTGCCAACCGGCTTGAATGACGTGGTTCAAATTTTCACAGGAACATTAAATTCCTATGCAATGAAATCGGACGGTACTTTAATTGGATGGGGATTAAATGCGACAGTTCCACAAGGAATAAGTAATATCCGAGATCTTGTATCTGGAGAGTCACATACTTTGGTAATTAAAGATGATGGTACTGTGACAGGATGGGGCTCTAATTCATCAGGCCAGTTGAATATTCCGTCAGGACTTACAAATGTAGTCGCTATTGGTGCAGGATTTAATAATTCTGTTGCAGTAAAGGCTGACGGAACTGTTGTCGGTTGGGGAGATCAGTCCTCTTACGGACTTACACCACCGCCTCAGGGTATTAGCGGAGTAGTAGATGTCACAAGTCGTGGGTACGGTCATGTCACCGCTTTAAAATCAGATGGCACCGTTATTGGATGGGGAGTTACTAGTGGATCAAATCATTTCGGGCAAAACTCGATTCCTGTGGGATTGAATAATGTATGGGGAATTGCTGGAGGTTTTTGGCACTCTTTTGCCTTCAAAAAAGACGGAACAATTGTTGCTTTCGGTGCTGGACAAACAAATTCAGGGTCTTGGCCACATTACGGCCAATCGATCGTACCGCTCAGTTTCGGCTCACCAGAAACGACACCGCCATCTGTGCCGACCAACTTAGCGGCAACAGACATCACGGCAACAGGATTTAAAGTAAGTTGGGATCCTTCGACAGACAACTCTGCGGTTGAAGGTTATGAAGTGTACCGCAACGGAACGCTCGTAGGCACGACAGCAACGAACTCCTTCTCGTTCACGGGGCTTACGCAATTAACAAACTATAATATTGAAGTACTTGCTTATGACGCGGCTGCCAATAAGTCGGCGAAAAGCACATCGCTAACAGTGAAGACGGGTGACGGCACGCCGCCAAGTGTTCCGAGTGGATTGACTGCATCCAATATTACTTCTTCGAGTTTCAGTGTGTCGTGGACCGCATCGACGGACAATGTTGGGGTATCCGGCTATCAAGTGTTCTTGAATAACAGTCTTGTCGGTACTACCAATCTGACTAACTTTTCGTTCACAGGGTTAGATAATGCGGCAACGTATACAGTGACTGTCAAGGCGTTTGACAATCTGAACAACACGTCGTTGTCCAGTCAACCACTAAATGTGACGACGCTAAGTCAGGCACAGAATGATACGACGGCACCAACAGCGCCAACCAATTTGGCTGCATCGGACGTGACGGCAACGACGCTAAAACTGACATGGACCGCATCTACGGACAATGTTGGCGTAGCAGTTTATGACGTATATCAAGGCACAAGCAAAATCGGTACGGTGAGTGCGCCAACAACGACGTACAATGTGACGGGGCTTACGGCGGGCACTAGCTACACGTACACTGTGAAAGCGGTCGATGCGGCTGGAAATGCATCATCAGCGAGCAATGCGGTATCGGTTACGACTTCGACAGGGAACGTTGCTCCGACAGCAATTGGCTTGAGCAGCAATAAGATGCCAGAAAACGTTTGGGTTGACTACGAAATCGGGACTTTTACTTCGGTTGATGCGAACGAAGAGGATACCTTCACATACTCACTCGTATCAGGTGAAGGTAGCGATGACAACGCAAACTTTGCGATTGTTGGAGATACGTTGGAAGCAGCGATTGTGTTTGATTTTGCCGAACAAGAAACGCACTTGATTCGTGTCCGTACTATGGATTCTGGCGGGTTGTCCTATGAGCAAGCATTCGAGATTGAAGTGACCCAAGGAAACGTAACGTTAAATGCGACAAACAAAGTGGCGACGATTCACTTTGACGACACCATTTTCGACAACAGTTCATCAATTGAAGTGCCAGAAAGTGAACCGAAGAAAACGTTGAAACAGTTGATTACCATCACAAATGAAGCAGACGAAGAAGATCCGGAATACTCTCCGCTTGGTACCAATGATACGGTTGCAATCAAGAAGAACACGATTGTAATCACGTTCGCAAACCAAATTACTGGAGTATATAACCGCATCAAAATTGCGGAAGAAGCATTGAAAGATCGCTTCAACTACATTTCCGGCGAGCAAATTACAACTCCACTAGTAGTCGATGTGGACGGACCGAAACTGATTAAATCAACGATGGACAAAAAGAAAAAGAAAATCACGCTTCGTTTCAGTGAAAAAATATACATGGCAACGGCAGGCGCAAAACCTGCTGATGTCGCGGTCAGTTTCAAAAATGCGGTTACGTTCAAACGAGGTAGTGGCAGTTTCAGCGCACTCGCTGCCAAAGACAAAGTAAGTGTCAGTGGACGTGAGGTCGTCATTACGTTAGCCACGGCGTTGACCACCAATGACAACCAGGTGCGGTTTGCGGCTGAAGCGTTGAGAGATTTGCTCAGCAACAAATCGTTGGCAATCACCTCTGCTGAAATTGAAGACACGACAGGTCCCGTATTGAACAAGGTAACATTAGGGGCAGACAACAAAACGGTGACGATCGCATTTGATGAAGAAGCGTTCAATGCAACGACAGGCACAAAAACGGTGAAGGAAGCAGCCCTTCGAGCAGCAGTAACGTTCGCTGCAGATGGCGCGACGTTCGGTGCACTCGGAACGACGGATACGATTGAATTGAAATCGGGGATTATCACCGTGAAATTTGCCAGCGCTCTGAGCGGTTCGACGAACCGCATCCGCATCGCCGGTGATGCGTTGCAGGATTTGTTCGCTATCAAAAACAACACGCTGACGACCTCTTCGATCATCGCTGACTCGGTCGGACCAGTGTGCAAGACGCCGGACGAAGATGACGCAGACCTATGTGCGAGTACTGCATTGCCGTCGAAAAACTTGAATGCGCGCTTGACGATTACGTTGAATGAAAAAGTGACGGCGGTCGACAAGAAGTTGGTGAAAAACGCAGTCACCTTGAGCACGAACGGCACGTACGCGGCACTTGGTACTTCGGACAAAGTGACCACGTCGAAAAATCAGATTGTGGTGACCTTCGCAAAACCACTTGTCGCTACGAAAGATGGAGTAGCACAGGAATACCAAGTGAAAGTCGCAGCTGGCGCGGTGAAAGACTTCTTCGGCAATCAAAACTTGGAGATTGAAACCGTGACCTTCGCAGTCGACACGAGCGGTCCGAAGTTGAGATAAAGCGAAATAAAATATGTACTATCTTCAATAACCGTCAAGCCGTCCAAAGTAAGTTTTGGACGGCTTTTCTTTTGATAAAAAACGACTGCCCGCAAGACGTTCGAGAGAACGAAACTTGGGACAGTCGAGCTGACGTTGTAATCAATTGATCTGTTACTTTTGGATGAAAATAGCCATCGAGCGGCCACCTATTTTATAGCGATAAGAGTTGTTGCCGCCAAACGAATTTGCACGTGTGTTCGTCCATGAGCCGTCACTAATTACGTCTTCTTGCCCTGGTGCATCAATATTGTTTTTCATTGAAGCGTACGTTTCAGCCCAAGATCCCGTATCGGCGACGCGGTACCACTTTGTACCTGAATTGTTCGGTGGAAGTTCGAACGTGACTTCGTTATCAGCGTGATTTGCAATGATGAAGAAGTCGTTATCATCAGCAGACGCCTTAGTTTCCGCTTGGCCGCCGTCGAGACGCCATCCGAGTACGCGGTTATTGGTGTCAGCCCATGGGTTACTGCGGTAACCAGCGGCCTGCCAAGAAATATCAGTGATGCCGTCGTTGTCATTGTCTCTACCCGTGTAGTATTCGGTGCGCTTGAATACCGGGTTATCTTTACGCAATTTGATGATGCCTTTGTAAAACTCGAAAAATCCAGCATATTTCGTGCGCAACGACCAATCGTACCAAGAAGCGATTGTATCAAGGTTGTAGGCGTTGTTGTTACCGCGTTGTGTGCGACGGAACTCGTCACCACCAAGCACGAGCGGTGTGCCAGCAGACAATGTGTTGTAGATGACGAAGTTACGAATTTGTTGTCCGCGAAGCGCTTCATTACCATTCGTATCCCAACTATGGTTATTGTCATTGCCGCCGTCCGATGGACCGAACGGAGCAGCCTGCATGTTGTTTTTCTTGTTGTAAGATACGAGGTCGTTGAGTGTAAAGCCATCATGAGCAGTTACTTTACTAACACTATGATATGGTTTTCTTTTATCACCATCATCATTGTACAAATCATCACTACCAGCAATGCGTGTCGTCAAATCCCCCATTAGCCCCGCATCACCTCGCACCACTTTTCGCACCGTGTCGCGGAAACGGTCTTGCCATTCAGAATAAGCGACGTCTCCGTGTTTCGGGAAGTTACCGACTTGATACCCGCCCGGCGCTCCAGCCGTCCATGGTTCAGCAATATGTTTCACTGTAGGAAATTCTTTGAGTATGCGCATCAGTAAGGCGTTCTTGTCATATTCAAACGTGTGATGCTCTTTGTTATTACCGAGAACCGCTGCCAAATCGTAGCGGAACCCGTCGATGTGCATCTCGTCAACCCAGAAACGGATCGAGTCGATAATGTGTTGCTGCGCTTTTTTTCCAATGACGTTGAAGGTGTTGCCACAGCCGGTAATGTTCAAGTAATCATTCAGGTTTCCGGAATTCTTAGATGTTAACGAATAATAGGAGCGATTGTCGATTCCTCGGAAATTCAGGAACGTTGCTCCGGTGATGCCGATTTTATCAATAATTCCTCCCTCTGCTGTATGGTTATATACGACGTCAATGATGACTTCTTTGCCGTTATCATGAAGTGCTTTGACCATGTCTTTGAATTCGTGAATCGGTCCGAATGGTGATTTATCGGAACTGTATTTACGGTCTGGCGAGAAGAAGTTGATGGTCATATAACCCCAGTAGTTGCCTCCATTTGAGTCATTCACTTCATTCGGCGACTCGTGGATTGGCAAAAATTCAATCGAGTTTACACCGAGTTCGGTAAGATGATCTATTTTTTCAACAAAACCTTTGTATGTGCCAGGGTTTGTTACGCCTGACGACTTATCTGCTGTGTAGCCTCTTACATGAACTTCATAGAAAATTGTGTCTTTGTATGGGATGAGCAGCTTTTTATCAGTTCCGCCTTTGTATAGCGTTGGATCGTAGACAATCGATTTCGGAGCCACTGGTCCGCTATCTTTTTGGCGATAGCCTGCGCCGGAGTAGTATCGGTTATCCAATATTTCTGGGTCGTGGCTAATTGTCCGTGCATATGGATCGCTCAACAATTTGTTCGGATTGTAGCGATGCCCGTCTTTGTCCACGTCAGATTTGAAACCGAATTCCGTACCTGGACGCCACTCGCTGTTATATGTGAAGTTCGGACCCCAAAACCGTAAACCGTAATGTGTGCCGGGACCAAAAGTGATGCCACGCTCATTCAAAGCATCTGCAACCCACATCGAGCCGTCCAAAACAGTCGATGATTGTTTGATGAGATCTAAAATTTTATACGGCTCGCCGTTTTTTGCATCTTTACTGTCATAGATCCATACTTGACCTTTCGTGGCGTAACGTGACCAAACTGCAAAGCGAGTGCCTGTGACTGCGCCGCTGTTATTTTTTAGAACGGTTGAACCGTCCGTCACATTGCTTAGGTTCTCGCTCAAGTTTGTTTTGTTAATGCCAGTGACTTCAGTTGTGCCCACCACGGCATTGCTGTTGTTGCGTCCAACGACTCTAACCTTACCTGTGGTTGTATCAGGTAGGTTCGCTAGACTTATTGAGAGTAGGAAATCAGAACTTCCAGCAACTGCGTTTTGTGTGGCGATTGGCGTGTTGCTGAATGCATCGTTACCGTTTGCATAGAAAACTTCGATTTTGGTGACGGTGTTCGTCTTTGATTCGGCACGAACGGTGAGGAATTGATTGTATCGCATGCCGCTCATTGGTTCGAGCACAGTGAACGCCGTGTTAGTGACGTTACCCGAGCCGCCAGTGTTGCCGGAGCCGCCAGTGTTGCTGGAGCCGCCAGTATTGCCGGAGCCGCCAGTGTTGCCGGAGCCGCCAGTGTTGCCGGAAGCGGCTTTTGTCGTTACAACCAAGGAGTTGCTTGATGGCGACAAGTTGTTCGCAGCATCAATTGCTCGAACTGTATAACGGTAGGTGGTGTTCGGACGCAAATTACCGTTGGCAATCGCAACCACATTCTTTAAAGTTGCAATTCGCAGTCCGTTTCGATAAAGAATATATCCGGTCACACGCACGTTGTCGCGAGCAGGGCGCCAACGCATTTTAACTGTGTTGGATGTGACTTCAAAAGCGGTTAATCCGCTCGGTGCTGTCGGTTTGGTACGATCGACTGCTGCCTGTACTGTTGCGCTAGGCGTGTAGAGCGTCACAACCATTGCAACTGCGATGATTACTGAGAGTAAGCGTGTCCATTTCATCGGGTCGTCCTCCTAGACGTAAGAATGATGTAAACGATTTTGTAAATACAAAGTTACCATATACTACGGATAGATACCATTCGAAATCAGCGATAAATTGTGTCTATTTGTGAACATTTTGTGTCATTTGTGAATTGTGCTTGTTTTGCTTGATGTATATACATTTTTAAATGGTTGAAATCTTCGATGAATAAAAGTAATCTTAATAGTGGCAATTATGAAAACGTTTTCTTATATCGCTATAAACGGAGTGATGGTCATGTCAATTCAACGGTTTCAAAAAAAAGTGTTGTTGCTGATTCTCATTTTTATTTTATCGGTCTCAGAGTTATTGGCGGTCTCAGCCACAAACGTAGTGAATCAACCGTTACCGTTGCAATTGCTTAAGCCTGTGGTCGGCACCTCGACCATAACGTTAACATGGAGCGAACCACGTCCTGTAACAGGCACGGTTGACTATAGCCTGTTTCGCAATGTTGTTCGAGTCGCAAAAAACATCCGGACGCGCACCTATGCGGACAAAAATTTGAAACCATCGACAAAGTACAGTTACGTGGTAAAGTCGGTCGATAAATCGGGGCGTTCATTGCGCTCTAGCCAGGCACTGCATGTGACGACATCATCCGTTCCTGATCGGCAAGCACCGACCATTCCGCAAAATCTAACAGTCAATGTTGTCACGGAACAGTCACTCGTCCTTACGTGGAGTCCGTCTAGTGACAATGTCAAAGTGAGCGGCTATGAAGTGTTCCGCAATGGCAACAGCATTGCCAAAATTACAGCGTCTTCGTTTGCAGACGGCAAACTGCAAGCAGATACGGTGTATCGTTATTCGGTACGGGCGTTCGATGGGGCTAAGAACGGCTCGGCACAAAGCAAGGAACTCTCTGTGAAAACGAAGTCGACCGTCGTCGAACCGAAACCGAAACAGTCGCTATTTCCGCAGATGTACATTCGCGGCACATTTAACAATTTTGGTACCTCACAAAAAATGTCACTCGTTAACGATTATGTATGGCAGGCCACAGTGAAATTTTTCGGCCAAACGAATGATCGTTTTAAGTTTGATGTGTACGGCGATTGGCGCGAAAATTATGGTGATGATAATGGCGATTTTGTGGCGGAAGTTGGCGACACCAAATCGATTCCGGTGAAAAATGGCGCTGGCGAATATACGATTACCTTTGATGAAAAAACGTTGCTCTACACCATTACGCCACCAGGAATCACGCCACCGGTTGATCCGCCGACACCGCCTGTTCCGCCAACGACGAATCCGACGATCAAGTTAGATTACGCCACTTACAATTTACAGGTCGGACAAATTGATTACTTGCACGCCACGGTACAAGGTGCTGGGGCCACACCGAAACTGATTTGGACTAGCGACAATCCAAATGTACTCAATGTCAAAAATGAGACGATGAAAGCGGTGGCGCCAGGTACCGCTATAGTGAAAGTGGCGCTTGCTGATAACCCAAGTGTGTTTGATCAGAGCACCGTGACAGTGGTGGAAGATACACGCCATCCAGTGTATCGCGATCCCGATTTGAATTATGTGTTCGACATGACTGCGTTGCCAGAAATCACGATTCAGATATCGACGGTGGAGTGGAATAAGTTGCTGACGAACTATGATGCCAATCCGCAAAATGAGATTGAAGTGATGGCGGATTTCAAATTTGAGAAAGACGGTGTGGTAGATGAGTTACCGCAAATTGGTATTCGACTGCGTGGCAACACGAGTAGACGCAGACCGGAAGGAATTGAGGGTCAACTGCACAACGCATTCAATCCGCAATGGAATCATGCGCATTTTGCACTGAAATTTTCGAAGTTCAACAAGTCGCAACGCTTTCGCGGGATGAGCGACATGAATACGAAATGGTTCAAAGACGATGCCATGTATGCGCGCGAAGTGTTCAGTTATGATTTGCAGCGACGATCTGATGTGTGGACGGCCCCATTCTCCAGTTATGCAAAACTGACAATTAAGATTAAAGAGGATGCGAAACCGGCATTCTTCGGCGTGTATCAAATGATAGAGGCCATTAACCAAGACTATTTGAATAAGCGTTTTCCGAAAAATGCCTTGGGTGTGGCACCGGGCAACTTGTGGAAGGGCACGTACCCTGGTTCGACTGGACCGGCAGATTTGCAACCGCGAAACTTGGATGACAAAATCGGAATTGAGGATCCGGATAACGACATTTTCAAGTCATACGATTTGAAAACGAATAAGAAAACGATTGATACCATGGCGCGTCCGCAACTGGAGACTTTTATGGAGGAGTTGAGTTCGTCTGCCGCGAACAAACAATGGCTCGAGCAGCGAATCGATGTCGATTTGTTTTTGAAGTACTTGGCAGCCTCGGTGGCGGTTGGTAGTTGGGATGATTATTGGGTACTCGGTAACAACTATTACATGTATTTTGACGAAAGCGGAAAAATGCACTGGATTCCTTACGATTTTGACAATACGCTTGGCACGTCATCCGTCATCAAAGATGCGGGCAAACAGGATGTGTTGCGTTGGGGTCCGTTTAATTCGTCACGACCACTAATCCACAAATTGCTCTCCGTGCCAGAGTTTCGAGCAAAGTATGTGCAAAATTTGAATGAATTGTTGGAGCCGCAAAAGAATCTGTTTGATGAGCGCAAAAGTGTGGCACGCATCAAGGCGTGGCATCATTTGGTGGCCAATCATGTGAAAAACGACACGGGCGAAGATATGGTGATTGCCGATAAGCCAGCTTCATGGGGGAATGCGAGTTATTATCGCCTATTCAGTGGCGATGAGTACACGAATTTCTTCAAGGCGAAAGCGGCTGCGATTCGAAAAGCAAAACCCTAGTAGATGAGTGGAATAAAAAGTGAAGCCGATTCGTAATGAGTCGGCTTTTTTGTGCTACAATAGGGAAAATTGAACCGTGAATAAGGAGGGAGAAAGCGGCATGGCACGCCAACTCAATCGAGAGCATCCGTTGTTCAATCAAACGATTTACAGTGTGTATGTGCGCAATCACAGTGCGAGCGGGACGTTTGACGGCGTGGTGGCGGATTTGCCGCGCATTCAAGCCTTAGGTGTGGACATCATCTGGTTGTTGCCGATCCATCCAATTGGCGTGAAAAATAAAAAAGGGGAAATGGGTTGCCCCTATTCGATTCGTGACTATCGTGCGGTCAATCCCGAGTACGGAGATTTGCCGGCGTTTCAGAGACTGATCGAGGAAACGCATCGTCGCGGGATGAAAGTGATGCTTGATGTGGTGTATAACCATACGGCGCATGATTCGTGGCTGGCGGAGTCGTACGCGGAGTGGTTTTATCGCAAAGCGGATGGACGATTTGGCAATAAAGTAGGCGATTGGACCGACATTATCGACCTAGATTATAAGAATGCGGCGTTGTGGGAGTATCAGTTGCAAACGTTGGAGTACTGGGCACGGCTTGGCGTAGATGGATTCCGCTGTGATGTGGCGCCACTCATTCCGCTTGCATTTTGGCAGGATGCACGGCGCCGACTCGAACTCATCAATCCGCAAGTAGTGTTGCTGGCTGAATCGGTTCACGCTGATTTCATCCGCTATTTGCGGCGCCATGGCGTCGTGGCACATAGTGATAGCGAGTTGTACGATTCGTTTGATGTGACTTATGATTATGATGTGCATGATGGGTTCAGCGGTTACTTTAATGGCGAGCGGAGCCTGCGCGAGTATGTGCAGCAGAAACGCCGCCAGGACGCCATTTATCCGCTTGGGTACATCAAACTGCGCTTCCTAGAAAATCATGATCAACCACGAGCACGCCACCTTATCCCTGATATGGAGCGATTGCGCAACTGGACCGCTTTTCAATTTTTCGAAAAAGGAGTGGCGCTACTCCACGCTGGTCAGGAGGCACTAAACATTCATACGCCAAGTCTGTT
>CANHCR010000039.1 GCA_947459205.1 Caryophanales bacterium | reverse complement strand
GTCCAACTCTTTGATCATCGCATTCACCACGAGGTCAGCGGCTATATTAAACAACAAGCGATCGCGCGTTTCTCGTCGCCAAATGTGTCCAAGCGCTGCATGCAACACCTCATGCGCCGTCAAAAAGTTCAACTCATTTTCACTCAACTTATCAATAAACTTTGGGTTGTAAAAATAATTCTTGCCGTCCGTTGCGGCAGTTCCAACACTCGCTTGTTCGATGAATTTTAAATACATCGCCAACTGTCCGAAAAACGGGTAATGAATGAGCAATTGAATGCGAGATCGTTGCAAGCGATCGAGTGGTGTTAATCCTTCTGCTGAGGATTGCGTTTGGTTTCTTTTTTTCATGAAGAGAGCCCCTTTTTTGCAATAATCGTGATACTTTATTGTACCTTCAGATTTTCAAAGTAATCGCTAACACTTCACTACGGCTCGCCAAACGTAACGGAGGTCCCCATGTACCGAATCCGGAAGAAACGATAATATGCGTTTGCTTTTTTGCAAGTTTCCCTGGTCGAGTTCGAATAGCATTCTCGTGATCCAATGGTTGGGGCAAACTGTCCGCGATGCGTATGTCCACAAAGCAGCAAATCGACACCGTGGTCGGCAGCTTCAGCCAAAGCGCGCGGTTTCGGATGAGTCGCGTTCCAATGTCCGCGCACCACAATCAACGTCATCAAGAAGATGTAAATGGTGATTGAACTGGTGATCATCGTATTTTGAGACAAAATGAACAGTCTATCATTCAATAAATGAACCATATCGATGAACGGTAAAATCAGCAAGGAAAAGTAGAAAAAAGCGATAAACCAAACAGCGATCCGTAATATCAACGCTTGTAAGATGCCGCGGACGAACGGCAACCGAGCAATTAAATAGGAAACTACGTATACGTTTTAATGAAAGATACATAAACAAAAGCAGCACAACGACGGCAATCATTCTGATCATCGAGAACTCCTCCTTCATGCACGATCTAATTGTAACGCATGCGATTGATGAAAAAAATGTGCTCACAATAATCTGTTATAAGCATTTTGACATGCCTGAAACCGGCATGTACATCAAATTTACAGGAGGAAGACGAGATGAGCGAACCGTTCAATTGGTTTGAACTGTTTGAGAAGGAACGGGAATCGATGATTCCACCCAATGTGTTGGTTGTCGGCAAAACAGGCGTCGGCAAAAGCACGCTAATTAATGCGATGTTTAATGGCAACATCGCTGACACTGGAGTTGGCGAACCAGTCAGCAAACACCTGCAGAAGTACACCCGTGAGGGCGTGCCGATTGCCATTTGGGATACGCGTGGTTTGGAGTTATCGAGCGCTGCGCAACATGCAGTGTTCCAAGAAATTCGTAGTGAGATTCGCGACTTAATCGAGACAGGCGATCCTGTGAAACAACTTCACGTCTGCTGGTATTGTGTCAATGATTTTGGCAATCGCATCGAACAGGCTGAAATCGACTGGATTCGCGAACTGTCTGAGCAATTGCCCGTGGTGTTGGTATTGACGCAAACGTACTCCAAAAAGAAACTCGATTTTTATCAAAAAATCAAAGAGATGCAACTTCCAGTGAAACAGATTGTACGAGTTTTGGCGCTCGGCATGCAATTTGATGAAGGTCTTGAAGCACAATCTCACGGCTTATCCGAATTGAGCGAAATCACGTTTCAATTGTTGCCTGAGCAATTGCAGAAGGCATTTGTCGCAGCGCAAAAAGTAAACGTAGAACAGAAAGCGAAGACTGCATGGAAAGTGGCGAAGTTAACAATCGGCGGATCCGCAGCCGCCGCTGCTTTGCCACCAGGTAGTGATTTGGCAGCGATTGGAGTGTTGCAAGCGACGATGTTGGCGCGGATTACTAATGTATTCGGACTTGAATATGGATCTAAGTTTTTCATGGCTGTTGTCGGTGGTGTCGCAGGACGGTTGGGTATTGGTGCACTCGCTGCTTTTGCACTAGGGAAAATCGCAAAATTCACGGGAATCGGTTATGTTGCTGGGGTCGCGATAGATGCCACGGTCACGGTCGCGGTATCTACTGCATTAGCGGCAGCCTATATCAATGTTTGCAAGAAAGCGTTGTTAGGCAGACTCGAAGGGATGAGCGAAGATCAAATTGCTAAAATGGTTCACGAGGAATTTGAACGCAAAAGAAATGATGGTACTGACGCTTCGCCGGATGATAAAGTGTAAACAAGTTCACAATTTCGACAATATGTTTTGAACACTTTTTGAACAAAGAACTGCCACTATTGTTCGCTTCTAATTGATTCAGTAAGATGAAATCAGAAGTTGAAAGGTGGCGGTTCAAGTGTTCCGAAACAGTCGACACTCCATGGTATTTGTACAATTGATGACACTCGGTTTTGTTGCGGCAGTCGTATTGATTGCTGTATTGAGCATACTTGCCAGCCATAGTTATCATTGAGTTTTATCATTTCGTACAGTGAATGGAGGATTAGAGAATGCGTAAAATTCAAAAGTGGGGAAACAGTCTCGCCGTTCGAATCCCGGCGAAGTGGGCACGCAAATTGATGTTGCAAGAAGGGATGACGATTGAAATGTGCATGGAAAATAACTGCATCGTTATCCGTAATTCTGATGATCAACAACCAGTAGTAACGCTTTCTGCATCGAAAAAAGAATTTGCTCGCTAATATCTATGATTAAAATGACCCGAAAGGGCCATGGCAAGTGTTTTTTCTCCCGTGTTATATTACTAATTGCAAGTCAATATAAACATTATGGGGGAAGAGAACAGGATGTTAAAAAAGAGTATTATTTCTGTTTTGTCGATGATCATGATTTGGACGAGTGCAGTAAACGTATTTGCACATGACGGATGGACCCAGACGAGCGCACCGATTGTCGAAACAGGAGAAGTTTCTTTTGTTGAAATTTTGATGGGTAACCACTCAAATGAACATCGGAGTTACAGAATTGACGGTCAATTTAGTACGAACTCCAGTATTTATGTCTCCACACCCGCAGGAGAGAAAGTAGACATCACTAGCACTCGATTTTATACTGGTGAACCAGAAGCTACGAATAAAGTGAACAACGGTTTTATCGCATCTTTCGTTGCAGAGTCAGCGGGAACTTACATTGTTACGGCTGAAAGTGACGGTGTTCGCGCATCGAACGGGGTTTCGTCGAGAACGCTTCGCAATGCGAAGTCATTTGTTGCAGCAGCAGACCTGCCTATTATTGCTCGAGTTCGCTCACTTAGCGGGTTCTCGAAACTAGTGAACTCGGACCGCGCCGAACTCATTCCAATGTTTAATCCTGCATCGGTTGTAAGTGGACAAAATGTATCAGTAAGGTTGTTTCTTAAAGGTAAACCACTTGCAGATATAGCGGTTTCTATGGTTAGAAGAAGCATTAACACAGAGCCACAGACCGTGAAGACGGACGCTCAAGGTGTAGCTTCATTTAAAATCGGACCGTCTGACTACTACTTGTTCCGCGCCAAACCGACGACAACAGAAGCTGAGGAAGGAAAGTATACCGGAATCAATTATGAAACAACAATGACTGTCAGAGCCGTGAATGCGAAAAACAACTTTGTATCGTCTGCTAATTTAACACCACAAATCATTGTCAATGGCGTTCAAGTCACTCCAAACCGATTGACGATTCAAAAGGGGATCGCAATGGTAGATTCTGGATTTATCAAAAAACATATTTTCAAAAATCATAAAAATAACGGAATTTCATCATTTGCAATTCGTCAGACTGCTGAAAATCTTGGTGCGAATGTAGAGTTTTTGCAAGGAATAAACGGATACGCACCGACAATTGTCATTCACACGAAGAAGTAATAGAATAAGAGTAGAATATTTACAGAAAGTCGCCGACTAGTGGCGACTTTCTTTTTGTCGAAAGGTGGTACATTACGTTGTTGCGTAAATCTTTACTTCTTTTTTTTATTTTGCTTGTTTCTGTTCAAAATGTTGTGTTCGGTCATGCATTTTTGAAATCTACTACGCCAAGTGCTAACACGTCATTGAGTGAATCACCACCAGAAATCAGACTGTCATTTACAGAAAAGGTGAATGCTCAATTCAGCGAAATTCGTGTTGTGAATGATGAAGGCGATGCCGTGAAAAATGAAGTGTATTTATTTGACGAAATGACGTTAGCAATGAAACTGCCGAAATTGCCGGATGGGGTTTATACTGTATATTGGCAGGCGCTTTCCGTAGATACTCACGTAACCGATGATCGTTTTCAATTTGCTGTAGGTTTACCGATCCCAGATCTTTCGCCGAAAGAACCAATTTCTGTTGGTGACAAACAAAGTACAACGCAATCAGTCGAAAAACCGCCGACAGAATCCAATTCAACTTCAGAGCCAAAATTCGAACCAGAATCAAGGCCAGTACCAGATTCAAATCCGGAACCAAAGTCGGAACCTACACAGGAACTAAATCCACTAGCCAATACGAATTCAAAACCAATGGTTGATGTGAAACCAAAGCCAGAGCCAGAGGCAGAGCCAGAGGCAGAGCCAGAGGCAGAGCCAGAGGCAGAGCCAGAGCCGCTGCAAAACAAAACTCTTGATTCTATAAACAGTGATTCGACGTCTGAGCATCATCATGAAGAGATGCATGACCATCATGTTGGTGACACGGGCGGTTGGCAGCATTTTATGCATCAATGGCTACGAGTTGTCGAAGTTTTGGTTGCATCGACTGTCGGGGGATTAATCTTCTTTGTTTCCATAGCAAAAATTTATCAAAGAAGATTTCATCGTTTTGTTTACTTAATGGCTTTCATGATTAGTTTGCTTACTGGTGTGCTACATTTATGGCACTTGGCTAGCCAATTAAACGTGACAACTGATGTGTCGCTGATTGTTTTGATGGTCCAATTGCTTACATCTACTATGCTTGGTTTTGCTGTGTTGTATAAAACATTTGCGTTCGCATTGATTTACATGTTCTCGATGCTCAATCGTGACTCGAACCGCCGAACGATTGTAGCGATTCAGTTAATACTTTCGTTTGGTGTGTTGTTGATGTTTCCGCTCACCGGTCATGCTTATGCTTCGGATGCTTTGGTTGCGGGTGCGGTCTTCATGCATTTTATGCATATGGTGACGGTCGTTTGCTGGATTGGTGGTTTAGTGGGAATTGCTTCCTTTCTTCGGCGCCAATCGATTGCGTCGATTACCATCGATCATCTTCAGCAACTGCATCAACTAATTTTGCGTTTTTCGGCTTGGGCACTACCATTGCTTGTTGTCACATTGATTAGTGGAATTGCTTCTGCGATTAACAAATTTGATGCGCTAGAACAACTAGTAAACTCCACTTACGGCCTCATTTTACTAGTGAAAAGTATGCTATTCTTATTGATTTTCGCAATTGCAACGTTTCATCGTTTACGCTGGATGCCATTGTTGACAACACTCGATTTTGATGCGAAACAAGGCGTACTCACGAAAATGGCTCGTGCGGTTTTTATCGAAATGATCCTTGCGTTTGTTGCGTTCGTTCTTGCGGGTGTGCTGGCTGTGACAGCCCCTCCGTTTTGAATCGAAGTCTTTTTATGATAAAATAAGCGAAACTATTATTGGAGGGAACACCATGGTTGAGACATCTCAAGAAATTTTTAATACAATGCGTGAACGTCATTCGGTCAAACATTATGACACAAGCCACAAAATGTCTCGTGAAGAAGTGGAACAGTTGCTCTCCGCTGCACATAGTGCTCCATCGTCGTGGAATTTGCAACATTGGAAGTTTCTTGTGATTGATGATGAACAAAAGAAGCAACAACTTTTGCCGATTGCATACGGACAGAAACAAGTTGTTGAGTCATCAGTGACGATTGCAATTCTCGGAGATCTAGAAGCGAACAAAAATGCAGAAACAGTCTATGGCGAAGCGGTTGCAAAGGGTGCGTTGACGGAAGAAATTAAAGGAAGATTGATTGGTCAAATCGATGGTGCGTATCAATACCCACAAGTTGCTCGTGACGAGGCGATTCTCAATGCATCGCTAGCAGCAATGCAACTTATGTTAGCTGCCAAAGCGGTCGGTCTTGATACTTGTCCAATGGGCGGTTTTGATCGAAAAGCATTTGTCGAGCAGTTCGACATTTCAAGTCGTTATGTACCGGTGATGTTGGTTGTTGTTGGCAAAGCAGCAAAACCTGCTTACGCTAGTTCGCGATTACCGCTTGGAGAGACGATTTTTTGGAATCAAATGTTATAGCATGAAATTTACTGTTACAGAAAGGGGATCGAAACGATGAGTGAAATCGAACAATGGAACGCACACGCCGATCAACCCGAGCAACCATTTGTGATGCAAAGACGATTGTTGGGAAACAGTGATTTATTACTTTCGCCGATAGGTCTCGGTTGTTGGCAATTCAGCCAAGGCGTGGGACTAATCGGCAGGTATTGGCCGAAGTTAGATGATCAAAGTATTACGGATATGGTGCAAGCGTCATTACAGGGCGGTATCAACTGGTTTGATACTGCTGAAATATACGGCAACGGTGCATCTGAAAGTGCGCTTGCAAAAGCTTTGATTGAACTCGATGTGAATGAGGACGATGCATTGATTGCGACGAAATGGTGGCCACTATTTCGCACCGCCGCGAATATTGCGAAAACGTTTGAACAACGTCAAGTTGCGCTTGCTGGGAGAAGAATCGATTTATATCAAATCCACCAACCGTTCTCTTGGTCTTCCGTAAAAAAGCAAATGAATGAGATGGCTAAGTTGGTGGAACGCGGCTTAATCCGCTATGTAGGGGTAAGTAATTTCAGCGCCAAAGCGATGCGTGAAGCAGATCATGTTTTACGCGAACACGGACTTCGATTGGTATCGAATCAGGTGAAATATAGTTTGTTGGATCGCAAAATTGAAGATAACGGGGTTTTACAGACTGCTTTGGAACTCGGAATCTCAATCATTGCATATTCACCATTAGAGCAAGGGATATTATCTGGGAAGTTTCATGGTGAGGATGAATCAGTGTCAATATCAGGTCCGCGAAAATGGATGAAGAAGTTTCGCAGTAAAGGTTTGGAACGATCTTTACCACTTATCGATTTGCTTAATCATCTATCACAAAAGTATGAAGTTACACCAAGTCAAATCGCTTTGAATTGGCTGATTCATGCAAATGGGGATGCGGTATTTGCAATCCCAGGTGCCTCTAAGATTGAACATGTTGCAGACAATACTGGAACGATGAAATTTCAGTTGACTCCAGGTGAGTTGCAATCTCTAGGTGATCTCTCATCGCGTGTAGCGAGAAATACATAATTTTTCACAAAAAATCTACATTTTAAGCCTGTAAACATTTCATTTTCGATGTCGAATAGTATATAATTGAATCGGTGTGATAGACATTACTGCTTAGAATATTTAGGAGGAAGAACATGAGCAAGAAGGAATTACCAAATGTAGCTTATTTCTGTATGGAGTACGGTTTACAATCCGATTTTAAAATTTATTCAGGCGGATTGGGCATCTTGGCTGGCGATCACATCAAAGGGGCAAAAGATGAAAACTTACCGATGGTAGCAATCGGTATGAAGTGGAAAAATGGGTACAACGAACAACAAATCGATGCGAACGGCTATCCTGTCGACGTATATCCGACATACAAATATGACTTCTTGGAAGACACAGGTGTCATCGTGACCGTTAAAATCAAGGGTCAAGATGTAAAAGTGAAAGTTTGGAAAACGGAACAATTCGGAAATATTCCATTGTACTTGCTCGATACTGATTTGCCAGGTAACAACGACGGTTGGATTACCGGTCAATTGTACGGTTGGTTCGGCGAAGAGCGCGTAGCACAAGAAATTGTGCTCGGCATCGCTGGCGTAAGAGCATTAAGAGCGCTTGAAATTCCGGTAGACGTGTATCATTTCAATGAGGGCCATGCTGATTTAGCGGCGATTGAATTGATTCGCGAGAAAATGTCAGCGGGTTATTCCTTTGAAGAAGCATGGAGAGAGACTCGTAATGAAGTCGTCTTTACCACGCATACTCCAATTTTAGCTGGTAATGAGTCTCATCCGCTTGAGCGTTTGGAGTACATGGGAGCGTTTAACGGTTTGACTCGTGAGCAAATGGTTCGTCTTGGTGGCGATCCGTTCAATATGACGGTTGCTGGTTTGCGTTTGTCTCGTAAAGCGAACGCAGTTGCACAACTGCATGCAGAAACTTCCAATGAAATGTGGAAAAGTGTTGCTGGTCGCCCGGAAATTATCGGAATCACGAATTCCATCCATGTTCCAACATGGGTTGACAATCGCATCGTTGATGCATACAAAAATGGTGGCGACTTGTTATCTGTACACCAAGCATTAAAAAATGAAACGATTGATTTCATTAAAGAGCGTACAGGCATACAATTAGACAAAGATAAATTGCTAATTGGTTTTTCCCGTCGTGCCGCACCTTACAAACGTTCCGATTTGATTTTCAGTAACCCTGAAATAATCGACGAATATTTGAATGACGGTCGCATCCAAATCGTTTTCTCTGGTAAAGCACATGCGAACGATGATACGGGTAAGAAAATTGTCGCTAAATTAGTAGAAATGATGAACAAATATCCGAACTCTGTTGTATATTTACCTGGTTATGACATGACAATCGGTCAAAAGTTGACGCGCGGTACAGACATTTGGTTGAACAACCCGCGTCGTCCACACGAAGCATCCGGTACATCGGGAATGAAAGCTGCGATGAACGGCGTACTCAACTGCTCGATTCTAGACGGTTGGTGGCCTGAAGCATGTGAAGATGGTGTGAATGGCTGGCAGTTCGGTGGCACGGATGGTTTGAATGAACTGAGCGAAACTGATCTTGATGTGAAAGACACCAAAGCACTCTATGATACGCTGATTAATCGCGTCGTTCCGACGTTCTACAACGACAAAGCGAAATGGTCACAAATGATGAAAGCAAGTATTGAATCGACGATTGAATTTTTCGCTACGAAACGCATGTTGACGGAATACTATGACAAATTATACAAACTTGAAGGTAATGAACTTTCAAGAAATGACTCGAATCGATCAAAAGTTTTAGTTTAATACTTCTGTATACAGAAATACCGTGTCGCGCAGACACGGTATTTTTGTATAGACTAAAATAAAGGAATCTGTGAAATTGTGTCGAATATTACAATGGTGAGTTATGGATGAAAGGAGGCGCTTATTGGTTGAATTCATATGCTGATTTGAATGAGATTGTTCGAGTCGATTTGGAGTCTTTGCCGTTTATGGATCTTGATATACAAGAAAATACTCTGACACTTAGTGAATCTATGCTTATTGAAACGACAACAAATGAAGTTGCTCCTGTGAAAGTGAAGCGTTGTCGAACGATTCGCGAACTATTGCAATCCGAACAAAAGATAGCATATTCTAAGCGTGCTCTTTTCGAAATGATCGATATTTTGGACATCATGAATGAATCCATACGCATCCATAAGAAACAAGAAAATGAACATCTTCGCTTTCATCTACAACGCATCAATGAAATCACTTGTCATTTATTGAAAGAGTATGGTATCGTCGAAGTTGATATAATGAATCATCCGTTCGATGCCAGTCATGCTGAAGTTTTAGCTGCAATCAAAGCACAGGAATACGACAGTGAGGCGCCTCATCTTTACCGAAGTGAGCAAATCATTGCTGTGCACCAACGCGCTTTTCGTGATATGGAAACAGGAGAGTTGCTCCGCAAGGCGAAAGTAACCGTCATTGAATAAATTCAACAACACATTTTGAGAGGGGCAGAATCATTTATGCAACAGGCGGAAGTCGTCGAACAATATAACAAAGGGCTCCAGTACATAAAATCTCATGATTATGAGCGCGCAAAGGAAATTTTAAAAGGAATTGCCCTGATTTTTCACGACCGGTTGCTCATCCAAAAAGTAATTGGCTCACTAGAAATGATGACGGGGTATCCCTATTTAGCGCTTAAATATTGGGAACCGCTGATCGACAAAGAGATTGGTGTCACGGAAGAACAGTGTATGCTTTTGCGTGAGCAGTTGCCGATTTATGATGAAATGCAGGACATTTACAGCAAAGCAATGCAATGGGTGGTTATCGGACAATTGAACGATGCCGAGCAAATCATCTCCGATTTGTTTGAGAAAGCAAAGGATGTTCCAGTACCCACTGAAATTTATCGCTCCTATATTTTATTGCAATTACAGCTTGGCAAAGGGCAGAAAGCGCTCGATACGTTCAAAAGTGCCCCGCAATATGTACAACTCGTGCCTGAGATGCGGATTCTAGAAGTAAGCGCAAAAAAAGTTGCGCAAGAGGAACAAAACATACAACCTTTAAAAGATCCGTGGGTTCCGGATGAAGCGCAACAATTGACACGCTCGGACAAGAATAAGAAAAAAGTAAAAGGGAGTGCAGTGCTTTATTACAACATGGCGATTGCCGCGCTGTTACTTGTCGTGATTGTTGCTTTTATGACATTCGGTGCAAAATCGAATGAAGATTCATCTTCTGCATCGGTGGATAAAATCAAAACTGAGAATCAGACGTTGAAATCGAAATTAGCCGAATTGGAAGCGGCACAAGATGTTGCTTATGAGAAAATCACCTTGCTAGAGACAGATAACAAGACACTAAGCGAGCAACTGGCCGATCAATCAGATCAAGGAACGAAGCCTGCAACAGAAACTGAAAAACCACCTCAAACCACAAAACCGACTGAAACCACAAATCCGACGCAAGCGGTGAAGCCTGTTACGCCAGTTCAACCAGCCAAACCAAGTTTGCCAGCTGCACATCGTGTAGCTAAAGGCGAAAATTTGTTCCGCATTGCAGAAAAATACTATGGTGATAAATCAAAATGGCAAAAAATTTGTGACGCGAATAATGATAGATTAATAGGCATCGATGCACGTAACCAAGAACAACCGTGTTCGTATTTGCCGCTTGGCACAAGTTTGACGATTCCGAGATAATCATAAGAAAAACCCTTGCGAGCGACCGTTTGGTCATTCGCAAGGGTTTGCTGTTTGTATGCAGAAGGTGAAAATTAGAACACTTGCATAACTTCTTGGACGCCCTCTACTTCTTCGAGCAATGCGCGCTCGATTCCCGCTTTCAGCGTAATGGTTGAACTCGGGCAACTGCCGCAAGCTCCGACCAGGCGTAACTTGACGATTCCTTCTTCGACATCGACCAACTCGACATCGCCACCGTCACGTTGTAGGAAGGGACGCAATTTGTCCAAAACTTCCAACACTTCATCATACATTTTTGTTGAGCTACTCATTTGCATCATCTCCTTTCTCTCGTTATGATTATAATATAATCCACTGCAAATGAAAAGGAGCCGGACTATGCGACCCATCATTGAGTTTTGCAACACGAATCGACAACACGGCACCACGTCGCTTGTCGAATCATTAGAAGCGAATCCAGCATACGACGTAATCGAATACGGGTGTCTCGGTAACTGCGGAGAATGCTATGCCAATCCATACGCCTTGGTCAACGGTCTCATCGTGTCAGGTACAGACAAAGATAATCTGCAACAGAACATCGAACAGGCGATTGCCGAATACTTGAAAAGTTTCGACCCAGATGACGAATAACAAAAGAAGATTATTCGTAAACCTTTAACTCGCGATAGAAGGTATCACGTTCGATCGGCGTGCGGTCTGCGCCTTTGATCAGCCACACGAGTTCATCACGCGTCAATCCCTCTTGGGAAAGGGCGCCGGCGGAGTGGCTGATTTTTTCTTTGACAATCGTTCCGTGCAAGTCCGAAGCACCGAATGTCATCGCCAATTGCGCCAACTGTGTGCCGATATTGATAAAATATGCTTTGATATGCGGGAAGTTGTCGAGCATTAGACGGCTTATCGCTATTGTTTTCAAGTCTTCAAAAGCAGAGGTACGGCGTTTAATGCCGGCATTTACACTGAGCGGTTGCACAGCGAGCGGAATAAAGACCATAAAGCCATTCGTCTCATCTTGCAACTCACGCAAGTAAATCATGTGCTGAATCCGTTCCTCTAATGTTTCGATTGAGCCGTAGAGCATCGTCGCGTGCGTGCGCAAACCAAGTTTGTGAGCCGTACGATGTACGTCCAACCACTGTTCCGAAGTCGCTTTTTCGACGCTCATTTTTTGACGATAACGTTCCGATAAAATTTCCGCGCCGCCACCGGTTAAGGTGCCCAATCCAGCATCGATCAATTCGCGCAACACTTGCTCATAAGTAAGCCCGCTAATTCGTGCGAAAAACTCGATTTCCGCAGCGGTGTACGCCTTAAGTACGACGTCTGGAAATGCCCCCTTGAGCGCACGCAACGAATCTACATAGTAGGAGAAGGGTACAGTATGATTGTGCCCGCCGACAATATGAAACTCGCTAATATTCGGATGATAATGTTGTTTTACATATTCGATCATCTGCTCGCCGCTCAGCGTATACGCGCCTTCCTCGCCAGGGTCGCGACGAAACCCACAAAACGCACAATGCGCCTCGCAAACATTCGTGAAATATAGACTCATATTTTCGATGAAATAAACGTTTTTGCCATTCTTGCGCATGTTGACTTCATTCGCCAACTGGCCGATGGTCAGTAAATCTGAAGACTGGTAAAGGAACAACCCGTCTTCTTTGGTGAGACGCACGCCATTCGCCACTTTTTCTTTGATTTGCTCCATTTGCATTTGTGGATGTCCGGTTATGAGTGTCATGATGCCCTCCTGAACAAGGTATATCTATTATTATAAACTTTCCTTAAGTAACGGGCAAATCATCAGCCCGATACGGCGGATCTGCTTGAGAGCGAGCACGATTATGGGTATAATACATGTAGATGCTGAAAGGAGATGCAGACGATGATTACAATTACAGAAAGTGCGGCATCGCAGTTGAAAACGATGTTAGCACAGGAAGAAACACCGAATCTGTTTTTGCGTGTAGGCGTTAAACCAGGCGGTTGTAGCGGATTCTCATATGGGCTCGGTTTTGATGATGAGCAGCAATCAGAAGACAAAGAATTTACGCAGCAAGGTTTACGTGTGGTGGTCGATGCGGAAAGTTCGAAATATTTATACGGTGTTGTGATTGATTACAAGCAATCGGAAATGGGCGGCGGATTCGTCATCGACAATCCGAATGCAATCGCTAACTGCAGTTGCGGCAGTTCATTCCGAACTGCGACTGAAGAAGGTAAACCCGAAGACTGTTAGTACAAATAAAGCCGATGTGTGCACTGTTTCGACGAATCGAATGGTTGCATACAACGGCTTTTTATGATGAATGAACTCGCATTATATGTCGACTTGAATCGGTTTTTTTGCACGAAACATTGTCCATTTGCGAAAACCAATGGCACGCAAACGTTCGCTAACTTGTTCGAAATCATCAGCGACGCGGTCCGGTTCGTGCGAATCTGAGCCGAACGTGACATTTACGCCATAAAACAAGGCTCTTTCGAGCGTGTCGTCAGACGGATACCAATTTGTATCGTCAGCGTAACGCTCATGCAAATCAGGGTGCCACTTCTTTTTCTTTTCCTTGTACGAAGTGTTGATCTCGATCGCCATCGTAGTTTCACCGATACATTGCAACGTTTTCTCAATTTCTATGGTCTCTAATTCGGTATAGGCAGGAAAATAACTCTTCATCGCATCCATGTGACCAATAATTTGAAATACGCCACTTCGCACGGATTGGCGGATATAGTCGAGATATTGCTCCTTGATGGCGATTTGCGCCGACTCCGTTATGCCGAGCCATCGCTCGCGGTTGAACACGCCCACACGTTCAATCGAGTGTACAGAACCGATGATATAATCGAAGGGGTATTGTGCATAAATCGAACGGTATAATTCGATATGTTCTGGATAAAAATCAGATTCAACACCGAGCGCTACTTCAATGCGTCCAGCATATTTTTCCTTGAGGCGTAGCACTTCTGCGACATAGCGTGGAAATTCACTCTTTGCCATGGCGATGCGCGGATTGGCATGATCTTCCTCGGCGGCGAAAAACGGCGAGTGATCAGAAATGCCGATCGTATGCAACCCGCGCTGCAGTGCCTCGCGAATGTAATCTTCGATTGCACCGAGTGCGTGACCGCACCTTTTGTGATGGGTATGATAATCGAACTTCAATGTGCCTCAACCCTTCTTTATTTGTTCAGACATTTATATTAACAAATTTCGACATCATTCACCAAATGCCTCTTTTTATCATAACCTTTTTTTCGTGATGAAATGCAAATGATTTGATAAAATATAACTACTACCAAATAAACGGAGGGACGCTTCATGTCCAATGTATTAGTCACTGGCGGTACAGGCTTCATCGGTTCGGCGATTGTAAAGCATCTCGCAGAGAATGGTCACCGCGTGGTCGTGCTCAGTCGCTCCAACCGCAGTTCGACCGAACCAACGATTAAATATGTGACTTGGCCGAAAAACATGATAGATGCCGAGTCGTTGTTCGAGTCACCCGACATCATTATCAATTTGGCGGGCGATCCGATCAACAAGGGGCGCTGGACAGAAGCAAAAAAACGCTCAATCATCGAAAGTCGCGTGCAATCCACACGAAACATCGTCGAGTACATTCGTCAAGCAAACCACAAACCACAGCTGCTAATCAACGCGTCGGCTATCGGTTACTATGGCTTTAGTGACGAACGTCAATTTACTGAGCAAGACATCGTCGCACCACACAATTTTTTAACAGAAGTCAGTGAAAAGTGGGAAGGGGAAGCGCTTCAGGCGGAAGCGTTCGGCGTACGGCTCGTGATGGCGCGGTTCGGCATCGTCCTCGGCAAACAGGGCGGTGCGTTGCAACCGATGGTCTTGCCGTATAAGTTGTTTGGTGGCGGTAAAGTAGCATCGGGCAAACAGTGGCTATCATGGATTCATATCGCTGACGTCGTGTCGCTAGTTGAGCATATTATCACTGACTCGTCGATGCATGGCGCAGTCAATTTTACGGCACCTAATCCACTGCAAATGGACGATTTTGGCCGCACAATCGGCAAAGTGTTGAGACGACCGCACTGGATACCGGTGCCTGCTTTCGCGCTTCGGATTTTTTTTGGTGAAATGGGTGATTTGCTCATAAAAGGTCAGTGCGTGCTTCCAAGTGTGGCGCTGAATCACGGCTATCAATTCCAATATCCTCATGCGGAACAGGCGCTTGCTGATTTACTCTCATAAAATCACATGATTTCACACAATTCTCATGATACTGTCTCATAATTTCGATTTATACTAGAAACGAGGTGATCGCAATGCCCAACTCATTTCGACAATCTATCATATTTTTGTTGGTGACTACGTTCGTTTTGACAGGCTTGCAGTCACTTCAGGTTATGGCGAATGACCATGGCAAACGCCAGCATCTTTCGGAACAATTAAAGATTCATGGCAGGCCAGGAAAAATGCCGAATCATGACCATCCGCGACCACCTATGCACAACGGTAAACATCAACCCGTCATGCAACAAACGTTATTTCTTTTGCTAGCGGAAAAGTATAGTCCGCAATCTTTGACGGATTGGAGGTCGACGATTGCTACGCACAATCATTTGCGTGCACAGATTCAACAGTTGGCGAGAGCGAATCCACGACTTGCAAAATCATTGCGTCCTCAACATACGGAAGACCTTAAAGTGAAATTAGAAACGGACATGAACATTCGCAAACAATTTCAACAAGCGGTCATTTCGAAAAATCAGGTGGCCATTCAGTATTCGTTGGCTTCTGTTCTGAAACAGCTGGAAGATCGCAATAAGTTACTGTCCGCGCGGCTTGTTGCCATGCGTAAGACGCCATGAATCACGAGGATGTGTTCTTCAGAACATGTCCTTTTTTAGAAAGTAGGGGTTTATATGAGTTATATTGTTTACCTGGTTGAAGATGAAGAGAGTTTGAATAGCATCCTTGTCAGCTATTTGCAGGCAGAAGGTTGGCATGTCGAAAGTTTCAAAGACGGCATGAGTGCGCGCAAAAAGATTGACAGTAAGCCGCAGCTGTGGATTCTCGACATTATGTTGCCGGATATTGACGGCTATCAGCTACTCAAAGAAATCAAACAAGCGACTCCTGATGTCCCCGTCATTTTTATCTCTGCACGCGATCAAGGGCTGGACCGCATCATTGGGCTAGAAATGGATTGTGAGGATTATTTGGCGAAACCGTTCATGCCGCGAGAATTGGTGATCCGCGCACGCAATGTGCTGGCTCGTCATTACGGACAGACGCAAACGACTAAAATCGCCCGGCAAACACTCGGACCGTACTTGTTTGATATCGAGCGACGTGCTGTCTTTTACGAGCATGAGGAAATCGAATGCACATCGAAAGAGTTTGAGTTATTGCTTTTTTTTATCAATCATTCGGGGCAAGCGTTTACACGCGAGCAAATTTTGCACAATGTCTGGGGCGATGATTATTTCGGCTCCGATCGTGTCGTTGATGATTTGATTCGCCGCTTGCGTCGCAAATTGCCACTCATAAAACTCGAAACGATCTATGGATTCGGCTATCGGTTGGTGAAAAACGGATGAAAAACAGGCCGCTCGTGTTACAACTTTGGCTGTTCATGGCGGGGATTGCCGCCCTATTTGGACTCGTCTTGATGTTGGTGTTACCGAAATTGCTCGGTGATTTTTTCACAGACGAAACGTTTCTGACCATCGAAAGTGCGCAGCAAGAGCGTTTTCCCATCATTCTCGATCAGTTGCGTGACGAACTAATCGCCCGCGAACTTGGCTTGGCCCCGCCAGGTCCTAGCGATTTGCCATTCGTTGAAGATGGTGATATACGTGCGGTGACGCATGTCGTTCTGCAAGAAAACGGTTTTTTCAAAAGTTTGTTTCCAGTTACTGAAGAACTGAAAGCGATGATGCTCGAAGGCGTTGATTTGTACGTCAGCGAAGGCATGAGCCGGTTCAGTTATACATATCAGGGGAAGACACTCTATTTTTCCATTGCGTATGGTGAACAGAGTGACACTGGCATGTACATGATTTCGTACATGACCAATGATTACATTGATGAGTTGACTGACACGCTATTCGATCGAATGTTATGGGTGATCGGCATCGCGCTGCTTTTTGCTTGGATACCGGCTTACTTCTTAGCACGATTTTTGACGAGACCGCTTATACGTTTGCAATCGCATGTGCAAGAGTATGCACAGCGCTCATTGGACGAGCCAGTTAGCGTGCAACGCGGTGACGAAATCGGCCGCTTGGCACAATCGATTGAACAAATGCGGGTGCAATTACGTCAACACGACGAAACGCAACAATCGGTGTTGCAACACGTTTCACATGAGTTGAAAACGCCAGTGATGGTCATTCGCAGTTATGCACAATCGATGGAAGATGGCATGATTGGTGAGGCGCAACTGAAGGATGCGTTTACAGTCATCGATCGTGAGGCACAAAGATTACAAAAACGCATCCATGAGTTGTTGTACATGACCAAGCTGGATTACCTCGCTAAGCATAAGGTGAATGTACAGACGGTACGATTACATGAATTGGTGGAAGCGGTGGCCGAGCGTATGCGCTGGCTAAAGCCGGAAATCAACTGGCAGTTTCACTTGTCAGAGCAGTTGATTGAGGGTGATCTTGAGCAGTGGCAAGTCGTAATCGAAAATATTTTGGACAATCAAGTCCGCTATGCAACGACAACGATACGTATTGATGTCGATACAGACGAGGCGGGAAGCGTGCGATTACGAATTTGGAATGACGGAGCCCCTTTGGAGGCAGAGGCGGAAACACAAATTTTCGAAGCGTTTCGCAAAGGTACGGACGGTAAGTTTGGCTTAGGTTTGGTGATCGTCAAAAGAATTGCCGATTTGCACGGCGTACAATTGGTGGCGCGAAATGAAGCGGGTGGAGTCGCGTTCATCTTTACATTTTAAATACTTGGCGGCGGATTGATTGCAAACATCCATCGATCTGTGTCGTTGTCTCGATGATGTGGGTGCTAAATCGATCGTTATTGATGTCTGCAAATGTTTTCGTCAAGCTACTTTTGCGATGGTAGGTGTTCATTTCGATGTAAGCAAAGTGTTTGCAGCAATGTAACAATTGCAGCAGTAATTGAAGGCTCGCAGGACCATCGAGGCGCTCGTTGTCACCATCAGAAATATGGATAATCAGCAGGTTCGATTGTTCATGCGGAGATAAATTTTGAGTAACATTGAGAGCCTCAACAAATGCTGGTGAGCAGCGAGTTCCGCCGTTTGCGTGCCAATTGAACAAATCGAGGCCGTTTGATTGTTCTGCGCGATCGTGGTACAAGATTTTATAGATTTTGGCGAATCGATGTGACGATGTTTCATCTCCCAAGAGACGAGTGAGCAACGCATTGCTTAAACATTTCTCTGCCAGGCCCATCGACCCAGAGGTATCAAGAATGACCATAATTGATAATTTTTCAGAAAAAATCATGAAAACACCTCTTTCTTTCACGTTTTTGTTGTATAATTGTTTTAAAATATTCGAGGTGAACGGATGTATCCACTTTATAAAAAGTATGCACGTACAATTTTGGACATCGCGCTGATCGCAGTCAGCGTTTTTCTCATCTTATTTCTATTCAGTTTGTTTTATCAAATTGCTGCGCCCATTTTTTTCGGGTTAGTTATTTACATCATGATTGAGCCGTTGGCCGCTTGGTTACATCGCAGAGGCATGAAAAAGCCGACCGCTTCCCTCATTTCAGTGCTTGTGTTTATTCTCATCACGGCAAGCGTACTTGTGATTGCAGCGATGATTTTTACGTTGCAAATTCAACAACTTGCGAATTCGATTACCGTAAATAGCGGAGAGTTTAAAGCCTCGTTTGAGGAAAATCTTGCCATGTTGCAAGCACAATTCAACGCCCTTCCACCTGAAATCGTCAGTGAGTTGCAAACTAATGTAAGCAAACTCGTAAGTTACGGGTCAGAGTTCATTAGCCAATTTTTGCTCTGGATGTTTTCGATGGTTACGTCACTACCTACGCTTTTGTTCAATTTCGTGATTGGTCTCATTCTCGCATTTTACTTGAGTTCTGAAATCAACCTTTGGCGTGACTGGGCAAAGGAAAAAGTGCCTAACTCGATCAAAACGGTGTCTGCCTTTTTGCGTGACAATGTGTTCTCGGGCATTTTAAGTTATATGCGTTCACAGTTGAAATTGGTTTCGTTCACGTTTGTGATTGTGTTCGTTGGTTTGCTATTTATGGGCATGAAAAATGCTTTTTCGATTGCTGTCTTGGCTGCGATTTTCGACGTTTTGCCGATTCTAGGGATACCGGTGATTTTCGTGCCATGGATTGTCTATTGCTTAATTGTCGGCAAGGTGAATATGGCGATTTATTTATCGGTGTTGTTCTTGGTTGCATTTTTTACAAGGCAAATTCTCGAACCGAAAATTTCCGGCAAGTCAATCGGCGTATCAGCATTTACGATGCTTGCGTGCATTGTGATTTCCTTGTCACTGTTTGGTGTTGCTGGAGTCATAATTACTCCATTTATAGTGATTCTGTTGAAAGCACTCTATGATCACGGATATTTTCGTAAGTGGATTCATCTCCCTGAGGATGAATTTGCCGAGCAACAGAATGAACGCTGACAAAATTTGAAAAATGTTCACATTTGCATCTGTGTTTTTTTGAATTTTTATGGTAAAATTAAAGTGTAAAAACATGAAATCAAAAACACCTGTTCAAATATAAAGAGAATGCAAGGAGGTTGGTTTCGATGGACATTGCAAGCAAGATGGAAGGGATTGTCGTATCGATCTCAGATGATAAGTTAGGCGCCTTTGTAACCATCAACAGACGCTCCGATAACATAGTAGTGAAGGCTCGTGAACTGAAAGAATATTTGGAATCTCATAGTGTTATTTTTGGTTTCCTCGACGATATCATTCGTGCCATCGAGGAGAACCCGCAAAAATTCGTTGGACAGAAGACACTTGTCGCACAGGGCAGATCGCCGGTTGATGGCAAAGATGGATTTATCGAATATGTATACGATCTAAGTAAGAAGGAAAACAAGCCCGTTGAAATGGAAAACGGACGTGTGAACTACAAAGAGTTGATAGCGATTCATAACGTATCTCGAGGTCAACGGATTGCAACAAAAATGCCTCCAGAGCGCGGAGTGACTGGCACCGCAGTGGACGGCACTGTTCTCCCTGCAAAAGATGGCAAAGAAGCGCGGGTTTTAATTGGTAAAAATGTCGTGCTAGACGCAGAGAAAGAAAATGTATACTCGCTCATCGACGGGGTAATGAGTCGACAAGGGAACAAAATTAGTGTGTTTCCGATTTATGAAGTCAACGGCGATGTCGATTATAGTGTTGGTAACATCAGTTTTATCGGTACGGTAATCGTTCGCGGCAATGTGTTAACAGGATTTCGGGTCGTGGCTTCTGGAGATATTCAAGTATATGGTAGCGTCGAAGGGGCTGAATTGGAGGCGGAAGGAGATATTACCGTTTCGCACGGCATCCTTGGTCAACATAAAGGATACATAAAAGCGGGCGGAAGCATCACGAGTTCGTTCATCCAAGACGCAAAAGTGACTGCGGGCAAAGATTGTATCGTTTTACAAAGTATCTTGCACTCTGAAATTTATGCGCCGCATGAGATTATTTGTTCCGGCAAAAAAGGATTGATTGTCGGTGGCACGTTGCTTGCTGGGCACAAAATCGAGTGTCGTACACTTGGAAACATGATGGCACAGGAAACACACGTTGAGGTAGGGGTAGTCAAGGAACTATGGTTAGAACTTCGTGAACTTCGCGAAAAACTTCGTTACTTAATTGCTTATAAACCGAAAGATAAGGGTGAGCAGCAAGCGATTCACGATCGCATCATGGAAATTGACCATATTTTCCATGAAGAAGCGACGAACGCGAAAATCGTTTGTAAAGGCATGATTTTCCCTGGAACGCATATCGTAATGGGAAAACAGACTTATATCGCACGCGACGTCATTCAAAACATGTATTTCCGACTTGCCGACGGTGAGATTACAATGTTCCCTAACTTTCATTAATTAAGATTAATCACAAAAAATGGGCTGTTCCACTAAGTAGAAATCTACTTTTGGGACAGCCCTCTTTTTTATGAAAATAATTGTTTCAGATTTTCGGAATACGGCGCTTTTACGATTCCTTTTTCAGTGATAATCGCAGTGACATATTCGTTCGGCGTCACATCGAAAGCAGGGTTGAATACTTTAATGCCATCAGGTGCTGTGCGTTTACCGAACCCTTCGGTAATTTCCGCATCTTCGCGCTCTTCAATCGGGATTTGCAAACCGGTTGCAGTCTGCAAATCAATGGTAGAGAGCGGACAAGCCACGTAGAATGGGATGTTATGCGCTTTCGCTAGTACGGCGAGTCCGTAAGTCCCGATTTTGTTGGCGACATCGCCGTTTGCCGCGACGCGGTCGGTGCCGACAATGACTGCTTGCACCCATCCTTTGCTCATCACCATTGCTGCCATGTTGTCACAGATGAGGGTTACGTCGATTCCTGCTTGCTGCAATTCGAATGCTGTGAGTCGTGCACCTTGCAGGACAGGACGCGTCTCGTCTGCAAACACTTTCAGTGTCCAACCTTTTTCATGTGCCAAGTACATTGGCGCGAGTGCTGTGCCGTAGCGAGCTGTTGCTAATCCGCCGGCGTTGCAATGCGTCAACACTCCGATGCCGTCATGGAATAATTCGAGCGCATGTTCACCGATTTTTCGACAAATCTGCTCATCTTCTGCACGGATCTGCTCCGCTTCTTGAAGCAGTGACTCGAGCACGATTGGAATTTGAACATGGGCATTCGCTTTGATGAATTGTTTGATATGAATCTCAATCCGTTCCAATGCCCAAAATAAATTGACGGCAGTAGGTCGTGATGTGGCTAAATAAGCGGTATGTTTCTCTAAAGAGAGTAGCAACTCATTAATGTTGCTTGGACAGTCGTTTCGTACGCCTAGATAAACGCCATAAGCAGCCGCAATTCCGATGGCAGGTGCTCCTCTGACTTTCAGTTTCTTGATGGCTTCCCACACGTCTTCGACGGTTTGTAAATCTAAAAACACAATTTCTTCAGGTAGCAAACGTTGATCGAGCAATTTTAGGAGATCGTCGTCCCAGTAGACGGAACGTAAAGGTTGATTGATTGTCATAGGTGCTACCTCGTCACCGCGACGACAGCCGCTAATGCTTCTTCAATGTTGTCAAATTGACGATGCTGCTTGATGAGCGCCGATCCGATCGTCAGTGCCAATTTTTGTGCTTCAAGTCGTTTGCTGGCATCGCTAATCTGTTCGATATCTGCCACTTTTGCCAATCCGACTACGCGCCGGATGAGAACGCAACCCGCAAATCCGAATGCTTGTTGGAGCAGGCGAGTCATGTAGCGCTCTTGGTAGATGGTCGATTTGGCGATGGGGTCTACGCCGTGAGCCAACCAAAGTGCTACGAATTTCGCTTCGAATTGCTCGCTAATTTCACGAATCGTCTGCAACAAATATGCACGGTAATCGGTGAGCGCTTCCGCTGATGGTTGCCATCCGAGCTGACCAGCATAATTGAGCAATAAGTTGCCGTACACTTTGGCGATATCGAAGGCAATCGGTCCATAAAAGGCAAACTCTGGATCAATCACTTTGGTTGAATCTTGTCTGATGAAAATGCTGCCAGTATGCAAATCGCCATGCAAAAGCGCCTCTGCTTTCGTCAAAAACAGTTCGCGTAAGCCAGCCACTTCGGCGAGCAACTGTTCGTCTTGCCATAACGTTTGCACTGTCGGTTGCAAGCTTTCACTAATGTTGTTCGTTTCTGCATCGCGGAACGGATGGTCGAAAATAAGGTCTTCCGTAATTTTGCACAACTCAACATTGATGAATTGCTGAACTTTCCATTTTTTCTGTTGCTGATCCATGCCGAGGTCGGAAGAGAAAAATAGTGTCTCGGCGAGAAACGTTGAAATGTGTTCAGCGAACAGCGGGTATCGCTCGCCCGTGATGAGGCCTTTGCGCATGATCGTGTGATCGCTCAAATCTTCCATGACGATCAGCGACAATTCTCGGTCGAATGCAATCAGTTGCGGCACGAGCTGCGGACAGCGTGTTGCTTGATAAGCTAACGCATCACTCTCGATGCGCGCGCGGTCTAGGGTGAGCGGCCACGATTCGCCGACGACTTTCGCATAAGGTAGCGCCTGTTTAAGAATGACACTCGCGTTCGTTGCCGTGTCACGCACGATGAAAACGAGGTTCAAGTTGCCGTCACCGATTTCGTTGCACTCGAGGTTGGCATTGGCATGAAAAATGCCCGCATGTTGCCTCGCGTATTCTTTTGCTTGCTCAGTATTCAGTGCATAATAAGCCATGGTTCAATCTCCTCCGCTTGGTTTGCGCAAGTTCATTGCGTCACATATAATTTTTATGATAGCAGAAATACGATGTACTTTCACGTTTTCAGAGGGGAGGAATGGGTACGGACATCGCGTTGAAAGAGTGGGCAGTACACATTAAGGCGCTGGCAATTGGAGCGCAAACGGTCATCTTGCGTAAAGGTGGGATTCATGAGGAAACTAAGCACTTTAAAGTGCAGAGCAAACAGTTTCTCCTGTTTCCGACGTATGAGCATCAAAAGAAGTCGTTGATTGCGGAGTCTTATCACCAAATGCTTGATGAATCGCTTCAAGAGTGGCGCATCGATCCGCAAACAATCATTATGCAGTATGCGGCGGAAGTGGTCGCGGAACGGCTCGTATTTGACGAACAGCAACTTGAGCAAGTGGCTTCTTATCACATTGGTACACCGCTCTTTGCACTAGAGCGTTTGCACTGGAAAAAACTGCAACCACTGCATGTGCTTTTGCTTCGCGTGTACAAACGGTCAGAGCCGATCAAAGTGACGTTGAAAGCGGAACATGCTGGTTGCAAATCGTGGTTACCGGTAGACGAAACGCCGTTTGATTCGGTGGTTTGGTCGCCAGTTGTCGATGATGAATCGTTTCACGACATTTTTTTGCAATTTACGAAACAAGAAGGCTGATTCGACTTTATTTTTTCTCATTCTTAATTTATAATTATTTTAAATGAGAATACATTGAGAATCATTTGAATTTAGACATCACACGGAGGGAAATCAAACATGAGTAACGCATTGTTCCAAATCGACGGCCTACGTGCTTCGATTGAAGAAAAAGAAATTTTGAAAGGCATCCATCTTAAAATCAGTGGCGGCGAAGTGCATGCCATCATGGGACCAAACGGAACGGGGAAAAGTACGCTTGCATCCGCTTTGATGGGTCACCCGAAATACGAAGTAACGGAAGGTCAAGTTTCATTGAACGGCGAAGATGTGCTCGAGATGGGTGTTGACGAGCGTGCACTAGCTGGCATGTTCCTCGCAATGCAATATCCGAGCGAAATTGCCGGCGTAACGAACGCTGACTTTTTGCGCAGTGCAATCAATGCACGCCGCGGTGAAGGCAATGAAATTTCATTGATCAAATTCATCCGCCAAATGGAAGCGAAGATGAAAGAACTCGACATCGACC
>CANHCR010000038.1 GCA_947459205.1 Caryophanales bacterium | reverse complement strand
GAGATTCGTGTTCCTCGGACCGGAGATTTGCCGCTGGCTTCCTTCAGATTCCGCCTCACGACAGACACCCTTGCCTTAAGCTATGGCTACTACTGCCTTCACCATTCGGGACTTGAACCCTATAGATAGCGCCCATGCTGGGCGCACAACAAAAAACCTGCTCCCACGGAATCGTGAGAACAGGCTTTGCGTCGTATCAATGTGGTTTGTAATTCATCGTCTGATTGCCCTGCTCATTGCAAACGAGCAATTCAATTGTGGATGTAAGAACATCGGTGTAACTGAATGAAACCAGATTCGCCGACTGTTGCGCACGCAACTCCATGCTGACGGTGAAAACGGAAGGATAAATTTCTTTGATCACGCCCGTTGACTCCAAAATCTTCTTGCGGCCTCCATTGGTACGCACGACAATCTTCTGTCCGACATGCTGTTCCAAACTGCGCTTAATATCTAAGAGAGTAACAACTTCAGGCATGCTTCCAACCTCCCATTCACATTGCCAATTATAGCAAAAAAACAGGGCTTGGTCAATAAAAATTTTCATTATACCAACTTGCTCATATACTTGTCAAATAGTTGCTGAGACGAGCAAAATCGTTCATCGACAGACTCTCCGCACGCGCACTTGGAGCGATGGCAACAGCTTCTAAAAACGCATCGATTTGCGCGCGATTCCACCGATTTTTGTAAAATTGCAGCAAGTTGTTGCTGATCGTTTTGCGGCGCTGCGTGAAGGAGGCGCGGACGAGCGCGAAAAATGTCGTTTCGCAGGTAACCTGCACCGGCGGTTCACTGCGGACCACTAAACCGATGACCGATGAGTCGACGTTAGGCGGCGGCATAAATACTGTGCGCGGCACACGCAGCAACTCATGCGCGTCGCAATAGTATTGGACCGCGATCGACAAACTGCCATAATCTCTGCTTCCTGGTGAAGCGACGATTCGCTCGGCGACTTCTTTCTGCATCATAATGACCATTTGTCGCAGTTGCAAACGCCGTTCAAGCAAGGCAAGGACGATTGGTGTCGTGATGTAATAGGGCAAATTGGCGACGACGCTCACTTCAGCACAATTGGCAAAATGAGTGCGCCACAGCTCATCCAAATCGATTTTTAAAATATCGCCGTGCACGACCGCGACATTGTCAAACGGTGCCAACGTGTCTGCTAGGACTGGCAACATCCGCTGATCGATTTCGACGGCGACAACTTTGCCTGCCGCTTGCGCCAATTTTTGCGTCAGCGAACCAGCGCCAGGCCCAATCTCCAGCACGCCGCTTCGTTCAGTAAGACGGGCAGCGCCCACGATGTTATCGAGCGTGTTGCCATCGACGAGAAAATTCTGGCCGAGACTTTTTTTGAAGGTGAATCCGTGCCTGGCCATCAACTGGCGCATACGGGCCGGTGTGGCTATCGATTGATGTGCGTCTGGCGGACGCTCTCCAGTACTCATTGTTGTTCCTCCAGTGCTCGAAGTGCTTGTTCGAATTGCGCGCGCGGAATGTGAAACATGTTCAGTCGCTTCAACAACTGTTTGCCGTTCGTCAAACCAATCCGCAGTTGCTTGCCCAATGCAGCGCGCCGGGCATGTGCGTCCGGACCATTCAGCAAACCAGCGGCCATCAATTCGGCGACGGTGTATTGCGTTTGCGCGTCAGCCTCATATTCGCTATGCAAGTCAGCGAGCGCAGTGCGAATCGTCTCTGGCGAGGCGTATTCCACGCCGAATTTGCCGTTTGCTGTGCCGAGTTCGGCCTCAATGAACGCATGCTTGCAACCCGGCACACGCTTCGCCACCAGTTTGCGGATGCGCTCCCCTGCATAATCAGGGTCGGTCAAAATAATCACACCGCGCGTGGCCATCGCCAACTCGATGCGTGCGTAGACATCCTCGCCGAGTGCAGATCCGCCCGTTTCTATGGTATCGGCGTCAACCGCACGCCGCACCGCCACCGTATCATCGCGCCCTTCGACGACGATTACTTCGCGAATTTTCAAGTCGTTCAACCTGCCTTTCAGTAATCACAAACTAACATGAAAAAAGAAGAGGCACGACGTCCTCTTCTTAGTATTATAACCGATACACTTAATTGTCAGAAGGGCGATTCGGACCGATGACATACACCGTATGCCCACGTTTGCGTCCAAAGTAACGCGCCTCGCGATTCGTTTCGACGTAGACGTCGATTTTGTTGCCCTTAATCGCGCTGCCACGATCTTCGGCACGGCGTAATCCAACCCCTTCGATATATACCCAATAACCCATCGGTATGACGCGAGTATCAACGGCAATGGTTTGCCCTTCTTTGACGCGCGCACCCGAGGCAGTGATGCCATAATACTTGTGCGATTTTGATTTGCCGGTGCTGGCAAAATCAGCTGTGTAGGCGGTTAGCGTCACATTGCGCAACACTTTTTTCGCCGAAAATTCGACGCCACCTCGCTTAATTGTCGAGCCAGATGTCGATTCATCAGCGTTGTCCGCCGTATCATCATTTTCGTAAACAGCCGACAACACACGCACTGGTTTGCGCGTCCCGATTGCAACAATTTGCTTTTTCGGTGCGGCAACCACTTGTTCATCGACGACGAGTTTTTGTTTGAGTACGCCGTCTTCAAATGTCTTTTTCACTTTTTTGACGATTTGTCCGTTCTCTCCTTTGGCTACTGTTTTCTTTTTGCCAACATGCAGCGAGCGGTCTTTACGCTCTTCTGTTTCGAACGGAATCGTTTTTTTCTGTTCGACGATCATCGTCGTCACTTGAACCACTTTCACTTTCATACCCGTTTTGACACGGGTCGTCCCGGCGGGAACCAGCTTGTCGTCGCTGTCGAATGCGATCGACGCCGCCTTCAATGCTGCGCTCACTGTCTTTTGTGTCGTATGCAGTGTACGAACTTTTCCTTTGACTGTGACTAGCAATTGCGCGCTTCGTTCAATCTCAAACTTGTCGCCATGTTTCACGGGAGCGTCAACCGATGCGGAGATGCGGTCGTGCTTGCCGATCGAAATGGCTTGTTCATCCAGCAGGCGTTGCAAGGTGGGTTGTCGAGTCTCGACAACCGTTGGCTTTCCGTCTACAACAATCGTCACTGACTTCAGTGACGTGCCGTACAACAACACCGTAAACATGAAAAGTAACGCGAATGAAATACCAAATATCAAACTATACAAACGCACTTTTTCATGCTTCCATCCTTCTGCTAAGGACATCCTGGATGATTGCTTTTCATGGGTTTCGTGTTGATCATGTGGACCCATTATGCTCAATCCTCCTTAGTAAAGCCTCGTCTTCGAATGTTTTGCATGATATATATGACGTGACTTACAAAACTATGTTTTTATGAATCTTGTCGTTGAATGTTAAACGAGTCACCTCCTGAAAATAAAATAAAGCCACAGAGGCAGAAACCTCTGTGGCGGTGCAGTCACCTGTACAGAAGCTCCTTCCCCTCTCATTGAGCGCTGACGAGGTTAGCTGTCGGATTCGAGCATGAGAGTGCTCTATTCAGAAACGTTCCTGAAATTCACCCCGGAAAAAACATTCGGGTCCCCCGCTTGCCGCAAGTGGCAATTAAGCAAAAATGGAAAATGGAAACTTATGGTTATTCAGTTTTCAACGACTGGTTGTATTTTACCGCAAAAATTTTGAATGTGCAAATGTTTACCGCAGGTTAAGGCAGTATAAATAAGGTCAAATTTCGACAAAATCCGAAATTAGAAACAGAAATACTCGCTAAATCTCACTAAATCGATGTCAATCGGAATTTCTTTCTTTATTTTCATGAATTGAAAATAATTTTCGTGCATTTTCATGAGTTGTATACACGATTTCTGCATAATCAACGCCGCGAATCGACGCAATTTCTTGCGCTACCAAAGAGACAAATGCAGACTCATTGCGCTTGCCACGATGCGGATGTGGAGCCAAGTATGGCGCATCGGTTTCAATCAAAAGTCGATCCGCAGGCACGTTCGCAGCAATCTCTTTTGGCACTTTTGCATTTTTAAACGTGACCGGACCGCCAAGCGAGATATAAAACCCAAGGTCCAAACATTCACGAGCAATGTCCCAACTACCGGAGAAGCAGTGCATCACCCCGCCGACATCACGTGCCCCCTCCGATTTCAACAAATCAACGACGTCGCGATGAGCATCTCGATTATGGATAACAAGTGGTTTGCGGGCGCGCCGGGCAAGTGCGATTTGCTCTGCAAACACTCGTTGTTGCACATCTTTGGGCGACGTATCCCAATAATAATCAAGACCGACTTCACCGAGAGCCACTACTTTAGGATGATGAAGTAATAGTTGTTCCAACCACTCCAAATCAGACGGCAACATATCTTTCGCATCTTGCGGATGCCAACCGACAGCCGCATAAATCCAGTCGTGAGCCTCGGCCAATGCAAGTGTCGTTGGTATGGTCTCGCGATTAAATCCGACATTGATCAGATGTGTCACGCCCGCCTCTCGCGCACGAGCAAGGACGTGCTCGTGATCATCTGCAAATGCGTCGGCATCTAAATGTGCGTGCGTATCAAACAAACTCACTCGTTATCCCCCCCCACCCGAAATCCACTGCTCAACGTTGACGATGCCCCGTTCCTCGAGCAGGTCGGCTGGATAGAATAGCAACGGCTGTTTTTCTTGGTTCATGCCGCTCAATGAGCGAACAATTTCTGACACTTTAGAAATCTCCGCCAACGTTTGATTTTCATCTAAAATATAAATCGGCAATTTTTGCCCTGCTTCACCGCCGCGATATTCGTGATATGGTTGATCGCCCGGATCGTCCGACTGCAAGTAGTACGCCGCAGGAATGCCGAGGCTGTCGAACATTTGCGCCAACTCGTTCAATCGCACCGAATTGAGGTTGCGCGCTGATACGCATTTGAATAATTTGCGATTGTGAAAGCGGCGACACAAGTCACTCAGCACTTTATCATCACACGTTTGCCACAATTGAAGCGTCGTCTGCACAAGCGGTTCGTCTAACTGTACATAATATTCGACGTCGAGTGTGCCATCCAGCATCGCAGCAAGTGGCGCAGGCAAAAACGGAAACGCGAAAGACTGCTGCCGAAGTTCGCCGGCACGCCGAAAAATGTTGCGCAACACGATTTCGCCACTTCGCGTGACCGGATGCAAATACACTTGCCAATACATTTGGTAACGTGACATCAAGTAGTCTTCGACGGCATGCATGCCACTCGCTTTGACGACAATATGTCCTTCATGCGGTCGGATGACCCGCAAAATCCGCTCCAAATCAAAGGTGCCATAATTGACACCAGTATAGTAAGCATCGCGCAGTAAGTAATCCATGCGGTCGGCGTCCAATTGGCTGGACACCATGCTGACCAACAATTGGTTCGGATGATTTTTGGCAATCACGCTTGCTACTTGCTCGGGGAAATCTGGCGACACTTGCGCTAATATCCTGCGCACCTCGGTCTCACCGGTGATGAGCGCACACGACCACTTTTCATGATCAGTCGCAAACAAGCGTTCTGTCGAATGGGAAAAGGGAGCATGTCCAAGATCGTGCAGGAGCGCCGCACATAAGACGAGCATGCGGTCCTCACGATTCCATTGCTCGTAGCGACTGCGTTCAAACTGCGAGATGATTTTGCGCGCAACCTCGTACACTCCTAGCGAGTGATTGAAGCGACTATGTTCCGCACCGTGAAAAGTCAAAAATGAGGTTCCAAGTTGCCGGATGCGGCGCAATCGTTGAAACTCGCGCGTGTTGATGAGTTCCCAAATCAATTGATCCTGCACATAAATATACTTGTGTACGGGATCTTTAAACACTTTTTCTTCGGTAAGCGTAGTTTTCATACGTGCCTCCGTTTTATCAAAGTTTGGCCCTTGCCCGTCAAACGGGCAAGCATGCCCGTTTTTCATCAAAGTTTGGCCCTTAGTCGGCAGAAAAGAAAGCCTTTGGGGGCGATGCTATTTTCTTTTCTACCATTAGCTGGCCGTCAAACGGGCAAGCATGCCCGTTTTTCCATTCTTTTTTCCAATTTTCCGTGACAATTTGTCACAAATATTTAAATAAAATTTGGAATAAATAGAAAAAAAATTAAAAAAAACGAAGTTTTTCATCAATTTATTTACACTTATTTATAACTATTTTCTATTATAACATAATTTCCCTTTGACTCAATTGGAAACTGTTGATATGATTATAACGTAATAATCATTATAGTTGTCGAAAAAAATTACACTTGAAAGGAGACCGATTGCATGAAATCAACCGGTATCGTACGCAAAGTTGATGAACTGGGGCGTGTGGTCATTCCGATTGAACTCCGTCGTACACTCGGGATCGGCGAGAAAGATGCGTTGGAAATTTATGTAGATGGCGAGCGCATCATGTTGAAAAAGTATGAGCCTGCTTGTGTGTTTTGCGGCAATCCAGATAACGTCATTTTGTTTATGGGTAAAATTGTGTGTAATGATTGTATCTCGCAATTTCCGCAAGCGTAATGTTTTGTGAAACGAACGACCAACCTCTGAATTCATTCAGAGGTTTTTTTTCGCGCTTTTTTTCGCACAAAATCGTTGTATACGTCACGCTTCGGAACACCGCTCGCTTGTGCAACTTGCCGAATCGCAGTCTTTTCCTCTACACCTGATGCCAGCAAATGTTCGACTTGCTCATACCAGTCTGCCACCGCAACTTGATGAATTGAATCAGTCGCCGTATCATGATGTGCCTCCTTTGCGCCCTCAATTACTAAACAGAACTCACCCTTGGCACCTGCAAGTTGTACGTGTTCGAGACACTCGCTAATCGTCCCTCGCCAAAATTCTTCGTGTTTTTTCGTCAATTCACGCGCTACCGTAATCGTCCGGTCTCCCCATTCTGCAAGAATCGCCTTGAGCGTCTGCTGCACGCGATGCGGCGCTTCATAGAATAACAGGGTCTGGCGATGACCGCCCCAAGTTTGTAACGCCACTCGCAGCGCTTTTTTGTCACGCGGTAAAAAGCCGACAAACGTGAATTCAGCGGTAGGTAAAGCGGACGCGACGAGTGCGGACAAAGCTGCATTGGCGCCAGGGATAGGCACTACGCGCAAACCTTTCTTTACAGCCAGACAGACTAATTCGTAACCAGGATCGCTAATGGCCGGCATACCCGCATCGCTGACCAAAGCGACAGAACCGCCGGTTTGTAAAAACTCGATGATTTGCGGACCGCTCTCCAACTTATTATGTTCGTGATAACTTTTCAGTTTGCTATGTATCTCGTAAAACGATAGCAATTTGCGTGTATGACGAGTGTCTTCTGCAGCAATCAAGTCGACTTCGCGCAGTACACGCAGGGCACGCATCGTGATGTCTTCCAAGTTGCCAATCGGCGTCGCTACGAGATAAAGCACCCCGCCCGCATGGTCCGCAAGTGATCCATGAAAACTTTTTTGGATTTGCATCGCTCACATTCCTTTCTTCGTTCCGTACAACCAGCCGTTTACTTCCGCACTATAGCCACTCGCATCATGGACGATTAATGGTGGCAACAAGCGCAAGTCGGACCTGCCTCCTTTGGTCGCCTCAATCAGCACCATATTGGCTTCGGCATGTACTCGCGGATGGACAAATCGTAGTCGCTTCACCTGTAGCTGCTGGTCTGCCATTTGCAGGATGATTTCCGCCAAGCGGTGCGGACGGTGAACCATCGCCAATTTGCCGCCAGGACGCAACAACAATGCGGCGGATCGCACAACATCGCTCAGCGTACAATCGAGTTCATGACGCGCACCAGCAAGGTAGCGATTGTCACTAACATCACCGCCATCGAGTGCTAAATAAGGCGGATTGACCGTCACCAAATGATAAGTTCCTAGGTCGGGCCATTGGTCGACTGTGCGCAAATCGCCCTCCGTCATCTCAATTTGGTGTTGCAGTTGATTATGTTGCACGCTGCGCAGCGCCATATCGGCCAATCTCGCCTGAATTTCAAGCCCGCGAATCGCTGCGTTCGTGCGCGTACTAAGCAATAGCGGGACGATGCCGTTACCACTGCACAAATCGATAATGCGTCCACGCGCACCCGGAACCGTGCAGAAATGCGCCAATAAGACGGCGTCGAGCGAGAAGCAAAATACTTCGTCGCTTTGAATGATGTGCAAGCCACTTGTCAGCAAATCATCCAGTCGTTCCATGTCGTTCACTCGCTCCTCTTAGTGAAAAAGTCGCAGGAGATAGAACTCCAGCGACCTGATGCATTACTTATTCAGAAACGCAAGGCAAAACAAGCACTCGCCTTCCATACGCACCTGTGCGTATTGCGTGTTACATATATGAAAACCTTCGTTATATAGTTTGAGCAAGTTATCGCGTCCTTGGTTGATTTGCACCGTGTCGCGATTCAATGCTTTGCGCAACTGTTGATTTTCCATAGACAGTCGCTGATTTTCCTCAAGCAAAAAAATCAGTTTTTTTTTAATTCTGCCAAATCGACGAACATTGTGCCCATTTGGTCTTCGATTTGTGTAATTTGCTGGAACGCTTGCTGCTTATCCAATCAGGACACCTCTTATGGTTTATTCGGATTCGGCCACTTCTTCAAATTCGAAACGCTGCACACGACCGGTTTCAATCAATTTGACAAGCAGTGACTTTTCATCAAAGTTAATGCGGGTGATGCGTCCGTCACCCATTGAAGTAACGACCGTTGCGCCCACTTTAAAAAACATTTTTTTCTTGGTTTCTGCTTTTTTCGTTTCATAGTTATCATGCTCGTATTTCAAGCAACACATCAACTTGCCGCACAGACCCGATATTTTTGTCGGATTGAGCGATAAATTTTGATCTTTCGCCATTTTGATCGAGACTGGCGTGAAATCGCCGAGGAATGTCGAGCAGCACAACGTACGGCCGCATGGACCGAGTCCACCGAGCATTTTGGCGTGATCGCGGACACCGATTTGGCGCATCTCGATACGCGTTCGCAACTGCGACGCCAAGTCTTTGACGAGTTCGCGGAAATCAATACGCCCTTCGGAAATAAAATAGACAATGATTTTGTTGCGATCAAACGTATATTCGGCTTCTACCACTTTCATTTCCAGTTTGTGATGAGCAGCGCGTGCAATGCACGTCGGCAGCGCTTTTTTCGAGAGTTCGCGGTTCGTGGAGACGGTCTCGGCATCGCGCTCATCAGCGATGCGAATGACTTTTTTGAGTGGCAAGACAACGTCTTTCTCCCCCACTTGTTGCGGACCATTGATTACGGTGCCATATTCTACGCCGCGCGCCGTCTCTACAATCACGTGCCCGTCTTTCTTCACATCGAGATTGCCTGGATCAAAATAATATATTTTGCCCGCTGTTTTGAAGCGGACGCCAATGACGGTATACAAGACCATCACCTCGCTTTCATAAGGATAAAAAACTGTTCCAGCATCATTTGCCAGTTTGTGTTGACGATACGTTTGCGGCGCATCTCCAGCGCCCCTTCTGCACAGCGCAACCAAAATGACAGTTCGCGCGTCATCGAAACCGTCTGCAACCACTCGCTTTGAGCACTGAAGAGCGCCTTGTGCGACTGCTGACAAGCGTGATAAATCATATCGCGAAACAACAATTCGAGCATTTGTGCGAGCCAATCGAGTTGCTTTTTCCAATCCGCCTTCCACTTGCCCAAACGCTGCTGTAAAAGCACGACAGCCGCTGCCGGCTGTTGCAGTGCATGCTTAACTAATTCTATCACCAGCGCACGATATTCCGCAAACCACTCTTTTGCCAGCAATTCGAGCGCATCATCTGCGTTGCCCGCCAATTGCAGAGCAAGGATTTTCAGTTCCTCTTCATGTGGTTGTTCAGCCAATTGGGCCATCAGTTGATGCGGATTCGGCGGCACGAATTTGACCAGCTGCACGCGCGACAGTACTGTCGCAGGAATCGAGCGCTCGTTCGGCGTGAGCAAAATCGCCATTTGATCAGCGCCTGGTTCTTCCAAATATTTTAGCATTGAATTCGCCGAACTCATACTCAGCGTATGCGCATCATCGATGATATATATTTTTTTGCGGCGCTCTTCTGGTCGAAACTTCAGCTCTTCCTGCAACTCACGAATTTGCTCGACGCTAATGCTTTTCTTATCCTTTAAGAGCGTAATTTCTTTATAATCAATGATATTATGGTGCAAAAAACGGCGACATGAAATACATGTCCCGCAAGCCTCGTCTATCGGCTTGCTAGCCTCTTGCGCATCAAGCGCTTCAAGCGCATCACGCACCGTATCACAATAAATCGCTTGTGCAAAAGCGCGCGCCATCGCCAACTTGCCGCTTCCGCGCGGACCGCTGAACAAATAGGCGTGCGAAACCGAGCGATTCCGTAAGTTCCCGCGTAAAAAACGCTTCACTTGTTCTTGTCCGGGAACGTCTGCAAATGACATCTTGATTCACTCCGTCAACTAAAATCGCAAATTTAACAACATTCCACGAATTTCACCAACGCATTGCAACAGCGTCACTCGACCTTGTTCCGTGTCGAGCAATTCGTCCGCCATCTGTAGCAGTTGCGTATCAATCTCATCTAGCAATTTATGAACTTTACCGCGACCTCGGCGGTCGAAACCGTTCACTTCTTTGAGACCGACACCGCGCTTCACAGTATCCTCTAAAAATTGCTTGATCATTTGCCTGTACAACCGCAAATTGCGCACCGTCATCGACTTAGCTAAACGTTCGCCTTGCTGCTGAATTTGCTTGATCCGCTCCGCCAACTGCTCGCTTGACTGTCGATCCTGGTTGTCCTGCATAAAATCTTGAAAGTTTTTTTGCTCAACTTGGCGAGCGGGACCACTTTCGCCCACGCGAATGTTTTTGCCAAACGAGCGCAAATCCGGGTTGATTCTCATCTTGTATCACCCTTTCGAAAAATGATGCTCCAACAACTGTATGCAATCTTGAAGAATGTCTGCAAAAATGTCATCGGCCGAGCGGTTCGCATCAATCAGTGCGACTCGTTGCGGCGAATAGTGTGCAATCTCATGAAAACCAGCACGTACTTTCTCGTGATATTCGAGTGGTTTGCTTTCGATGCGGTCGAGCACGGACTGACCGCTGGATTGGGCCCGCGCCAGCATTCGCGCACGTCCAACTTGTGGATCGACGTCCAACAGATACGTGCGATGCGGCTGCAAACCGGCGCTAGCAAACAAACTGATTTGTTCCACGAGTTCAGGTTCAAAACCAAGGCCATAACCTTGGTAAGCGATACTTGCGTCGATAAATCGATCACAGAGGATAATCTTATGATCGGCAATCAGTGGCAATATTTTTTCATGCACATGTTGTGCACGCGATGCTGCATATAACAATATTTCTGCTTGATGGACGAGACGCTCATTCTCAGGTGCGAGCAAGATGGCACGAATACTGTCGCTAATTTCTGTACCGCCAGGTTCGCGCGTCGTTGTTACATCGTATCCCTGCTCGCGCAAATGGTTAGCCAAACGCTGGATTTGTGTCGTCTTCCCGGAACCATCAGGCCCCTCAAATGTAATGAATAATCCGCTCAAAATATACCTCCGTTCCTGACACGGACATACGCGATTCCATCACGCAATGTTAAACCATGAACACGTACGCCGTCATCAACCATGCGGTGCAAAAGTTTCACATGTTCCGCCGTGAATCGCTCACCCGGCAAAACAAGCGGTATGCCTGGCGGGTACGGCGTCACACTCTCCGCACAACAACGACCGACCGCTTCCTCAAGCATCAGATCGCTCAGTTCGCAATCTTCCGGATGATTCAGCGCAAAAAGAATTGGCTCTGATTGTTCTATATATAGTATACCATCGATACTGTCTTTTGTCGTCGACCGATTCGTTAGCGAAATCGCCTGCAATGCGCGCAACAACTGTGCCAAATCATCGGCCGTCGTTTCGATACTTAACGCCAGCAATACTTGTCTCTCGTCCGCCAACTCTACTGGACATCTATGATTCATCAGCTGTGTTTGCAAGGCAAACCCACTCATTCCTTGGACGCGCAATAAAAGTTTGCAAGGATCCTGAGCACTATCAAGCAGACGAACCTCACCTTGCGGGAAGGTTTGATGGAGTTGATCGCGAAAATGTGCGAGTTCACGGAGCAAGCGGTCAAAAGCGTAATCTGCAATCGCCGCCAGTCGAGCGCGCGCCAAATCGAGCGATGCCATCAATACATACGACGGACTTGAACTTTGCAACATCGCAAGCGTGCGTCGCAATCGTCTGCGATCGATACGTTCACCTTGGATATGGAGCATCGCACTCATCGTCATCGACGCCAGCATCTTATGTGTCGACTGAACGGCAGCATCCGCGCCGCACTGCATGGCTGAACGTGGCCAAGCAGGATGAAACCCGAAATGGGCGCCGTGCGCTTCGTCTACGAGCAACAACATCTCGTGAGCGTGAAGCAACGATGCGATGTCCGTCAAATCAGCAGCAACCCCGTAATATGTTGGATTGGTTAAAAAGAGTGCGCGTGCTTGCGGATACTGCTTGGCGGCTTGCTTGATGGTTTCGAAACGAACGGTCAATGCCGTGCCGCTCTGTCTATCCATCTCTGGCGCCAAAAATACAGCCTGTACGCCCGCTAACATCAAGCCATGAATAACCGATTTATGTACGTTACGTTGGACTAGAATCAGGTCTCCTGGATTGCAAACAGTCAAAATAAGTGCAATCGTTCCGACCGTGCTACCGTTCACCAAAAAAAACGTTTCCTCCGCCCGATAGAGAGACGCTGCCAATTGCTGCGCCTCAGCAATCACACCTTCCGGTTGATGCAAATCATCAAGCCCGGGCAACTCCGTCAAATCAAGCTGAAGCATGCTTGGAAATTCGCCGAATTGTTCATACGCACGGCCATTTTTGTGACCAGGTACATGAAAACTGCAATGTTGCTGTTTGGCGAATTGTATCAACTTTTCGTAGAGCGGTGCACGAATATCCATCCCCTGAAATCACCTTTCCAATCTTTCTTTCAGTATATCACGTAAAGCAAAACAGGGCAGTCCCTCATTGGGACCACCCTGTTTGTTTGGCGAACAAGATTACCTTCATACGCTGAATGAGCAATGGATAGAGCGGATGCAACGGGTTAGTTGCCACCATGACACGTTCACAGTCCGAACATACGAATGATTCCAGTAAATGAATGCCTTCCCGTTTATACGACTGACACATCGAGCATTGCATAGTCAAATGATTGCCTCCTTTGGTCTCGGTTACCATTCTAGTATTCACTCAAAGGAGGCGAATCATACGTGCCAGTTAACGAGTCACAGTGAAAACCGTATTCACCGGCGTTCCCGGAATTTTTGCCATGTCCGTCGGAATGAGGCGAATCGTATAGATGCCTGCGGGAACGAGCGCATCGCCATTATCGCGACCGTTCCAGATCACCGTTTGCACTCCGCTATTTTTGATCTCCGTTTTATAAATTCTGCGGACAACCTTATTGCTGCTATTATAAACAGCTGCAAATATTTCAGACTGCTCGGACAAGGTGAATGTAACAGTTAAGTTACTGGAGCTGGTAGCAAGAAACGGATTGCTACTCAACGAAACGCCGGTAATCGTTGGAGCGGTCTTGTCGGTACGAATGGTGCCGCTTTTCTCTGTGGCAGCATTATCGCTATCATCTACGGCATTGATTTTGTACGTGTACGTACCGTCTGCAACAAGTAAACCAGCTTCATCCTTACCATTCCAAGTTACCGTGTTATCGCCGAAATCAAAGTATTTATCAAGTGCCAACACTTTGACAGGTTCGTCCTCATCGTTATAAATGGTGATGCTCACTTTGCTACGCTCGGACAGATTAAAGCGAATTGTATTTTGCGTTGAACCGGTCAAACGGAACACATCCGGAGCGTCTGACAAACTCGAGATAACTGGCGTATTGCGATCGACAGTGAACGTCATTTTTTTCTCCACAGCTTTCAGTGAAGCCATATCGAGTCCATTGATTTTGACCGTATACTGTCCGTCAGCAACAGCGATGAATGCGTTGTTCGTGCCATCCCAAGAGATGTTTTGCGCACCAGCAGCAAACACTTTATTTTTAGCAAGTGTTTTGACCAGTTTGTTCTTCGAATCGAACACTTCAATCGTCATTGAGGCCTTCTCGGATATCGTATAGGTGCCTGTTGCCTCTGTAGAAACACCCGCCTCGATATTCGTCGCCACAGTCGGACTCGTAATTTCCGGAATGGTGCGATCTACAAATACTGAACGAACAACGGTTGTCTTCTTACTCGTTACTGGGTCAACGGCTGTCAGTTCTACAAAGTATTGTCCCGGAGCCATCGTTTTCGTGAATGTAAAGCTAAATTTCTTATTGCCTTTGGACACTAAGATGTTATTGAGCGGTGTAGCAATCGCCACATTCGCCTCACTGAGAATCCGAATCGTCATCCGAGTATTACTGTCGAGCGTGTACTGAATGGACGTCCTTGTAGAAATGAAGCCCGGCGTAATGTTCGTCAATGTCAGTGTCGGACCGACTTCATGGCCTGCGTTTTGCGTAGTCACTTTAAACGGCGCACTCAACGCTGATTCATTGGTTGCAGCATCTTTCGCCTTGATCTGGAACGTGTACAATGTTGCGGCTGTCAATCCGTTCACTGAATAGGCGTTCGTCGCTGAAGTTCCGAGTAGAGTGCCCTCACCATTGTAAATTTCGTATTCTGTCGTTGCCACATTATCAAGACTCGCTGACCAACTCAGATTGAGCGAAGTATCTCTGATGGCCGAAGCAGTGATATTAACCGGAACTTCCGGTGCTACTGTATCCGAAGAAGTCGTGGCTGTTGCGACGTTACTTGCGGCAGAAATATTGTCTGCGGCATCGACTGCTTTTACCGTAAAGTCATATTCCGTATTCGGTTGCAAGCCGGTGACATCAAATGCAACAAAAGTAGTCTCGCCGATGCTGACTCCATCGCGGAAAATCTCATATCCGGTGACAGCAACATTGTCTGTAGCCGCGGTCCATTTTAATGTAAGACTGCCAGCAGTTACATTTGATGCGAGCAGACTCGTCGGCGCTGTCGGTGGCTGCATATCTTTTTCAGTCTTCACATTCAACACTGCCGATTGCTTCGATTTGTTGCCGCGGATATCGAACGCAAGCACTGTCATTTTGTACGTTGTATCATGTTTCAGACCGATCACATTAAACTCAGTATTCAGCGTGGTACCGACGGAAGCGGCGTTCACAAATATTTGATAACCCGTCACTGCTACATTATCGGTTGAGGCAGCCCAAGTTAATTTGAACGAAGTGCCCGCAACATCTACGGCTGCCAAACTAGCTGGAATCGAAGGTGCGACGCGGTCAACGATTGTAGATACTGAGTACGCCGTGCTAATCGACGATTTGTTATTGGACGTATCGTACGCTTTCACTGTGAAGATATACAACGTTTCCGGTGATAAGCCGTTCACCACGAAAGTCGTTGTCTCCGAAGTGCCCACCAAGACGTTGTCGCGGAAAATTTCATAACCAGAGACAAACGCGTTGTCGGTAGCCGCCGTCCATTTCAACGTGATATTTGTTGCGGTAATCGCCGAAGCTGTGACACCAGTCGGCGCGGTTGGCGCCGTGCTGTCTGTCGGAAGTGTTACCGTTTGCGCCGTACTTGGTGCTGACGAATTACCCTCGGCGTCAAATGCTTTGACGACAACGCTGTATAGCACACCTGGTGGCAATTTGGTCGCCGTGTAGGTCAATGCTGGTGCGTTGACTTTGCCAAGCAATACGTCATTAGCAAACACCTGGTACTCTTTGACGCCGACGGTATCCGTAGATGCAGTCCACGTCACTTGGAAACCGGTCAATGCAACGTTGCTGATTGTTACATTCCCAGGTGCTGTCGGAGCATCAGAGTCAGCCTCTGTCTCGACTGTAATTTGCGTGCTCGCTACCGACTTGTTCTTCGCAGCATCTTGTGCGCGAATGAAGAACGTGTAGGTCGTTTTCGGTGACAGACCGGTAAATGTATACTCTGTAGCGTTCAACGGAATCGTGTTGATTTGCAAACCGTTGCGATGGATGAGATATCCGACCACACCGATGTTATCCGTGGACTCCGACCAACTGATTTTCACTGAGTTGTAGGTCACTTCAATCGCTTCGAGATCTTCCGGTTTTGAAGGCGGTTCTGTATCTGGCAACGTCAACACGGACAAGGTACCTGTGGAAGACTGATTGCCAGCGAAGTCACGAGCAACCACAGCCATCAAGTAGTTCGTGTTCGGCGCCAATTCTTCGATGAGGAAACTCGTTTCATCCGTTGTGCCGAGCGATACACCGTTCATGAACACTTCGTATTCTTCAACACCAGTACCGTTATCTGTCGAGGCCGTCCAGTTCAACGTAAACGAAATGGAAGTTTTATCCGTGACATTCAATCCACTAGGCGTCGTCGGTGCCACTTCGTCTGCAGTTTGAACGCTAAGTTCATCGCTAGCAGCCGACAGATTGCCATCGTTATCAACTGCTTTTACCGTAATTGCATACGTAGTGTAGTTCGTTAAGCCAGTCATCGCAATCGATGTAGCAGCTGTTTTACCGAACAATACGCCGTTACGATAGACTTCATATTCTTTCATGCCTGAACCATCGTCTGTCGATGCATCCCAGGAAAGCGTGAACGTGGTCGACGTAATATCGCTTGCCTCTAAGCCAGTTGGAACGGATGGCGCAGTCACATCAAGTGTTCTCACATTGAGTACAGCGCTGGCATCTGATTCGTTATCTACGTTATCTACGGCAACTACTTTCATTGCATATAACGTATATTCATCGAGTCCGCTCACATTGTAACTGGTTGTTGCAGTCGTGCCAAGCAACACATCATCTTGGTACACTTGGTACTCTTTCACGCCCGAACCGCTATCTGTCGAAGCCGTCCAGTTCAGTGTGAACGATGTCGCTGTTTTGTTGGTTACATTGAGGCCCGTCGGCACCGTCGGTTTTGTCGTATCTAAAGTACGCTCCGTCGCAGGTGCACTCTCCGCCGATACGTTTCCGGAAGAATCTTTGGCTTTCACAGTCATCGTATACAACGTGTATTCAGCCAATCCCGTCACATTCACCGTCGTGCTGCTGGTCGTCGAGAGCAAGACGCCGTTGCGGTACACCTCATATGTGATGCCGGTGATGCTGGCGTCGGTGGATTCTGTCCATGAAAGTGTAAATGAGTTGTTCGTGATATCGTCAATCACCAAGTCTTGCGGCACTGTTGGCGGTGTCGTATCAGCAGTGACATTGACTGTCACTTGTACGGCCGGTGTGCTGTATAGAGCACCGTCATAAGCGCGAATTTGGAATGCGTTGAGCGTTCCTTTTGCGTTGACAGCTGGCGTCCAGACGAGCGTGTCGCCGTCTTCAATCATCGTTGAACCTGCAACAACAGGTGTTCCGTCTTTCGTTAACGTACCTGTCGAAACAGCCGTAATTTGGAATGTGATGGTATCGCCATCCACATCTGCTTCATCCGCAGCAGTCACAAGGTCTGCGTAACTGATCTCAAATGTTTGGTTCTCATTCGCACCGTTCAGTGCAGTAACGCTCGTCAATGTTGGTGCTTCGTTAACGTCAATTACGGTAATTTCAAATACTTCCTGATACGTTAATCCGCCATCAGACACTTGGATGCGTACCGAGTAACTCGATTTCGCTTCGTAATTGAACGCCGCTGTTGCGCGGAGCGTGCTACCGCTAATATTGAAGCTGACGTTGTCGGTCGATCCGACGCCTGCTACAAGCGTGTACGTGAAGACAGTGGCCGCATCGACATCGGATGCAGTCAATGTGCCAACGGTCGCGTTGGCCGCCGCATTTTCATTGACCGTGTCGTTGCTCAATTCGATATCTGTCGGCGCTTCATTAACGTTCGTCACAGCTATCGTGAACGCTTCGCTGTAAACGAGTGAGCTATCGGACACTTGAATACGCACGGAGTAACTCGCCTTCGTCTCAAAATCGAGTTCTTCAGTCACTTTCAATGCGGTTCCGTAAATCGTAAACGTCTCGTTGTCCGTATCACCAGTGCCCGTCGTAAACTCGAAGGTCAACGTATCACCAGCATCCACATCGGTGCCACTTAACGTACCGACAGTCGCGCCTGCTACATTATTTTCAGCAATCGAAGTCGGGCTCAAAGTGATGTCGGTCGGTGCTTCATTAACATCATTGACACTAATCAGGAACGCCTTAGCGTAGTTCAATGAACCATCGGATACTTGGATGCGCACACTGTAACTGTTTTTCAATTCGTAATTGAACGAAGCCGTCGCACGCAAGTTCGTTCCGCTAATGTTGAAGTTGGCATTGTTCGTCGAACCTGTACCCGCAACGAGCGTATAAGTGAACGTTTGTGCAGCGTCTGGGTCGTTGTTGCTCAGTGTGCCGACGACTGCATTCGCGCCCGCGTTTTCATCAATCGTATCCGCGCTTAGCGTGATGTTGGTCGCCGCCTCGTTAACGTTGGTCACTGTAATCGTGAACGCCTCGGAATAGGTCAACGCACCATCGGATACTTGAATGCGGATCGAGTAACTTGATTTTTCTTCAAAATCAAGCGGATTCCATGCACGCAATGCTGTGCCGACGATTGTGAAGTAGGCGTTGTCCGTGTCGCCTGTGCCCGCAATCATCTGATACGTAAACGTCGCGCCCGCATCTGGATCGGTCGCGCTCAACGTACCGATGTTGGTGCTCGCTGGTGCATTTTCAGCAATCGTGCTGGCACTCAACATGATGTCGGTCGGCGCTTCGTTCGTATTGGTAACGGTAATCGTAAAGGCTTTAGCGAATGTCAGTGCTCCATCCGATACTTGGATGCGCACCGAGTAACTCGATTTCGTCTCAAAATTGAAGGAGTTCGTCGCACGCAATTGATCGCCATTAATGTTGAAACTTGCGTTATCAGTTGAACCTGTGCCCACTACGAGCGAATACGTAAACGTGCTGCCGGCATCAACATCGGTCGCCGTCAACGTTCCAACAACCGCGTTTGCCCCCGCACCCTCTGCAATCGTAGTGGAACTGAGTGCAACGTCAGTCGGCGCTTCGTTGACATTTGTGACCGTAATTGTCATCGCCTCAGAGTATGCCAAACTGCCGTCAAACACTTGAAGGCGAATCAGATACGTGCTTTGTGTTTCGAAGTTTAGACTTGCCGTCGCGCGGAGGCTCGTGCCGCTAATGTTAAAGCTGCCGTTATTCGTATCGCCAGCGCCTGCCACTAAGGAATACGTGAATGTACTGCTGGCATCTGGATCGTTGTTACTCAAAGTACCGACGACCGCATTTGCACCAGCGTTTTCCGCAACTGTACTAGAGCTTAGGGTAATATCTGTCGCTGCTTCGTTGACGTTGGTCACGCTAATCACTATTGCTTTTGCGAACGTCAAGCTGCCATCGCTCACTTGCACGCGGATGGAGTAACTATTTTTCGTTTCGAAATCGAACGATGCGGAGGAGCGGAGGCTCGAACCGCTAATGTTGAAGCTCGCATTGTCCGTGTCACCAGTGCCCGCTACTAATGTAAAGGTGAACGTCGAACCGGCATCAACATCGACGCCGTTCAAGTTGCCGATGACTGTGTTGACGACCGCATTCTCAGCAATCGTGCTCGCACTTAGGGTGATGTCTGTCGGCGCTTCATTGACATCCGTCACCGTAATCGTGAACGCTTTGGCGAAGCTCAGCGAACCGTCGGACACTTGAATGCGCACCGCATAACTTGCTTTCACTTCAAAATTGAAAGCGCTTGTCGCACGCAATTCGTTGCCGTTGATGTTGAAACTTGCATTATCCGTCGATCCTGTACCGCTCACAAGCGAATACGTGAACGTGCTGCTAGCATCCGGATCATTATTCGTAAGGGTGCCGACGACCGTGTTCGCAGCGGCATTTTCGGCGATGCTGGATGCGCTCAATGTAATGTCGGTTGCCACTTCATTGACGTTGGTGACTGTAATTGTAAATGCTTCTTGATATGTCAAGCTGCCGTCCGATACTTGGAGGCGAATCGCATAGCTGCTCTTCGTCTCAAAATCAAACGTCGCCGAGGAGCGGAGATTCGTGCCGCTTAAGTTAAAGCTAGCATTATCGGTATCGCCCGTACCCGAAGCGAGAGTGAAGGTGAACGTTGTCGCTGCATCGACGTCGGTCGCGCTTAGCGCGCCGATCACCGTGTTGACGGCTGAATTTTCAGCAATCGTCGTTGCTGTCAAGGCGATATCCGTCGGTGCTTCGTTGACATTGGTGACCGTAATCGCGAATGCCTCTTCGTAAGTCAGCGCTCCGTCAGATACTTGAATCCGTACAGAGTAACTCGATTTTGTCTCAAAATCGAAGCTCGATGTCGCGCGCAATGATGTACCGCTAATGTTAAAGCTTGCATTATCCGTCGAACCGGTACCTGCAACCAACGAGTAGGTAAAGCTCGATCCCGCATCTGCATCGGTCGCGCTCAATGTACCGACAACGGCATTCGCACCAGCATTTTCAGCGATCGAACTTGCACTGAGTGCGATATCCGTCGGCGCCTCGTTGGCATTGGTCACCGTAATCGTGAACGCTTCTTCATAATTGAGTGCCCCATCAGAAACTCGAAGGCGTACGGAGTAGCTGGATTTGGTCTCAAAGTCGAAACTCGATGTCGCACGCAATGATGTGCTGCTAATGTTGAAACTTGCATTGTCCGTCGAACCTGTGCCTGTCACTAATGTGAAGGTGAAAGTCGAACCAGCATCGACATCGGTAGCACTCAACGTGCCGACCGTCGCATTTGCACCCGCGCCTTCCACAATCGTCGTCGAACTGAGGGCGATGTCTGTCGGTGCTTCATTGACGTTGGTGACTGCAATCGTAAATGCCTCTTGGTAAGTCAAACTGCCGTCGCTCACTTGTACGCGCACGGAGTAACTCGACTTCGTTTCAAAATCGAACGATGCGCTCGAACGAAGACTTGTGCTGCTAATATTGAAACTTGCGTTATCGGTGTCACCCGTGCCGCTCACCAACGTGAAGGTAAACGTCGTGCTCGCATCGACATCGACTGCGCTGAGTGTACCGATAACTGTGTTGCTGACTGAGTTCTCTGCAATCGCATTTGCGGTCAATGCAATATCTGTCGGCGCTTCGTTGACATTGGTAACTGTAATCGTAAACGCTTCTTGGTACGTCAAACTGCCGTCTGAAACTTGGAGGCGAATCGCATAACTTGTTTTCGTCTCAAAGTCAAAGCCAGCGCTTGCACGCAAGTTGTTGCCGTCGATATTAAAGCTTGCATTATCGGTAGAGCCGACACCTGCAACGAGCGAGTACGTGAACGTACTGCCTGCATCTGGATCGTTGTTGCTGATCGCTCCAACCACCGCATTCACGCCTGCATTTTCAGCAATCGACGTGGAACTGAGCGACATGTCAGTCGCCACTTCATTGACGTTCGTCACGCTGATCGTAAATGCCTTCGCATAAGTCAACGTGCCGTCCGATACTTGAATGCGTACCGCGTAGCTCGACTTCGTTTCAAAGTCGAGGGTCGCCGTCGCACGCAAGTTGATGCCGTTAATGTTGAACGCCGCATTATCCGTATCGCCCGTACCCGCTACAAGTATGTAGGTGTGCGTGCTGGACGCATCTGGATCATTGTTGCTCAATGTGCCGACCGATGTGTTGGCTGCTGAATTTTCAACAATACTTGTCGAACTGAGCGTAATGTCGGTTGCTGCTTCATTGACATTGGTGACCGTAATCGTGAACGCCTCTTGATAAGTCAATCCGCCGTCAGACACTTGAATGCGCACTGCGTAGCTAGTCTTCGTTTCAAAGTCGAAACTGGAAGTTGCACGCAAGCTGCTACCACTAATGTTGAAGCTGCCGTTGTCTGTATCACCGGTGCCAGCCACTAGCGTATATGTGAACACGCTACCTGCATCGACATCCGTTGCGCTCAACGTGCCCACCGTTGCATTTGCACCCGCATTTTCAGCGATACTCGTGGCGCTCAATGCGATGTCAGTCGGTGCCTCATTGACGTTCGTGACGGTAATGGTGAATGCCTCTTCGTAAGTGAGTGCGCCATCCGATACGCGAATCCGTACCGAGTAACTCGTTTTCGTTTCAAAATCAAAACTTGCTGTCGCACGTAGCGCTGTGCCGCTGATGTTAAAGCTGGCATTATCCGTTGATCCAGTGCCCGCCACTAATGTAAAGGTGAACGTTGTGCTAGCATCAACATCCGTGCCGCTTAATGTACCGACCGTCGCATTCGCGCCTGCATTTTCAGCAATGCTCGCTGAACTGAGATCGATATCTGATGGTGCTTCGTTGACATTGGTGACGGTAATCGTGAACGCTTCTGCGTAGGTCAAACTGCCGTCGCTTACTTGGACGCGGACGGAGTAACTGTTTTTCGTTTCGAAGTCGAACGATGCGCTCGAACGAAGGCTAGTGCCATTCATGTTAAACGAAGCGTTGTCGGTGTCACCCGTTCCCGCTGCCAATGTAAAGGTAAACGTCGCGCCCGCATCAACATCACTTGCACTCAACGTACCGATGACTGTGTTGACGACTGCATTCTCGGCAATCGTGTTGGCGCTCAAAGCAATGTCATGCGGAGCTTCATTCACATTGGTCACGGTAATCGTGAAGGCTTCTTCGAAAATGAGCGCGCCGTCACTGACTTGAATACGAACGGCATAACTTGTTTTCGTTTCGAAATCAAAACTTGCATTCGCACGTAGGTTCGCAACGTTAATGTTGAAGTTACCATTATCTGTCGAACCCGCACCGGAAACGAGGTTATAAGTGAACGTGCTGCCTGCATCCGGATCGTTGTTGCTAAGCGTGCCAATGACCGCATTCGCACCTGCATTTTCGGCAATCGAGGTCGCCGACAAAGCAATATCCGTCGCCGCTTCGTTGACGTTATTGATCGTGATTGAGAAGGCTTCTTCATAAGCGAGCGAACCGTCGCTGACACGGATACGCACCGAGTAACTTGTCTTCGTCTCGTAGTCGAAACTTGCACTCGAACGAAGTGCCGTCACGTTAATGTTGAAACTGGAATTGTCTGTATCGCCCGCACCTGCCACTAAGGAGTACGTAAAGGTGTCGCCTGCATCATTGTCATTGTTGCTCAACGTGCCGACAATCGTGTTGGCGCTAAGATTCTCATCAAGACTCGTCGCTGTCAAACTGATATCCGTCGCCACTTCGTTGACGTTGGTGACGTTGATGGTGAACGCTTCTTCATAGTTCAATGCGCCGTCCGAAACGCGCACGCGCACCGAGTAGCTAGATTTGGTTTCAAAATCAAAGCTCGCATTCGCACGAAGCGCTGTGCCGCTAATGTTGAACGATGCGTTATCTGTATCGCCAGTACCAGGCACCAGTGTGAAGGTGAACGTTGTACCCGCATCGACGTCAGTACCGCTCAATGTGCCCACCGTTGCATTTGCGCCCGCATTTTCAGCGATGCTATTTGCGCTTAAAGCAATATCCGTCGGCGCTTCGTTGACGTTCGTCACACTGATGGTGAACGCTTCTTCGTAGAAGAGTGCGCCATCCGATACGCGAATCCGCACGGAATAATTCGTTTTGGTCTCGAAATCGAAACTTGCTGTCGCCCGCAGACTCGTGCCGCTAATGTTGAAGCTTGCATTATCCGTCGAGCCAGTGCCTGCCACCAATGTAAAGGTGAATATTGTACCGGCATCGACATCTGTGCCGCTCAATGTGCCGACCGTTGCATTCGCTCCTGCATTTTCAGCGATCGATGTCGACGAAAGTGCAATGTCCGTCGGTGCTTCATTGACGTTCGTGACCGAAATCGCAAACGCTTCTTCGTATGTCAAACTGCCGTCGCTCACTTGCACGCGGACACTGTAACTTGACTTCGTTTCGAAATCAAAACTTGCACTCGATCTAAGGCTTGTGCCGCTAATGTTGAAACTTGCATTATCGGTCGAACCAGTGCCTGATACGAGTGAGAATGTGAACGTCGCACCTGCATCTGGATCACTCGCAGCCAGTGTACCGATGACCGTGTTCGCTACCGCGTTTTCAGCAATCGTATCTACGCTGAGCACGATATCCGTTGGTGCTTCGTTGACGTTCGTCACGCTGATGGTGAACGCTTCTTCATAGTTGAGTGATCCATCGGACACGCGCACACGCACGCTGTAACTCGATTTCGTCTCGAAATCGAGCGATGCAGTGGCTCGAAGCGATGTGCCGCTAATGTTGAAACTTGCGTTGTCGCTGTCGCCTGTACCGGCTACCAACGTGTACGTGAACGTGTTGCCCGCATCCGGATCATTGTTGGAGAGTGTGCCAATGACCGCGTTCGCGCCTGCATTCTCGGCAATCGAAGCCGACGTCAAAGCAATGTCGGTCGCAACCTCGTTGACGTTCGTCACGCTAATGGTGAACGCTTCTTCGTAGTTCAACGAACCGTCTGACACGCGTACGCGCACCGAGTAGCTGTTCTTCACTTCATAATCAAAACTTGCCGTTGTACGAAGTGATGTGCCGCTAATATTGAAACTTGCATTATCGGTGTCGCCTGCGCCTGCCACTAACGTGTAGGTGAAAACGTCACCCACGTCATTGTCGTTGTTGCTGAGCGTGCCGACCACAGCGTTTGCACCAGCATTTTCGGCGATACTCGTCGAAGTAATGATGATGTCAGTCGCCACTTCGTTGACGTTCGTTACGCTGATGGTGAACGCTTCTTCGTAATTCAACGAACCATCGGACACGCGCACGCGCACCGAGTAGCTGTTTTTCACTTCGTAGTCAAAACTTGCGTTGGCACGGAGCGATGTGCTGCTGATGTTGAAACTCGCATTATCCGTATCGCCTGTACCCGCAACCAATGTAAATGTGAATGTTGTGCCCGCATCGACGTCCGTGCCGCTGAGTGTACCGACCGTCGCGTTAGCACCCGCATTTTCTGCAATTGATGTGGAAGACAAGGAAATGTCTGTCGGCGCATCATTTACAGCTGTCACTGTCACCGTGAACGTTTGCGTCGCGGTCAATGTGCCGTCCGATGCCGTCACTGTGAAGGTAATCGCCGTTCCCGTGTTGTAGTTCGCTGCCGGAGTCAACGTCAGCGTCGTGCCGCTGATCGAGGCACTGACCGTACCTGCCGAACCTCCCGACACGCTGAGTGTCGGCGTTGTGCCATCGACGTCACTTGCTGTCAGCGTAATCGTTGTATTCGTATCTT
>CANHCR010000037.1 GCA_947459205.1 Caryophanales bacterium | reverse complement strand
CTGCGCTATTGGATTGATGAGATGAAAATTGACGGATTCCGCTATGACTTGGCGTCCGTACTTGGAAACACAATCGAGCACGGAAACTTCAATTATGACAAAAACAATTCCGTGTTGGCTCGCATTTTGAAAGAATTCCCGAATGTGAAGCACATTGCTGAGCCGTGGGCGGCAGGTGGCGAAAATAGTTACCAAGTCGGTAACTTCCCAGGCAGCGGCACGAATGCGTATGCAGAGTGGCAAGATAAATTCCGTGACACGGTTCGCAAGGTAGTGCGCGGTGACGGCGGACATATTTCTGATTTGGCGAAGCGTGTGGCAGGAAGCTCCGATTTGTATCAGGACGATGGCCGTAAGCCGTTCCACAGTATTAGCAAAGTCGTATCACATGACGGATTTACGCTGAATGACCTTGTCAGTTATAGCGTCAAACAAAACTTGCAAGATCCGCCGTTTGGACCATCGGACGGTGGTTCGAATGACAATCATAGTTGGGACTCGAACGGTGATGAGGTGTTGCGCGCTCAGCAAATTCGTAACTTTGCTGTCCATAACATCTTATCTGCTGGTACTCCGATGATTTTGGGTGGCGACGAGATTCGCCGTACGCAACGTGGTAACAACAATGCATACAACTTGGATACGATTGCATCTTGGTATGATTGGACGATGAAGTCGACGCATGCGCGCACGTTTAATTTCTTCAAAGGAATCGTCAAACTGCGCAAGGACAATCCAGTATTTAAACGGACGGAGTTTTTCACTGGTAATGACCAAGATAATGATGGCATTCCGGACATTCAATGGCATGGCGTGAATTACAAACAACCGGATTGGGGTCCTGAGAGCCGTACGCTTGCATGGCGTTTGGACGGCGGCAAGTTTGAAACGAAGGCGCCAATCGACGGCAACGATTTCTATATCATCGCCAACCATTTCTGGGGTAAAATCGACTTCCAATTGCCACCGAATACGCCGGGTAAAAAGTGGTATCTTGTTGCTGATACATCGACGTGGTGGGCAGAAAATGATGGCAGCCTAAAAGCGTTTAACGAAAATCCAGGCACGCAAGAGATTACGGACGGAACGTGGACCAACACATGGGCTTCGACGTTCCAAGGTAATGCGAAATATTACTACGGTGCGAATGCACGAAGCATGGCGATTTTTGTAGAAAAATAATCTTCCAAGTCAATAAAGTTGTGGTCGCGGATTCCAAGTGAATCCGCGATTTTTTTGGTATAATGAAGAATGATACTTTAACATCCGCGAGGAGTGCGTCTGCCCATGTCTACATCTGAGTTGCACAATGCCGCCTATTGGTTGCGTACGTTTGCGACGCGTTTTACCCATTTTTTTAACCACAGTGATGCTTCGCCTACTTCGTTCGCCTTACAGGTGCAGCAACAGTTTGCCAAAATGGAACCGCAACAAGCCGGCATTGAGCGGTTCTTTTTTCGTGTTTATATGCAGGCTTACATTGTCGTGACGTTGACCGAGCAGTCGCCGAAACGCGTGCATCAGATTCGCTGGTTTCCTGACATGCAAGTGGTGAAGCAGCAGTGCGTAGCGAAAATGATCAGTATTTTTGCTGATTTACCAGATCTGTTGAGACTTTATGACAGTGCGAAAACATCGGGCAGTGAGCGCAAGCGCTTTTCGCTACTATTGGTGGACTGTTTGCGGTTTCTCGCGCAACGCTTGGAACTTGCTGAGGAGCGCTCGTTTTGGTTGACCGTTTATGTGGAGGCGCTATTGGCACTGCGCGCTGAGCTAGCCATTTTTCATGCAGAAGCGCAACATGTTGCAGGCATGCCGGCTCGTTCGCATGTCCAATTGATGCAAGCTGCGCTTCATTTTGCCAAGGGCGATGACGCTCGTGCTCGCGACTGTTTGCAAAGCGCATTAGCCAAAGCAAACTCAGCGGAAGATACAAAACGTTTGCCAGTGGATCGTACCGTCCTTCATCTTTTAGATTGTCTGCTTCGCGAGCAATCATGGGAACGTCTCTATGGTTGGTTGTGTGCCTTGCCGACGAAGGCCGAACAGCATAATGGCAAAGAAGTGCGGTTGTTACTAGAGCATTGGTTGCGTTTGCCGGTGGCGTTTCGCACAGCAGCTGAACTCGAGCAGGTGCTCGCAGACATGCACCCATGGAGTCACGCGGAGTATAGCGCGTTTTTGCTAGGACAGCAGCGGTTTGATGAATGGTACGTGCTCTATTTAAGCATCGCTCATCATCAAGCTGATTTAATTGCCGATGTGCCTGAAGAAGTGGTCAGACAGCGCCCCGAATTATTGCTCGTCTTGCACCATCAGTGGATTGACCGCGTGTTGTCGACGCGTGCTGTCAAACACGAAGAAGTGATTGCTCGACTGCATAAACTCCGCTTGCACTATGAGGGCTTGCAGCGCGCTGATGAATGGCAGCAATATATTACTTCACTGAAATCGAAATACAAACGTAGTCGTGCGCTTCTAAGAATGATGGAGGAGGCTGAACTGCTCGCATGACGACGAATTTGAGTTGGAGATGGGATGGGGACGGATTTCTCGTACATGACGAAGCCGATGCTTCGCGCGAACGATGCTACTGGTTAAAAGATGTGCTGTTTCGCTTCCATCAAGCGTCATTTTATGGAACGATGATGCAAGTGAAATTGGTGAAACATCAGTTTTATGTTTATATTCCGGCGCTTCATGCGGCCACTTATTTTGCTGATCGGCAGCAACATGATGAGCGCTTTGTTTGGCATGGTTCGAGTGAACAAGCGTGGCTGCACGAAGTGGCGGCGTGGTTGCTCGATGTATTGGCGGGCGGACGCTATGCACCTGATTTTTCAGCGTGGAAAAATGGCAGTTGGCAAATGGCGCTGCAAATGAACGGCGATGAAGTTGTGCAGTATGAACGTTTCGCCGAAACCGGCGAGCGCTCGATTATAAAGGATTGGTTCGCCGCACTTTTTGAACAATTAAACGAAGAAGCGCATATCGCTCCTGTATGGCAGGAACTGGCTGAACACTTTTCGTTAGTGCCATCCAAATCAAATAACAAATCCAAACAGACTCCTTTGTTTGAGGACATTCACGACGAGCAGGAATGGTTAGCCGCCATCGGATGGAACGGCGAGCGAATGTCTGCTGGATTGGGTTTAAAGTTACTTGAACCGAACGCCGATTCCGATGAGGAATGGCTGCTAGTGCCAGTGTTCCGCCGATTTTTACGAGCAGAGTGGGAGTCGTTTGTGGCGTTGCAGGACGGCCTTACGCTGGATTGTTCGGAGGAGCAAAGGCAAGCGCTGTTGGAACGGTTTATTGGCGCACATGAACAATGGAAAACATGCATCCCGCCGCTAGCAGAAGTCGCGGCGAGCGTGAGCGGTTATCGGCTGACGGACGAACAGGCGTGGCAGTTTTTGACGGATTGGTCACGGCAGTTGACGGATTTCGGCGTAGCAGTCTTGACACCTGAGTGGTGGCAGACCCGCACGCGTCCAGTAGCTCGTCTCAAAGGCTCACAGACTGCGAATACGGAGTTGCCGGAAGCATCGCGTTTCGGTTTGCAACAGTTGGTGCAATTTGATTGGCGGATCGCGATTGACGATGGTGTTGAATTGAGTGAAAGCGAATTCTACCATTTGGTCGATCAAAAGAAGCGCTGGATTCGCGTCAACGGTCGATGGTACGTCATGGACCACGATTGGATTGCCAAAATTAGCGAATGGCTGGAGACGAATCGCCGTCAAGGCGGGATGACGATGGCGGAAGTGCTGCGGGCGATGGCACAAGAGCAAGGCGCGGGCGACGATGCGCATGAGGGTGCGCAGGGCGTTTCGTTTGCCGCGAACCATGAAGAAGTAGGGCATTCGCTGCGCTTGAGCGAGCAATACCGGCAATATTTCAGGGCGTTGTTTGACCGTCAAGCGATCGAAGCGATGCCGCAGCCTCAGATGTTCGATGGAACGCTGTATGAGTATCAGCGGTTCGGCTTCAGTTGGCTGTTATTTTTGCGAAAACTCGGATTCGGTGCTTGTCTGGCAGATGATATGGGACTCGGCAAAACGATTCAATTGATCAGTTATTTGCTCGAGGTGCAGGCGCATTACGAGCAGGCCGGGGAAGGTCGCAAACCGTCGTTGCTCGTCTGCCCGTACTCCGTGCTTGGCAATTGGCAACATGAATTGTCCGTGTTTGCCCCGACCCTTAAGGTGGTTGTCCATCATGGAGTCGACCGCGCGCGTGGCGAGGCGTTTGCTGAAGCGATTGCCGATGCGGACGTAGTGTTAACGACCTATTCGCTTATTTCCCCGGATTTTGCGGAGTTTCAATCGGTGGATTGGGATTTGCTCTGTATCGACGAGGCGCAAAACATTAAAAATCCGAATGTGAAGCAGTCGAAAGCGGTCCGTAAACTGCAGGCAAATCACCGGATTGCGATGACTGGCACGCCGATTGAGAATCATTTGAACGAATTGTGGTCTATCTATGATTTCATCAATCCGGAGTATTTGGGTTCGTTGCCCTATTTCCGCCGCGAATATGTCAGTTCTGTCGACAAGCAGGCGCAAGAGGCAGCGCGCGAGCGATTGCGTGCGCTTGTCTATCCATTCATGCTGCGCCGTGAGAAGAAGGATCCGCAGGTGATGCTCGCGCTTCCTGAGAAGCACGAAGTCAAAGTATTCGTGCAGATGACGGCGGAGCAGACGGCGCTTTACGAAGGGGCGCGCGAGCAACTCGTTCAGGAGACGGGAAGTACCGCCAAACGTTTGCAGATGGGCGCGGTGCTAAAAGCGATTACGCGCTACAAACAGATTTGTAACCATCCGTCGCTGGTCGATCGGGCGACTACATCTGGAACTGACGCAACTTCAAATAAGTTGCTGCGATTGCTCGAAATGGTCGAGGAAATTTATGAGCGCGGCGAGCAGACGCTCATTTTTACACAGTACGTAGAAATGGGCAAAATTATCGTGCGCGAGTTGAAACGGCGGTTTCCGGCGCGAGATGTGCTGTATTTTGACGGGTCGGTTAGCGGCAAACAGCGCCAACAAATGATTGACGATTTTCAAAAGCAAACGTCGCGCATTCCCGTCATGGTGCTGACGATTCGCTCGGGCGGGGTGGGCATCAATTTGACTGCGGCGAATCATGTGATTCACTATGATCGTTGGTGGAATCCGGCGGTTGAGAATCAGGCGACCGACCGTGTTTATCGCATCGGTCAGACGAAGGATGTTACGGTCTATAAGTTGATTACAGTCGGAACGATTGAGGAGAAGATCGATCGTTTGCTTAGTGAGAAATCGGAGTTGTCGGATTATATGCTCTATCACGACGACGAGCAAATGATGCGTAAATTGACTGTGAGAGAATGGGAGCGGTTGTTGTTATGAGTGAAAATGAACAGACTGAGCAGACCGAGCAAGAGGCGCACAAATCGCCACAAATACCGGAGCGGCTGGGCCATGTGACGGAGCCGTGGCATCGTTATTTAGCGGCAGTGACGGCGTATGCCAACAAGTGGCGAAAATCCTGATTTACGGATGTTCGGCGGTGTGTTACGCTTGAAGCAGGAGATGAGCGGCGATGGATACCGATGTGTTGATTTCCGGGGGCGGGATTGCTGGTTTGACGCTGGCGCTAAAACTTGTATCACAAGGGGTGCGCGTGACGCTGCTCGAAAAAAGAGTCCGCGAAAGTGTGATGTACAAGGGCGAGTTGTTGCAACCGAAGAGTATCGAAATCCTCGATCGATTGGGCGTTTTGCCAGCGGTTTTGGCGCAAGGTTGGCGCATCCCGCGAACACTCATTTATGAGCGAACGCGTTCGGCAAAAGGTGCGAATGGAGCTGGCTTGCCGGCTGCACTGGATTATGAGGTGTTGCCCGAACCGTACAATTATGCGCTGATGATTCCGCATGACAGCCTCAAAGCGATTGTGCTAGCGCCGGCTTTACAAAGTGGCTTGCTGCGGTTTTTGCGTCCAGCACAAATCGTGCGGATGGGCGAGCGGCGCGGTGAAGTGATGCTGTCGGTTGGCGGTGAGCAGGTACCGTTGCGCGCGTCATTTTTGATTGGCGCTGAAGGTAAATTTTCTGCATTTCGCGAATCGATTGATGTTGCGGTCAAAAAACAGCAGTACAATCATCAGTTTTTCACGGTCACCATCGGTCGTCCCGAATCATTGCGCGACGCGACAGTGATCAGCGAAGGCGGGCGCTTCATCGGTCTGTTCCCGTTGCCAGACAATAAGGTGCGGACCGTGTTGATGTTGCGAAAAGGCGATTATCAGCGTTTGAAAGGCGAGGGCATTGGCGCTTTTCATCGTGAATATGCGCAGTTGGCACCGATGCTTCGCGAGCACGTGGAGCAGCTACAAGATTGGCAAGAGATTCAGTTGATGGTGCCGCTTCGACTGGAAGCGGAGCGCTATGTGAACAGCGCTTGTGTGCTGATCGGCGATGCTGCACATAGCGTCCACCCGATGGCCGGTGAAGGAATGAACATGGCGATTCAGGATGCCGACATTCTCGGTTCTTTGCTGGCGTGGATGGTGCGCAGTGGCAAACATGATGAGGCGACGCTTCAATGGTTTGAGCGCATTCGTAAACCGCGCGCGATGTTCGTTTCGGCGCTTAGCCACATGTCGGCGCTTGCGTATTCGTATCCAATCGGGATGGCACATGCGATCCGAGCGCATACGATTCGTACGATTGCTAAACATCCTTATTTGATGAAGAGATATATGGTGAACATTTCCGGCTTGGGAATGGCGAAAGAAACGCTTGTTGACCGCGTTATGCAAATGGGACTTTGGTCGCCAGACCGGGTGCCGAACACGCTGCAAACGCCGATTGATTGGTTTTCAGAAGAGACGGACTATCCGTGGCTGTACCAGTGAAAATCGGGAGGCGGTTTCGATGGTCAAAGAATGGTTGAGAATGTGGCGGGCGCGCAACTGGATGCGACGCAATCGCGGGTTTCTGCCGAGTTGGCATGCGTACGTGGGCTTTAAATTGGGGCTGTTCGAACAGTTCAAAGATGGCGCGACGGTTGCCGAAGTGGTGTCTCGATCGGGTTATGATGCGAGCTTGCTCGACAGTTGGCTCGATGTCGGTTTGAACATTGGACATTTGAAACGTTTGGCGAGCGGCGCGGTGCGCAGCAATGCTGCCATGTGCCGTGATTTCAGCCGGCAAAGCGAGAGCGCAATCGGCGAGTTGTTGGTGGAAATGATGGAGTTGCACATCCCTTCGTTGCTCGCCTATCCGCACTTGATGAACGGCGGCGCACGGCGCACGTTTGACGGGCAACAATTCGCGACGACGGTCGCATCAACATCGGCGATGATCGAAGAGGCGGCTTTTCCTGTCTTACAGAAATGGATGAAACGTTGGCAAAGCCACGCGGTGCTCGATATCGGCTGTGGTTACGCCGGTTATTTGTTGCGCTTGGCGCGACAAAACCGCTCATTGATCTTGTATGGCATCGAAAAAGAGCGCGAGTTGCTCGAAAAAGCGAAACAAGCGATTGCCTCCGAGCGCGCCGATAGCATCCACTTGCTCGAGGGCGATTTTCTCGGTGCGGGTGTGCGTGCGCTAGGCGATCACCAACAGCGCTTCGACTTGGTGATGATGAACAACATATTATATTACTTCGCCCCAGAGCATCGGGCGACATTGATGCAACGGGCAGTCGAGTTTTTGCAACCTGGCGGAACGATGGCGATGATCAGTCCGATTCGCACCGAGCAGGCGGGTACGAGCGGTCCGTTTTCAGCGGCGTTCAACTCCTTCATGCGTGCGCATGAGAATTTGTTCGATCTGCCGTCGATAGCGGAAATGAAGGCGCTTGGCCAGCAGTCAGGATTGGAGTTGACGACTTCGCAAGTCATCATTCGCGAGGGCAACTGGTACTTCTGCGGATTCCGCAAAGTCTAGCTAAAACGGGCAAAACTTAAGCTAAAACGGGCAAACGTGCCCGTTTTGCGGTCGACTAATGGTAAAAACGAAAGAGTCAAACTAAAGCAAGTTTTCGGTATTACGGACCAAGGGCCAAATTTACAGGCGAAAACGGGCAAACGTGCCCGTTTTGCGGTCGACTAATGGTAAAAACGAAAGAATCACAGTCTAGCAAACTTTCGTTTTTACCGACTAAGGACCAATTTATTCAGAAAGGATCGACATGACAACGATGAACGGCTATTTTGTGTTTGGTAAAGGGTATTGGAAAACGTTTCAACAAGGATTAGAGCGCGAGTGGTTGGTGACGAATGGCATCGGCGGCTTCGCAGGCAGTACGATGATTGGGGCGAACGCTCGCTGTCAGCACGGTTTGCTGGTGGCTAGTTTGCACGTGCCGGTGCAGCGGACACTTATTTTATCAAAGTTAGAAGAGACGCTGACGATTGGTGGACGAGCGTATTCGTTGGCCGCCAATGAGCGCCCGGGGTGGCAGGAAAATGGGCAGCATTATTTGCAACGCTTTGCTTTGGAGCAGGGCTTGCCGCGCTTTCGCTATCAGGCGGAGGATGTGTTTGTCGACAAGCGGGTAGCCATGGTGTACGGCAAAAACACGGTCGTCATCGGCTATGAGGTGCGCAATGGGGCATATCCTGCCAAATTGACCATCAAACCGCTCGTCAACTTCCGAGGCTACGGCGAACAAAGTTCGAAGTTTGATTTGCAGTTTAGCGAGCGGGTCGATGGCGCGTCGCTCGAACTTGTACCGGCCAAGCAGCCGCAGTTGACGATTCGTCTGCGGAGCGAGCGGGGAAGTTTTGAAGATGCACCGAAGACGTTTTTCGAGCAAATGGGGTTGAAGGTATATCATCATTCCAGTTACGACGAGAACATGCTGTATCACTACGAGATTGTTGACGGCAAGCCAGGGATTGATACACATTACGTGCCGGCGCTCTTACATATTGAGCTGGCGGCGCATGAGCATGCACGGTTCGCGGTGGTTTGTACGATTGAAGATGAGGGGTTGCCGGTGTCTGATGGCTGGCAACTGATTGCGGAGGAAGAGCAGCGGATAGCCAGGTTGGTCGAGCATGCCGGGCTGAAGACTGCGCAGTTCGGTTTGACTGGTCGCGTTGGAGAGGCGGCAGCGGATGATGAATTTGTCGATGCGCTGGTGCGGGCCGCCGATCATTTTATCGTGCATCGCAACTCGACGGGCATGAAAACGGTGCTCGCCGGCTATCCGTGGTTCGCCGATTGGGGACGCGACACGATGATCGCCATGCAGGGGCTGACTTTGCCAACGCGGCGCCTCGACGATGCGCGTGAGATTTTGTGGACGTTCGCCAAATATGTGCGCAACGGGCTCGTGCCGAACATGTTCCCTGACGAGGGACAGGAGCCGATCTACAACACGGTCGACGCTTCGATGTGGTATTTTCACTCGGTGTATGAGTTTTTGCGTTACAGCGGTGCGCCGAGCGATGACGAGTTTATTCGTGAGCGGATTTATCCGGTGCTTAAGGATATTGTGGCTGCGTATCAAAAGGGTACGGATTTTTCGATTGGCATGGATGAGGCGGACGGACTGATCGCCGCAGGTTCGGGGCTCGATCAAGTGACTTGGATGGATGTGCGCGTCGACGGGATTGTCGTCACGCCGCGTCACGGCAAGCCGGTGGAGATCAACGCACTTTGGTACAATGCACTTTGTGTGATGAGTGAACTTGCGCGCAAATTCGGTGAGGATCCTCTGCCGTACGAGCAGATGGCGGAGAAGGTGAAGCAATCGTTTGTCGAAAAGTTTTGGAACGATGCTGCCGGATGTTTGTACGATGTCGTCAGTCGCGATGGGGTGGGTGACGGCCAAATTCGTCCGAATCAGATTTGGGCGATTAGTTTGCCGTTTACGATGCTCTCGCGTGAGCAGGAGAAACGCGTCGTCGAAACGGTGTTGCAAAAGTTGTACGCATCTTATGGATTGCGCAGTCTTGCGCCGGATGATACGGAGTACAAGCCGTACTATGGCGGCAAATTGTTGCAACGCGATTTGGCTTATCATCAGGGTACGGTATGGAGTTTTCCGCTCGGTGCGCTAATCACCGCATATTGCAAAGTGCACGATTACAGCGATGAGGCAGTTGCTGTTGCGCGCTTGTTGCTGGAGCCGCTTGCCGACCATTTGCGTGACGGATGCATTGGCCAAATTGCTGAAATTTTCGACGGCAATGAGCCGATCATCTCGCGCGGATGCTATGCGCAGGCGTGGGGTGTGGGCGAAGTGTTGCGTGCCTGGATGGAAGATATCGTTTGGCGCGGGCGCTTGCCGAGGTGAAGGTATCAGTCGCCGCATAAGATGATGAAGGCCGACTAAGCGCCAACTTGATTAAAAACGGACAAACAATTTGATAAGGCGGCGGACAAGATGGATGAAGAAACAAAAATGTGGTGGATCACGCTTGTGGTGACGCTCGTGCTCGTGTTTTCGTTTATCCATGCGGCTTCATGAAACGCAACCGCGGACGGATGTTACGGGTAAGTGCCGGCAACGGAAACGGAAACGGAAACGGAAACGGGAATGGTAACGGTAACGGTAAGGGCAACGGTAAAATAAGTCCGCAACAGTTAGCAGTGATTGTCGGGTTGCTGTCGCAGGCACTGAGCGTTGATTCCGTGATGATTGATAAGGACCAAAACATTGAGATTGTGTTAGGTGGTAGTTTGCGCAAGAAGACGCAAATGGACCGCTTGCTTGGCGAAATGTCGGAGTTGTCGATTGGTGATTTGCTTGACTCAATCAAAAATATGTAAAGCCGTTCGCGCTATTGTGGACGGCTTGCTTTTTAATACCTAAGAGCCAAGTTTTCATACAAAAAAGCCCGCGTCCGCCGAGGTTAGCTCAGCGAAGCGCGGGGCAACGTCACTTTATTGATTAAACGCCAGGCAACCAGGAACGGCTGACGATGACCAAGAGAATGAACAACACAAGGATTGTGCTAGTGCTTGTGAAAGCAGCGGCGATACCAGGACGGTAGTGGTGGTTTTCGCAGGACATTTCGTTTTCCCTCCTTCTCTTTAGCGTAATGTATCATATGGCTGGTGAGCCGCTTTGGTCTGGACGTTTGCGGAATTGTGAAGTTTGAATCGAAATGGAGGCGGAGTTGAAGTGATGTTGGCGATGCATGATGATTGGCGATCGTTGCTGCAAACAGAAATGGAGCAACCGTATTTTCGTGATTTGCTAGAAAGAATGACGGAGCAGGAGGCGGCACATCGTGTGTATCCGAAAAGAGAGCAGTGGTTGCGCGCACTTGAATTGACGCCATATCATGCGGTGAAGGTGGTCATTCTCGGGCAAGATCCGTACCATCATCCGGGGCAAGCGCATGGCCTCAGTTTTTCAGTGCCTGAGGGTGTGGCGTTGCCGCCGTCACTGCGTAACATGTATGCGGAACTGCAAACCGATTTGGCGTGCGAGGCACCAGCGAGCGGTGATTTGAGTGAGTGGGCGCGGCAAGGCGTGCTGCTTTTGAATACGGTGATGACGGTTCGTGAGTATGAACCGCTCTCGCATCGCGGACTGGGCTGGGAACCATTTACCGATGCGATCATTCGTTTATTGAATGAACGCCAGGAACCGTTAGTGTTCGTGTTGTGGGGCGGACCGGCAAGACAAAAGGGAACGCTCATCAATCGCGAGCGTCATGCAGTGATTGAGTCGGCGCATCCGAGTCCGCTTTCGGCATATCGCGGTTTTTTTGGCAGTCGGCCGTACTCGCGGGCGAATGAGTATTTGCGGGCGTTTGGCGTTGAGCCGATTCGTTGGGTGTAATCCGGGTTTAATTGGGTTATATCTATGTTAGTTTAATTTACATATAATAAAAATATTTATGATTTTCAATTGACATTCTCGTTTTTATGTTATATTATTTAACTAACAATTCAGTATCCTAGAGCATAAGCGTTAATTTATATGACATAATTACAGACAGTTAACCAAATATCGTCTAGGGTTCCGTTTGTCATCGCCGCGCACAGAACGGCAAGACAAAGTCTGGTCCGAGAGACAAAGCGCCTTCAAGCGCTACACGGAGGGATAAATGCCTGGGAGGAAGTCGATCCGTCGACGTCGTCTCAGGCTTTTTCATATATTTTCAGACAAAAAGGGGAGAGAGAAGATGGAGAAAAAACGTTGGAGAAAGTCGATGGTGTTGACCTTGGCGGTCACGTTGCTGCTGGCGGTGATCGTCAGTGCATGCGGCAGTACGGAGTCGGAATCGGAGAGCAAGGAGACGGCGAAAGGGGAACCGATCAAAATCGCCTACAGTCCGTGGCCGGGTTGGTTTTTCTGGGATTTGGTGCAAGAGAAGGGCTTTTTCGAGAAGCATGGCGTGGACGTTGAGTTGAAGTGGTTTCCGGTATATAGCGACTCGCTCGCTGCTTTGTCGACAGGTCAGGTCGACGCGAACAGTCAGACGCTGAGCGATACGATCGCACCGCTATCCAAAGGCATCGATCTGAAAGTCGTGCTCGTCAACGACAACTCGAACGGTGGCGATGCAATCGTGACGAAGCCGGATGTGCAGTCGGTCAAAGACTTGAAGGGCAAAACGGTCGCGACGGAACTCGGCACGGTCGACCATTTTCTACTGCTCACTGCGCTTGAACAAAATGGGATGACGGAGAAAGACATTGATTATATCAACATGACGGTCAACGATGCGGGGCCGGCGTTCATTACAGGCAAGGTGGAGGCGGCTGTGCTTTGGGAGCCGTTCCAATCGAAAGCGGTGAAGGAAGGCAAAGGCAAGGTGTTGTTCTCATCCAAAGATACGCCGGGACTGATTCCTGACTTGCTCGTGTTCAAAGAGGAGACGGTCAGCAAGCGGGCGGCGGATGTGCAGAAGATTGTCGACGCATGGTTCGATGCGCTCGCTTGGTTCGAGCAAAATCCGGACGAGGCGATTGAAATCATGGCGAAAAAAGCAGAGATTACGCCGGAAGAGTTCAAAGTGTCGCTCGACAGCATCAAATTGTTTAGCGTCGATGACAACATTAAAGCGTTTGAAAAAGGCGACACGTATGATTCGTTGCACTACACCGGCGTGAAGACGGCGGAGTTTTTGAAAAAGTTAGAGATGGTGTCGGAGGTGCCGGATGTGAGTGCGGCGCTCGACGCGACGTTTGTGAAAGCGGCGAAGAAGTAGGCGGTGGCTGAATTGGCGAATGAATCGACAACAAAAGCAACAAAACACGGGCGCCGCTCGGTGTGGCAAGTGCTACGGCCGATCAGCACCAGTCTCTATGTGATGATGGCGCTCGCTTCATTCATGATCGTGCTTGTCGTGTGGTCGTTGCTCTCGTACGGCGGGTTCGTCGAGCAAATCTTTTTGCCACCGCCAATCGAAGTCGCAAAGCAATTTTTCACGAACATCACATCAGCGGAGTATTGGGAGCACATCGGCATTAGCGTGTTCCGCGTGTTCGGCGGCTTCATGCTGGCCTGCCTGATCGGCATACCGCTCGGTATATTGGCGGGCACATTCAAAATCGGCGAGGCGCTCGTCGAACCGCAGATGGAGTTCATTCGCTATATGCCGGCCGTCGCTTTCATACCGTTGGTGATGGTATGGGCGGGCATCGGCGAGTGGGCGAAAATTCTCATCATTTTCATCGGCTGCTTCTTCCAATTGGTGCTGATGGTGGCGGTCGACACACGGCGCGTCTCGCACGATTTGATCCAAGCGGCGATGACACTGGGCGCAACCCGCTGGCAGCTGATCGAATCGGTCATCTTCCAGGCGTTGCGGCCACATTTGATGAACACCCTGCGCCTCATTCTCGGGTGGGCGTGGACGTATCTGGTCGTTGCCGAACTGGTGGCGGTCAACAGCGGGCTCGGCTATCAGATCATGAAGGCGCAACGGTTTCTGAATACGTCGGAAATATTCGTCGGCATTCTCGTCATTGGCTTGCTCGGACTGATTTGCGACCGGATCTTCGCTTACTTGAATAAACGCTTCTTTCCGTGGGCGTCGTAGGGGGGCGATGGAGGATGAGCAGTTTCATTGAATTGAACGAGGTCGGCAAGCAATATGTTGTGAAAAAACAGACGTTTAAAGCGCTATCTGATGTGCAACTTTCGATTGAAGAGGGCCAGTTCGTATCGGTCGTCGGTCCGTCCGGTTGCGGCAAGTCGACGATTTTGCGGATTTTGGCGGGTTTGGAAGAGGCGACGACGGGCGAGGTGCTGGTCGATGGCGTGCCAGTGACCGGTCCAGGTGCGGACCGCGGGATGGTGTTTCAGACGTACACGCTGTTTCCGTGGCTGAGCGTGCGCGAGAACATACAGTTCGGGCTCAAGTTGAAGGGCATTCCGCTGACCATCCGGCGCAAGATGGCTGATCGCTTTATTGAATTGATTAAGCTTGAGAAGTTTGCCAATGCGTTTCCGAACCAGTTGTCGGGCGGGATGAAGCAGCGCGTGGCGATTGCGCGGGCGCTGGCGGCGAATCCGAAAGTACTGCTGATGGATGAACCGTTCGGCGCGCTCGATGCACAGACGAAGATGGACATGCAGGAAATGCTGCGTGACATTTGGCGGGCGGAGCAGACGACGGTCGTGTTCATCACGCACGATATCGACGAAGCGATATATTTGTCGCAGCGGATTGTGTTGATGGCGGCTGGACCAGGGCGCATCATCGGTGAATATGAGGTCGATTTGCCGAGCGAACGCGATTTGCTGACGCGCGAACTGCCGGCTTTCCTGAACTTGAAGCGCGAGTTGATCCAACGTTTGAAACACGATTGACGGCTAATGAAGGTTGATTACAGGACACACACGAGGAGGGATCATCCAAATGGGGTTTTTCGATAATCACGGCACGAATTATCGGCGCAAGCAGATCGATGAGAGCACGTTTGAAAAAGGGGATTTGCACGGCATCATGGCGGCGAACAAGGAAGGGACGTTGCCGACGACGCGCCATGACGAGGAGATTCAGCGCAATTTGCGGCTCGGCTTGGAGGCGGCCGAGAGCATTGGCGACCGCACGATTTCCTGCTTCAGCCGCGGCGAGTTGCCACACTACGCGGGCATCAACACGTTTTTGAAAATGCCGTACTTGGAAGATGTGAACCGTGTCGGCGAGTATGATGTCGCGGTGATGGGCGTGCCGTTCGATATTGGTACGACGTACCGTTCGGGGACGCGCTTCGGTCCGCAGGCGATTCGCCGCATTTCTGCGCTGTATCAGACGTACAACTACGAGCTCGGCGTCGATTTGCGCGAGCAGTTGAAAATTTGCGACATCGGCGATGTGTTCACGATTGCCAACATCGAGAAAAGTTTTGACCAGATCACGAAAGCGGTGTCGCATGTGATGAGCAAGGGGACGATGCCGATTATACTTGGCGGCGACCACTCGATTGGCTATCCGTGCGTGCGCGGGGTGGCGGAGAACGTTGAGGGCAACATCGGCATTATCCATTTGGACCGCCATATCGACATTCAAGAGAAGGACATGGATGAGCGGATGCATACGACGCCGTGGTTCCATGCGACGAACATTAAAAATGCGCCGCCGGTCAATTTGGTGCAGATCGGCATCGGCGGTTGGCAGGTGCCGCGTGCTGGCGTGCAGGTCGGACGTGAGCGCGGGACGACGATCATGACAATCAATGACGTCGAGAGTCTCGGAATCGAGAAGGTGGCGGAGATGGCGCTGGAGGTCGCTTGGAAAGGGGCAAAAGCGGTTTATCTCAGTTTTGATATTGACTCCATCGATTGCGGCTTTGTGCCGGGTACGGGCTGGCCTGAGCCAGGTGGTTTCTTGCCGCGCGAGGCGCTGAAGTTGATGCATCTCGTGGCGAAAGAGGGGCTTGCGGCGATGGAAGTGGTGGAAGTTGCGCCGGCCTACGATATTAGCGATACGACGGCGCTGCTGGCGACGCGCGCGGTCCTTGATGTTCTGGCGACGATGGTCGATAATGGAAAAATAGGCGGGTGAGCGATGCATATTCCAGACGGGTTTTTGGATGCGAAAATGTGGATTTCGACTTCGGTACTCGGTGCGATGGCGGTCGGTCATGCGATGCGCAAATCGAAGTTGGAGCTAGAGCCGCGCCAAGTGCCGCAAATTGCGCTGATTGGTGCGTTTATTTTTGCGGCGCAAATGATCAACTTCCCAGTGATGGGCGCGACGAGCGGTCATTTTCTCGGCGGGGCATTGGCGGCGATGCTGTTCGGTCCGTGGATTGGCATCATTTTGATGTCGTGCGTGCTAATCGTGCAGGCGCTGATTTTTCAGGATGGCGGGATTACCGTATTGGGCGCGAATATTTTATGCAATGCGGTGATTGGTTCGTGGGCCGGGCATCTGCTTTGGCGAGCAGGCGCTGATCGATTGCGCGGCAAATGGCAGGCGGGTTTGGCGTTTATTGCGGGCTGGATGTCGCTTGTGCTCGCGGCGCTAGGTGTTGCGCTGCTGCTGGCGTTGTCGGGAACGGTGTCATGGCCGGTCGCGTTCGGCGGCATGTTCTTCTGGCATGGCATTATCGGCATCGGTGAAGGGGTCATCACGGCGCTTGTGTTTTTCTATCTAAAAGAACGCAAGTGGTTGGTCGACGGGCGCGCACCGCATATCTCGGGAGTGTCGATACAACCTGGAGGTGAGGCGCGATGAAGGCGAAATATCGCAAGTCGCTGCTGGTGCTGGCTGTCATCACAATCGTGTTGGCTGGTGTTGTGTCGCTGTTCGCTTCGTCGCAGCCGGACGGCTTGTCGCGCGTGGCGATCGACGGCGGTTTTGATGAAAAGGAAAAGGCGAGTTGGACGTACGCGCTGATGCCCGACTATTCATTGCCGTGGCTGGGCGACCACTGGCTCGGCAGCGCAATCTCCGGCTTGTTCGGACTGCTGGTGATGGGAGCGCTCGTCTGGCTTTTGTTCAAATGGATGGCCGCGAAACGTAAATAGGGAAGTGAATGTATGGTGCCGCTGATTACAAATACCCGGTGGCGAATGTTGATCACAATAGGCATGCTGATTGCTACCGTGTCGGTTTCTTATGTGCCGGCACTACTTGGCGCATGCCTGTTTTTTTTATGCGTGCTTTGGTGGTGCGGCATCTCGCTGCGTGAAATTGCTAAGCGTTACTTGCTGATTGTGCCGTTCGCCTTAGGGGCGCTGGTGCTGTTGCCGTTCAGCACGGAAGGTGAGCCGATGTTTGCGGTGCTCGGTTTGGTCGGGAGCGCCGAGGGCGTGCATCAGTCGCTCGTGTTGTTTTTGAAAATTAGCGCCGCCAACTTTTTGTTGACCTATTTGCTCGTGACGACGCCGCAGTTTGAACTGCTCAAACAGTTGCGTGCGCTCGGCGTGCCGGAGTTGCTCGTCAGCATCATGCAGATGATGTTACGCTACTTTTATTTGCTCATTGAAGAGGTGCGCTCGATGGTGAAGGCGCAGCGGGCGCGCGGTTTGCGGCTCGAACGCTGGCTTTGGTCGCGACTCGTGCTGCGGCGCTTCGGGCAGATGATGGGTGCGCTGTTCGCGCGGTCGTACTCGCGCAGTGCGAAGATTTATTTTGCGATGGCGGCGCGCGGCGGGGTGCGGCAGGGTGGAGTGCAAGAAGTAGGTGTGCAACATGGTGTAGTGCAGCAGGTCGGTGCGAACAGCGGCGGGCATACCAATAGGCGGGGAGTGGCGAAAATGGCGATTGCGGTGCGCAATGTTTCGTTTTATTATGGAGAGTATCAGGCGCTGCGCAATGTCTCATTTGAATTGCCACGCGGCAGCAAGACGGCGCTGCTCGGCAGTAACGGGGCGGGCAAGTCGACGCTCATTTCGCTGTTGAACGGGCTCGAAGTGCCGTCGATGGGCGAAGTTGCCTTGTTTGACGAACCGCTGACGAAAGAGTCGCGGGCGTTGGCGCATCGGCGCGTCGGCGTCGTCTACCAAGATCCCGACGATCAGATCTTTTCGCCGACTGTCGAGGAGGATGTGGCGTTCGGTCCGCGCAACTTGGGGCTTAGCGAAGCGGAAGTGGACGAGCGGGTGGAGCGAGCTTTGGCTTCGGTCGGGCTGCGCGAGTTTCGCGGACGGTCGCCGTTCGAACTGAGCTATGGACAGAAGCGGCGGGTAGCAATTGCCGGTGTGCTGGCGATGCAACCGGAAGTGATCATCATGGACGAGCCGATGGCGTTTCTCGATCCGCATGGGCGCGCGGAGTTGCAGGCGCTGCTCGAAAGTTTGCATTTGATGGGGCTGACGATCATGATTGCGACGCATGACATCGACTTTGCATGCGAGTGGACGGAGCGGGTGATTATTTTGCAAAACGGTGCGGTCTACGCCGATGACACGGTGGATGTACTGTTTGATGAGACGCTGCTGGCCGGTGCGAAGTTGCCGTTGCCGCGGCTTGTGCAGCCATTCCGCTTGCTTGGAGACGAGGCGAGCGGTGTCAAACCGCGTTCGGTGCGCGAGGCGGCACAGTGGATTTGGCGCTTAATGATGCGCAGACAGGCAGATGGACAAACGGCCAACAATGACAAGGAGGAGCACGGATAATGGAAAAATTGGATGTGGCAGTGGTGACTGCCGAATTGGAGCAAATGAACGGTTGGACGCTAGAGGACGGCAAATGGCTGGTGAAAAAATATAAGTTTTTGACGTTTGCGAATGCGATGCAGTTCGTCAACGAGGTGGCGACGATCGCCGAGGCGGAAAACCATCACCCGTTCATCGCGATTGACTTTCGCATGGTGACGCTGCGCTTGACGTCGTGGAAAGTCGGCGGCATCACGAAACTTGATTTGCGCTGCGTGGCTGAGTTTGATAGTGCGTATGGTCGGTTTCAGTCGGGTGAGTGATGGAAGTTAACGTATATATAGTCTCAAACGGGCAATTATGCCCGTTTTTTATATAGATAAATCCAAAAAACTCGGTTATAATAAAATCATACTATATTTTAACCGAGGTGCACGATGTTCATTCAACGTCATTTAGAGCAAACGATACGCAACGCAACCGCAGCATTCCCCGTTGTTTTGGTCACTGGACCTCGGCAAGTCGGGAAGACCACTTTGCTTCGGACCATCGCACTTGCTGAGCGAACCTATGTGACACTAGATAATCCAGCGATTCGCGAACTGGCTGTCAACGATCCTGCACTGTTTTTGCAACGCTACCAACCGCCGCTAATCATTGATGAAATACAATATGCACCGCAGTTGCTGCCGTATATCAAGATGCATGTCGATGAGCAGAGGCGCAAAGGTGATTTTTGGCTAATCGGCTCGCAGATGTTTCATTTGATGAAAAATGTGGGTGAAAGTTTAGCTGGTCGAGTAGCAATCATCCCGATGCAAGGGCTGTCGCATGCCGAATTACAAGGCTTGTCTGCGGACGTTTATCGGACGGATGAGCAAGCATTGCTGGCAAAAGTGCACGAAGCGAAGAAAATGACGGTCCGCGAGGTGTTCGCCCGCATTCTCAAAGGGTCGATGCCCGCACTCTATGAGACGGAGCAAGACGTCGAGCTGTATTACGCCTCCTATGTGAATTCGTATTTGCAACGCGATATTCGTGAATTGACGCAGGTCGGTGACGAATTAGCGTTTTTGCGTTTTATGACTGCCTGCGCAGCACGGACCGGACAATTGCTCAATTATGCTGAGTTAGCGAAAGATGTCGGTGTGAGTGCTCCGACCGCGAAGCAATGGCTGTCGATTATGGTGTCGTCGGGGATCGTGGTGCTAATTGAGCCCTATTTTAACAATGCGCTCAAACGGATCGTCAAATCGCCGCGCCTATACTTCATGGATACGGGGCTTTGTGCGTGGTTGTCGCGCTGGACAAATGCTGATGCGCTGGAAGTGTCGGCGATGTCGGGGGCGTTCTTTGAAACGTACGTCGTCAGTGAAATTTACAAGAGTTATTTGAATGCGGGCAAGCGACCGCCGCTGTTTTATTACCGCGATACGGACGGCAAGGAGATTGATTTGATTATCGAGCAAAATGACGTTTTGCATCCCATCGAAATGAAGAAGACGGGGGCGCCCAAAGCGAATGCGATTCGCCATTTTTCGGCATTAGAAAAAACGGGGAAGACGTTGGGTGCTGGTCATGTGATTTGTGTTGCAGACGATTTGCTACCGATAGACCGACAAAACTGGATCGTGCCGGTATGGCTGATTTAGCGCGCAATGAAAAAACCCCTCACTTTTGAAGTGAGCGGTTTTTTATGTGTCATGAATTTTTGACCGTAGATTAACGAGTCGCCTGATTTCTCCGCCAACCTCCGTAAAGTACGACAACGATCAGTGCGGCGATGAGCGTCCATTTCAAGATGACATGGTGAGCAAAGTAGTCGGCGACGTAGAACGTCTCGCTCGCCATCATTTTGCCGGCTGTCAGTAGCAATACGGCGGAACCGATGTAAATCGCGCTTGGGAAGCGTTCGATGATGCGGATCACCATCGTGCTGCCCCATACCATGATGGGGATGCTGATGATCAAGCCTAGGATGACGAGTAGTGTGTGGTGTTCGGTGGCGCCTGCTTTGGCGGCTCCGGCGACGGCGATCACGTTGTCCACACCCATGAGTGCGTCGGCGATGATGATGGTGCGGATGGCTGCGCCGAGATTGGCTGCTGCTTTGATGTTGTGTTCTTCGTTCTGCTCGACCAATAGTTTGTAGGCGATCCAGACGAGCAGCAGTCCGCCGACGAAGAGTAGGCCAGGAATGTTGAGTAAGTAGACGACAAAAATCGTGGCTACGACACGGATGAGGATGGCGCCGACGGTGCCCCAAATGATGGCGCGTTTCTGTAGGTGTGCGGGCAAGTTGCGGGCGGCGAGGCCGATGACGATTGCGTTGTCGCCGGCAAGCACCAAGTCGATGACGATGATGATCATCAGTGCGGTGAAAAATTCAATCGTGAAAAACTGTGCGAAAAACGACAAGTCCATGAATTCGCGCTCCTTTATACTTATGTGAAAATAGTATGAAAAAAATAGCATCAAGTCAAACGTTTTTCATTGATATTTTCAAAAAATTGACTTTCAAGATGTGAATTTCTATAATATTCACAGTTAGTTAAAGGGGAGTAGCATCCAAAGTAAAATCGTCAATACGTGACGGCGTTGACCGCTCACCGGTTTTACTTGCAACGAATTTTGTTGTTTGCGAGACCTTTACCTCAAGTGATTGCGGTAAAGGTCTTTTGTTTTATCATCTATCTTTTTCAGGAGGTTCATTTACGTATGGATTGGGCACTCATTTTGGAGTATGGCTGGGTATTGCTCGTGCTGATTGCGCTGGAGGGATTGCTTGCCGCTGACAACGCGCTGGTGATCGCGGTGATGGTCAAGCATTTGCCGGAGGAGCAACGCAAAAAAGCGCTGTTTTACGGGCTTGCTGGTGCGTTCGTGTTTCGGATCGGTTCGTTGTTTATCATTTCGTTCTTGGTCGGTGTATGGCAAGTGCAGGCGCTCGGTGCACTTTATTTGCTGTTCGTTGCGATTCAACATTTAGTCGGCAAGTTCATTCGCGGCAAGCAGGCGCAGAAGGTAAAGGCGCAAGCAGAAGCGAACGGCGAAGAAGTCAAGAAAGGCAGCGGCTTCTGGTTGACTGTTCTTAAGGTAGAGCTCGCGGATATCGCGTTTGCTGTCGATTCGATTCTCGCTGCGGTTGCGTTCGCTGTCGCTTTGCCGAAGATCGAGTCACTCGGCAATATTGGTGGCATGAACGGCGGGCACTTCCTTGTTATTTTAACAGGTGGTATTATTGGATTAGTGATGATGCGTTTTGCAGCCGGTATTTTCGTGAAACTGCTCGATAAGCGTCCAGGACTAGAAACAGCGGCGTACCTGATTGTCGGTTGGGTTGGGGTTAAACTTGCCGTGTTTACGTTGTCAGCGCTCGAAGTTTTGCCGAAAGACTTTTCGCACAGTCTCGGCTGGAAGTTGTTCTTCTGGACGATTTTGCTCGGCATCGCAATCGGCGGTTGGTTTCTCTCGGCGCCGAAAAATTCGTCCGGTACGGGCGGGGAGAAGGCTCCGAGTCAAGCGTAATTTATTTGTTGATGAATAGAGGTGCGCGCCATGTATGATCCGTCTATTTATGACAATCTGAAAATTGTCCTTGAGGGTGCGGTGTATGACCGCGACCTTGATGAGCGATGGGTCGTGCTCGGACGGGAAGATCTCGTCGACTTGGCACAGATGGCGCGCACCTTTCGCATTCGCTTCCACGTGAAGCATGCGCCGGCGGTGGTGGCGACGTTGACGCTCGGCAGTGAGTTGCAGGACTTTGCTGCGGAATGGCTGGAGCAGACAACGGTGCAGGCGGGTTGCTATTTAGAGGTGTCATTTTTGACGACGGTCACTGACGTGCAGGCGTGTGCCGCAATTGAACAACAACTGCAAGGTATTTGGGGAGGTAGGCCGATCATTCGGCAACACCTCTCTTTTCCATATCCGCAGAAGTCGGCGATGTTGCAAAATGACGTTTCGCTGCATTTTGCGCGCAAGATTGATGAGTCAAACATTGCGGACATCGATTCCGTGCTGGACCATGTCTCATTATCTCTCGATTCTTTGAATCGTATGCACCCTGTTTAAGCACGAGGAGGCTTGTTCATGAAATTTAAGCGATATTACACGGAGACGGAAGTGAATTTGCTCATTCCAGAATTGCGCGTGCAGATTGAGCAGCTTCAGGCGATTAAGCGTGAGCATCAGTTGAAACTGGAAGAGTTGCAGGAATTGAAGTTGGCGATGGTGAAAAATAGTGCGCCGCCGATTGACGGGCAGGGCGATCCGTTTTTTATGATTGAGTGTGAGATTGAGTTTCTCGAGATGCAGGCGAAGCAGATGTTGCAGCGGTTCGGCGAGCGCGAAATTTTGGTGAAAAGCATCGATGCCGGGCTGGTCGATTTTCCCGCGTTGATCGATGGCGAAGTGGTGCTCCTCTGCTGGCTGAAGGACGAGCCGTCTGTCACTCATTATCACGGGTTGCACGATGGTTTTTGGGGACGTCGCAAATTGAACGAAGAATAGAGACTGAATGTAGGAGATTAGACGATGAAACGAGTGCTGTCAGGGATACAACCGAGCGGTCAGTTGACGCTTGGCAATTACATAGGGGCGATGAAGCATTTTGTCGCGATGCAGGAAGAGCATGATTGTTCTTTCATGATTGTCGATTTGCATGCGATTACCGTGCCGCAGGAGCCGGCGGCGTTGCGTGAGCAGTCGGAGTCGGTGGCAGCGTTGTTCGTTGCGGCGGGGCTAGATCCGGCGAAGGCGAACATTTTCATGCAGTCGCACGTGCGCGAGCATGCGGAATTGGGCTGGTTGCTGACGACGATGACTTATATGGGCGAGTTGGAGCGGATGACGCAGTTCAAGGACAAGTCGAGCGGCAAGGAGTCGGTCGGAGCGGGGTTGTTCACCTATCCGAGTTTGATGGCCGCCGATATTTTGCTTTATCAGACGGATCTCGTGCCGGTCGGCGAGGATCAGAAGCAGCATTTGGAGCTGACACGTGATTTGGCGGGGCGTTTTAACCAGCGCTACGGAGAGACGTTCACCGTGCCACAGCCGCTGATTCCGAAGGTCGGGGCGCGTGTGATGTCGCTCGATGATGCGTCGAAGAAGATGTCGAAGAGCAATCCGAACGCCGGCAGTTATATCGCTTTGCTCGATTCGCCGGATGTGATTCGCAAAAAAATAAGTCGGGCTGTCACGGATTCGGGGCGTGAGGTGAAGTTTGACCCGCAAAACAAGCCGGAAGTGAGCAATTTGATCGCCATTTACTCAGCTTGTTCGGCGTTGACTCCGCAGGAGATTGAGGCGCGTTACGAGGGACAGGGGTACGGTCCTTTTAAGAAGGATTTGGCCGAGCAAGTGGTTGCCTTGCTCGAACCGATTCAGGCGCGTTACCAAGAGGTGCGTGCTTCTGGTGAATTGCGCCGTATTTTAGCCGATGGCGCTGAGAATGCGCGACAGGTAGCTGCGCAAACAGTGCGCACGGTGAAAGAGCGGATGGGGTTTGTACTCGATTGATGTTTGCTTGGGTGTGATGGTTACTTGTTGCGGCTCCGCGCTTTGAGGATGAAACCACATGCGCTGACGGCCAAAAAACCGCCTGTGAAGAGAAGAGCACCCTTCGTGCTGCCGAAACTGATGGCTACGCTGATGCCGCATAGCATTGATACGCCAAGTACAGAAAAGAGCAGCGCCCATTTTTTATCCATTGTCTGATTCGCCTCCGCTCACTACGATGATTAACAGTATTGTAGCACGAACAAGAGTGCGTTGAAAGGAGCGGGAGTGCGTTGAAAATATTGTCCGAGTATAAAGTGTTGAGCAATCGGCGAGAGCAATATCTGGTTTACGTCGAACAGTTGCGGCAAACTTTTGCCAATGTCCGTATATACGAGGGTGTGCGCCAGCCGGGACTGTTTGTCGAAGAGTGGGATGGTTGCGAGGAAGCGTTTTTTGATGCGTTGGTCGAGCAGCGGAACGAAGTCGCTCATCCGCTTTGGTCGCAACTGGATGAGGTTGTCGATGGTGGGCGAGCGAAAGTGCATACGTGGTTGTTTCGTGAGGTGGAATAGGGTACCGTTATCATGGGGGAGCTAGATGTCGATGCGCAAGAAAAACTTCAACGATTTGCAACTTTTGATACGATCAACAGAGGCTGAGATTCACCGGCAAGTATGGGTGTTTCGTCAACGGTTCGAAGGTGTCACTACGGAGTGGCAGCAACTGAGAGGTCGGGCGCGTGAACGCACGGAAGATGAGAAGCGCACGCTGGACCGGGCTTGCGAGCAAAGATATCGGTTTTTGAAGGAACTAGGATTGGTGGAGTAGGACCCTAAAAAACGGGTGATGCGAATTGATCGATTGGACATTTTATAGAAATGAATGATCGTCTTTGTTGCAACTGACAAAGTTTGAACGGATGGTGCAAGTTGCGGCGATTTTGACCGAGTTGCTTGCAAAGCATCAGATTCGTCCGATTGTGGTGGGCGGTTTGAGCATGGAACTATATACATTAAACGGATATGCAACATCCGACATTGATTTCGTCATGCGGAGGAATGAACATTTTCCGGAGATGATGACGGAGTTGGGGTTCCATAAAATCGGTAAGGATTGGGTTCATGATGCACTCGGCTTAAGTATCGAAGTACCGTCAGAGGAATTGGCGGGTGATATCGAGAAGGTGCTTGAGTTGTCGATTGCAAATCGTACATTGTATATAATCGGAGTGGAGGATCTCATTCTTGAACGATTGCGTGCGGCGGTACATTGGAAATCGTCAGTGGATGCGGAGTGGGGGTATCGATTGACACGTACATAT
>CANHCR010000036.1 GCA_947459205.1 Caryophanales bacterium | reverse complement strand
GCGCTTCCTAATCTAATTTGCATTTCATCTTTGCTTAACTTCACCGTATCGGAAACTCCCAAGGCAACATATTCTCCTTCATCCGTCTGAATCGTCACTGCGGCTTGTAGGGCGGCTTTATTTTCAGCAGATTTGCCTGTCGTAAATCCATTCGAGATTCGCTCATTAAACTTGATGTTGACTTGGCGATTCATCATTTTTGGCGGCAAGACAATGCCTGTAAAAATAGGGCCGACAGCGTCCGCGGCAATCGCCGATGTCGTTAACTCGACGTTACTGTTTCCATAAATGTCTTTCAAAGCATTTGCAGCAATTCGGATGCGATTGTTCGTCCCCGCTAACGCTACCGCCAATTTAATCGTCAGCACATTTTTTGCGAGTTCGAATGTATCGCTCAACCCAAGTGGATTGTATGTGAGACCATCTGCAGAGAACGTGATCGCATTGCGTAGCGCTGCTACTTTGGCCGCCTTTGCACCTGCACTGCTATTCACCACTTGCTCATCAAAAATCACGGATAACGTTTTGTTGTCTACGCCGAGTACGACTTTATTCAAAACCGGTCCGACAAAGTCTTCAATTTCAGGCGTTTCCACATCCAAGGATACATTACCAATCAAATCTTTCAGCGCGCCTGCAGCTATTTTCACAAGATTGTCGTTTGTAGTCAGCGCTGTACTTAGTTTGATCTGCACGGTCCGTCCGCTCACTGAGACTTTATCTTTATCAGCCAGCGCTACGTACGCTCCCGACCCTCTTTTTAAGGTAATCGCCGCTTTGAAGCTAGCTGCAATTTCCGCTGGTTTTAAGCCCGCTGTCGCCGCGAAGATTCGTTCGCTAAAGCGCAGTGTGAGAATCTTCTTTTTCGTATCCATTGTCGTCTTAATTAACGACGGTCCCGTGACATCAACAACAAGTGGCGTCGTTACCTGTTCAGCGGATGGATGACCAAATCGGTCGATCAAAGCACCTTCCGCAATTTTCATGCGATTATAATAGCCCGTTACTTGGTTTTTAAAACTGATGATGATCTTGTCTCTTTTCAAGGCAACCGTATCTTCAGCGCCGAGCGGTTCATACTCTGGTTCATCCGCATTTGCGTTGCGGGTAATGGTAATCGCATTTTTCAAATCAACGAGCGAGTTCGTTTTCATGACAATCAGGTCACCGAAATAAATTGTTGCCACTTTATTCGTCGCATCCAACAAGGCATTGGATTGGATGACGAACACATCGAACGAGCGCTCATAAAATTTACCCTCGGCATCGGTAACACGTACGCGGATTGTATGCGCCGTTTGTTCAGCAAAGTCAAATACACTGGCTGATTTCAACTTGTTCTCTTCGATTTTGAAGTTTGCGTTGTCAGTATCGCCTTCACCACTCACCAAGCTATACGTCAACGTATCACTGGTGTCACTATCGACTGCACTGAACTCGCCGATTTCAATGCCTACCCACACTCGTTCTGCCACTTCATTTTGACTCAAGGATAGCTCCGTCGGGGCGTCACTGCCATTCAAGACGTCAATCACAAAATGAGAGGATTGGCTCAACGTCCCATCTGAAACTTGAACACGAATCGAGTACGTTGATTTTGTCTCATAATCAAAGACCACGGCTGCACGAAGTTCGTTGTCCATAATCGTGAATTTATCGTTATCCGTATCTCCTTCCCCAGCTACGAGTGAGTAACTGAGTGTGGCGCCGTTATCCTCGGCTGTTGCCGACAAGATAGAAACGATTGCATGCAACACATTATTTTCATCAACTTCCTGCGAAGACAACTGAATATTAGACGGTGCTTCGGCAATGTTCGTAACCGTTATGGCAAATGATTCTTCGTACGTCAATTGTCCGTCAGAAACTTGGATGCGGACGGTATAGAGCGCCTTCGTTTCATAATCCGGCGAAGCAATCACGCGCAATGTGGCGCCATCAATGAGGAAATGCTCATTATCGGTATCGCCGGCACCACTCACTAGAGTATATGTGAAGGTGCTGTTTGCGTCCGCATCAGTGGCGCTCAGCTCCCCGACTGCGCTGCCCGCCTCAACCGCTTCCTCGATGGAAAGATTCGAAAGTTGAATATCCGTCGGTGAAGTGACGGTCAGCGTGACGACCGAAAGCGGACTACTGGCCAGTGAAATGTTATTCGAACTGTCTTTCGCCTTGATTGTAACAATGTAATCTGTCGAGCCGTTCAATCCGGTGAAGATGTATTGTGTTGTGTTTGTCGTCGTCTGCAACAAACCGTTCAAATACACTTCATACCCTGAGACAGCTACATTATCAGTAGCAGCGGTCCACGAAACTTTAAAGGAGGTGCCCGCTATTTCGATCGCTTGCAGACCACTCGGAACAGTCGGCGGACTGGCATCTGTCGTACGTTGACTCAACGTAGCGCTAGCCGCAGATACATTGCCAGATCCATCTCGAGCTTTGACGAACACCGAATAATTCGTATATTCATTCAATCCACTAAAAGTAAACGATGTACTAGCGATTGTGTCTAGCAACGTGTTGTTTAGGTACACTTCATAACCATCGACGCTATCATTGTCTGTACTCGCTGTCCAGCTAACTTTGAACGAATGTGCCGTGACATCACTTGCAGTCAATCCGCTCGGCACAGTCGGCGCTGTAATATCAAGTGTTTTCACAGTAACGCCGGCACTTTGCGCTGATACATTGCCAGCAGCATCAACGGCGCGAACGGTTACAACGTAAGACGAGTTTTGATTTAAGCCTGTCACTAGCAACGTCGTGTTCGGCGTGGTAGTGTGTAGTACATTGTTCAGAAATACTCGATAATTAGCCACCGCTACGTTATCCCATGACGGCAACCATGAAACGTTAAACCCTTGTGCCCCAATATCAGTTACCGACAATTCCGTTGGCGCAGTCGGTGCCGAACCATCAAGCGTGTTCACAGTAATAGATGTACTATAGGCTGATACATTACCATTGATATCTTTGGCACGAATCGTCACTACATAGGTCGAGCGTTCACTCAGTGATGTAAACACATAATGAGTAGCATTTACTGTATTGATCAATGCTCCGTTAAGATACAGTTCATACGATGCAATGCCGGCATGATCCGTGGAAGCATTCCACGTCACCTTAAATCCTTGCGCCGTCACTTCAGAGCTACTCAAATTACTTGGCGTACTCGGCTTTGTAACATCTGCGGTCGTCACAGACAAAGCGGAACTGGTCGCAGAAATGTTTTGCTCCGCATCACGCGCACGAATAGTGATCGAATGTGTAGAAAATTCACTGAGTCCGGTAAACGTATAACTTGGTGTGCTCACCGTAGCAATCTCAACATTGTTACGATAGACCACATAGGCTGTTACAGCTACGTTGTCGGTGGAAGCATTCCATGTCACCTTGAACCCATTTGCTCCAACCTCACTTGCACTTAGACCGCCCGGTACAGAAGGTGCTGTGACATCAGGCACACCCGGCACGATGCGACCCGCTCCACCATTCGTGCCTGGTATAAAAGTCGAGGTGCCGAACGGAAACCAATAATTTAGCATGTTGTTGCTGTCCCACATGCTTCCGCCATTATTAAATGCGACTTGAGCGCGGGTTGCTGTCCCAATATCGAATGTAATTTTATTGAAACCGCTAATCTCGCTAGTAGGTATCGCAACACCTGGGGCTGTCGTCCAATTGCCGCCTTCAGGTTGATAGTGAGCATAAGGGGTCGTAAATCCTTGCTTGTAGTAAATTGTTACCTTGTTGCTTGGTGGAACAGCACTCGTTGTCACACTCAACGAATCACTGGATACAGATTTATTCCCCTCCGCATCAAAAGCAACGATCTTAAATGTATATGTCGTTTGCGGTGTCAGGCCAGATACAACATAGGATGTTGTCAATGCATCCGTCTGCGCAATTTTTACGTTATTATTGAAAATTTCATACCCTGTAACGCCGACATTATCTGTCGAGGATGACCAATTTAAATTCAAACCGATATGCGTAACATTCGAAGCCGTTACATTGCTAGGAGTGGTCGGTGAAATGAGATCGACTAAAGGCACACCTGCAACGATTGTCCCTGGAGTACCACCTGTACCCGGCGTATAGGTGAATGTGCCGATGTCGAACAGGTAATTGCTCGAATTGTTACTGTCCCATACACTGCCACCATCATTGAAACACGCTTCCAATTTGGTCGCGGTGCCGATATTAATCGTAATTTTGTTGTAGCCGTTTAATTCCGACGTTGGTATCGCAACACCTGGTGCGGTCGTCCAGTTGCCGCCGACAGGTCGATAATGAATATAAGGCACGCTAAACCCGCGCTTATAATAGATCGTGACCGTGTTTGGCGGTGGCGGACTGTCTGTTGTAACACCTAACGGAGCGCTTGCAGTCGAGACATTGTTGAACGGATCGTACGCTCTGACTGTGTACGTGTAGCTAGTGCCGCCGGTCAAACCAGAGTCACTATATGTCATACTGGCAGTAGTGCCGATTTTTATACCGTCACGATACACATCGTAACCTTGCACAGAAGTATTATCCGTCGATGCTGACCAAGAGAAACTCGCTGTCGTTTGCGATTTGCTTTCGAGCGTCAAATTGCTTGGGATCGTCGGCGGCATCTCATCCATGTCACTGACAGAAATACTAAGCACTTGCTCGACCATTGCTCCGCTTGTGAGCGTCCCGCGAACTCGAATCGAATGAACAGGCTTCGTTTCAAAATCTAACGCTGTCGTCGTACGCAACTGATTGCCGTTCACATTGAAATTTGCGTTATCCGTACTGTCTTCACCCGCCACCAGTTGATAGGTGACGACGCTACCAGTCGGCGCACCAACTGTGCTCAATGTGCCAATGACGGTATTCAATGGGCTGTTTTCGGCGACCGTACTCGAACTTAGCGTGACGCCAGAAAAATTACTTAATGTTCGCACAGTCAAAGGGGCGCTGGCGACAGAAACGTTGCCAGCAAAGTCAACCGCGCGAACAGTCATAGTGTGATCGCTGTATTCATTCAATCCATTCAACGTGAATGCGGGATCCGCAGTGGTCGCAACTTGAGTGGCGCCGTCAAACACACGATATTCTTTTACACCTGAGTCATTGTCTGTCGATGCGGTCCAAGTCAACACGAAACTGTCCGCATCAATTTCCGAGGCGACAAGACCACTTGGCACTGTTGGCGCAACGGTATCGCTCGAACCCGTTCCACTTGTCGTGACTGATAAAGGTTGACTCGCTTGCGAGACATTCGGGTATGCGTCTTTTGCGACAATCGTATACGTGTAAGTCGTTGCTGCGGTCAAACCACTATCACTATACGTCGTAGTCGTTGAGTTGCCTACTTTTGTTCCGTTCCGAAAAATGTCATAACTGACGACAATGTCGTTATCGGATGATGCGTTCCATGACAGACTGATGGAATCTGCACTGACTGCCGAAGCTGTAACGCCCGTCGGTGCAGTAGGCGGTTGAATGTCAATGGTAGCGGTGTTCACCGTTAGTGCAGTACTGGTCGATGATACGTTACCTGCTGCATCGCGTGCGGCAACCCGGTAGGAGTACCTCGTCCCCGATGTCAAATTGGCGTCAACAAATTGGTTGCTCGCAGATGTACCTACTTTTACACTGTCGCGGAATATATCATACGCGACGACGCCTACATTATCAGTAGACGCGGTCCAATTTAATGTTGCAGAAGAAAACGAAACTGCACTTGCCTGTAAACCGACTGGTCTCGTCGGCGAACTTACATCTGTAGGCTTACCGCTAATGATCATCCCGGGAGATGCGAGCGCACCTGGTGTATACGTAAACGTCCCTACACCGAAGCGATAATTGGCTCCTTTGTTATTATCCCAAGTACCAGCGCCATCGTTGAAAGAAGCCTCGATTTCGGTAGCGCTACCAATCGTTAACGTCGCTTTACTATAACCGCTAATTTCGGACGATTTTAACTGAACACCCGGCGAAGTCGTCCACACCCCGCCAACTGGGCGGTAGTGGATATATGGTTTGGAATAACCCCTTTTGTAGTAAATGGTTACTGTATTCGGCACCATCACCGCATTCGTCGTCACACTTAGCGCAGCACTTGCCGCTGACGTGTTGCCACTGGCATCTAGTGCTTTGACTGTATAAGAATATGTCGTTCCTGCTGTCAGTCCACTATTTGTAAACGTCGTTGTACCTGTCGAACCTACTTTCACGTTGTTGCGGAATACATCGTATGAGACCACACCGACCGCATCCGTCGATGCTGTCCAAGATAGATTGACGACAGAATCCGTTTTGGAAACGACCGTCAAACCTGTCGGAACAGTAGGTGCGGTCGTGTCCGCGACGGTATTCGGATCACCAATTTTTATCGTCCCGTTCAGGTTGTTCGCACCTGGCGTGTACGTTGACGTGCCAGGGTAGAATTTATAGTTTAAGCCATTGCTGTTGTCCCAAATGGTCCCGCCGTCATTGAACGCTGCTTCAATATGTGTAGCCGATCCGGTGGACGTAATAAATTTGCTATAGCCGGCAATTTCCGAATCAGCAATCGCTAATCCCGGACTAGCAGTCCATGCTCCACCCGCGGGTCGATAATGAATATATGGTGAAACAAACCCTTTTTTATAATAAATTGTTACTAATTGACCATTCAGCGGATTTGTCGTGACACTAAATGGAGGGCTATTCGCTGAAATATTATTGAACCAGTCTTGTGCCTTAACCGTGTATGAATATGCAGTATTCGGCGTGAGACTCGAATCTGAATAACTGTTCGTCGTCGTCGCACCAATTTTTACGCCGTTGCGGAACACTTCATATTTCGATATACCGGACGCATCTGTCGAAGGAGACCAACTCAAGTTTACCGTCGTATCTGTTTTTGCCGAAGATGTGAGATTTGTCGGTATCGTAGGGGCGGTCGTGTCACCGACAACCGCATTTCCTTGCACCCATACAGAAACTGATTTTTCATTGACAGCAAAGTTACCCCAACCGTCCGCATTGATCGCTACTGTATCTGTGCGGTTGCCGGTCAAATCTTTCCAAACTTCGCCGGCATGTTGCGCACCGACATACATCCACTTCGTCCCTGCAAGTCCATCCGTAATAAGTGTCGCCAAACCCGAACCCGGTCTTGTCGAATCACCTTCGCGCGTCCATCCGATAATGTCATAGTGGTCGATAAAATTATGTTGTGTGCCATACGCGTACTCTTTGCGTGCAAGCAACAGCGGGTCTAACTTAGTCTTCAAAGCAGCGATGTTATTATTCGGAATCCCGTAGTAATCACCGTAGAAAACCGTCGGAATCCCCTCTTGACGAGTCAAAATAAAAGCATACGCTTGTGGTTTGAACCACGGTTCAACCCATGATTGCAAACTTTGGCCCGGTTGCGAATCATGATTATCAACAAACGGCATCGAGTTCCACGAGTTAGTCGCAGTCAATGTACCATTAAAAATATTGCGCATATCATAATAGCCGCCGCTGATGCCGGCACTATAAAAGCGATAATGCAAGTCAACGTCGAACAAGTTCATGTTATTGCCGACTTTGTTTAAGTAATTCAGCATCGTACCCGTTGAGCCAGTCCAATATTCGCCCACCGCAAACAAATTTTTGCCGGTACGAGCACGAACATTGTTCAACCAATTTTTCATAAAATCAAACTTGATGTGCTTCACAGCATCGAGTCGAAATCCATCCAAATTGAGTTCGTTGGTCACCCACACGCCCCAATTTTCCATTTCTGCGATGACGTCCCAATTATCGTAGTCGATATCATTAAACATCAAATAATCATAGTTGTTTTTCTCCGTATCGACTTCCCAATCATAATACTTACCGTCAAAACGATACAGACGATTCACTTTCAGCGTGTCGTTATAATCCGTGCCATTGAAGTGCATCCAATTCCATTTAAAAGACGAGTACGTGTTTCCACGCCCCGGGAATGTAAACTTTGTCCACGCTGTAATCGGATATGAACCAGAAATCGTGCGATTGCGATCATTCCAATCCATTTCAAACGCGTTCATCGACTCCAGCCCATCGGCACTCCCGCGATGATTCAACACCGCGTCCAAATACACTTTGACGTTGTTAGCCTTCAATTGGGCAATGGCATTTTGCAATTGCGCCTTAGTACCGTACTTTGTGCGCACAGTCCCTTTTTGATTAAACTCGCCCAAATCATACAAATCATATACGCCATACCCTACGTCCCACGTGCCTGATCCACCTTTGTAAGCAGGCGGAATCCAAATGCCGGTAATCCCCAAGTTCGCGAGATTTTGTGCATCGGCAGCCAGCCTATTCCAATGGTTGCCGTCATTCGGCAAGTACCACTCAAAATATTGCATCATCGTTTGGTTCGTAGGTGTCGCCGCCTGAACCGCCGCTTCTTCAGGTGTCATTTGCGGAACAAAGACATTGAAGTATGGAAAAATCATCGTAACCGTTAAAATCATAACGATTACTTTACGTTGAATCATACCCACAATAACGCACCCCTTAAATTCATATGTAAATCCACGATTATACAATAGTTGATTCGTAACGGGAGTGTGTTTTTAGGGGGGCAAATTCATTTTTAACAGTCTGACGGTACCGTCCAAAATCGCGGTTTCGTTATCTAAATTTTTAATCTGGCAAATATTCGCCCTTCTTCTGCTTGCCGATGGGAATTGTTTGGCGCAAGTTTGTCATTCAACCGTCTCCTCCCTCACGCGAATTGCTTCATACTCGTTATACTATTTTATCGGACGTCTACTTAAAATGAGACTGTCTACTTCTCCATATGATTCGCATGAGCTTATCACTGCAATTGCATAATTTTTCCAACGACATTCAATCTTTATTTTTTCTGGTGTAACTGTATATAGTCAAGGATATAGCACTCTAATTAATAGTATGTCCGATACGAAAAACACCTCCCAATCGTTAACTTGTCGCGATTGGAGAGGTGTTTGCTTGCTTTATGCTACTTTTAAATGTTCATCTTACCCTACGGCAGTGTCCTCACGCTCAGCGCAGTGCTGTTCGTGAAGTTTCTCGCCCCATCGAGCGCACGCACCGTGATGTTGTACGTCGTGCCTGCCGTCAACCCACTCAAATTATACGCTGTTGTCGTGCCGCTGACCGTCGCCACATAAGCGCCGTTGCGGTAGATGTTGTAGTTGGTCACCGCCACGTTGTCCGTTGCAGCCGTCCACGTCACGCGCACGCCCGTCTTCGTCACGTTGCTGCTCGCAACGTTGGTCGGCGCGCTCGGCGCCGTGCTGTCGAGCGTCGTGATGCTGAGCGTCGAACTGAGCGCGGAGCGGTTTTTCAATGCATCAAGAGCTTGGACACGGATGGCATACGTCGTCAAGTTCGATAGACCGCTTAAGATGGTCGAAGGATTCGTTACCGTCCTGACCACCACGCCGTTCAAATAAACGTTGTAACCGGTCACGCCGATATTGTCAGTGGATTCCGTCCATCTCAATTCAATGCTCGTACCGCCCACTTTACCTACCGTCACATTCGTCGGCATCGTTGGTGCAATCGAATCCAGCGGTGCCACCGTCGTCACTGACAATGCTGTCGAACGCGCCGATCTATTTCTTGCCGCATCATAGGCTTGTACCGTAATGCTATGACTACTTAGCGGATTAAGTCCAGTGATTGTAAACCTCGTGCCTGCTGTTGAGGCGACATACAATCCATTACGGAACACATTATATGCCTCAACAGCCACATCATCCGTCGAAGGGTTCCAACTGAAACTGATACTGTTGTGCGTCACTTGCGTCGTCACCAAACCGGTCGGTGTGCTAGGCGCTGCATCCTCGACATTCGTCACACTAATCGTGAACTGTTTCTCAAACGTCGCACCCACGCTGTCCGTCACGCGCACACGGATTGAGTACGATGATTTCGTCTCAAAATCGAAACTTGCATTCGCCCGCAGGCTCGACCCGCTGATGTTGAACGCAGCATTATCGGTTGATCCTACACCGTTCACCAACGTGAACGTCGCCGTATCACCCGCATCAGCATCAGTCGCAGTCAACGTACCAATAACCGCGTTCACCCCCGCATTTTCGGCTAGCGAACTTGCGCTCAAGCTGATGTTGGTCGGCGCTTGATTCGGCGGAACCTCCGCCACATCACCAATCGGAATCGTCAATACTTTTTCAAAAGATGCGCCGCCTTCGATTCGATCACTGACACGCACTCGGATGGACACACTCGTCTTCGATTCATAATCGAAACTTTGAATGGCAACCAATTTATTTTCACTAATCAAAAATGCACTATTATCCGTGTCGCCCTCACCTGTTACAAGATCATACCTCAAAATATCAGCAACATCTGAATCAGAACCGACCAGCACGCCCACTTCTGTAGGCAACGAGCTGTTCTCCTGAATGGCAAGCGGAGCACTTCCGACAATCTTATTGTCATTGGTTTTGCTAACCAATGCGGCATTTAAGTACATCGCAGGCCGCACACCGATCACCAAATTAACATTCTCGTATGAGCTGATTGTTGAACTATTGAACACAACTCGAGTTCGAGTCGCTGGTACGGAGCCAGGTAATCCTACCATATTACCTAGCGGAGTATTGAGCCAATAAGGATACGTCCCGTCACCTGGACCACCGGAATTCATAAGATGATTTCCATTTGTATAGGCAGCGGCAATCGAAAGCGGAGCGGTGATGCTCCAGCCACGATCGTATACATATTCTTTTAACTGTTTGACTGAAAGCAAGAATACGTGATCTGTCACATTTTTATAGTAAGCCGTCGTGTCATAATTTTGTAAGGATGTCGCAACAGGACCGTTTAAAGGAATTATATGTTCCGCAGAACCTCCGTCTTTCTTACTTACATCTGCCGAACTGAGTAACACTTTGTGCGTATGCGGCAATACGTAACTGCGTTCAACGGCTGTGAAATTGCCGTCGGCAAGGAAGCCTTTTTCCGTATGGTAGGCATTCCACGGTTGACCAAAGGGCATATTCTGCGGACTCGGGTCATTCTGAATCCAATCAATCACATTGGCACCAGTGTTCGGACTGCTGCTGTTTAACCATTGACGCAAATTGGAGTCCGGGTAATAGTTACTTCCACTTTTAAATCTGGATGAAGAATAATCGTCCCCCGGGTGGTAGGCCCCGCGCGCGTCAAAAGCTTTCACATCATATATTTTATCCGCAAATAGCAATGGATTGCCGTTGTTGTCTAAATGGATGACCTTCCACTCTAGCGGCGTGTTCTTGTATTTACCAAAGGTTACTAGATCCCCTACTTGAAAATTGGACTGTGAGATGACAATGTCGGTCGGTGGCCGATTCCAAGCCGCATAGACGGTCACATCAGCAGAAATCGGTGCGGTCAGATCCATTTCGAACGGATCGCCGGCCGTCGTTTTGGCGTACCAGTGCGTAAAAATGAAACCTTCTTTCGTCGGATTCGCCGGCATCGATATCTCCGTGTTGTAAACAACAGTGATTGGCGAAACCGGACTTCCTTCCGTTGAATCAAACGTAACGGTCACCATTTTTTCGACCAATACCGTCGCCGTCAGCGAACTCGTGCCACCGCTGTATTCGACGAAATAGTTCGGCGTTGTGAAGTCACCGAAAATCGTCCAGTCGTTCTCCTTACGGTCCTGCATGCCGTTCGACATCGATTCAACATAATGTTCGCCGCCGCTGTTGTTCGGATCGCCGACCGACGTGTTCCACTGCGCATAGAACCCAGTCGACACCGTGTTGCTCGGGCTGTTGCCTTGTGAAAATTGCACGCGCTCGCTCGCCGGCCCCGTCACCCAGAAGAACTTGCCTTCTGACGCCGCTTGGTTGGCAAATCCGGTCGTCGTCGTTTTGCCGGTCGCTGTGTTAATGACGGAAAACTCATCACTGCCGCCGAGCCAGCCGTCCACGTTGAACTGCGCACGCAAGAAGTCATATTGCGCCTGCGTCTGCGTCGTCGCCAAATAGCCGCTCAACACATTGGCTGTCTTGCGCGCTTCGGCTGCTGTTTTCGCTGTATTCCAGCCGGTTTTCGTATTGACTACTTCGTAATAATTCGTCGAACCGTCCGCCTGCGTCAGCGGCAAGGCGTTGCCAATCGTGAACTTAATGACACGCGCTTCATTGTCCGTCGATGAGGTCGTGAACTTCACCGTGCGCAGGAGCGCCTGCCAATTCGCAGGCGTCGTAGAGCCATTGAAGCGCAACAAACCGGACGTACCGTTGTACGGAACTGCCGTCACACCACTCGGAAGCGTGCCTGTGTAGGTCAGCGAGTCGCCTGACTTCGGATTCTCAATCAATACGGTCGCGCCGCTGATGCTCGTCGAAGATGTGATACCCGTCAAATTCGTCGCAATCGTTAATCCGCTGTCAATCGCCGTGCCAGCCGCAGTGAACGTCGTCTTGCCGGTGCTACTTCCCGTAAAATATTCAGACACGTCCGTCACGTTGATCGTCGCCGTTTTCTCATCCGTCAAACCGCCGCTGTCCGTCACCCGAAGCCGGATGGAATAGCTCGATTTTGTTTCATAATCAAGCGTCTGATTCGTTTTCAGCGTAGTGCCGCTAATCAAAAATGCGTTGTTGTCCGTGCTGCCGCTTCCCGAAACCAAGGAATACTTAAGCGTGTCCCCTGCATCGGGATCGGTCGCCGATAGTGTCGCCAGCGTGGTCGACGGAATCATATTCTCAGAAACAGTAATGGACGGCAAACTCGCCAACGTTGGCGCCTCATTCACATTCGTGACACTGACCGTCAATGGTGTTTCCGAATAAAAACCGTCACTGTCCGTCGCGCGGACTCGGATGCTGTAACTGGATTTCGTCTCAAAATCGAATGAAGTGGATGTCCGCAGACTGGTTCCGTTGATGTTGAACGAACCGTTGTCCGTACTGCCGCTGCCGCTCACGAGTGAAAAGGTTACTGGTACCGCGCTGTCCGCATCTGTAGAAGAAAGCGTCCCGATAACCGTATTGACGGCGCTATTTTCAGTCACTGCAGAAAAGGATAGAACTGGCGTGGTCGGAACATACTTCGTTGTGAACGAAACGCTGTTGCTTGCGTTCGAACGATTACCCGCTGCATCACGCGCCTTAACGGTCAGCGTATAACTCGTTCCTTGGCTCAGTCCAGTTAATCTATACGTCGACGGTGGCAGATTGCCACCGCTCCCTGCAACCATGGCGAGGAGCGTTGTGCCAGAATAGATTTCATATGCGGTCACGCCGACATTGTCGGTGGAAGCATTCCACGATAAAGAAACTCCCGTGTCGGCCACGTCATTTGCAACTAAACCGGTTGGCGTTGAAGGCGGTTCGAATTCCGGTGGCACATCAGTAACAACATACGGATTCAAAGACGTACCTGTCCCGCCGCCCGTGAAATTCACAGATGCCAGATTCAGTTGCACAGCAGGGCGAACACCGTAGCGGTCAAAGTTCGCACCTTGGAATTGAAGAACGCCAGCATAGCTGACATAGCGCACACTAGCGGTACCAAACTTACACGGAGAGTTTAACCAATAAGTCCACCCAGTGCCACTGTTTAAACCTGAACTTGTAAACGTACTTTGCGTCACGGACTCTGCCGTCGGTTTCGCAATGTAGTAGTTTTCGCCCAATGTCGCGCTGTTGTCGTACACCCACTCTTTAAGTTGCTTTACAGACAATAAAAAAACACTGTCCGTGACGTTTTTATAATAGGCGGTTGTATCGTAGTTTTGCACGATAGTAGACATTGATGAACTAAATTCATGTTCCTCCGTCCCGCCGTCTGACTTCGCTTGGTCAAAGCCGGAAAGCAACACCTTATGCGTCAGCGGCTTGATCAGGCCGCGTTCCGTCTCGCTGAAGTTGCCATTAGCAAGGAAGCCTTTTTCCGTGTTGTACGGATTTTTGGAGTTCGACATATTCGCTGCGCTCGGGTCATTTTGAATCCAGTCGATCGTATCCGCACCGCTATTCGAACTGCTGCTGTTTAGCCACTGACGGATGTTCGAATCGGGGTAGTAGCTACTTCCGACACTCACACGGGAACTGTTCCCTGTATGATAACTCCCCGCAGCATCAAACGCCTTGATCGTCAAAATTCGGTCGGCAAAGAGTACTGGATCGCCGGTCGTCGGGTCCTTGTGAATCACGCGCCACAAAATCGGGGCATCGTTGTACTTGCCGAACTGGATGTAGTCGCCGATGTTGACCGAAACAGCCGCATGTGCCTCGCCTCCCGTCAGACTGAAACTGCCGTTCGTGCCGATTGTCGGTGCGAGTCCGCTTAGCAGCATCGCGAACGCGAGCATAATCGGCAGCCATTTCCCTTGCAATCCCTTTACCCTGTTACTCAAGTCGATCTCTCCTTCAGAAAATAATCATACAAACAGAACACAATCTTCCAATCTCAATGATTACATATGCCGGTCCTCATGAATAGTGAGGTGACCTCACATTTTTGGACACAATTGAGCGAAAGTATGTTAGTATAAAAATATAAAAAAGGGGGGCACCACCGATGGACAAACTGAAGGTGATGATTGTCGATGACGAAAAGTCCGTACGCACGGGACTTGAAATAATCATCAACGCCGAGCCCGATATGTTTGTAAGTGCCATTGCACTGAACGGCAGGTCGGCACTGGACACCTTGTCCAGACATACTCCCGACATGATTCTCATCGACATTCAAATGCCCGTCATGGATGGACTGGAGTGCATCCCGCTCATTCGTGAACGTCACCCTGAGTTGCCGATCCTCATATTGACTACCTTTAACGAGAGCGACTACATCATTCGCGGTCTTGCGCTTGGGGCTGGCGGATATGTGATTAAAGGCAAGCAGATTGATCGTCTCACGCAAAATATTCGCGATGTCTATCAAGACCGTTTTGTATTGCCGGTCGCCGTCGCCCGCAAACTGTCAGAGTACATCTTCAACAAACCCGAACTATTGCCGCAACGTGCTGCCAGCGAATACCGCTTTCCGCCAGGACTGTTCACAAAAAAAGAGCAGGATTTGCTCCTGCTCCTGCAAACGAATATCGAATTAAAAGAGATTGCAACACGCTGCGCGATCAGCGAAGGGACGATGCGTAATTATATGACCAAAATTTACCGCAAGCTGCACGTTGCCAATCGCAAAGAGGCGCAACTGGCCCTGCAGCAATTCGTCATCACTCCATCAAAGGCAAATAGAATGTAAACGTACTGCCCTTGCCCAGTTGACTTTGCACCCCGACGGTGACGCCCTAATACATATTTTTTTCAATGACTTTCAATCTTTATATTTTTCTGGTGTAACTGTATATAGTCAACGAAATAGCACTCTAATTAATAGTATGTCCGATACGAAAAACACCTCCCGATCGTGAACTTGTCGCGATTGGAGAGGTGTTTGCCTGCTTTATGCTACTTTTAAATGTTCATCTTACCCTACGGGAGTGTCGTCACACTCAGCGCCGCGCTGTTCGTGAAGTTTTTCGCCGCGTCGAGCGCACGCACCGTGATGTTGTACGTCGTACCTGCGGTCAAGCCACTCAAATTATACGCTGTGGTCGTGCCACTGACCGTCGCCACGTACGTACCGTTGCGATAAATGTTGTAAGAAGTGACCCCCAGATTGTCCGTAGCCGCCGTCCACGTCACGCGCGTGCCCGTTTTCGTCACGTTGGTTGATGCAACATTCGTCGGTGCGCTCGGCGCTTGCCCGTCAAGCGTCGTGAAACTGACCGCTGTCGAATTCGCCGAACGGTTGCTCGCCGCATCGAACGCCAACACCGTAATTGCATAGGTCGTCATGCTCGACAAGTTCGTAATCGTTGTCGCAGACGTCGTGGACGTTCTTTTGTACACACCATTCACATACACGTTGTAGCCCGTCACGCCGACGTTATCCGTCGAGCCGTCCCATCTCAAATTGACGCTCGTACCAGTCAAGTTACTTAAAGTCAGATTGGACGGTACCGTTGGTGCCGTGGTATCCGGCGGCGCACCCGTCGTCACCGACAATGCCGTACTGCGGGCTGAACGGTTTTTCGCCGCGTCGAGCGCCTGCACTTGAATTGAGTATGAGGTGAGTGGCGTCAACCCGGTCAAATCCGTTTGTGCCGCGGTCACCGTTTTCAGATACACATTGTTAACATAGACGTTGTAACCTGTCACGCCGACATTGTCGGTCGAAGGCGTCCAGGTCAACAGGATGCGGTTGCTCAATACGCTGGTCGCAGTCAAGCCACCCGGCGTGCTCGGTACGGTCACGTCCGCCGGAGCGCTCGTCGTCACGGCAAGCACGGCCGATTGTGCCGAGCGATTGCCGGCAGCATCGATGGCCAGCACGCGGATGCTATGAAGCGTCAACGCCGTTAAGCCATTGAATTTGTAACTGTTCGTCGAAACGTTCGCCACATACGCACCGTTGCGGTAAACGTTGTAGCTACGCACCGCACGGTTATCCGTCGAGGCCGTCCACGTCACCGTGAACCCGCTTTGCGTCACGTTCGACGAAGCGAGTCCGCTCGGTATGCTCGGAGCAATCACATCAAGAAGCATGACTGTCAGCGCCGCGCTCGCCGCCGACTTGTTGTTCGCCGCGTCAACCGCGACCACGGTGATGCTGTTCGTCGAGCCTGAGACAAGCCCCGTCAAGTTGAACGTCGTCGCGCCTGTCGTCGTACCGACAAGCGCTATGCCGTTGTACACTTCATATTTGGTCACGCCGACGTTGTCCGTCGCAGCGGACCACGAAATGCTTGCAGACGTTGCGGTTACGTTCGATGAATTAAGGCCACTCGGTGCAGACGGCGCTGTGTCATCAACATCCGTCACACTGATTGCGAACGTCTTTTCAAACGTCAACCCGCCGCTGTCCGTCACGCGCACGCGCACGCTGTACGAAGTTTTCGTCTCAAAATCAAAACTTGCATTCGCCCGCAGGTTTGACCCGCTGATGTTGAACGCAGCGTTGTCAGTCGAACCAGCACCGCTCACCAGCGTGAACGTCGCCGAATCGCCTGCATTCGGATCGGTCGAACTGAGCGTGCCGACGACCGCATTTGCACCCACATTTTCGGCAATGGAACTGGCGCTCAAGGTAATGTTTGTTGGCGCCTGATTCGTCGCTCCCTCAGGCACATCCGTCACATAGACGGTCAGAACTTTCTCAAACGTCAAGCCGAGTTTATCGGTCACGCGGACACGAATCGAATAGCTCGACTTGGTCTCGTAATCAAAAGTGGAAGTCGTGCCAATGTGTGGTGTGCCGTTATTGTTAATCATGAAGGAAGCATTGTTCGTCGAACCTTCTCCACCGACTAATGAATAAGTAAATGTATCACCCGCATCTGGATCGCTCGCACTGAGCGTACCGACGGTTTGATAAAAAACCACGAGCCCATTGATGACTTCGGCAATCGAGTCCGGTGACAATGAAACATTAGTCGGCGCTTCATTTACGTTCGTAATGGAGAGAGTCAAAGACTTCTCATATGTTGTGCCGGCGCTGTCCGATACGCGAACGCGGATGGAAGCACTCGATTTGGTTTCATGATCAAAACTTACTGCCGTCTTCAACTTATTTCCATCGATTGTAAAACTCGCATTATCAGTGGAACCCACTCCATCAACCAGTACATAAGTAAACGACTCGTCCGAATCTGCGTCCACCGCATGCAATGTCCCGATTACAGTGCCCGCCCCGGCATTTTCAGCAATCGTGACAGGAGGCGGTGTTTCACCGACAACGAGCGGATTGTTAGAAGTTCCGCTACCGGATGTGAACGGAGCGGCAGCCATGTTCAATTGCAAAGCCGGACGAATACCGATAAAATCATTATATGCATCGTAGGATGCGAGAGTCCCGCTCGACTGCACAGTCAGAACAGATTTAGATTCCGACGGATTCGGGGTGTTAAGCCAATACCATTGACTTGGCCCATGCATTGCGATGTGGTAATTTGCGCCAAGTATCGCATTGTTATCGACCACCCACTCCTTCAATTGCTTAACCGACAGATGAAATACGTTGTCAGTGACGTATTGATAAAAGGCCGTAGAGTCATAGTTATTTACGGCAATCGCACCTGTTGCATCTCTTACGTAGTTCTCTGTCCCTCCGTCTTTTTTGGCTTCGTCAAATGATGACAATAACACTTTGTGCGTGTACGGAATAATGAGTCCGCGCTCGTTCACTGTAAAATTGCCGGGGGCTAAAAACCCTTTTTCGGTATTATATGGATTCCATCCTTTCGCTGAATTGGTCGCAATCGGGTCGTTCTGAATCCAGTCAATCGAATCAGTGCCTGTGTTCGCGCTGCTACTGTTCAACCATTGACGGATGTTCGAGTCTGCGTAGTAGTTACTTCCGAAACTCGTACGGTTATCGTTCCCCGTATGGTAACTCCCTCTTGCATCAAACGCCTTACTCATCAATATTGTGTTTGCGAGCAAAATCGGATTGCCGGTCGTCGCATCCACGTGAATGACGCGCCACAAAATCGGCATGTTATTATATTTGCCAAACCGAATGTAATCTCCGATGTTGATTGACTTTGTTTGCAAATGTAGGCCCACAGGAATCGTGTTCCATTTTGCATATAGAGTGGTTGCCGAAGTGATTGGCGTGGTGAACACAAATGGTCCGCCCGAAAAATCTGAATTTGCATACCAACCTAAGAATGAGTAACCTTCACGAGTAGGTGAAATCGGCGCCTCTGCAAGCGTGTTATGATTGACCAACTGGTCTGCAACCGCACTGCCACCATTTGTCTGGAATGTAACGGGATGCATTTTGTCCAACAATATCGAAGCTGTCAGTGAAATCGTACCACCACTATACTCTACGAAATAGTTCGGCGTCGTGTAGTCACCGACAAACGTCCAGTCGTTCTCCTTACGATCCTGCATGCCGTTCGACATCGATTCAATATAATGTTCGCCACCACTGTTATTCGGATCGCTGACCGCAGTGTTCCACTTCGCGTAGAACCCAGGCAACACCGTGTTGTTCGGGCTGTTCCCTTGCGAAAATTGTACGCGCTCACTCGCCGGCCCCGTTACCCAGAAGAACTTGCCTTCCGATGCCGTTTGATTGGCAAAACCGGTCGTCGTCGTTTTGCCGGTCGCGGCGTTGATGGTCGCGAACTCGTCACTGCCGCCAAGCCAACCGTCGACGCTAAATTGCTTGCGCAAGAAGTCATACTGCGCCTGCGTCTGCGTCGTCGCCAAATAGCCATTGATAACGTTCGCCGCCTTACGTGCTTCAGCTGCCGTTTTCGCTGCGTTCCAGCCGGTTTTCGTATTCACCACTTCATAATAGTTCGTCGAAAAATCGGTCTGCAGCAGCGGTAGAGCACTGCCAATCGTAAATTTGATGGCACGGGATTCATTTTCCACAGATGACGTCGTAAATTTAACCGTTCGTAAAAGCGTCTGCCAGTTCGCCGGCGTAGTCGAACCATTGAAGCGTAACAAACCGGTCGTGCCGTTATATGCGCTTGCCGTCACACCACTTGGCAACGATCCAGTATAACTTAACGAGTCGCCCGTTTTCGGGTTTTCAACCAGCACCGTCGCACCACTGATACTCGTCGAAGAAGTGATGCCGCTCAAATTTGTGACAATCGTCAATCCGCTGTCAATCGCCGTGCCGGCCGCCGCGAACGTCGTTTTGCTCGTTCCGCTGGCTCTCACATACTGCAAAATATCAGCAACGGACAGAACTAACGCTTTTTCAAACGTGTTGTTGTTTGAGTCGGTCACGCGGACTCGGATGTTCGCCGTGTTTTTGACAGATGAGTCAAACACTGCGCCAGTCAGTAACTTTGTACCGCTAATTGAAAATTTATCGTTATCCGCATCACCCTGACCATTCACTAACGTGTAAGTCGCTGTATCACCGGCTAACGGATCACCTGAACTACCTAAGTCACCAACCCAACTGCCCGGTGTAACGTCGTCTCTAAGCGTCGACTTACTGAGCGTAATGTCGGTAGGTGCCGTATCTTGAAATTCAAAAATGTACGGTGTACTACTAGCCCCAGAACCGGATGTAAGGGTGGCGGGATTTAAGTTCAGTTGCAGAGCCGGTCGCACACCGGTGTAATCATCGTACGCCATTCTATCCGATACGCTACCATCCTTAGCGACGTGTCGCACGCGGTGCGGTCCGAAAGTAATCGGGGTGTTTAAATAATAAAACCAACTAATGTTGCTATTCAAATTTTGCGGGTCCTTGTGGTAACTCTGCGTCACAGCCTGTGCTGTCGGTTGGGCGATTTGATAATCGGCGCCGAGAGTTGCGCTATTGTCATATACCCACTCTTTAAGTTGCTTTACAGACAATAAAAACACACTGTCCGTGACGTTTTTATAATAGGCGGTCGTGTCGTAATTTTGTACGATCAGATCATATAAGGCGGTATAAGCATGATGAGTCGTACCGCCATCCTTCTTCGCTTGGTCGGCTTGATGCAATATCACTTTGTGCGTGTACGGTTTAATCAACGCTCGCTCATTCACCGTAAAATTGCCATGCGCCAAGAAGCCCTTCTCCGTGTGGTACGCATTGTTGGCACCGAACAGATTGTCCTTGGTCGGCTCATTCTGGAGCCAATCAATCAGGTTGCTGCCGCTGTTCGCACTCGTGCTGTTCAACCATTGGCGAATGTTCGAATCAGGGTAATAATTACTGCCGTAAATTACCCGTTCCGTATCCCCTGAGTGATAATTCCCCTTCGCATCAAACGCCTTCAGCGTCAAAATCCGGTCCGCCAACAAAATCGGCTCGCCGGTGGTCGGATTTTTGTGAATCACGCGCCACAAAATCGGCGCATTGTTGTACTTGCCAAATTGGATGTAATCGCCGATGTTGACCGTCGGTGTTGAAGGTGCAGGTGCGGCTTGTACCACCCCTTCGGTCACTCCCAAACTCCCATTCGTGTTAATCGTAGGTGCCAGTCCGCTCAGCAACATCGCAAACGCGAGCAGCAGCGGCAACCATTTCGCTTGCAATTCCCTTACACTGTTTCTCAAAACAATCGCCCCTTCAGAAAATAATCATACAAGCAGAACACATTCTTCCAATCTCAATGATTACATATCCCGGTCCGCATGAATAGTGAGGTGACCTCACATTTTTGGACACATATGTTCTTCAGTGCCATTGCACTGAACGTCACCCTGAGTTGCCACGTTGCCAATCGCAAAGAGGCGCAACTGGCCCTGCAGCAATTCGTCATCACTCCATCAAAGGCAAATGGAATGTAAACGTACTGCCCTTGCCCAGTTGACTTTGCACCCCGACGGCGCCACCCTGACTTTCGACAATCTCCTTAGCAATCGCCAACCCAAGCCCAATTCCTTTACGGTTCCCTTCTCCTTTGAAAAACCTCTCGAACACACGCTGCACTTCTTCCGCAGCGATACCCTTACCGAAATCCGTCAAGCTGAACACCATTTGTCGCTCATCCATCGCCAATTCCACTTCAATCGGGCACGGCTCCTCGGAACTAAATTTGATGGCATTGTCGAGGTAATTTTGCACCACTCTGATTATGGCATGCAAATTTACTTCTACATACGCCGTTTGCTCATCCACCGCCGACCCGGCCGACTTCCATGTGACCTTAATCTGCTCCCATTCCACTTTTTCTTCTAACAATGCGGCAATCGCCTCGCGTACCGCCATGACACTCATCGTCTCCAACGGCAACACCCGGGCATTACGCTCAACCCCAGTCAGATCATACAAATCTTCCACCTGTCTATTCATGTTGTTCACATTCATCTGCATCTGTTTGAAAATTCGCCCCTGCTGCTCCGGCTTAACAACTCCGCCGCGCAACACATACAAATACGTGTTCATCCCGGCAAGTGGCGATCCTAGGTCGTGCGCGATATTTTCGAGCAATTGTGTCCGCTGCTTATCAAAATCAATCAACTGCTCATTCGATAAACGCAATTCCTCCGTCCTCTCGGCAACGATTCCCTCCAATTCAGTCGTCAAACGTAAATTGTTACGGAACAAATTAGAATATTTGAACGCGATGTTGATGGCCTGCAAGAAAAAGAAGGTGAGAAAAGTAAGCGAACTGAGCGGCAAACTGTCAATTGTGCCATTATAATACAGAACATCATTCACAATCGAGGCCGCAATCAGCAACAAGCCGATCGCATTGAGCGCCGCTCCTTCCCGACGTCGGATTATGACGACGATTCCAAGATAAAAGAGATAGTAAACCAATATCATCAGAAACATCATCCAGTGATAAAGCAACGTGGAAGTAAACTGCTCTGTCGGAGTCACGCTGATGTAGATAAATAGCAAGGCCGAGTAAACAAACGTAATCCATAGCGGCAAACGATGCGTGTCTTTCGGGTACATGACTTGGAAGAACATCACCAAACTAATAATCGCCAATGCTTCCACGATATATTCGATTCGAATGATGTGCGCCCACTCCAGCCAAGGAAAGATTAATTTTGCCAAATACTCGCTCAGCAACAATCCCCGTAGTCCCATGAAGAGTGTCAGCAGTCCCAGCCACAGGAAGGCCGGTTCATTGCGACGCGAAAAGTAGACAATCAGATGATAGAGACTCAGCAAAAGAAAGCAACTGATAAAAAACACATCTTGCAGCGCAGTGTATTTAAACACATTGACTGTCATGGCGCTCGCTTCGCCCCACTTCGCAACGCCAACAATACCGCCCTCACGAAACGAGTAATTTGATACTTGCACGACAATCTCAACAGTTTGCGTGCGTGGCGTAAAATAAACGAGCTGCATCTCCAAATTAGGCTCTTCCGTAGATTGTCTTGTCCCTACACGGCCAGAGCCATCTAATTCTACGCCGTCAACCCAAATGCGAAATGCGGAATCCACATAGCGAAAAAATAACGCAGAATTCACGCCCACTTGTTGCGGCGAAACGTTCAGCAACTTTCGATAGGTCGCATAGCCGTGTGCAGGCAAAGGCTGTCCGCCATTGGTCTGATCCCCTAACGTCTGACCTCTCCATGAAGACGGCACCCGAATCGTATCTGGTGTCGGTGCACTGCCCGAGCGAAAATCATCAGGTTCAAGTAACTGTTCCCAATAAAATTCCCACTCGCCTGCCAATGACATCACTTGATTCTCTACAGACGTTTCTGATTGTGCTTTTGTCTGTGCAAACGATGCCGGCGCAAGACCTAAAACCAACGTCAGACAAAAAAACCAAACGAAGCACTTGGAAATTAATCTCATTCGATTACCACCTGTCTCAGTCGACTCATCTCATTTGCTAATATTGTACACTTGAATGGCATCAACGGCTATCACAACATGCTACATACTACATAACGTTTTCACCATTCATTTATTTGTTCCATATTCTTCATTGGCACAAAAACTATTCGCTAAATATCCAAAACTTCAAATTCTTGATTAAATGCTTGTAATATATGCATCAATTGAACTCAGACCATTGATTAAGCAAAAATCTTGAGGCAAAGTAAATCACCTCAAGTCCACATTCACATAAAAAAAGTTTATATACTTCACACTCCAAATGCATGATTCCGATCTAATTAAAAACGACCTGAACCTTCGTTCAAGCCGTCATGCATCAAAATGTCACTGTTCCATTTGTATCATTTTCCCGTGTTTCATTTCGGATTCAAGCAGTTCAAAAATAGATGCAGAACTATCCGTGTAAAGTCCCGTTTCGGGATCCATTAATTTCATATGAGTCTTTGACTCCAAGACTGATAAGGCCGCATCTTCGAACTCAAGATTGTTCTTTTGCATATACATTTCGATCAATTCGAATGTGACTCTCTCAATCAGGAATCGTTGGATTTGAGACATCAGTATCCCTCCACGAAAGTAAGATAGGTAAGAGCCTGCGTAGAATGAAATGAATATTGATTGGAATGTTTCATGTATTGCAATTTGGTTGCAAGTACTTGCAAGTCGATGATTCCATCTTGTAGTAATTGAAACTGTGCGTACATTTCATCATCTGCACCAGGCCCAACAACGAGATCAAAACGGTTGTCATGATTAGAATGCACTCCAGCATCGACCATCGATTTGTTTTTTCGATTATTTATCACGAATTGTGCCCAATCCGTTGAAGGAGTGGAAAATACGGCTTCATCCAGCTCATAAACAGAAACAAATGGTTGTCCACCATATAACCTCGAGATTCTTCTTGCCGTTGCTTCCGCCTGACATTTCACATTCGTACAGTAAAATCCTCGTCCAAAATCTTTATAGGCTCTGCTTAAAGTTAAATCAACCTGTTTAATCACTGCATTAGAACCATGATACAACAACATAATCTCAACTCAACTCCCGTTCATAGAGATGAACGAGTCAATATTTTCAATTGTCTGATCCATGCTCAAGGTGTGCTGAATATCATAGTGTTCCGTCAAAAACCATAGAACACCGTTCTGTTCAAATTTCTTCCATGCATCTAAAGGACGAATCTTATGCCGTTCAGCATATTCAAACACCATATGTAAAATATAGCGATGGATTTGGGATTCCGTCGCGAACATAGAAATCACCTCGACTCTCTATTTATAAAGATATTCAATCCTGATTTTGATAGCGCTCGACGAATTGCCAGAACGCAGCCTCATACTTTTGAATACGGTCCATGTCGCGGGTTGAATGTAGCGAGGGCTTACGCTTACCGCATATCAGAATATCATCCATGCCTTCCTGACTATTAAATTTCAAATATGGCCGAATCGAATAGCCCTCGAGATGAGGGATTTTTGCTTTTAACCATGCGATCTCTTCTGTAGTCAGTAAGTTCGTTGGAAAATCAAGTCTTTCGAGATTCGGCATCATTCTGAAAATCTCCAAATCCAACTCCATCATCTTTTTCCCGCGAAATGAGAACTGTTTCAAATTTGTGTTTGCTATCACTTGAATATCATCAAGCACTGAAGTAGGCCAGACTGAATTACCAAATAATAAACGTTCCAGGCAGGGTGCATGCTGGATCCCATCCAGCGAACGGAGGCGTGTGAAGTCCTCAATCGATAACCCTTTGAGCCGATGGTTCTCGGTCATATCCCAACATTTCGTAATCCGTTCATTATGAAGAAATCCGATAAATTCTACATCGGGCAAAGTGGAAAGCAACGACCAATCTTCAACCAATTTATTTTTCCAGAATAAAATCGCTTTAAATTTATGTGCTTGTGTCTTTACAAAATACTCAAACGTTGATTGCCGAAGACCTGAGATCCGCACTCTTTCAATATCTTGCGACCACTCTTTCATCTGATCAATTTCATCAACAGTAATCGCATCAAAATTTTGTTGCTTCACCTGTTCATATAAATCGATATTATGGATCAGTTCCTCAAATTCATGATGGTTCATCACCAACACTCCTTCAGTTCTTCTTCTGATAGCCTTGCACTGCTATACGATGCGCTAACTGAATTAGCGGGTAGATCTCATCAAAATATTCAATAAGCATAGATTGGATGAGGCATCAACAAATTGGTCTCTGTAAAATCATCACCCGTATTTACGTAACCACCCTTTTCAGGTCGTTTCGGCACACTGCCAAAAAGTTCTACATATTTTTCTTTGGGCAAACCGATGCTAAATCTATAAATGCCATCTCTCGCCAAATTTGATGATTGATTATTCGCCCCATCTTTTTCTTTTATTGTACAAAAGTATACGCCGTGAGGGAATAGTTGTTCCGGATTATAAAAGAATGAAGTTACACCCCGACTGGATTTCACCACAACACCATCAAAGTTAGAAGTGACTCGTCTCACGATTTCATTTGGATTCACAGAAACACACCTATCATCTGATTTGTAAAATACAATTTATACGCGAATCAGACGCTATTTGTACGCTAATTTCTATGTGGCATACGAAATTTGCTTGAATTTTTATGCTTTACTTATGATACGCATGAGCTTATCAGTCTAAATGCATAACTATTTGACGGAAAACCCGTAAAAATCAATCACCAGGCCCATTCATCCGAGCATTTGTCTTGCAATAAATTCGTAACTAATTTTCAAAG
>CANHCR010000035.1 GCA_947459205.1 Caryophanales bacterium | reverse complement strand
CTCGTCGTGGCGAGCGCCGAAGACATCGGCCTCGCTGACCCGCAGGCAATGCTTCAAGCAACGGCTGCCTACACAGCGTTCGAACGCATCGGCTGGCCTGAAGCAAAGTACAACATCGTGCAAGCCATTCAGTACTGCATCGCTGCGCCCAAGTCGCGTGCAGTGGCCGACGAAATCGCCCGCGTCAACGAACAACTGAGCGGTCAAATCGAGTTCGTCGTACCGCGCCACCTGCGCAATTACTAGGAGGCATCCTGTGAATAAAAAAACGATTTTCAAAATATCGATGATCGTGCTTGTCGTCGGCTTCTTCATTTGGTTCAACTACGGCTACCTTGACCTGCAACCGCAAGACATCCGCACCTGGATTCTCAGCTTCGGTTGGATTGCACCCTTTGTGTTCGTAACAGTCTACACGTTGCGTCCACTTATTCTCTTCCCAGTGACGATCCTTTCGCTCTCGGGCGGATTGGCGTTCGGCACCGTAGTCGGCTCTGTTTTAACCTTGCTCGGTTGCGTCGGCGGGGCTACCATCTCATTTTGGATCGCCCGCAAATTCGGCAAAGGCCTGCGCCCAAAAACAGACCGCGGCCTGCTCGAAAAGCTCGAAGAGCAAATGGCAAGCCGCGGCTTCATCTACGTACTATTCGTGCGCTTACTGCCGTTCGTGCCGTTTGACCTCGTCAGCTATGCATCCGGCGTATCGCGCATTCGTTTTCGTGCCTTTTTCATGGCCACACTCATCGGCGCCATTCCCGGCACCATCATTTACAATTTCATCGGCTCACGTCTTGCAGAAGGCAACTTTTTAGCAAGCGCCATCGCCTTCGCCATCCTGCTCATCGTCACCAGCATCCTACTCATTTATCGCAAAAAAATGGGCTGGTATGCGTGAGTCGCGCTTGTCTTTGATCGCTTCTTCAATAATCCCGCCGCCGAGGCAAACGTCACCGTCATAAAGCACGACCGACTGACCTGGCGTAATCGAACGTTGCGGCTGGTGAAAAGCAATCCCATATCCATCGGCGCCCAAACGGTACACCGTCACATCCTGATCGGGCTGGCGGTAGCGGAACTTCGCCGTGCAGCGAAACGTTACATCCGGCGCAGTGAGTGCCGTTGGTTCGCCGCCAATCCAATGCAAATCATGAACGAACAAGCCATACGAGTAGAGTCGCGGATGATGCTCGCCTTGCGCGACAATTAGCGTATTGCTCGGCAAATCTTTGTCCACCACGAACCACGGCTCACCCGTACCCGAGCCGCCGATGCCAAGCCCTTGGCGCTGTCCGAGGGTGTAGTACATCAAGCCATCGTGATACCCTTTCAAATCGCCATCCACCGAACGCATTTCACCCCGTTGCGCTGGCAAATAGCCGCTCAAAAATTCCTTGAAATTTCGCTCGCCGATAAAACAGACACCGGTGCTATCTTTTTTAGCAGCCGTCGCCAGTCCCAACTGGTGCGCCAACTCGCGCACTTGCGGTTTCGTCAAATGACCGAGCGGGAACATCGCCCGCGCCAACTGACGCTGATCGAGTGCATGCAAAAAATACGTCTGATCTTTCTTGCTATCCGCCGCCCGCAGTAACTCATAGCGACCCTCAACCTCACGCAGTGCCGCATAATGTCCTGTTGCCAAATAATCCGCCCCGAGATCGAGCGCTGCCTGCAAAAACTCGCCGAATTTAATTTCGCGATTACACATCACATCTGGATTCGGCGTCTGTCCGCTGCGATATTCTTCGAGGAAATAAGCGAACACCTTATCATAATATTGCCGTTCAAAATTGACCGCGTAAAACGGGATATCGATTTGCGCACAGACACGGCGCACATCCTCCGCATCCTGTTCAGCCGTGCAGACGCCGAACTCGTCGGTATCATCCCAGTTTTTCATGAAAATGCCGATCACTTCATAACCTTGCTCTTTGAGCAACCAAGCCGCGACCGATGAATCGACACCGCCCGACATGCCGATGACGACTCTTTGTTTCATGAAAGTTTGGCTGTTTTCGATAAGATTTTGCGATGAAGCCATAATATGCCCTCACTTTGTGACGATTTGTTTCATTTTTTTCGACTTTTTTTCGAACTTTTTAGCAGAAATCAAAAAAATTTTCTGAAAATCATGAAAAATGTATCCCCAAATTGTTATTTTTATGTTAACATAAATGAGGTGTCAATTGCTAAATTTTGAATGAGGTGCGTTTCGTTGAAAATCTCGACCAAAGGTCGCTACGGTCTCACGATCATGATGGAACTCGCACGCCGGACAGGCGTCGGTCCCGTCTCCCTCAAGAGTATCGCAGAAAAGCATCAGCTTTCCGAGCACTATCTCGAACAACTGATGGCGCCGCTCAGAAATTCAGGGCTCGTCAAAAGTATAAGAGGGGCATACGGTGGTTATACTTTAGCGCGTAGTGCGGAAGAGATTACCACTGGCGAAGTCATTCGCGTATTGGAAGGTCCGATCAGTCCAGTCGATTTTACCGAAGAGGACGATCCCGCCAAACGAGCGCTCTGGCTTCGAATCCGAGACAGCATCGCCGATGTGATCGATACGACCACGTTGCAAGACATGATTTTATTCAAAGATGAAGGCCAACATGATAATTACATGTTCTATATTTAGCAAGACTCGAAGGTGAAACATGGAGAACGAATTTATCTACATCGATCATGCAGCGACGACACCCGTTCATCCTGATGTTTTGCAGGCGATGCAGCCGTATTTCATTGAAATGTATGGCAATCCCTCAAGCATTCACCGCTTTGGCCAAAAGGCGCGTCAAGCGATTGATGCGTCGCGCACCCGCATCGCCGGTTTGCTGTCTTGCGCAGCAGACGAATTGGTGTTCACGAGTGGCGGCACCGAGAGCAACAATTTGGCGATTCGCGGAACAGTCACGGATTCGCTTGGCAAACACGTGATCACGTCCACTGTCGAACATCATGCGGTGCTTCATGTATGCCGGGAACTTGAACGACTCGGTTGCGAAGTGACCTATCTGCCGGTTAACGAGCAGGGAATGGTCAAACCCGAAGATGTTCGGGCAGCAATCCGTGAGCAGACCGCGCTCATTTCAATCATGTACGGCAACAACGAAGTCGGTACGCTACAACCGATTGAAGAGATTGGCACGCTCGCACGAGAACATGGCATCCCGTTTCATGTCGATGCTGTGCAAGCGCCGGGTAACGCCGAATTACTGCTTAGTCGACTGCCAGTCGATCTGATGAGCTTATCCGCTCACAAGATTCGCGGTCCCAAAGGAATCGGAGCATTGTACGTGCGCCGTGGTACGCAACTCCAATCGCAACTGTTCGGCGGATCACAAGAACGTAAGCGCAGAGCAGGTACCGAAAATGTTGCGTCGATTGTCGGTTTCGCAACCGCAATGGAGCTTGCTTGTGAGCAGACCACACGTAAGCACACTTGGTTGGCTTCGCTGCGAAAGTTGCTGATTGATAGACTGATAGAATCAATGGGTAGCGATTCGTTCGTCGTCAACGGCCACCCACAGCATCATCTGCCGCACATCGTCAACATCAGTTTTCCTGGTATCCGCGCGGAAACGATGCTGATGAACCTTGATCTCGAAGGCATAGCAGCCTCGAGCGGCTCCGCCTGCAGCGCCGGTTCGCTCGAACCGTCACACGTGCTGCGCGCGATGAGCTTGCCGGAGTCTGTGCAGGCCTCGGCAGTACGTTTCAGTATGGCCTATGATACGACAGAAAAAGAAATTTTAAAAATTGTAAAAAAAATTGAAACTATTTATCATCGTCTGCGTATTAAATAGTTGAGAGTTGTAACTTTTTTCACAATGTTTTGCTAGAGAGAAGAGTAGAGAAGAGAAAACCAATACTTTTCAGCGAAGGAGTTGACACAAGTGTTGAAATGTCCAAATTGCAATTCAAAAGACATCGGTAAAATTGGTTCGCATCAATTTTACTGCTGGGGATGCTTCATCGAATTAACGATTGTCGGCAACAAAATGTCGGTCTATCAAGTCGAAGAAGACGGTTCACTCAGTTCATTGGACGACATTTTTTTCGATGACGAGTCGAAAAATCCAGTCACTGCAGGCAACAGATAATTCATATCCAAACAATCCTTTACAAGCCCTTGGCGAACCACTCGCTCGAGGGCTTTTTCCTTGTTTGCACACATTTTTGTTTGCATACATTTACGACCGTCGCGGCACAATACGAAGAAACGCGCAGAGGACGTGACCGACTTGAACCTGCTGTCCCAAATGAAATGGCGCATCATCATCTACGCGCTACTTTCGCTCATCCTCATCAATCTGCTCTGGCTGATACGGCCGCTGTTCGCAGGCTTGTTCGACTTTCTAAAACTCGCTCTCATGCCATTTTTCCTTGCGATGATCATCAGCTACTTGCTCCATCCGCTCGTTGATCGTCTGCAGGCGCGTAAAGTGCCGCGCTCATTGGCGATTATTTTGCTGTTCGCCACCTTTGTTGCACTGCTCGTGCTGGCTGTCAGGGCCGTCACGCCGGTCGTACTCGAACAACTTGACGAACTGCGCGAGCACGCACCGCAATTCAAAACGTTCGTGCAAAACTCGCTCGACGGCCTCAACTCCGAACCGTTCATGCTCGGCAGCATCCGCGAGGGTATCGAAGCGGCTATCACCAAAATGGAAGCCTCTATCGCTGTTCGCACACGCGACTCGGTCGGCATGATCTCGCACACGCTCGAGTACGTATTCGTCGCTTTCCTCATCCCGTTTCTCGTCTTCTACATGTTGAAAGACATCGACATCATCGAAAAATCAGCGCTCGCCTTCGTTCCCGCCAAACGGCGCAAAACGACCATCCGCCTGCTCCGCAACATCGACGACACGCTCGGCAAATACGTGCGCGGCCAGCTCATCGTCTGCGTGATCATCGGCGTGCTTGCCTACCTCGGCTATTGGCTCGTCGGCATGCCGTACCCGCTGCTACTCGCAGGCATCGTCGCTGTCTTCAACATCATCCCTTATCTAGGTCCGTTGCTCGCCGCCGCTCCCGCATTATTCATCGCCGCCACCATCTCGTGGAAAATGGTGCTGTTCGTGCTGGCCATCAACCTCATTTGCCAAATTCTCGAAGGCAACGTCATCGGTCCCAACATCATCGGTAAAAGCCTGCATCTCCATCCGCTCATCATCATGCTCTCGCTCATCATCGGCGGTGAATTGGCCGGCATACTCGGGCTCATTCTCGTCGTGCCACTGCTCGCCGTCATCCGCGTCATTTACAAGCATATCCGAGAGTCTCGTGAAGCGCGCGAGTCTCGCGAAGCGGCGATTGATTGACAGTATTACCGTCAAAGTTTATAATTTTATGAGTAAAAAAATGGCTTATCTAGCGCGGTTTTGAGCTTAGATGTCCCCGCTAATCGGGGCATTTTTTGTTTCATCGACTTTGGGGGGAATACGTGTGAAAGCAAGTGAAATTCGTCGTAAATGGCTCGATTTTTTTGCCGAAAAAGGTCATAAAATCGAACCGAGCGCCTCGCTCGTACCGCACAACGATCCGTCGTTGTTGTGGATTAACGCTGGTATGGCGCCGTTGAAATCGTATTTTGACGGACGCGAGGTGCCGGACAATCCGCGCATCGCCAACTCGCAAAAGTGTATCCGTACAAACGATATCGAAAATGTCGGCAAAACGCGCCGTCACCATACGTTTTTTGAAATGCTCGGCAACTTCTCCATCGGCGATTACTTCAAGGAAGAAGCGATCACTTGGGCGTGGGAATTTTTGACGGACAAGCGTTGGATAGGCTTCGACCCGCTGCGTCTGTCGGTTACTGTCTACCCGGAAGATGAGGAAGCGTTCCAATTTTGGAACGAGAAGATCGGCATTCCTGCCGAGCGCATCTATAAATTGCAAGACAACTTCTGGGACATCGGCGAAGGGCCGTGCGGACCTTGTACGGAAATTTTTTATGACCGTGGCGACAAATACGGTGACTTGAACGATCCAGAATGTTGGCCGGGCGGCGAGAACGAGCGCTTTCTCGAAGTATGGAATCTCGTATTCTCGCAATTTAATCATAACCCTGACGGTACATACACGCCGCTACCAAACAAAAACATCGACACTGGCGCCGGGCTTGAGCGTTTCGCTTCGATTTTACAGGACGTAGACTCCAATTTTGATACCGATCTGTTTCAGCCGGTCATTCAGGAAACGTGCGGCATGGCGGGCGTGCAGTACCATGTGAAGCCAGAAACCGACGTTGCGCTTAAGGTCATTGCCGATCATATTCGTACCGTTGCATTCTCGGTGTGCGATGGCGTGACGCCTTCCAACGATGGCCGTGGTTACATCATTCGCCGCTTGCTGCGCCGTGCTGTGCGCTATGGCAAGGTGCTCGGTATTCATCAACCGTTCCTTTATAAATTGACGACGACGGTTGGCGAGGCGATGAACGACTATTATCCAGATGTGCTGAACAAGCAGGAATATATTGCGAAAATCATTCGCATCGAAGAGGAGAAGTTCCACGCGACGTTGAGCGACGGCTTGAATATCCTCGGTGCGATGGTTGAGCAGGCGAAAGCAGAAGGGCGCGCTTCGATTAGCGGTAGCGAAGCGTTTAAGCTTTATGCGACGTACGGATTTCCGTTTGATTTGACGGAAGACTTTGCGCTTGAGAACGGTTTGAACGTCGATCGTGCGGCGTTCGATGCAGAAATGAAGGCGCATCAGGAAATCGGGCGCAGTTCGCACAAAGGCGGCGAAAGCATGCAAGTCCAGGGCGGTGCGCTTGCCGAACTTACGGTGGCTAGCGAATTTGCTGGTTACGAGCAGTTGCAATTGCATGCGACGGTCGCAGCGCTGATTGTTGCTGGTGAATTAGTGGAGCAAGTGTCGGCTGGTGAGACGTGCCATATCGTGCTCGACCGCACACCATTTTATGCAGAAAGCGGCGGACAAGTGAGTGACGGCGGTGTTATTCAATCGCTCGCTGCAGGTGACGGTAACGGACTGCATGCGGTGGTGCAAGGGATGACGAAAGCGCCGCACGGCCAGCATGTGCATCTTGTCAAAATCGAGCGTGGCACACTTCGTAGCGGGGAGTCGGTATCGGCGCAAGTCGACCGCACGGCCCGTGAAGCGATTATTAAAAACCACACGGCGACGCACTTGCTCCATAAGGCTCTGAAAGAAGTGCTTGGCGAGCATGCGAATCAGGCGGGTTCACTCGTTGCGCCGGATCGTTTACGCTTCGACTTTTCCCATTTTAGCGGCATGACCGACGAAGAATTAAAAGATGTGGAGCGCCGTGTGAACGAGCAAATTTGGCTGGGCACGCAACTCGATATTTCATATAAATCGCTGGATGAAGCGCGGGCGCTTGGGGCGATGGCGTTGTTCGGTGAAAAATATGGCGACATCGTGCGCGTCGTTCAAGTTGGCGACTACAGCCGCGAGCTTTGCGGTGGTTGTCACGTCAGCAATACGGCACAAATCGGACTTTTCAAACTGGTTAGCGAGAGCGGCATCGGTTCCGGTATTCGGCGCATCGAAGCGGTCACCGGCAAGCAAGCGTTCCAATACATGGAAGAGCAACTAGGCTTGCTCGATTCGGCAGCGGGCTTGCTGAAGACAAAAGTGAGTGAAGTGCCGAAACGTGTCGAAGCGCTGCAGGCGCAGTTGAAAGAGGCGACTCGTGAGAATGAGTCGCTCAAAGCGAAACTGAGCGCCATCGAGGCAGGACAAATTACCGATCAGGTGCAAACGATTGGCGATGTCAAATTGCTGGCGGCACAAGTCGCGGCAGCTGATATGGATGCGCTGCGCACGACGGTCGATCAGCTCAAACAAAAACTTGGCTCGGCGATTATTGTGCTTGGGGCTGTCAGTGAGCAAAAAGTGAATTTGGTTGTCTCCGTTTCACAAGATTTGGTCGGCAAAGGTTACCGCGCTGGCAAGATTATTAAGGAAGTAGCGACGATTTGCGGCGGTGGCGGTGGTGGTCGTCCCGACATGGCGCAAGCGGGCGGCAAAGATCCAGCAAAATTGGCTGAAGCGTTGGCGCATGTGCAAACGCTCGTCGCTGATGTGCATTTGTGTTAATTTTTGTGTACAATAGAATAAAGAGCGATGAACGAAGAGAGCGAGGTGTCGGTGATGGACCATATGGATCAAACGATGAAATTCAATGGAAAAACAGACGAACTACAAGTATCACCGCAAGAGGTGTTGCGCACGGTGTATGCCGCCCTTCAGGAGAAAGGCTACAATCCGGTCAACCAAATTGTCGGTTACTTGATTTCCGGCGACCCTGCGTACATTCCGCGCCACAACAACGCTCGCACGCTCATCCGCAAATTGGAGCGCGACGAATTGATTGAAGAACTCGTCAAATCGTACATGAAGCAACATTTGCAACAGTCGCCGAAGTCTTGATGATGAAACGTTTGATGGGACTCGATTTAGGCGACAAAACGATCGGTGTGGCAGTCAGCGATCCGATGGGTTGGACGGCGCAAGGTATAACCGTCATTCGGCGCGTTTCGCATGAGCGTGATTTTCAGGCTCTGCGCCAATTGATTGATGAATATGAGGTACAAGAAATTGTCCTTGGTTTACCGAAAAATATGGACGGTACGGTCGGCGAGCGCGGCAAATTGTCACTTGCATATGCCGAACGGATAAAGGGGACACTAGGTTTGCCTGTCGTCCTGTGGGACGAGCGCTTGACGACGGTCGCTGCAACGCGCACGTTGCTTGAGGCCGATGTCAGCCGGGCGAAGCGCAAACAAGTGGTCGATAAAATGGCAGCGGCTTTATTGTTACAAACTTACATGGATTCTAAAGCGAAAGGGTGACGAAGATGGCAAAAGAAGAACAAAACAACGGTGTGGCAGAAGAAGTGGAAATCGATCGAATTTTTATCGAGGACGAAGACGGCCATTCACATGAATACGAAGTCATCATGTATTTACAGCCGGACGGCTCGGAGCATCAATACGTCATTTTGTTACAGGTAGATGGCGAAGAAGAGGAAGAGGAATTGGAAGTATTGCCGTTCCGTTTTACTGAGGAAGACGACGAGTTGAAGTTGTATCCGTTGGAGAACGAAGAGGAATGGCAACTTGTGACGGAGACATATTACGCTTTGTGTGCAGAAGATGATGAGGAAGAAGATACGGAAGAGCAGCCAAACCATAAAGGCTAGCATTAGGGAGCGGCGCGTGCGTCGCTCTTTTTTATGCAAAACGGGCAAAACTCACGAAAGGAGCGCAGTCTAGCGATGCAGACGGAACCTGACACCCCATTGAAAAAAGGATTTTTTCGCAATCTCATAAATGGTCTGCTGATCAGTGTCGTGTTGGTCACGTTGTTGACTGCGCTATTTCTCTTTTTGCAATTGCAGCCGCCGGCAAAGGGTGATGCGGTCAAGGTGACGATTCCGAAAGGGGCTGGCACGAAGCAGATCGCCGAGTTGCTCGAGACAAATGGTTTGGTGCGCGACGGCACTTTGTTTTACTATCGTATGCTCCTGCTTAATGAAGGAGCGGCGTTTAAAGCGGGCGATTACCTGATGCGACCAGGCATGAGCGCTGGCGAGTTGATTGCCTTGCTAAACGGCGGTGGCAAGTCGCAGGTAGCGTCATTTAAACTGACGGTGCCGGAAGGGATGACGGTGCGGCAGTTGGCGGATCGTTTGCAAACGCAGCAAGGGATTAGCGGCGAGCAGTTTTTGGCGGAAGCAGAAGCGGTGGCGACGAGCGGTTCGTCTTATGACTGGATCAAGCAATTGCCAGATATAGAGATACTCAAGTATCCGCTGGAGGGTTATTTGTTTCCCGATACATACATGTTTCGCGAAGACGTGACGGCGCGCCAAATGATTGAACGGATGCTTCAGCAAACGGATGACAAACTCAAACAATTGCCGGCAGGTTGGGAGCAACAGTTGGACAAGCTCGGTGTGAATGTGCATGAGATGTTGACGATTGCCTCGCTGATTGAGCGCGAGGTGGTCGTGCCGGCAGAGCGTGCGGTGGTGTCTGGCGTCATCTACAATCGCCTGCGCAAGGGGATGCCACTGCAAATTGATGCGACGGTACAATATTTGCTGCCTGCTCAGAAGAGTCGTTTGCTGTATAAGGATTTGGAGATTGAGAGTGCTTACAACACGTATCGCAACAACGGCTTGCCACCAGGACCGATTGCTAACCCAGGGCTAGCGGCGATGGAAGCGGCTTGTTTCCCTGCTGCGACTGACTATCTGTTCTATGTGACGCGCAAGGACGGTACGCCGGGCCATTGGTTTGCCAAAACGTTTGCCGAACATAAGCGCAACATCGCGCGCAGCAAGGAGTAGTCTGATGGAAACTTATTTGCAACAATTGCTGCAGCCGCGAAGTCCGCTGCTGACAGAACTCGAGCAGCACTGCGAGCGCGACCGTATTCCGAACATCCAGCCAGAGGCGGCTCAGTTCATTCGCCTGCTCTTGCAAATGCACGGCGCGCAACGTATGCTTGAATTGGGTACCGCATATGGCTACTCGGCGCTTCACTGGTGCGAGGCGGCACCGGCGGCGCAGCTGGTGACCATCGAACTGGCCGCCGAACGCGCAGCCATCGCCCGCGGTTACTTTGCCCGGGCGCGGGTCGAGCAGCGCGTGCAGTTGCTGGAGGGCGACGCGGGGCAACTGGTGCCGCACCTAGAGGGCGAGTTCGACGTTGTCTTCATCGACGCTGCGAAAGGGCAGTACCGCCTGTTTTTCGAGCAGGCGCTCGAAAAAACGCGCAGCGGCGGACTGATTATTACCGACAACGTGCTGTTCCGCGGCTTGGTGGCGGCCGAAGATGATCAGTTGATCGAACCGCGCCACCGCAAAATGATTGAAAAAATCAGGGCGTTCAACCGCTTCATTTGTGAACACCCGCAGTGCACCACCTCGATTGTACCAATCGGCGACGGCCTCGCCGTTAGTTTGAAAATATAAATGAACGCCAAACACAAAGGAGACTCGGCGATGCGCAAACCGGAATTATTGGTCACCGCACGTTCACCACAACAATTGCAAACGTTGTTTGCCGCTGGCGCAGACGCAGCCGTCATTGGCGACGACCGCTTCGGCATGCGTTTGCCTGGTTCGTTTGATTTGACGCAGACCGAACAAGCTGTCAAACTCGCCCATGAGCTCGGCAAGAAGCTGTACGTGACCGTCAATCTCATCATGCACAACGAGTTGATTGATGAACTGCCCGATTATTTGGCACAACTCGCGCGAACAGGCGTAGACGGCATCGTCTTCAGCGACCCGGCGGTGATTATGGCCATGCAGCAGCAAGGTGTGTCGCTGCCGCTACACTGGAATCCAGAAACGACCGCGACGAACTTTTTAACGGCAAATTATTGGGCGACGAAAGGCGCGACGCGCATGATCGCTGCCCGCGAGCTCAATTTGGAACAACTGATCGATTTGAAACAAAAATTGAACATCGAACTGCAAGTGCAGGTGCACGGCATGACCTGTATCTACCATTCGAAGCGCGATCTGTTGAGCAACTACGCAGAGCATGTGGAGAAGGCGAGTTCACTCAGCCGCGATGAGGCGCTCGGACTGCAGTCTGGCCTTGTGTTGCGAGAGCGTGAACGGCCTGACGAACGTTATCCGGTATACGAGGATGTCAACGGCACACATATGATGAGTCCCGATGACATTTGCATGCTCGAAAATTTGCGCGAGTTGATTGATGCTGGTTTTGACAGTATGAAAATCGAAGGATTGCTGCAAAGCGATGAATATATGGAAGCGGCGGTTAAAGCGTATCGCCGGGCCATTGACGACTACTGCGCTGACCCTGAACAATATGAATTTGACGACCAGTTACTAGAAAGTATCGAGGCGCTTCAAGCTCCGCATCGACCGCTTTCGTTCGGCTTTTTCTTCAAAGAACAGGTGTACTAAAATAGGCTTACGATTTGGAATTTAGCACGGCAGGAGGTGCGAAACGATGACCGAAAAACGAATATTGCCCGAACCAGCGCTCTCGCCGCGCACGGGTAAACGCTTGAAACGTCCGGAGTTGCTCGCTCCAGGCGGTAGTCTGGAAAAATTGAAATTCGCCGTCATGTACGGAGCGGATGCGGTCTACATCGGCGGACAGGCGTACGGTCTGCGCTCAAACGCGGACAACTTCAGTTTCGATGAGATGCGCGAGGGCGTGGCGTTCGCTCATGCACATGGCGCCAAAGTGTTCGTCGCCACCAACATCTATGCGCACAACGAAGATATCGAGGGGATTGCCGACTATTTGCGCAACATCGTCGCAGCTGGTGTCGACGCGATTATCGTTGCTGATCCAGCAATTATCGAGACGGCCAAGCAAGTCGTGCCGCAGCTCGAACTGCATTTGAGCACACAACAATCGACTGCCAATTGGCAGGCGGTGCAATTTTGGAAAAATGAAGGCATCCACCGCGTCGTCTTGGCGCGCGAAGTGTCGATGACAGAGATCGAACAAATCAAGGAACATGTCGACGTTGAGATTGAAGCCTTTATCCACGGGGCAATGTGCTCGTCTTACTCGGGGAGATGCGTACTTTCGAACCATTTCACCGACCGTGACTCGAATCGTGGTGGCTGCTGCCAGTCGTGCCGCTGGAGCTACGATTTGTTCGTTAATGAGGCAGACCGTGCAGATACCAATCGCCATGAATCACAGGTTGTGACGGCGGAGCGCGCTTGGTTCGACGAAGGCGACGATCCGTTTTCGATGAGTGCTAAGGATTTGTGCATGATTGAGCACATTCCCGATCTGATTGAGTCGGGCATCGAAAGTTTCAAAATCGAGGGTCGGATGCGCAGTATTCACTACGTAGCGACCGTCGTCAACGCCTACCGACAGGCGATTAACTCGTATTTGGCGGATCCGCAAAACTATGTACTCAAGCAAGAATGGCTTGATGAAATTTACAAAGCGGCCAATCGTCCTGTTAATAGCGGCTTTTTCTACGAATATCCGGGGCACGAAGATCATATTTTCGGACCGGAAGAGAAGATGGTGCAGTATGATTTCTGCGGCTTGGTGCTTGATTATGACGCTGATACGCAAATCGCCACCTTGCAGCAACGCAACCATTTTAAAGTTGGAGCGTTCATCGAATTTTTCGGACCGGGTGGCACTTGGTTCCGCCAGCAAGTGGAGGCACTGTGGGATGCGGACGGCAACTCGCTCGATGCCGCGCGCCATCCACTGCAAGTCATCAAACTGAAAGTCCTTCAACCAGTCAAGCCGCATGATATGGTGCGTAAGCAGCAGACGGCGAAAAAAACCAAGCAACCGCCAGTCATTCCGACCACTTCCGTCGAAGGCATGGCGGGCGAACCGATCAACGCCGATTAGTTGAAGCCAATTAGTAGCATTTGAAATTTCATTAGCAGTCAAGTCGTCGCAAAGGTGCGGCGGCTTTTTTTGTGTGAAATTTGACAATACTAAATAAAAGTTGGATGAGTTTCATCAAAACGGGGGCTTGTTGATGCGCAAACGGATGTTTTTTATGCTGCTGACTATGATGCTAGGACTGCTGCTATGGGAGGCGCGCATTCTCTGGTTGCAGACTGTCGGTGGACATGACGGCACGAATCCCTCCGCGAGTCTCGTCGAGCAGTCGGTCAGGCAACGCATGGTCAGTTTTGAATTGGACGATGGTCGTGCACGATTTTTTGATCGCAACGGACAGTCGCTCGGCGGTGAGGAACGGCGTGTGCTTGTTGTATTTCCAAAATATAAACGAGACTTGCAGACGGCAACTAATCGCGAAAAGATGTCGCGCACGGATGAGCGAGTACGACAAATTTTGCAGGCCGACAAACGTGATTGGCACACGTTCATCGACGGATTGAAAGCAGAAGCGCGCGTCTGGCAGGGGGCGCAAGCGCCATTTCCGCAGGGATTGACGGTGCAACAAGCAGAGCACTTGAACGCACTTCAAGTTCCAGGTCTAGCGGTAGCGAATCATTACGTTCGCCGCACCGAACAGTCCGTTGGTCAAGCGTTAATCGGTACGGTCGGTGAAAATGCTCGTTTTTTTCAACGGATTTACGCTACTTCGGGTGCTGGTTTGAATATGCCACTGATTCCAAAACTCGGCGTCAGCGGACTGGAGCGCAGTATGGAAAGCAAGACGCGCGGCTATGACGGTGAGATTGCTCCAGTTGGCGCTCGCAGCATCACTTGGCTTGAGCCGAATGGCGAACTGCGCCTCATTGACCAAAGTTCGCGACACTATCCGCTCCGTGTGGTGACGACGATCGATCGTGCGTTGCAGGCGCGGGTCGAGCAGGCCATGGCGCAGATGGCGGTGCGCGAGGGGGCGGTCGTCGTTTTGGATCGGCGCACGGCCGACGTGCTGGTGATGGCGAGCCGTTCGCGCGACGGGCATAACCAAGCGTTGCTCGAGGCAAAACCAGGTTCGATTTTTAAAATAGCGGTGGCAGCGGCGGCAGTCGGCACTCGTGCGATCGGAGAGGAGTCGCACTTCCAATGCAACGGTTCCTATGGCAAATATCGCTTCGTCTGCTGGCGGCGAGCGGGACATGGGCACATTTCCGCGGCACAGGCGTTCGCTTTTTCCTGTAACATTGCGTTTGCGGAGATGGCAAAGCGATTGTCGCCGCAAATCATCGAACGCTATGCACAGTATCTCGGTTTGGCGCAGCAGGTCGGTTGGAGTTCGTCGGACGATGCGAGGTTTCGCCAGTTGCCAGAGGAGCAGCCTGGGATGATCTTCGCCAATCGTACGAATATGAGCGATGAAGGCGCGTTGATTCAGACGGCGATTGGTCAGCGCGACGTGTTAGTAAGTCCGCTGCAAGCGGCCAATATGGTGGCGACGATTTTGAACAACGGACGGTTGCAAGCGCCGCGAACGGTGCGCGAGATTCGCTATAAAAATGGGCAAGTGCGGGAAACTTTCCATGAGCAAGTATTGCGTCCAGCCGATGCGGAGTTCAGACGGATTGCGCCGCTCCTGCGTCAATGGATGCGTGAGACGGTGCGCAGTGGCACAGCGAAAGCCCTTTTGCGAAGTCCGCACACGTTAGCAGGCAAAACCGGCACAGCACAGGTGAAAGCCGGGCAAGGAGCAAGTCAAGCGGAAGCCGTGCACCAGTGGTTCGTTGGTTATGATGCGGCCGATGAGCGGTTCGCCGTCGCGGTCCTCGTCAAACATGTACACCCGCACGCCCGACAGCTCGCCTTGCCACTAGCAGCGCGCGTCTTCGATATTTTACTGAGCGCCCCACTCGAACAGGCACCCTAAGCGAATTTCCCTCATACAATAAATAACAATTCTTGTATGGGGGGATGCCGTATGTTCGGATTGCTGTCTGTGCTGTCGCTATTCGTGCAGCAACTATCACTGCTCGTTTCGTATGTCAAACATCAAGCGTTTCCACAACCACTGAGCGAGGCGGAAGAGGAGCGCTATTTGACTGAAATGGCGGCGGGCGGCGACAACGCATTGCAGGCGCGCAACAAACTCGTCGAGCACAACCTGCGCTTGGTTGCACATGTGGTGAAAAAGTTCGACAAGACGCGCGATGACACGGAGGATTTGATTTCCATCGGCACCATTGGTCTTATCAAAGGCATCGAAAGTTTTCAAGCGAACAAAGGGACAAAGTTGGCGACGTATGCCGCGCGCTGTGTCGAGAATGAAATTCTCATGCATTTGCGAGCGAACAAAAAGTCGGCGCGTGATGTCTCGATTTTCGAGTCGCTCGGGCAAGACAAAGAGGGCAACGATTTTACGTTGGTCGACATGCTCAGTACTGAACCTGACGAGGTCGAAGCGACCGTTATGATGCGCATGGACACTGACAAAATCGCCGGCTTTCTCGACGTGCTCGACGAGCGTGAGCGCGAGGTGATCGTGGCGCGCTACGGTTTGCAGGAAGAGGAGCGAACACAACGTGATATTGCTAAGGATATGGGGATCTCTCGTTCATACGTCTCGCGCATCGAGAAGCGGGCATTGATGAAAATGTATCGCGAGTTTGTCGATCGTAAAAAATAGGGGGCGACGAAGTTGATGGAGCGTAATCTTGCGCCGTGCAGACGGTTGCACCAGACGAGTATGCTGCTGGTCCTGCTACTGTTCGTGCTGTTGGTCATCGTCTTGTGGCTAATTTAGACAATTTTGTGAAAACTGCTCGTTTTTCACCGTTTCACCCTTGCAAAAGGGTATGCATCGGCCATTGCATCAGATAAGATATTGACAAAGAGAGAAACATACAGAGAGAAGCAGGTTGGATAGGAGTTGAGCGTGATGTTTGCCCAAACGATGGTGAAACCAGTGTACGGCATTCCGAAAGTGGCGGTCACAGAGAGAAGCGCCACACAATCAGACAAAAGCGAGCGCGGCGTGCGTCCGGAAGATGTGATTGTGCAAGACAGTTACATTGCGTCCGGCGGAACGACAAGTGCTCCGATCTTTTTGAACACGGCCTACTCGGCGAAAAATGCATATCGCACGTACCAAAACGTGATGGATGCGACGGCGGTCACCGATTGGCAGGAAGTTGAGGCGAAGCAGGCCGATTATGCAATGCCGGATCCGTTTCTGGATCGTTTGCTGACGCTGACGAACTTGTTCAAGTCGGCAGAAATGAACGGCAATTTGCAAGCGATGCGGGCGGCCTACGATGAGGCCTTCGTGCTCCGCAAAATGCGCACCGTGTCGACAAAAGAAAATCGTTAATGTATCTACAAAAGCCTGGTCGCTTGCCGGGCTTTTTTGCTTGACACCATTGCCGATTTGGCGTGATAATTTATGTACGAAACGGAGGGAACCGCTTGAAAATTTTCGACATTTTAAAGATGGCCGTACAAAATAAGGCCTCGGATATTCACTTGACGCCTGAGTCGCGTCCGATGTTCCGCATCAACGGTGAATTGATGCCGGCGTTCCAACAACCGCTTACGGCGGAGATGGCGGTGGAGATGGCCAATGAGTTGCTCGACGAACCGTTGCGCCAACATTTGCAGCAACATGGTGAGGTCGATTTTTCCTACCACCTCTCGAACATCGCCCGTTTCAGAATCAATATTTTCAAACAGCGTGAGCAAGTGGCGCTCGCCATCCGGATTATTCCGGCACAAGCCCCGCACCTCGAAACGCTTGGTCTGCCGGCGATTGTCAATGACCTGATATCGCGTCCGCAAGGGCTGTTGCTCATTACCGGTCCGACGGGTAGCGGCAAGTCGACCACGCTCGCGGCGCTCATTGATTTCATCAATCGCAAAATGCGAAAGCACATCATTACGCTCGAGGATCCAATCGAGTTTGTGCATCAAAATATCGGCAGTATTATTAATCAGCGGCAGGTCGGTGTCGATACGGAGACGTTTGCGAGCGGTCTGCGCGCTGCTTTGCGTCAAGATCCGGACGTGGTGCTGGTCGGCGAACTTCGCGATCTCGAAACGATGAGCATCGCCATCACCGCTGCCGAGACCGGTCACTTAGTTTTGGCTACCCTACATACGTCGGACGCACCGCAGACGATTGACCGCATCATTGATGTGTTTCCGTCGGAATCTCAGGCGCAAATCCGCATTCAACTGTCGTCCGTGCTGATCAGCGTCATCGCGCAAAGGTTGTTGCCGACGATTGATGGCCGCGGTCGTACGGCAGCGTTTGAAATTCTCATCAACACGCCGGCCGTCGCCAACCTGATTCGTTCAGAGAAGGCGCATCAACTGCGCTCGGTCCTGCAGACGAGCAAGGCGCTCGGCATGCAGACGATGGAAATGTCGCTCCGTGAATTGGTACAAAATCAAATCGTTTCGGTCGATGCTGCGAAAAAAGTGTTGAACACGTTCGCTGGCGAGCCGAACGTCTGACGCGCATACGATGACTGTCTTTTTCTATTTGATTGTGGCGCTGCTCGGCTTGTTGATCGGCAGTTTTCTCAACGTCTGTGCGCTTCGGCTAGCGAGTGGCATGTCGATTGTGCGCCCGCCTTCCCATTGCCCGCAGTGCAAGACTAGGCTTGGCCCAACACAATTGATTCCGCTGATCAGCTACTTGATGCAAAAAGGGCGCTGCAAACATTGCGGCACAAGCATCTCGGCGCTCTATCCCGTTGGTGAGGCGTTAACCGCTTCGTTATTTGTGCTGATGCTTTGGCAACACGGACTGACGCCCGAACTAGCGGTGGCGTTGCTGTTCGTCAGTACGCTCGTGGTGGCGTTCGTCGCTGACAGTGCGCTTGGTCTCATTCCGTTCCGCTTCGTCGTGCCAGCGATTGCGCTGGTGCTCGGGCTTCGCGTCTGGACGGACGGGCTCGATGTGTGGCAATATGCCGCTGCTGCTGTTGCCACTTATGCCGTATTTTTCGTGATCGATTGGTCGCGCAGGAAAATGGCACGCGATGATGCACGGGCGGCGTTTGGCGGCGGTGATGTCATGCTGTTTTTATTCATCGCGGCGGCGCTCGGTCTTTCATTGACGCTACTCACCTTGTTCCTTGCAAGTTTGCTTGGATTGCTATTTGCGCTTGTCGGATTTAGTCTAAGCCCGCAGGATGGGCGCGGGGCAGTGCGTTTCGCTCCGGCGATTTTGCCCGCTGCAATCGTCAGTTACCTTTGGGGCGAGACATTGTTACAGTGGTATTTTGCGACATTCAGTTAAAAATGGTATCATTTTTGAATATCGAACGTTGGGGGTTACGTTTTGTTACGAAAGTTTGCACCCAAAAAGAAAGTCCGCTCAATCTTCGCCCTCGACTTGAAGGCGCTACGCGCAGCGGGCATCAAAGGGATTATTACCGATCTCGACAATACGCTCGTCAAAACGCGTGAGAAGCTTGCCGACGAACAGGTTGCGGCATGGTTTCGGTCGTTGCAGGATGAGGGTTTTCAAGTAGTGATTGTGTCCAACAACACGCGCAGACGGGTTGGCGGATTTAGTGTGCCACTTAACATTCCGTTCGTGCACGGCGCCCGCAAACCGACTTCGAGCGGCTTCCGCAAGGCGCTCGCTTTGCTTGGCTTGGAGGCGAGAGAGACTGCCGTCATCGGCGACCAACTGCTAACGGATGTGCTTGGCGGCAATCTGCTCGGGATGTACACGATTCTTGTCGAACCGTGCTCGCCGGAAGGGGAAAAATGGGTGACGCGCATCAATCGCTCAATCGAAAAAGTGGTCGTCAAAAGGATGCGCAAAAAAGGTATTTTTCCGAGGGAGGACGCGTGATGAGCAAACAGCCAGAAATGTCCGAACAGGCGCAGAAGTGTGGCGGCTGCGGGGTGCGTTTGCAAACCGAAGATGCGTCGCAGCTTGGTTACTTGCCGGCGCAGGCGCTCCACCGCGAACCACTCATTTGCCAGCGTTGTTTCCGCATCAAACATTACAATGAGCTGGCCACGGTGGCGCTCAATGAGTCGGATTTTACGAATATTCTCGGACAGATTGCGAGCAAGCAAGCGCTTGTCGTGAAAATGGTCGATTTGTTCGATTTTGAAGGTAGCATGATCTCGGGGTTGCGCCGCTTTGTCGGCAACAATCCGGTGTTGATTGCCGTCAATAAAATTGACTTGCTCCCGAAAAATGTCAATCGCAATCGGATTATGAACTGGGTGCGCAGGCAGTTGAAGGAACACGGGATGAAAGTCGAAGACGTGGTGCTGTGCAGCGCCCGCAAAAATATCGGCTTTGATCGATTGCTGGAGCGAATTGGCGAGCTGCGCGGCGGCCGCGATGTGTATATTGTCGGCGCGACGAATGTCGGCAAATCGACGCTCATCAACCGTATTATTAAGCAATATAGCGATCTCGACGCGGAATTGACGACTTCGCGCTATCCGGGGACGACACTCAACATGGTGCACATTCCGCTCGACGACGGCAAATCGATCATCGACACGCCAGGTATTGTCAACTCGTTCCGCTTGACAGAAGTGATTGCCAAGCAAGAACTCGGTATCATCATGCCAGAGCATACGCTGAAGCCCGCCAGTTTTCAGTTGGACGAGCAGCAGACGCTGTTTTTCGGGGCGTTGGCGCGTTTCGATTTTGTCAAAGGCGTGCACCAGTCGTTCACTTGCTATGTTGCGCAATCGGTGAACATTCACCGCACCAAGTTGGAACGTGCGGATGAACTATATGAGGTGCACAAAGGCAAGATGTTGGCGCCGCCGGAAGAAGCGAATTTGCCTGCATTGCCAGAATGGACGCGCCATTCGCTGCGTGTCGCCAAAGGAGCCAAGCAGGATGTGGTCATCAGCGGTCTCGGCTGGATTCAGGTGAACAGCGACGTCGGCGCACTGCTTGAGGTATATGCTCCGAAAGGCATTCGCGTCGTGCTGCGCGAATCGATGATTTGAACGGGGGACGATGCAAATGAACAGCAAAACGGTGCTGCACGCGGTCATCGGCGATCCGATCGCTCATTCCAAGTCGCCGCTGATGATGAACCGTGCGTTTCTTGAACTCGGATTGAACAGTGCTTACGCGGCTTTTCATGTGTCGCCCGGGCAATTGCCGGCGGCGATTGCAGGTGTGCGGGCGTTCGGTCTGCGCGGGCTCAATGTGACGATTCCCCACAAAGAAGCGGTGCTGCCGTTGCTCGATGAGCTCGATGAGAGTGCACGCATGATTGGTGCGGTCAATACGATCGTGAATGAAAATGGCGTGCTGCGCGGGTATAATACGGATGGCATCGGCTATGTTCGTTCGCTCGAAGAAGAGACGGGCATCGAACTTTCAGGCAAGACGGTGGCAGTCATCGGTGCAGGCGGGGCGGCTCGCGCGATTGTTTATGCTTTGGCCAAACGTGGCGTAGCGCAAATTTGGCTCGTCAACCGGACGCTCGCAAGGGCTGAGGAATTGACGCAACATTTTTCGCAAATCTGCTCGATTGGCGTGCTGTCGCTAGAGCAACTACCAGCGCATGGTCACGCGCTCGACCTGCTCGTCAACACGACATCCGTCGGCATGTCGCCCGATGTCGAACAATGTCCGCTACAAGATTTGAACTGGATTGACGAAAATATTATTATTAGTGATTTAATATATAATCCGCGCGTCACCAAACTGATGCGTTTGGCGGCGGAGCGCGGGGCAAAGACGCACGGCGGACTGGGGATGCTCGTCTACCAAGGAGCATGTGCATTTGAATACTGGACAGGCATGCCGGCGCCGGTGCAAGTGATGTGGCAGGCCGTGACGGAATGACTTTAAGAGAATTTGAGGGATTAAGATGACATTGACAGGGAAACAAAAACGCTACTTGCGCTCATTGGCGCATCATTTGACGCCGATTTTTCAGGTCGGCAAAGGCGGTACGAACGACCATCTGATTCGCCATATTGTCGAGGCGATCGAAAAGCGCGAACTGATGAAGGTGAGCGTGCTCAACAATTGCATGGAAGATCGCCATGAAATCGCGGAAGAACTGGCGCAAGGTGCGGGTGCGCATCTCGTGCAGGTGATTGGCGGCGTGATTGTGCTATACAAGGAGTCGCGCGATTACAAAACGATTGAGTTGCCGCGCAAATGAGTGGTGAACAGAGCGCTGGCTTGAGTGCTGAGATGAGCGCTGGCTTGAGCGCTCCGCTAGTAGGCGTGCTGGGTGGCACGTTCGACCCGCCGCATTTTGGCCATCTTAAGGCAGCGCAGGCAGCTTTGAGTGGTACGGATGCGCAGCAAATCTGGTGGTTGCCAGCGGCCGCAGCGCCTCACAAAGCGCAGTCTGCGCAGGCGAGCGCTGAGCATCGGTTTCAGATGTTGAAGTTGCTAATCGAGGGTGAAGCGTCGATGTCGGTTTGCGATTTGGAACTGGCTCGCGGCGGCACCAGTTATACGATTGATACGGCGACGCAGTTGCTGGCGCAATATCCGGACAAGCGTTTTGCCTGGGTGATTGGCGCCGATATGGTGCAATATTTGCCGCATTGGGTCGAAATTGAACGGATTAGTGAGTTGATTACATTTATTGGACTTGCACGGCCGGGGTTTGAACTTGATGTGCGTGCATTGCCCGGTTTTTTGCAGGAGAGAATACAGATTGTGCCGATGGATGAATGCGAGGTTTCATCGACTGACATTCGCGCCGCCTTGCGCGCCGGCCGAAGCAGCGACGCGTGGCTGCCGGCTGTGGTCAGACGGTACATAGAGGAGAATGGTTTGTATGAAGATTGAATTGATTCGGCGCGAGGTCGAAAAAGAATTGCCACGCAAACGCTGGGTTCATACAATGGGTGTCGTGCAGTCGGCGATGCAACTCGCTCGTCAGCATGGCGCTGATTCCGAGAAGGCGGAACTGGCGGCGTTGCTCCATGATTATGCGAAATATTGGACGGCCGACAAAATGGAAACGATGATTCGCAAATATGAAGCCGATCAAGATGTGCTCCATTATGAAATTGAACTGTGGCACGGACCAGCCGCCGCGGCCGCGGCGCGCATCCAGTTTCAAATTACCGATTCGGCGGTGCTTGATGCGATTCGTTATCATACGTCGGGGCGCGTCGGTATGAGCACGCTCGAGAAAGTCGTTTGTTTGGCGGACTATATCGAGCACAATCGCGATTATGATGGCGTCGAACACATCCGCGCCTGTGCCGAACAGGGACTGGAATGCGGACTGATTGCTGGACTCGATCAGACGCTCACTTTTCTGATTCGCAAAGGAAAAAAAGTGTTCCCGCAGACGATTTTGGCGCGTAATTTTTTGATTGATGAATGGAAAGCACGAAATGGAGGCTCGCTATGAGTTTGACGATTGAACAAATTAAGCAACTGGTCGTAAAGGCGGCCGATGATAAAAAAGCCCATCAAATTGTGACGTTGGAGATTAAGCCGATTTCGCTGATTGCCGATTTTTTCATGATTTGCAGCGGGAATTCGGAAACGCAGGTGCAAGCGATTGCCACGGAAATCAAGAAGCGTTCGGAGGAGCAGGGCGTGCGTGTGCGCAAAGTGGAAGGGTTCGACAGCGCTCGCTGGGTGTTGATCGATCTCGGTGATGTCGTGGCGCACGTGTTTCACCGTGATGAGCGCGGTTACTATAACCTTGAGCGTCTGTGGAAAGATGCGAAATTAGAGGAATGGTCATGAGAGCTGGGACAATCGTGACGTTGATGGTAGCACGTGAAAAATCGCCGTTCGGCTACTTTTTGAGCGATGGCAAGGCGGATGTGCTGCTTCATTATTCACAACGTGTGGGCGACATTGAGGTCGGTTCGCACGTTGAAGTGTTTTTGTACCACGACAGCGAGGACCGACTGGCGGCGACGATGCGCAAAACGCTGCTGACGCTCGGCGGGATTGGGCGACTGAAGGTGGCTGACCGCCATCCGAAACTCGGCTGTTTTTTGGACATGGGATTAGACCGTCATGTGCTGTTGCCGCGCAGTGAACTGCCGGAACTGGAGGCGCTTCATCCGCAAGTTGGCGATGAGGTATACGTGCAGTTGACGAACGACAAGCAGGGGCGACTATTAGCGAAGAGTGCGAAGGAGCGCGAGTTGCAGCCGTTGGCGACGGCTTTGACCGAGGATTGGAAAGGCAAATGGCTGTCCGGTTATGTGTACAATCCACTGAAGATTGGCACGTTCGTGTTGCTCGTTGACGAATTGCTCGGGTTTGGCGCGGTTGGCATGATTCATGAGAGCGATCTTGTGCGGCCACTCCGACTTGGTGAAAAAATCGAGGTGCGCGTCAAATTCGTGCGCGAAGACGGGCGCGCTGGTTTGGCGCTTCGCCCAGTAAAAGAGCAGGCGCTCGACAGCGATGCGGAGACGATATTGGCGTTCCTGCGTGCGCGTAGCGGCGGCGGGATGCCGTATTCTGATGAGTCGCCGGCAGAGGCCATCTTACAGAAGTTCGGCATGAGCAAATCGGCTTTCAAACGGGCGCTCGGACGCTTGATGAAGTTACGCTTGATTCGTCAGGACCGCAGTTGGACGTACTTGAGCGATGAGGCGAGCGCTGGCAGTGACGCAACAAGCACGGACGCTGTTGGCGGCGACTCACCAAATACGGGGGAGCGCGAGTAATGGCCTACGAATCGTTTGCGCTCGTCTATGACCGCTTAATGGCGGAGATGCCGTATGACCGCTGGCTTGCGTTTTTGCAGCAATGTTTGGCGGACGGCGACGTTCGCACGTTGGTAGACTTGGGGTGCGGTACCGGCAATTTGGCGTTGCCACTAGCGGCGCAAGGTTATCGCGTGATGGGCGTCGACAATTCGCCTGAGATGCTCGCCATCGCTGAGCAGAAAAGGCTGAATATGCATTCCGGAGCGGGACACGCTGTAGGGACGCTGCAGTTTGTAGAAAGTGACATGTGTGATTTCGAGACGCCCGAGCCGGTGGATGCGGTCTATTCGTTTTGTGACAGCATCAACTATGTAACGGAGGAAGCGGATGTGCAGCGCTTGTTTGCCAATGTGCGACGTGCACTGCGCGCTGGCGGATTGTTTGTGTTTGATGTCCATACGGATGCCAAATTTGCCGAGTATGCAGAGTCGCAGCCGTTTGTGCTCAATGATGACGATTTGGCCTATATTTGGACGTGCGATTACGAGGCGCCGCTCATCCATCATGCGTTAACGATTTTCGTTGCCCACGATGATGAGCATGACGGTTCGTTTGCGCGCATCGATGAGTTCCATGTGCAGCGTGCGTATGACCTTGATTGGCTCCGAAACGAGTTGCAGAAGGCGGGTTTTGCCGACGTAAAGTGTTATGCCGATTTTACGTTTGAGGCGGCCGATAATCGCACGGGGAGAGCGTTTGTGGTCGCTCGCGTGGCGCTGTAATTTTTCTTGACAATGAAACAACTGGATTCGTATAATTTTAGATAGTGATTGTGCAAAAATGCATATATACAGTGTGTTGAAGAGGAGTAGTAGTCAATGGTTCCAGTGCAGAGAATCGGCGGTTGGTGCAAGCCGGTCTGGAGCGTGATGAACTCGCCTTGGAGCATCGATGGTGAACGGTCATCGTAGTGGAGACGGGATTAATTGTCGCGTTTCGCTTCGTAAGATGCACCCTAGCCTGAGCGTCGTCCCGCGTTAAGGGTTCAGAGTGAGCGTATGCTGTGATTGTGATGCGGCGTCCGCTAATCGAGGTGGTACCGCGGGGTTTCAACGTTTCTTATGGAGGAAACAATCTCGTCCTCGGCATAATGCCGGGGGCGAGTTTTTTTATGAAAGCATGGCCTTACGAATATAAACGATAACTTGGAGGTTTACGAATGTCACAAGCACCGCACAACCACGGGTATAACCCGCTGGTCATCGAGCCGAAATGGCAACAGTACTGGGATGAGCAAAAAACGTTCAAAGTGAGTGAGGATCATAGCAAGCCGAAGTTTTATGCGCTCGATATGTTCCCGTATCCGTCGGGCGCTGGCCTGCACGTGGGTCATCCAGAAGGATATACGGCGACCGATATCGTCTCGCGTTACAAACGGATGCGCGGCTACAACGTGCTCCATCCGATGGGCTGGGATGCGTTCGGTTTGCCGGCCGAGCAATATGCGCTCGACACGGGAGGCCATCCTGCCGAGATTACGAAAATCAACATCGACAACTTCCGCCGGCAAATTAAGTCGCTCGGGTTTTCTTACGATTGGGACCGCGAACTGTCGACGACGGATCCGGAATACTACAAGTGGACGCAGTGGATTTTTCTACAATTGTATAAAAAAGGCCTCGCCTATGTAGCGGAGGTGCCGGTCAATTGGTGTCCGGCGCTTGGCACGGTGCTCGCCAATGAAGAGGTGATCGACGGCAAAAGTGAGCGCGGCAATCATCCGGTCATTCGTGTGCCGATGCGTCAGTGGATTTTGCGGATTACGCAATATGCGGAGCGGCTTTTGGAGGATCTCGAGGAGCTCGACTGGGCGGAGAGCATTAAGGAAATGCAACGCAACTGGATTGGCAAGTCGACAGGTGCGGAGGTGCATTTTGCGATTGCTGGCCATGAGGCGCAGTTGACGGTGTTTACGACGCGGCCTGACACGTTATTCGGGGCTACCTACTGCGTGTTGGCGCCTGAGCATGAGTTGGTCGCGCAGATTACGATGGCTGGGCAGCGTGAGGCTGTCGAAGCGTACCAAGAGCAGGCGGCGCGTAAGAGCGATTTGGAGCGAACCGATCTGGCGAAAGTGAAGACGGGCGTGTTTACAGGGGCGTACGCAGTCAACCCGGTGAACGGCGAGCAGGTACCGATTTGGATTGCCGATTACGTGCTTGCAGGGTACGGAACGGGCGCCATTATGGCGGTACCTGGGCATGACCAGCGCGACTGGGAGTTTGCGAAAACGTTCGATTTGCCGATTGTTGAGGTGATTGTCGGCGGTGATGTGTCGCAAGCGGCTTATGATGGTGATGGTGAGCATATTAACTCGGGGCCAATCAACGGCATGCGCAATGAGCAGGCGATCGCGACCATGATTGCTTGGCTCGAGGAGAATGGCAAAGGTGCGGGCAAAGTGACGTACCGTCTGCGCGACTGGTTATTTAGCCGCCAGCGCTACTGGGGTGAGCCGAT
>CANHCR010000034.1 GCA_947459205.1 Caryophanales bacterium | reverse complement strand
CTCGCTGCGCACCTGCTCGAGCAACCCTTGCGCCACCACATAATGGCGCTCGCCTTGTGCAACCACCACATAGTCAAACTCAGGATGCACACTGATACCGAGATTCGCTGGCAACGTCCAAGGCGTCGTCGTCCAAATGACAATCGCCGGCTCAGCGGCATTCATCTTGCCTTTGCCGTCCTTCACGGGGAACGCCACATAAATCGAATGCGACGTTTTCTCCATATATTCAATCTCCGCCTCTGCTAGCGCACTTTCCGACGAAGGCGACCAATAGACCGGCTTCAACCCTTTATAAATACAACCGCGTTTGACCATCTCGCCAAACACGCGAATTTGCTGCGCCTCATACGCCGGCTGCAACGTCACATACGGATGATCCCAATCACCGCGCACACCGAGTCGCATGAACTGCTTCTTCTGCTTCTCGACAAAGCCCTCCGCATACTCGCGGCAATACTCGCGAAACTCGTGCACACTCATTTTTTTGCGATCGATTTTATCCTTATTGGCAATCGCCTGCTCAATCGGCAAACCGTGCGTATCCCAACCCGGCACATACGGCGCATCGAATCCTTGCATCGTTTTGTAGCGCACGATAAAATCTTTCAGCACCTTGTTGAGCGCATGACCGATATGGATATCCCCGTTCGCATATGGCGGACCGTCATGCAAAATAAATTTCTCTCGCCCTGCACGATGCGCCCGCACCTTTTCATAAATGCCAATCTCGTCCCACCACTCCTGCATCTTCGGCTCCGCTTGCGGTAAATTTCCGCGCATCGGAAAATCAGTCACCGGCAGTTGCAGCGTTTTGCTGTAATCTACTTGTTCACTCATCGTCCATCGTCTCCTTCGAAGTTCACGTTCTTAACTAACATAAAACGGGCAAACTTGCCCGTTTGCCGGCCAGCTACTGGCAGAAATGAAAGTTGCATCGCACCACAGACTTTCAATTCTGCCGACTATGGGCCAGACTTACATAAAAAAATCCCTCATCCGCAAGGGACGAGAGATTATGCTCGTGGTACCACCCTAATTCATCGGAACGAAACTTCCGACTCCTCAACATCGATAACGGGATGACCGCTTTCACTTACGCAATCGATGACATACACCGACATTCAGCAAAAGACTCATGGGTGATGTTCAACTGAACTGAGATATCGGGCTCGCACCGTCCCCGACTCGCTTCATCCGCTGTATCAGCCTACTGTCCCAATCAACATTTTTTGATATGTACTTGTTCTAATCGATCATCCAAATCAATCGTCCAAATCGTCAACCGACAACTGCGGCACTTCAATCGGACGCTCCAAACTTTCAGGTGCGGAATCGACCGTCTCAAATGATCCAAGTTCGCCCCATTCTGGACTGTTCAAAATCTCAAGTTGCGCCTGCACCGTATGCGTCAAACGCGCACGGAAGGCAATCGCTTCCCGCTTCAGCACAAGAATCTGATTTTGCACGCGCGTTCGTTCAGCGACTGCATCCTCAATAATCTTGTTGGCATTTTTCTCAGCGACTTTTTTAATCAAATTGGCCTCTGCCTTCGCGTTGGTCTTCACTTCCTCAGCTGCTTCCTGCGCAACCAACAGCGTTTTGCTCAGTGTATCTTCAAGCGTCGAAAAATGATTCAGCTGCTCCTGTAATGTAGCAACCTTCGACGTCAGGTCTTTGTTTTCACGAATCAAAGTCTCGTAATCCTTAATAATCAAGTCCAAAAACTCGTTGACTTCGTCTTCATCGTAGCCGCGAAAGGTCTTGGCAAACTCTTTATTATGTATATCTAAGGGCGACAACGGCATCGCTATTCCTCCTGCAAAAGATTTCGATAATAAAGATAATAAACGATTTTTCGACGATAATCTAGTGGCAAAGTTGACAAATTTCACGCAAACTTGCCGATTTTCACACGAACGTTCCCTTTTTTCGTCACACCTTGCACTTCCAGCAAGCGAAACCTGCCCCAACCTTGAAGCGAAACCGTATCTCCTTCACGCAACAAAGTCGACGGACTTTCCTCCACACGCCAGTTGACACGACATCGTCCGGCTTTAATCGGCGCCGCCGCTTTCGCCCTACTCATTTTGCACACATCGCTCAGCACGCCGTCTAAGCGGAGCGAGGCAACGGTAATATAAAATTCTTGAAACGATGTCTCATGGTATCGCAACTGTTGCAGCGGCAAACGCTCCACTTGCAGGCGCGCTCTGCCCACTTGACGCAGATGCAACTCGACAAAATCCGCCATTTCTGGCGTCAACAACAGATGACAGCCGTCGTCAAAAATATACAAATCTCCGACTTTTTCACGCTTGATGCCAAGTCCAAGCAACGCTCCCAAATAATCGCCATGCTTCAGTCCGCTTAACCGTTCATCGAGCGAAAACAAATGCAACAGTACGACGGGCGCGAACTCTTCTTCAGCGTGCCACTCCACCGGCGCAATCCAAGCGCGTTTGCGCTCCGCCTGCTCATGACCGCCGTCAAAACGAACCTGCAAACCGGCTTCGCGATTGACTAAGTTTTGCGCAATCAACTGCTGTCGCGGATCAAGAAAATCAGTCCAAAACGATGAGTACGTATCGCTAATCCGCTGCAAACGCTCAAGCAAACGGTCAATGAACGGATGCTCGTCCGGATGAAAGTGGGCATAAATCGAACCGCTCATCACCCGAATAGCAACTCCAACGCATAGACAAGGCCTGCTTCAATGAAGTTGAGCGCAATCAATGCCAAAATCGGCGACAAATCAAGGCCGCCGAGCGTTGGCAAAATGCGGCGAAACGGCGCCAAATAAGGTTCACACATCGCACCGAGTAAGTCGCCAATTCGAGACTCTCGCAACGGCGGAATCCACGAAGATAAAATGTAGATGAGCAACAATAGCCAATAAATAAAGAAGAACTGATCAATCAGCCTCACAATGATGTCAAAATTCAAATTCGTCCCTCCGTGGCGCCGTCTTTCGTATCTTTCTCAACAAACCGATCCGCATCGATCGTACCAGTCACCTCGTAGTTGTCTGGTGCACACATGTAGATCCCGACGCCGATTTTCACCATTTTTCCGTTAAATGCGCAGACCGCACCGTGCATCACATCAACCACACGTTGCGCCGAAGCCTCCGTCAAACATTGCAAATTCACAATCACACTGCGACGCGCACGGAGCTGCTCCACCATGTCCGTAACATCGTCCAAATGTTGCGGTTCACAAAGCGTCATCTTCGACGTTTTTTGGGCATGGATACTTACCACCGTGCCCCGCGTTCTGCGAGTTTCCGTTGCTGATTCCGGTTCTCCACTTTCCGTTTCATCGCGCTCTACTTCCTCTTCGTCACCGAACCCGATAAAATTCATCACTTTTTGAAACACTCCCATTCAAAATCCCTCCTTGGCTTTTATGAAAGTTTGCCCGTTTTTAATAAATTCGGCCCTTAGTCGGCCATCAGCGCCGAACCGAGTCTGACCATCGTCGCGCCTTCCTCAATCGCAATTTCGAAATCGTCGGACATGCCCATCGACAGTTCGTACAACCGTTTGTCTGGCGCCCGATTGACATTCAACGCGTCGCGCAACCGCCGCAATTCGCGAAAGATTCGGCGAACTTCTGCTTCCGGCGCTTCATAGGGCGCCATCGTCATTAATCCTCTTACATTTATACGAGAATACGTCGACAATGTTTCGAAAAAATCGACAATTTCTTGCGGGTCGAGTCCGTATTTGCTCTCTTCACCGGAGATGTTCACCTGCACGAGGCAATCGACAAATAAATCCAGCTGTTCCGCCTTACGTTGCAATTCATCAGCGAGCGACAAGCGATCCAATGAATGAATCAGATCAAACTTGCCGATCACATCTTTCACTTTATTCGTCTGCAAATGTCCAATAAAATGCCAGCGTGGTCGCTGACCGAGCGATTCCCATTTGACCTTTGCTTCCTGCCATCTGCTCTCGCCCAAATCGCCGACGCCCAATTCAAAAATGTCGATTGTCGCCTGCAATGACGAATATTTCGTGACGGCAATCATGCACACCTCATCACGTTCCCGACCGGCTCGTTCGCATGCGTCCGCAATCCGTTGCTCCATCTGACGTTTGCGCTCTGCCAGCGTGACCTCTGCTTGCTGCATTCCCTTCACCCGCCTTACGTCGATTCATGCATATATACCCAAGCCGCCATCCGCCCTGTCTTGCCCTGCTCGCCGCGATGCGAAAAAAACAAATCACTCCGACAACAAGTGCAATATTGACTCGATTCGATATGTTGCGGCAACATTCCTGCTTTCATCATAAGCATTTGATTGCATCGTTTCAAGTCAAGCATAAACTTGCCTTGCCCGCTTACGGAAGGTTTGCAAACCTCCGCAAGTGCACTACCAGCCTCACCACCCTGATGATTCTCATCATCCGCCAACACGACCGCCACAGCCGCACGCACCTGCTCGTCCACCTCGTAACAACAAGGTCCGATGGCTGGACCGATCAAGCCGCGCACCTCGCGCACATCGGAACCGTACTTCTTCGCCATCCCGCGCAGCACTTCGCCAACAATGTCGGCAACCGTCCCGCGCCAACCGGCATGAGCCGTCGCAATCACACGGCGCAGCGGATCATAAAAATAAAGTGGCACGCAGTCGGCGTAAAAAGAAGTGAGCCACACGCCACGGTCATTCGTCATCATCCCATCGGCAGCAGGCAACGCATCACCGCGACTGAGCAAACCGGCAGCACACTGCGCACGTCCGACGGCGACCACGTTGTTGCCGTGTACCTGATCCGCGCAAACCCACCGTTCCACTTCAATGTCAAGCGCCTGCGCGAGCAAGCGCCGGTTGGCAATCACCTGATCATCCTCATCGGCAACGTGTAGCGCCAAATTGAGCGCGGCAAATGGTGCCCGGCTCACACCGCCCAAACGGCTGCTGAAACCGACATTGACGAAATCATCCCAACCACCATAGCGAAACCAAGTGACGCCATCCACCTCCGCTAACTGCAGCGGTTCGGGTTTCGTTTCACCCATCACACCGTCCACCCCTTTCTTCTTAAGTGTACCAAAATTTCTGCTTTTTTACACTTTGCGCACCGGTCGCACCACTTCGTACGGCACATCGATATCATCCTCTTGCAGAGCCGTTCCGTCTTCAATGCGCACCAAAATCACATCGGTCCCAATCTTCACGATTTGCCGCCAACCGACCACTAGCTCCGTACCGCTCCCAAGCCATCCGAAAAATTTCATCGCATGCGGGATCATCAACGCTTCAATCCGGCCATTTTGCAAATCAAACTCGACATCGACGACGTGCCCGAGTTTCTTGCCATCATAAATGTTAATCACATCTTTCGCCTGCAGTTCAGAAATGCGCATCGTTGATTCCCCCTTGCTCCATCATATGCATGGTTGTAATAAAAAACGCCGCAAACCACACGATGGCCGTTTGCGACGAACAATGTTACATCCACTTTTTCATTTGTGCGATAGCCGTTTTTTCGAGACGAGAAACTTGCGCCTGAGAGATGCCGATTTCATCCGCCACCTCCGTCTGCGTTTTGCCGTCATAAAAGCGCATGAGCAGAATCATGCGCTCGCGCTCATTGAGCCGCTCCAATGCATCACGCAGGGCTATCTGCTCAATCCACGCGACATCGCGGTGACGCTCATCACCCACCTGATCCATCACAAAAATCGGGTCGCCACCATCCTGATATACGGGCTCAAACAGCGACACCGGATCTTGAATCGCATCGAGCGCTAACACCACTTCCTCCTGCGGGATTTCCAAATGCGTAGCAATTTCCGCAATCGATGGTTCACGCTGGTACAAATTCGTCAACTGATCGCGCGCTTGCAACGCTTTGTAAGCAATATCGCGCATCGAACGGGACACGCGAATCTGATTGTTATCGCGCAAGTAGCGGCGAATTTCGCCAATCACCATCGGTACCGCATACGTCGAAAAGCGCACATTGTGACTCAAATCAAAATTATCGATTGACTTCAACAAACCGATGCAGCCGACCTGGAACAAGTCATCGACCAACTCGCCGCGGTTATGAAAACGTTGGATGACGCTCAGCACCAGACGCAAATTGCCATTCACCAACTTCTCTCGCGCATCCATCTCTTTGTTCGTCTGCAACCTGACAAACAAACTACGCATTTCCTCATTGCTCAAAACTGGCAATCGGCTCGTATCGAGCCCGCAAATCTCCACTTTGTGACGTGCCACGTGAAATACCTCCCAAGGAAAAACGTACATGCTACATTTTGCCCTCGGTCCGGCGTTTTATGCTCGACGTGACGAAACTATGTCTATACCATTTTGTTGAATTCCTTACGCAATCGGTGAATGATGCGTTTTTCCAAACGTGAAATGTAAGATTGCGAGATGCCCATCAAATCAGCGACATCCTTTTGCGTTTTCTCCTCACCACCGCTTAAGCCGAACCGCATCTCCATGATCGATTTTTCGCGTGCCGACAGTTGCCCCAGTGCACGATGCAAAATCGCGCGGTCGACCTGCTGTTCGAGTTCGCGATGGATGATGTCATTTTCCGTGCCGAGCACATCGGAGAGCAGCAATTCATTGCCGTCCCAATCTACATTGAGCGGTTCATCCAAGGAGACTTCGCCGCGCATTTTACTCGTGCGCCGCAAATGCATCAAAATCTCATTCTCGATACAGCGCGAGGCATACGTCGCCAACTTTATCTTTTTGAACGGGTCAAATGTATTCACCGCTTTGATCAACCCAATCGTACCGATGGAAATCAGATCCTCGATATGGTTGCCCGTATTCTCAAATTTGCGCGCAATGTAGACGACGAGACGCAAGTTCCGCTCAATCAATTGCGCACGCGTTTCCGGCGAACCGCCGACCAAATCTTGTAGCAGCCGTTCTTCCTCGTCCTTATTAAGTGGTGGTGGCAGCGCTTCACTGCCGTTTATGTAATATATTTCTTCCGCTTTCATACCGATTCTCATTAGCAACTGCACCAAATGTCGTCGCAACTTATACTTCCATTTGATCGCCATAAAGTTTATCTCCTTTTAATTTAAAAATGAAGGGTGAATGATTGCATGATAACGTTGGTCGTGACACAGTGAATGCGGGGTGATAGCTATCAACGCACGTTCTACTTGTTTGGGTCCATGCTCACAATCGAGCAACACACGATCGACTCTGAGTGCGGCAAGCATCGCATGTTCAACCGCGCCAACGGTACGGTATGGAATCAGTGTCAACCGATGATGCCAGTGTGCTGCGGACTCGTCAAAACATTCTGTCAACCGGTCGACATGTCCATTGCGCAACGCCGCCAACACATGGTTTGGCAACACATCGCGCCATACATCCCACTGCGTGACACTCACCGGTTTGCCGCTGAGCGGATCATGCAAGTGATTTCCAGTATCGAGCAATCCGCGACAACAAATGACTTTCTCATCGATGACAATCGAAACGGGAAAGATAAGCGCCTGAACGGCTCGCTGCCGCTGCGAAAAACGTTCAATCAACAACACTACCCACGCACCGCCCAAAAACAGTGCGGTAGAAACGATGAGACCCATCGGTCCGATTGCAAACAGCGATTTCATCGCGAACATAAAACCGCCAATCAACATCGTGCACATTGCAAACGTTGCAAGATTTCGCAAATACGCTCGCAATCCATCAGTAGCAAAAGCAATCCGCACCATAAGCAAAGCAATCACAAATTTCAGTAAGCCTGCCGTCAGTAGCGGCCACTCAGGCCAAACTAGCAACAGCACACTATAGAGCGAACCAACAAAAGCAGCCCCAAGCAACCTACTATGTACATATAGCAAATGTCTCACTCGTCCCGTCAAGAACAACAGCACATAGTCTGCGAGCAAGTTTACTAGAAAAAAAAGATCCGCATATTCAGTCACATATTCATTCCTCCTGCCACAAGTATAGTTAAAGTCTATGGCAAAGATTGTCTAAACTTGTCACCATCAACGAAGTTTTTTTCGCCAATTTTCGCAAAAAAAATCCCTGCAGGCCGAAGCCCACAGGGATTTTGCGTTTGATGATCACCAAACGATTAGTTGTTATTGTTGTTGTTCACACGTCTTGCAGGAGGAATATCGAGCGTATCTAAATCGAGTTGTTGCAGTTGCGAAACGTTCGCATGACGCTGCGGACGTGCTGCGGCTGCATCATTGCTTGATACAGATGGATTCGCTGGCTGGCTAACTGGTTCGCCAGCAGCGGCTGCAGGGCGACGCGTTTCAAAAACAGGTGGCTTTGCACTACCTGGAAGAACATCGAAACCTGTCGCAATGACCGTAATAACCACTTGATCTTCTTCCAAACTCTCATCAACAACAGCACCAAAAATCAAGTTTGCATTCGGATCCGCTGCATCAGAGATAATGTTCGCTGCCTCAGTAGCCTCATACAAACTCAAGTCGGAACCACCCGTAATATTGAGCAAAATGCCTTTCGCGCCGTCGATTGTTGTCTCGAGCAATGGGCTGTTGATCGCTTTTTTCGCAGCTTCAACAGCACGGTTTTCACCGCGACCGACACCGATTCCCATCAATGCCGAACCTTTATCTTTCATGATTGCCTGAACATCGGCAAAGTCAAGGTTGATGAGACCCGGCACTTGAATCAAGTCGGAAATCCCTTGCACCGCTTGGCGGAGCACGTTATCAACTTCTGAGAATGCCTGCAACATCGGTGTTTTCTTGTCGATAATTGCCATCAACTTCTCGTTCGGAATGACAATCAACGTGTCTACTTTGTTTTTCAGTTCCTCGATCCCTTTGGCTGCTTTATCCGCACGGTTACGCATTTCGAAACTGAACGGACGCGTGACGACCCCCACTGTGAGCGCACCGATATCCTTGGCGATTTCAGCGATGATTGGCGCTGCACCAGTGCCTGTGCCACCGCCCATTCCAGCAGTGACGAACACCATTTTCGCATCTTTCAACATTTTCTTAATTTCATCGCGATTTTCTTCTGCTGCTTGTCTACCTTTATCTGGATCTGCACCAGCACCAAGACCGTTCGTCAATTTTGCGCCGATTTGCAATTTGTTGTCTGCCTTTGATTTTTGCAACGCTTGGTTATCCGTATTCATAACGATGAACTCAACGCCTTGCATGCCGGCTTCAATCATTCGATTGACTGCGTTTCCACCGCCACCGCCGACACCAACCACCTTAATAATGGGCAACTGTGCATTTTCCGTATCAAATTCAATCTCGTGTCTCATTTAAATAAACCTCCCAAGTAACTTTACGATATGTTTAGTCAAAAATTTCGCGGAACCATTCCACAATTTTATCGAATACGTTGCCTTTTTTCTTGGATGCATCTTGTGGTGGGAGCGAACGATCCGGCGAAGACGTGCGAATGGTCGGCGCAGTGGAATCAATTTTGCGAGAACGAATATATTTAGAAACATAGGCAATCACACCAACCGAAGTGGTGAACGAAGCATCTTTAACGCCAATGAACTGTGGTGCGGCTATACGAACTGGAGTACCGAGTACATATTGTGCGTGTTTGACGATTCCTGGTAGAAGAACTGTGCCGCCGGTCAAGACGAAACCGAATCCTTCCGTATCGAACTCTTGCTCGCCGATTTCTTTGAGAATATAGAGTAACATCTCTTCGACGCGCGGTTCGATAATATCCGCCAACTCCACTTGCGATGCTTCACGCTCACGATTGTCGAGTCTCGTTTTGATGCGGAACACTTGATCTTTCTCTGCATCCTCAACGAGCGCACAACCGAACTTCAGTTTCAATTTTTCTGCTGTTTCACGGTCAACGTCCAAACAGATGGAAATATCGTTGGTCACAAGTTCGCCGCCAATCGGCAACACGGAAGTACTCAGCAAGCGACCGTTTTTGAAAATGCCAATCGAAGTAGAGCCAGCACCGATGTCGACGAGAATCGTCCCCATCTGCTTTTCGTCTTCGGAAAGAACGAGTTCGCCAGCACCGATTGGTGCAAGAGCCAAACCCAAAATCTTTAAATTGGCACGTTTCACGCAGCCAATTAAATTTTGAATGTGTGTCGTTTGTCCAGTAATGAGTGTCGCATCTACTTCAAGACTGCCGCCGATCATGCCACGAGGATCTAAAATGTTATCAACACCGTCTACTATGTAACAATTCGGAATAATATCAATAATCTCGCGCTCGGTAGGTAAATTGACCAGTTTGGCAACTTTCAGCACTTTGTCAATCTCATTATCAGAAATTTCGACATCTCTGCCAAAGCCGTACCCGCGTTTTGCGGATTGCAGTCCGATGTGCGAACCGTTGATTGACAAGTAAACGCTATCAATGACCAAGTCAACCATACGTTCCGCATTCTGAACGGCCGCTTGAATCGAGCGAGCTACTTGTTCCTGATTGACGATTTTACCTTTGCTCATACCCGAAGTATCAGCCGTGCCGACACCTACGATATTGAGCGAGCCATTATATACTTCACCGATAATGACTCTAATTTTGGATGTGCCGATATCCAAACTGAATATATGATTATTTCTGGCCAAAAGATGAACCTCCCAAGCAACTTAAATTCAAGTATCAATATTATATAGTTTTTTATATTCGCATACAATACATTGTATCATCTAATTTTCGTTTTGAGTAGTATCAATTGGCCGATGATAGATTGTTTCCATCAAATAAATCGTGCCACCTTCTTGTTTTTTGGCGCGCACATCACGAATGACGCCTTGCAAAAACTCGATTTTCCGCGGAAAATACTCGATGGTCGAAACGATTTCGAAGCCGCTGCGCGTATACATTTTTATTTTATCAGGAAATGTTTTCGTCGGAATAGGCACGATTTGTGAAAGGTCTTGCAAATGCTCACTCTTCACTTCGAGCAGAGCCTCCGTCAACTTAGGAAGCAATGTTTTCGCCGGTCCATCGTTCCAGCCGCTCAACATCGGCTTGTCCGCCGTAATGTTTGGAGTCGCAGGCAAGCGTTTGCCGTTCGCTAACACGGTTTGCCATTCATCATTCGGCAAGTCGATATACGCTACTTTCGGAAATTCTTTCACTATAATTCGCACTAAACCAGGAAATTCCTTCTCTAGCGTGACCTTTTGAATCGATCCGAGGCGTTTTACCGCATCACTCACGTCATCTTGCCAAACGAATAGAAATTGATCGCCTTTTTTGACTTCCGATGATTTGATGATGGCTTTCACCTCAATCAAGTCATTGCCCTGCACTTCAATCTGTTGTACACGGCTTAAGGAAGAAGAGAAAAATACGATAAGCAAGATGAGCACAAAAAAAATAATTCCGACGATTAATAAGCGAACCGTCTTGATGTTTTTGCGATTTCGCTTGGACTTGCGCCCTTTCTTGGCCGCACTCGGCGCTTTTTTCGGTTCATCTGCCATGCCTCTTCTCCCCCTTTCTCGTTGTCAAATGCTACTATTCACCAAGCACTAGCACTTCAGGGTGCAAGCGAACGCCGAACTGCTCCGCCACCTTGTCTTGCACCAGTGCGATTAAATCGAGCACATCACGAGCGCGTGCGCCACCAGTGTTGACAATAAAGTTAGCATGAATCGGCGAAATTTGTGCGCCGCCAACCGCCAAACCTTTCAAACCACCAACTTCGATCAGACGAGCTGCATGGTCACCAGGCGGATTGCGAAACACACTGCCGGCACACGGTTGCTGCCAAGGTTGCGTACGCTGACGACGCTCTTTGAAAGACGCCATGTCGGCTGCGATGCGCTTGCGGTCCCCCACTTGCAAGTCAAAGGTGGCAGCCAGTACGATTGCTGGCTCCTCTTGTAATTTCGAATGACGATATGAAAAATTCAGTTCAGCTTTGCTAATGGTAACAAACTCGCCCGACGCCAACAACAACTCTGCTTCGCGAAGCACTTGCGCAATATCAGAGCCGTGGGCACCTGCATTCATGTAAACCGCACCGCCGACTGTACCAGGAATACCACCTGCAAATTCGAGCCCAGTCAGACCGTGTTTGGCGATCATCACCGATAATTTTATAAAAGAATAGGCTGCACCGACGCGCACCACCGTGCCGTCAACATGCAGTTCGTCGAACTCATCTTCAAGTTTGATGACAGCGCCGCGAATACCACGGTCGCTCACCAGCGTGTTCGAGCCGCGTCCGATCACTGTCCATGGGACATCATTTATTTTAAAAATATTGATCGCATCACGCAGTTGGTGACGGGTGCACAGCGATACATACAAATCCGCCGGACCGCCGATTTTCCAGGTCGTATGATTGGCCATCGGCTCTTGCAGGCGCACGTCAGTAATACCGAGATCTTGCAATGTTTTGACGAGCACGTCCATCACGCACCCACCTCCTCTTTACATGATTTTTCGCAAGGCTACGAACAACAATTCAATCGCATTCGGTTGCCCAAGGTTTTTGGCTTGTTGCGCCATAGATTTCATCCGTTGCGGAGCGCTCATCATTTGCTTGATCCGCTCAAAAAGCAAACTTCCGCTCAAATCAGCTTCACGAATCATTACAGCTGCACCCGACTCCACAAGCGCCAGCGCATTTTTTTCCTGATGATTGTTGGTCACATTCGGTGACGGAATTAAGATCGAAGGAATGCCGAGCGCTGTCAACTCTGCCAAACTCGATGCGCCCGCACGGCCAACCATTAAGCTAGTCGCCGCCAGCAACTGCGGCATGTTATATACATACGGTACAAGATGTACATGAGTCGGTAATGGGCCGATTCGCTCGCTCACTTGCTGTGCGACACGTTCAAAATAATATTCGCCAGTGACGTATACAAAGTGCGCGCTCTGGTCGGCCACCATCTGCGGCATCATCTCAAGTACTGCGTTGTTGATGGCGAGTGCACCGCGACTGCCACCAAAAATCAAAACGATGGGCACACCCTGCGGAATAGCAAACGCTTCTCTGCCAGCCTGCGCATCGGCAGCAACAACCGCTGAGGCACGCGGATTTCCTGTATATGTAACGGTGCGGGCTTTGCGAAAATGACGAATCGTTTGGCGAAAGCTGACTGCCACACTATCGACATAGCGGCTCAGAAACGCATTGGTTAATCCAGGAATCGCGTTTTGTTCATGGATCATCGTCGGAATACCCAGTTTCGCGGCCGCATAGACGACCGGCGCACACACATAGCCACCCGTACCAATCACGACATCAGGACGAAAGGCAAGCAACAGACGCTTCGCACGCTGCACACCACGCCAAAAACGAATGATCGTACGTACATTTTCAAAACTGAGCGAACGGCGGAATCCACTAATTTCAATCGTCTCAAAAGCGATGCCACTCTTCGGCACAATCTTCGCCTCTAATCCGTTTGCCGTGCCAATGTAAAGACACTCTGAGCCAGGTTCCATTTTGATTGCATGCTCGGCAATCATCAACGCTGGATAGATATGGCCACCCGTACCGCCACCACTCACCACTATTCGCATTCCGTTCACCTCGCAAATCTTGAAATATTCAAAAGTATGCCGAGCGCCGTCAACATCAACGTCAGCGAGGAACCGCCGTAGCTAATGAGCGGCAACGTGATGCCAGTGACGGGCATCATGCCGATGACGACACCGATATTGATAATGACCTGCACGGCGATCATGCCGACAATACCCGTTGCTAGCAGTGCCGAGAACGTATCAGGCGCACAAATTGCGATGCGCATGCCGCGCCAGATGATGATGGCAAACAGTACAATCACGAATGAGGCACCGATAAATCCGAGTTCCTCTGCAATAATCGCAAAAATGAAGTCGGTTTGCGGCTCCGGTAAGTAACTGAATTTTTGCCGACTCATTCCGAGACCCAGTCCGAACAGTCCGCCTGGCGCAATCGCATACAGCGACTGAATCGCCTGATAACCGGCGCCCAAAGGATCTTGCCACGGGTCGAGAAAGGCGGTAATTCGTTGCAACCGATAAGGGGCTGCTAGGATTAGTGCCGTCAAACCAACAATGCCGACAATCGACAACGCGCCGATGTGTCGCCAGTTCATGCCGGCGGCGAACAGCATCATCAACGTCGCACCCAACAACACGGCACCTGTCCCTAAGTCTGGTTGCAGCATGATGAGTGCAAACGCGAGTCCGATGAGCGCCAACGGCGGCAGCAATCCTTTAAAGAAGGAGTGCAACTGCTCGGTGCGTGGCGCCAAGTAATAAGCGAGAAACACGATCAGCCCCATTTTCATAAATTCGGACGGTTGAATGCCGAACGAACCGATGCCGAGCCAACTGCGCGCCCCGCCGCGCACAACGCCAATGCCGGGGATGAGCACCGCGACAAGCATCAGAAAACAGAGCCAGAGCAGCGGTTTCGCCCATTTGCGCAGTATCATGTAATCGAGTTTTTGCACCGCGAACAGCACGCCGATCCCAAGCACGGCGAACACCAGTTGACGTTTGACGAAAAACCACGAGTCGCCATGTTGATTTAAAGCAAGCACAGCACTTGCGCTATAGACCATCACCAACCCGACAGCCAATAGCAGCAACGTCGCCAGCAACAGCGACCAATCCATAGTAAGGCGTGTTCGTGACATGAACGGCACTCCATTAGCACGTTGTAGGCGACAAACAGGAAGTTTGTTCCTCTACACTATGTTATGCACGCTCTCTTTAAAAATACGCCCGCGCTCCTCGTAAGATGTAAACATATCCCAACTGGCACAGGCAGGTGATAATAAAATAATGTCGCCCGCTTCCGCCCATTCGGCGGCTACGCGCACCGCTTCACGCAACGTCAACGCCGTCTCCCCTGCACCCTCAACGGCATAGCATTTGCTGACGCCCGCCGATTGTGCCACTTTCAGTAGCTTCTCGCGTGTCTGCCCAATCGTCACTAGTGCCTTGAGCTTGTCTGCAAAAATATCGAGCAATTCCATATAGTCAGAGCCGCGATCCAAACCGCCTGCAACGAGCAATACATTGCCAGCAAAACCGTCAATCGCCTTGATGGTCGCTTGCGGATTGGTCGCTTTCGAATCGTTGTAATAGCGTACGCCGGCTTTTTCCGCGACCCACTCGAGCCGGTGCTCGACCCCGCGAAAATCTCGCAAACGTGCACGCAGCACTTCAACAGGGACGCCGGCGACGAGCGTAGCGGCGCAAACTGCGAGCGCATTTTCGACGTTGTGCCGACCAGGAATACCCAATTCAGACGTGGCGATGATCTCCACTTCATGCTCATGCAGTCCCGGGATGTTGCGTGCAACCATTCGTTCATCACGCAAAAACACGCCACAAGTCAGTTCTGTTTTCATCGAAAACATCACGTGTTGCGCACGAATCGACGGTAGCAGTCCGCACACACGCTCATCGTCGGCGTTCAAAATCGCAAAATCGTCGGACGTTTGCGCCACAAACATGTTCGCTTTCGCTGCCACGTACGCTTCCATCGTGCCGTGGTAATCAAGATGCGTTTCAGCAAAATTGAGCAATACAGCAATCCGCGGGGCAAAAGCAGCGGTGCCCATCAATTGGAAACTGCTCAACTCCGCGACCAACCAATCATCCACCTGCAAATCAGTGGCTACATCGGATAGCGCCCGCCCAATATTGCCGGCAACCACAGTTGACAACCCTGCCTGCGCTAACACTTGGCCAATCCATGTCGTCGTCGTCGTTTTGCCATTCGAACCGGTAATGCCGAGCACTTGCCGGGTGGCACTGACATGCCACGCGACCTCGACCTCGGTGACGACCTCGATGCCACACGATGCCGCCTGTACAAGTGACGGTGCGGAATATGGGATGCCCGGGTTTTTCACCAACAATGAAACTTCAGAAGTGACCAAATCATCGGGATGCGAGCCACAGATGACTTGGATGCCGAGACTCTCAAGTTCCTCCGCTTCCGGGCAAAGTTCGCGCTCTTTGCGATCATTGACGACGACCTGCGCGCCGAACGAATGGAACAACTTGGCGACAGCGGTGCCACTTTTCGCCAATCCCAATACGACCACTTTTTTATTTTTATACTGACTCGGATGAAGCATTAGCCGAACACCCCGCTTATGTAAAGTCCAAGCAATGCGCAAAGAAGGCCGACGAACCAGAATACGGCAACAATTTTCCACTCCGACCAACCGCTCAACTCGTAGTGATGGTGTAGTGGACTCATTTTGAAGACACGTTTGCCGCGTGTTTTGAAAGACGCCACTTGAATAATCACCGATAACATTTCAATGACAAACACACCGCCGATGATGACCAGCAGCAATTCCGCTTTCGTCAGCATCGCCACGGCCGCCAGTGCACCACCAATTGCCAACGAGCCGCTGTCACCCATAAACACTTTTGCTGGATGTGCATTGAAGACGAGGAAGCCCAAGAGTGCGCCGATCATTGCCGTCGCAAACAGCGCGCTTTCATATTGCGCCAAGGTCAGCGATAGCACAGCGTAGGCGGCAAACGCGAGCGCGCCCGTGCCAGCTAGCAGCCCGTCCAAGCCATCGGTAAAATTGACCGCATTCGTCGTGCCGAGCATCATCAATATGACGAGCAGCAAGTACCAGTGACCGAGTTCGAAGGCAATCTCAGTGCCCGGAATATGAAGCGCCGTACCGTTGCCCGCGTAAAGGTAGAGCGCATAAACGACGACCGCAACCAGCAACTGGCCGAACAACTTCTCACGAGCCGTCAAACCGAGCGAGCGCTTCTTTGCAATTTTGATATAGTCGTCGAGAAAACCGATCAATCCTGAACCGAGCGTCGCAACGAGCAAGAGCGCAAGTGTCGAATTGAGCTCGATGAAACTAAGCGCAACAACAGTGAGCGCCAAGATGATGATAATGCCGCCCATCGTCGGAGTACCGCTTTTCGCCAAATGACGTTGCGGACCGTCATCGCGCACTTGCTGGCCAAACTTGAAACGCCTGAGTAGCGGGATGAGCAACGGCGCACAAATGATGGCGAGCGCAAACGACGCCAGCAAACTAAAAATTAGCAATTTCCACTCCAAAATATGACCTCCTACACACAAAAAGCATCGCTCAGCGGCTCTCCGATTCGAGCAATTGCTGCAAACGATGTGCGATTTCTTCCAATTTCATGCCGCGCGAACCTTTGATGAGCACCACAGTATGGGCGTCCACCTGAGCAGTCAAACGATCGGCAATTTCCATTTTTGACAGCCCGTGTATCGCCTTGCCTGCAGCAAACTGGGATTGCGCAGCCTCTGCAATATGCGCCGCCATTTCGCCAAACGTATACACTTGAGTGATGACATCCGCATCCAATTCGGCGCCAATTTGCGCATGCATGAGCGCGGACTGTTGACCGAGTTCGAGCATGTCTCCGAGCACGACGATTTTCTGTTCGTATTGGCGCATCGTCGATAGCGTCGCCAGCGCGGCCCGCATCGAAGCCGGACTCGCGTTGTAGGCATCGTTCATAATGAGCGTACCGTTCGCTGCGACCACTTTTTCACCGCGCATCGCCGTAATTTTCAGACGAGCAAGCGGCTCGAGCATCAACTGCGGTTTCACGCCAAGTGATTCTGCGACCGCAATCGCGGCCAGCGCATTGGTCACATTATGTGCACCGAGCAAGGGAGAGTGAAACGTCGGCGCTAACCGCTCATTGACTCGAAACGTCGCACCATCCGCCTCCAATTGCACATCTGCAGCGCGGTAATCGCAATTCGCACTTGCACCAAATGTCAAACGGCGCGCGTCATTCGGCAGTTTAGCCAATCGCGCACGCAATAGTGGCTCATCGCCATTATAAATGAACAGACCTCCATCTGAAAGTCCGTCGATAATTTCCATCTTTGCATCAGCAATCGCTTCACGGGAGCCGAGTTGTTCCAAATGTGCCTCGCCGATCATCGTGATGACCGCCACATCAGGTTCGGCAATGCGTGACAACAGCGAAATTTCACCAAGCCCGCTCATGCCCATCTCAGCAACCAACACTTCCGTCCGATCGGGACACTGCAAAATCGTCAGTGGCAAGCCGATGTGATTGTTCAAATTGCCAGGCGTTTTGTGCACGCGGTACGTCGTGTTGAGCAATTCAGCGACGATGTCCTTGGTCGTCGTCTTGCCGTTACTGCCGGTAATCGCCACTACTTTGAGTCCAAGTTCACGCCGCCAGGCGTTGGCCAGTGCTTGTAAAGCTTGTAAACTGTCGCGCACATAGATGAGTCCCGCCTGCTGTGGCGCCTCCGCTCGCTCCGTTTGCCAAAGCGCTGCTCCCGCCCCAGAGGCCAGCGCTTGCGCCACATAATCGTGGCCGTCAAACCGTTCCCCTACCAGTGGCACAAACAAGTTTCCAGGTAGAATCGTGCGCGTATCGGTCGACACGCCAATCAAAAGCGTCTCATCGCCGGCGCCGAACTGCGCTTCCGCTGCCTTTTGCCGTTCTTCATCGAGTTGACCACAAGCGCGCAACAACTCGATCAGTTGCGCATACGTCTTTTTCATCATCGTTGTTCTCTCCTCCGCAGTGCGGTGCGCGCCAACTCGCGATCATCACTCGGCAGTCTCGTGCCGCGAATTTCCTGATACGTTTCATGTCCTTTACCGGCTAGCAAAATCACATCGTTTGTTTGTGCCATCGCAATCGCCTGGCCAATCGCTTCGCCCCGCTCAACGATCAATTCGTACGGCGTCGTCGTCCCCAGCAAACCTTGCTCCACATCTTGCAAAATCGCCTCAGGCTCCTCGAAGCGTGGATTGTCGGATGTCGCAATCACATAGTCGCTGAATTGCGCGGCAATCGATGCCATCTTCGGTCGCTTCGTGCGGTCACGATTTCCACCGCAACCAAACACGCAAATCACACGTCCATCGGCAAACTCGCGAATTGTCGACAGCACATTTTGCAAACTGTCTGGCGTGTGCGCGTAATCGACGATGACCGTAAAATCTTGGCCCTCATCGACCGGCTCAAACCGACCGTCGACACCGCTGACACTCGCCAAACTTTGGGCAATCGCCTTCAGACTAACCCCTTCCGCCAAACAAGCAGCCGTCGCCGCCAGCGCATTGTATACATTAAATTTACCAATCATTTTTAACTGCATGTCGATCGTACCGACAAACGTTTCACAACGAAAGCGTGTGCCTTGCGCAGTGATCTGAATGTTCGTGGCACGCACGTCGGCCGGCTGATCGATCGCATACGTAATCAAATGAGCCGGCGTTGCCGCCGCATAGTCGACGCCCGCCGCATCATCGATGTTGATGACCGCATATTGACGGCGCCCTTCATCAGCCTCATAGCCGTTATTCATGCGCGCGAACAGCAAACGTTTCGCCGCTTGATAAGCCTCCATCGTGCCGTGATAATCAAGATGGTCCTGCGTCAAATTGCTGAACAGTGCACTGCGAAACTGCACACCCTTCACCCGCCCCATCGCGAGTGCGTGCGAGGACACCTCAATCAGCGCATAGTCCGTACCGACATCGACCATCTGCTTAAAAGAGCGCTGCAAATCGAGCGCATCCTGCGTCGTATTTTTTGCTTCCAGAAACGTATCGCCAATACGTAGGCCAATCGTCCCCATCAAACCCGTGCGATAACCCGCATCGCGCAGTATCGTATCCAGCAAATGGGTCGTGGTCGTCTTGCCGTTCGTCCCCGTGACGCCGATCACCTTCAATTGTTTCGTCGGATAACCATACAGATGGCAGGCGATGACAGCCATCGCAAAACGCACGTCGCTCACAACTAGTTTCGCCACTGTGGTCTCGACCGGACGCTGAACAACGACGGCAACGGCACCACTTTCGACCGCTTGCTCGATGTAATCGTGACCATCGACCGTTGCACCAGGTAAGCAAATGAACAAATCGCCAGGTTTCACCAAACGCGAGTCGACCTGTGCTTCGCGAATGTCTACCGTATCATCACCTTCGATTTTTGCGCCAATCACTAATGTTGCCAATTCGCTCAATTTCATCATGTCGACCCCTTTCTCTATATAAATTCACCGAACATCTATTTTGCCATAAAAATGCGGATGACCGATCCTTCCGGCACTTTGCTGCCAGGGCGCGGCGCCTGATGAATGACGCGACTGCCACTACCGACCGTTTCAATCCGTAAATATTGGATTTGCTGCTCATATAACGTGCGCCGTTCCAAGCCGATAAGCGATGGCACCTCGACCATTCGCATGTCCCCGTATATGTATTTCCGTTCCAACTGCTGTTTGCGTGCCGGCACCTCAAGATAGCGAAGAGCATCTTCCATAATATTCTTTACAATCGGCGCGGCAATCAACCCTCCGAACTGTACGCCTTTCGGATGATCAACAGCCACGTAAGCGATCAGTCGCGGCTGGTCGGCGGGCGCGAATCCAACGAAAGAGACGATATATTCACTCGCCGAGTAGCGACCGTTGATTACTTTTTGCGCCGTACCTGTCTTGCCACCTACCCGATATCCTTCGATGAAAGCATGTCGACCCGTACCAAGCGCCACTACTGACTCGAGCGCTTCACGCACCTTCGCCGACGTCTGCGGGGAAATCACGCGCCGCACCGCCTCGGGAGCGATGCTCTCTACCAAATCACCCGTGTCAGCTCGGCGCCACGCTTTCGCCAAGCGCGGTCGATATAACGTGCCGCCATTGACAGCTGCCGATACGGCAGCAATTTGCTGAATCGGCGTAACCGATACTCCTTGCCCGAAACTAGTCGTCGCCAATTCGACGGGTCCGACACGCTGCGGTCGGAACAAAATGCCATTTTCTTCACCTTGCAAATCGATGCCAGTTTTTTTGCCAAAACCGAACTTGCGAATGTAATCAAACAACTTCTCTTTGCCAACGCGCTGACCCATCACGACGAATCCCGGATTGCACGAATTTTGCACCACTTCAAGCATCGTCTCACTGCCGTGTCCGCTCCGTTTCCAGCAGCGCAAGCGAGCACCCGCCACTTGTATCGCTCCTGGATCGAAAAACCCTTCGGTCAGTGACAACTTTCCCTCTTCTAGGGCAGCTGCGAGCGTGATAATTTTAAAAGTCGAGCCTGGCTCATATGTCATCCAAATCGGTAAATTGCGATTATATGTTTTTGCGTCATAATTGCGGTAATCGGCCGGCTCAAACGTCGGTCGTGCAGACAGCGCCAATATATCACCGTTGCGTGGATCCATGACGATCGCCATCACATGCGCCGCTTGATGCACCAGCATCGCCTGGTCCAGTTCACGTTCAACCGCCGTTTGAATGTGCTTGTCAATCGTCAGCATCAATTCAAGGCCATTGCGCGGCGCCGAATATTGCTCACTAGTACCTTGCAATACACGACCTCGCGCGTCCGCATAGTAGGAGACGCTCCCATTGAACCCGCGCAGACGGTCATCATACACTTTTTCCAAACCAGTCAATCCCTGATTATCGATACCGGTAAACCCAAGCACATGCGCCGCCAGTTTACCGAACGGGTAGTAACGCTTATTATCCTCCGCCACAAAAATACCAGGCAATGCTAGCGCACGTACCGCCTGCGCCTTCGCCACGCTGATTTTGCGTCCTTCCGGTTGCAACCGCACCATCAATTTGCGCTGTTTCAGCATCCGCGTCAACTTACCGACATCCATCCCGAGCACCGGCGCCAATCGTTGTGCCGTTGTCGTATGATCAGCAATTTGTGCCGGAATCGCAAGTAGCGTCGGAGCGCTGACATTGGTGACTAACGCCGTACCATTGCGATCGACAATCTGACCGCGCTCGGCCATGAAGGGCACATCACGTTTCCATGAATGTTCCGCACGCTCCGCTATCTGCTCGTATTGCCAAAGTTGCACATAAGCGAGGCGCGCCAGCAATGCGCCCGCCAACAACATACACATCATGTATAACAAAGCAAGTCTACGACGTAACAATAACTTGTTTCCGTTCAAACGATTCCCTCCGCAAGTATTAAACTTACGTTATGAATATTCGTTTGGACGAACACTTATACCTTATTCGCTCGGTTTCGCATCATCCTGTTCGGACCCTGCGTCCTGCTTCGCCACGACTTGCTGCTCCGCTTGTTGCTTAGCCTGCTGCTCTCTTGAAGCAAACGAGAACATCGTCACCACTTCTGCACCGCGCTTCACCATTTGTTGCTTGACTGCAAATCCTTCGCCGTCCGTCTGGCATTGCTTATCGAGCAAACTGCAAATTTGCAACACCTCACGAAGCGAATAGCCTGTTAAATCAGGCAGTCCGATTTTCCCTGGCACATCCGTTATCGCATACACTTTATCGTATTGCAAAATGTCTTTGCCCGCTGCCGGATATTGCGCCAACACTTGCTTGCCTTCGCCAAAAATTACTGGTTGCAATTGAAAATGTTGAACCGTATCGGTCGCTTGCTGAACCGACAAAGCTTGCAAATCAGGCACCTTCGTCGAGACCGTAATAAATTTCTCGCGATCCAAATTTTTCGTTTCATAAGGTATATTCATGTATTTTAAACTGTTGACCATAATTTTCTTGAACATTGGCGGTGCAACTTCACTGCCACGACGGTAGTTTCCGCCAAGGTCCGGCTCATCCACGATAATGCAGAGCATGATTTTCGGATTGACGACCGGCGCATAGCCGATAAACGACAACACCCATTTATTCGTCGAGTAACTGCCGTTGATGACTTTATTCGCTGTTCCCGTTTTGCCAGCCATCCGATAGCCTTCAAAGTAAGCCTTACGCCCCGTGCCGATTTCCTGATTGGAAATGACTTGCTCCAAATATTGCGACACTTGCTGAGCCGCCTGCTCCGTGACCGTGCGGCGAATCATTTTCGGTTTATTCTCAAAAATGACCTTCTGCGTCTCTGGATCGACAACTTTTTTCAAAAGATACGGTTGCATCAGCTTGCCACCATTCGCCACAGACGCCACCGCCACCACTTGTTGCATCGCAGTGACCGCCACTCGACCTTGTCCGTAAGTCGCCGCGGCAAAATCGGATTGGTGTTCTAAATCGAGGAAGCCATTAATCTCATTCGGCAAATCAATGTTCGTTTTTTGTCCGAAACCGAATTTGCGGATGTAATCTTCCAGTCGTTGCGGACCAAGGCGCTCATAACCGAGTTTCACAAAACCGACGTTACTGGAACGAACAAGCCCCTCCAAATAAGAGATTTCGCCCCAACCTTTGTAGTTATGGTCGTGAATCGTATGTCCACCTGCTTTGACCGCGCCTGACATAAACTTCTCGTCAGGATGAAACATGTTTTTCTCGACAGCACCAGCGAGCGTGACAATTTTGAACGTTGAACCGGGCTCATAGCGCGCGCCCACCGCATAGTTGAAAAAATCAGCCTGCGAGGCGAAATTCCAATACTCGTTCGGATTAAAATTCGGACGATTTGCCATCCCCAGCACTTCCATCGTGTTCGGGTCGACTGCGACCGCAATCATACTTTTCGGTTTAAACTTTTCATTATATTCGTCCAAAGCTTCTTCGATGTAGCCTTGAATCATATTGTCAATGGTAAGATGGACCGACTTGCCATCCTGCTCAGGCACCAAATTAACGCGCCCACCATTCTCATGGCGATTTTCAGCGAAACGCTCATAATTCACTTTGCCAGGCACACCGCGCAAATACTTATCATATTGTTGCTCGACACCATAAAATGCCTTGCCTGTTTTGTCAAAATAACCGAGCACATGCGAAGCCTTTTTGCCGCCAGGGTAAGAACGAACCGTATCATCTATCAGCACTACGCCGTTAAAATATCGATCCTTCGTGTGAGCACGCAACTCTGTAATCAGCTTGCGTACTTGCTTTTCCTTCTCGTCGTTAATTTTCCAGCCTTCATTACGCACTTCGACTTGTCGGAACAACGTGCCGTCGCTACGTTTTTTCGTGGCGAATTTGCTCAACTTATCTTCTTTGACCCCAATAATCGGCGCAAGTTTTTTGACGACTACGCCGAGCGCATTTTTTTCAGCAATTTCTTGCGGATTGAGCGCCACCGTGTATGCGCCATCATCCTGTGCCATGATTGTGCCGTTGCGGTCGTAAATGACGCCGCGTGTCGCAGGGATTTGCGAATTTGCATCCCACATGGTCTTCGCTTTCGCCAACAATTCATCAGACTGAACGATTTGCAACCACGCGACACGCGCAAGCAAACCAAAGAAGCATACGCCAAAAATGACAACTAACCATAATGTGCGTTTTTTCACTCCCTTGGTCATCGTTCATCACCCACAATTATTGATTGGATACTACATCATTGTCTTGCTTCGCCTTGCCGTTCGACGAAATAATGTTCACATCGTTAATTTCCAGTTGCTGCATCCCCATCATTTGCGCATCTTTCATGATCGATTCAGGGTCAGACAGTTTTGTCATTTTGATCTTCAAATCGTTATTTTCGCTCTGCAGTTTCTTAATGTCGGCTTCCATTTGTGCCGTCCGCAAATTCAGTTCATAAATCGCCGCGTACCGAGAAATGACAATCGTCGCGACGATCACGAACACGATAATCATCAATAAGTAGAGTGTCCGCTCGCTCATGTTTCGCAGTGAACGACGATTTTTCTTTTTCGGACGACGCACCTCTTGTGTTTGTTCAAACTCTTCTTTAATTGCTACATTACCATGTACATAACGCGCCAACTTCATTTCCCCCTTTTCTCCGCGATTCGCAATTTCGCTGATCGCGCGCGTGGATTCATTTCTAATTCATTTTCGCTCGGTTCCACCGGTTTTTTCGTTATTATTTGTATCTTCGGTACTTGACCGCAAACACATTGCGGGAAGCTAGGCGGGCAAATGCAACCTTGCGCCCATTTGGCAAACGTTTGCTTGCAAATGCGATCTTCCAAAGAGTGAAATGTAATGACCGCCACTCTGCCCCCCGGTTTCAAGACCGTTAGCGCCTGTTCCAACGATTGCTTGAACACTTCGAGTTCGTCGTTGACCGCGATGCGCAGCGCTTGAAATGTACGTTTCGCTGGATGCGGTCCTGTACGGCGAGCTGCTGCGGGAATCGCTTGTTTAATAATCTCCACCATTTGACCCGTTGTGACAATTTTCGTCATTTTTCGCGCCTCAACGGTCAGTTTAGCAATGCGTCTGGCGAACTTTTCCTCGCCGTACGCGAAAATAATATTTGCAATTTTTTCTTCTGGCCATTCGTTCACGAGTTCCATTGCACTGAACGGTTGCGAACGATCCATCCGCATATCAAGTGGCGCATCATGATTGTAACTGAACCCGCGCTCTGCTTCGTCCAACTGCGGTGAGGAGACACCCAAATCGTAGAGAATGCCATCCACCTGGCGGTCGCCAATTTGCTCTTGTACCACTTGTTGAAGCTGACTAAAGTTCGATTTGACAAGCCGTACCCGATCTATGTAAGGGTGTAACCTTTGCCGAGCATTTGTGAGCGCCGCATCATCTTGATCGATGGCAATCAACAGTCCCGATTCGCCCAACTGTTCAGCAATTCGTGAGCTATGACCCGCTCCACCCAACGTACAGTCGACATATACGCCGTCTGCGCGTACCGCCAACCCGTTTACAGCTTCTGTTTGCAAAACGGTGACGTGGTGAAACAATGCCATCTCTCCTTCTTTTTAGAACAATCCCGACAAACCTTCTGCGAGTTCATTGATGCCCGACTCGTATTGAGTCATGTACTGATCCCACTGCGCTTTATTCCATATTTCCAAACGATCGCCACTGCCGATGGTCAAGCATTCTTTATCCAACTGAGCCAATGTGCGCAAATTTCCTGGCACGAGCACGCGCCCTTGCTTGTCCAATTCAGCCTGTGTTGCGTTCGAGAGAACGTATCGTTGAAATGCGCGAACATCTTTCTTCATCGTGTCCATCGCTTTGATTTTGGGGTATACTTCATTCCATTGTGCGGCAGTATAAACGAACAAACATGAATCAAATCCGCCTGTGATGATGAACGACTCGCCCAGCTCAGCACGAAACTTTGCCGGAATCGTCAATCGATTTTTTTCGTCAATCGTACAGACAGCCTGACCCATGAACATATCCGTTTCCTCCTTTCACCGCACTTTCGGAACACTTTAGGTGAATTCTCCACCCTTTTGACCCATTACTCACCACTTTTCCCCACAAAACTATCATACAATAAAAAAAACAATCTTACCATAGGGTAAAATCGTTTTTGTAAAAAAAATTCATTAATTTTTCAACATTCCAATCACGGCCGCCAATTCGCAAGCACATAACTGCTCAACCATTCATCGACAACATTCGACAGCCCCCACTGCATTGCCCAGGCAACACCAAACCAGAAGGTAATCATCGCTGTAAAGGAGGCCAACACATGTAAATTTTGCTTGCGAAGTAACCGTTTCAGTTTCGTTTTCCATGATTTCCGCACAAAAAAACACGCTCCATCCGATTCGGTTTTGCATAGTTTGAACGATGGGCGTGAAAATTATTCTTTATCTGATGCTAAACATTTAGCCAAGGCAAATGCGGTTCATCGGACGGACAGTCAGGTTCGTGCGACTCATCATCACCAATGTGGTGCGATTCTCGGTGTGAGTGGCGGTGTTCACGATGATGCGTATGCTTTCTCTTTTTACGTTTGATTCGTTTTTTGGGTTTTGGTCCTGATTTTACATTCCGTTTCCGATGTTGTTCGCGTCGTTCTTCGAGCTCATTGTGCTCGTCTCGCTCGTGACGCTCGTCACGCTCATCTCGCTCTCCATCTCCCTCATCTGCTTCCCGCCCCAATCGTTGTTCATCGCGTGCAAAGCGCTCAGGCACATCGCGATGTGGCTGTGAAAATTCTGGAAAGCAAGGCATCTGCATCATCCGCGAACGGTGCAATTGCTCCAACCAACGTTTTTGCTCTTCGTAATACGAGTGCAGCGGATGCTCATGCGCTTCGGTGCCAACACGCTCATTTGATGTCCGCAAAACAACCGCTGGCATGCGCACCTTCGTTCCTGCCGGCCACTCATTTTGAGCGGATAAATCTGGATTTGCTTCCAACAGCGCGCGGAACGGAATGTTTTTGTTCGCCGCTACTTGTTGCAAACTTTCACCCGATTTCAATACATACATTTTCACGGGGGGTATCCTCCTCCACGTACAAATGTCCTTGTACGTTCATGATAATGTATCATATGCGGATATAAGCCGTTTGACCTCTTTTTTTAAAAATAAAAACGGGCACGCATGCCCGTTTTAGTTAATCGATGCGAACGCCGTCGATTTCTACCAACTTACGGAACTCGGAAAGCAGATGCATCGTGATCGGCCCCGCTTGTCCGCCGCCAATGATGCGCGCATCCACTTCACGGACTGCAATCACTTCAGCCGCTGTACCAGTCAAAAACACTTCGTCCGCAACATACACATCATGCAATGCAAACGGCTCTTCTTTAATTTTGTAGCCCAACTTATGACAAAGTTCGATGATGGCCGCACGCGTGATGCCTTCGAGCGCGCCCACATAACTCGGCGGCGTCGTCAACACACCATTCTTAATGATGAAGATGTTATCGCCCGAACCTTCGGCAACGTATCCTTGTGCGTTCAGCATCAGCGCCTCACCGACACCAGCCAAGTTCGCTTGAATTTTCACGAGAATATTATTGAGATAGTTGAGCGATTTGATTTTCGGATTGAGCGCATCGGGAACGTTGCGGCGCGTCGAGACGGAAACAATTTTCAAACCGTTGCGGTAGTCTTCCTCCGAATAGATTGCGAGCTGCTCAACGATAATGATTACATTCGCTCGCGGACAACGACGCGGATCGAGACCAAGATTGCCATCTCCACGTGAGACAACGAGTCGAATATAGCCGTTGCGAAGTCCATTTTTGTTGACCGACTCAATCAGCGCCTGCTGCATTTCTTCATAAGACAACGGGATTTCGAGCATGATCGATTTCGCCGAATCATAGAGACGATCCAAATGCTCTTTGCATTTAAAAATATTGCCATTGTAAATACGAATCCCCTCAAAAATCCCATCCCCATAGAGGAATCCATGATCGTAGACGGATATTTTCGCATCTTCCTTGCTGACAAACTTGCCATTCAAATAAATAAATTGTGACATGTTCTACTGCACCTCCATGTATTCGTAACCGGGATAAGAACCGAGAATGCGCACCTGACAGCCGATCGCTTCAATCTCCGCAATCGCTGCGGGCACGAGCGGTTCGCTCATCGACGCCTCAATATCGATATAAAAATAATAACTGCCTAATTTTTTCTTCGTCGGTCGCGACTCAATCCGCGACAAATTGATGCGTCGCCAGGAAAAAGCGGACAACACTTGGTGCAACGCCCCAGGATAGTCTTCCGGCAACGTAATCAGAATGCTCGTCTTGTAACGTTTCGCTGGTCGCAGCGATTGCAATGCCTCGAGCGATTGCTTGCCGAGCAAGACGAAGCGCGTATAGTTGTTGTCATGATCCTGCACATCAGGTACGAGCACCTGCAAGCCATATGTCGCTGCCGCCAATTTCGTGCCGATCGCCGCCATGCCCACTTCACTTTGCATACTGACTTGGCGTACACCATCAGCGGTGCTGTTCGAACTTTCGCACTCCGCATGAGGCAGTTGTTCTCGCAAAAACTGACGACACTGGGCAATTGCCATGTAATGAGACAACACTTTCTGCACTTTATGTAAAGCAAGATTGCCATCTTCATCGGAAAACTCAGACTTGCGACCAATCAAATTTTGCAACGATGGATAGACCCACTCTGCCTGCATCGGCACGT
>CANHCR010000033.1 GCA_947459205.1 Caryophanales bacterium | reverse complement strand
CGAAGGGGTTCCACGCGTACCCATCCCGAACACGACCGTTAAGCCCTTCAGCGCCGATGGTACTCGGACCGCAAGGTCCCGGAAGAGCAGGACGTCGCCGGGCGAGGCATCCGCAACAGTCCGATCCTTTTGGATCGGGCTGTTTTTGTTTTCAATGCAAATGTAAATGGAATGTAAAGGAATTCACAATAAAGCATCAAAACATATGAGTTATCCACAGGTTTTGTGGATAACTTGTGTATACATTGTGGAAAACTAGTGAAACAGCCTGTGGAAACTGTGGATAACTCTGTGGATAACTAATGAAAACAAGGTTTCATGCTGTTTTGCGTTATTTTCACAAATGTTTATACATGAAAATTCTGATAATTTATTTTGGTGACATGAGCAAATCTTATATTTGACAACGTGAAAGTGATTTGTTACACTTCTAATCGTGGACTAAGTCCACAAAAGCTCATTTACCTATGAAAGGATGTTTTTTAATGCAAGGAAAAGTAAAATGGTTCAGCGCAGAAAAAGGTTACGGATTTATCGAGCGTGAAGATGGCGGAGACGTATTCGTTCATTTCTCGGCAATCCAAACAGACGGTTACAAGTCTTTGGAAGAAGGCCAAAGCGTAGAATTCGACATCGTTGACGGATCCCGCGGACCACAAGCTGCAAACGTAGTCAAATTGTAATCCCTGTATCTGCTCGGAGCATATTGACTGACTAACTGAACGCCTTATATTCGTATAAGGCGTTTTTATTTTTGATAAAAATTTTTTATTCGAAATATGTAAATTTTTTTTAACGCAAAATCGTATTTTTATGTTATTCTTGAATCAAGGAGGGAAACGCCTATGGACTGTATTATTCGCGGTGAGAACTTGCAATTGACGGAAGCTTTGAAAGAGTATGTCGAAAAGAAGATCTCCAGACTCGAACGCTATTTTGACAAATCCTTTACATCGAATGTAAACGTGACTTTGTCAATTGCTCGAGAACAGCACAACGTTGAGGTCACGATTCCGATGATAGGCGCAGGCATACTGCGTGCTGAGGAACGAAGTGACAATATGTACTCCTCGATTGATCTTGTCGTTGAAAAATTGGAACGGCAAATCCGCAAGTTGAAAACCAAACTGAATCGCAAGGTACGTTTGAATGCAGAGCGAAAAAGTGTTTTCCAAGAAAGTGCATCAGAATACAACACGTTGGTTGAAGACAGTGAGGATTTGGATGCGTATGAATTGGTGCGCACGAAGTCTTTTATGATGAAGCCAATGGACGTGGAAGAAGCCATTTTACAAATGAATATGGTCGGTCATAATTTTTTCGTTTTTTCTAATGCGCAAAACTCGCAAATCAATGTCGTTTATCGCCGCAATGACGGCAAGTATGGACTGATTGAGCCTAAGTAGTTCTGGACTTTTGAACAGATAAAGCAAACGCGTCTCTATATGAGGCGCGTTTTTAATTGGTTACAGCAAACTGTATATTCCTTGATACGCTCCCTTTAAACTGTTAAAATGAATTCATTCTGATGTAAGTGAGGTATGATTCTGATGATCGGATTGTTAAAGAAGATTTTTCCTAGTTCGAATGAACGTGAAATAAAGAAAATGCTTAAGAAAGTAGAAAAAATTAATGCACTTGAACCAGATTTCGAACGTCTTGATGATGAGCAATTGCAGGCAAAAACTGCTGAATTTAAGCGCCGTATCAGCGACGGTGCGACACTAGATGAGCTGCTTCCGGAAGCATTCGCTGCAGTGCGAGAAGCGTCTAAACGAACGTTGGGGATGCGTCATTTTGACGTGCAATTGATTGGTGGTATGGTGCTGCATAGCGGGCGCATTTCCGAGATGCGTACAGGGGAAGGTAAGACGCTCGTCGCTACGCTTGCCGTCTATTTGAATGCCCTGCTTGAAAAAGGGGTTCATGTGGTTACGGTGAATGAATATTTGGCCAAACGCGATCGTGATCAGATGGGGAAAATTTATGAGTTTCTTGGAATGTCGGTAGGCGTAAATCTGAATTCACTTTCACATGAAGACAAACAGGAAGTATATGCTTGCGATATTACGTATAGCACGAATAATGAACTCGGATTTGACTATTTGCGCGACAACATGGTTCTTTACAAAGAACAGATGGTGCAACGCCCGCTTTATTATGCGGTCATCGATGAGGTTGACTCCATTTTGATCGATGAGGCGAGAACGCCATTAATCATTTCAGGTCAAGCTTCCAAATCCACTGACCTATACTTTGCGGCTGCTCGCTTTGCTGTGCAAATGCATGAAGGAGCAGATTATACGGTTGATGAGAAGATTCGCTCTGTTATCTTGACTGAGTCTGGGGTGCAAAAGGCAGAGCGTGCTTTTGGGATTGAAAATTTGTATGACTTGGAGAACATCACCATCAACCATCATGTTACGCAGGCGATGAAAGCCAAATGCATCATGAAACGTGATGTCGATTATGTGGTCGAAAACGGAGAGGTCATCATTGTCGATGAATTTACAGGTCGTTTGATGACCGGTAGACGATACAGTGATGGCTTACACCAAGCGATTGAAGCGAAAGAAAGTCTGCAAGTGCAAAACGAGAGCATGACGCTTGCAACGATTACGTTCCAGAACTATTTCCGTATGTATCGTAAATTGGCAGGTATGACTGGTACGGCGAAGACGGAGGAAGAAGAGTTTCGCAAAATTTACGGTTTGGATGTCATTATTGTGCCTACCAATCGCCCGATGATTCGTAAAGATATGGCGGACGTCGTTTACAAATCGGAAGCAGGCAAATTCAATGCGGTTGTCGAGGAGATTGTTGAACGACATCGTGTCGGTCAACCGGTCCTAGTTGGTACGGTATCGATTGAGAATTCGGAAAAATTATCGGCGATGCTGAAGAAAAAGGGCGTTGGCCATAAAGTTTTGAATGCCAAGAAACACGCGGAAGAGGCAGAAATCGTTTCGATGGCTGGACAAAAAGGCGCAGTAACGATTGCCACGAATATGGCAGGGCGCGGTACAGATATTGTCCTTGGACCTGATGTGGTCGAACTTGGCGGGTTGCATATTATCGGCACGGAACGTCATGAGAGTCGACGCATTGACAATCAGTTGCGTGGTCGTGCCGGTCGTCAAGGTGATCCAGGGTCGACGCAGTTTTATTTGTCATTGCATGATGAATTGATGCGCAGATTCGGTGCGGAGAATATTATGGCGATGATGGATCGCTTAGGTTTTCAGGAAGACCAACCGATTGAAAGTAAAATGGTCAGCAAAGCGATTGAATCGGCGCAAAAAAGGGTGGAAGGCAACAACTTCGACGTTCGTAAAGTGGTTTTGCAATACGACGATGTAATGAATCAGCAACGTGAAGTCATTTATAAGCAGCGTCGTGAAGTGCTCGAATCTGATAATATTCGTGAAATTGTGATGACGATGGTTACCTCTGTTGTCGAGAAAAATGTGCAGGCTCACTGTGTTGATGATGATTTGCCGGAAGAGTGGGATTTGCAGGCGGTTGCTGATGTGGCGAACGCGTCGTTTTTACCGGATACTGACTTGACGGCGGAAAAGTTAGAAGGTAAGGAAAAAGAAGAAATCATCGAGTATATCGAGGAATTGGTGAATGAACTTTACGATAAGCGTGAAGAGGAACTAGGCGAAGAGGTCATTCGCGAGTTTGAAAAAGTCATCATGTTGCGTGCAGTTGACAGCAAATGGATGGATCATATCGATGCAATGGATCAACTTCGTCAAGGGATACACTTACGTGCATATGGCGGAACCGATCCGTTGCGTGAGTATCAGTTTGAAGGGTTCGAAATGTTCCAAGGTATGATTGAACGTATACAAGAAGAAGTAGCGCAGTATATTATGAGAGCGCAAGTGCAACAAAACTTGGAACGTCAAGAAGTAGCTAAGGGGCAAGCAGCGATGGGATCTGACGGGTCAAAAGCGAAGGCGCCGAAACCAGTCCGTCGTGCGTTGGAAAAAATAGGGCGTAATGATTTGTGTCCTTGTGGTAGCGGCAAGAAATATAAACTATGCTGCGGTAAGTAAGACTGGTGATAATACAAATGAGGTGGACATAAATGTTGGATGCAAGTTTGAAGCAGGATATAAAGGCGATGGAGAAAAGACTCGAAGAACTTAGGGGGTCTCTTTGACTTACCTCTTAAAGAGGAATTGATTGCCAATTACGAAGAACGAATGACGCATCCTCAATTTTGGGATGATAATGAGGCAGCCCAAAAAACCATTAGCGAATTGAATGCGGTGAAATCGGTTGTTGATCGATTTCGCCAATTGGAGAATGATTTAGGTGACCTGCAGGTGATGATCGAACTCGTTGAAGAGGAAGCAGATGCTTCAATGGTGAGCGATTTGGAAGCCGGCATTAAAGAATTGTCACAACGTTTGTCGGATTTTGATTTGGAATTACTGTTGAGCGAGCCGTACGATAAGTGCAATGCGTTTTTGGAACTTCATCCGGGAGCAGGAGGTACAGAGTCTCAGGACTGGGGCGACATGTTGCTACGTATGTACAAACGTTGGGCTGATCAACATGATTTCAAGGTGGAAGTCATCGATTATTTACCTGGTGATGAGGCTGGTCTGAAAAGCGTGACTTTACTGATCAAAGGTCACAATGCTTATGGCTATTTGAAGGCAGAAAAAGGTGTGCACAGACTCGTCCGTATCTCGCCTTTTGATTCGTCTGGGCGTCGACATACTTCGTTTGTTTCCTGTGATGTGACACCAGAAATCGAAGATGACATCGAGATTGAAATACGGACGGAAGATTTGAAAATTGATACGTATCGGGCCAGCGGTGCGGGCGGACAGCACATTAACACGACGGATTCGGCTGTGCGTATTACACATATCCCGTCGGGCGTTGTCGTCACTTGCCAAACGGAACGCTCACAAATTAAAAACAGGGAGCGTGCGACGAAAATGTTGCGCTCCAAACTGTTTGAGAAAAGATTGGAAGAGCAACGCCGTGAAATTGAACAAATTCGTGGTGAACAACAAGATATTGCATGGGGGAGCCAAATCCGGTCATACGTTTTTCATCCGTACAGTATGGTAAAAGACCATCGTACGCTTGTTGAGACAGGCAACGTGCAGGCAGTAATGGACGGCGATTTGGATGCGTTCATCGACGGTTTCTTACGTAAACAAGTTGAGTTGCAACATGGGCAGGAGACGGAGAGCGAGTAAAAGCGAGGTGCTCCTCATGAAGCGAACGATTATTGATTATTTGTTGTTACTCGGCGGTGCTTTGATCATTGCCGCTAGTTTCCACTTTTTTCTGAGTCCGAATCAGGTTGTGCCAGGCGGCGTAATCGGCATTTCGTTGTTGTTAGAAAATTGGTTGGGAATTGCTCCTGCCGTCACTCAATGGTCGGCCAATATCCCGATTTATTTGGCGGGCTTATGGATGTTAGGCGGTCGTTTTGCTTTGAAGACGGCTGTCGGGACGGTAGTCCTGCCGTTGTTTGTGTTGCTGTTCGGACAAATTGATTATGTACCGACCACAAATCCCTTACTAGCTGCAGTGTATGGAGCGATTGGTATGGGGCTCGGTGCCGGATTGGTGTTTCGCGGACAAGCATCGACCGGTGGGTTTGATTTGATTGCACAACTATTACACCGTTATAGCGGTATACATTACAGTTTGGCCGTAGCAATTTTGGACGGCGCGGTAATGCTTTCTTCCTTGTTGCTATTTTCGCCGGAAAATACGATGTATGCACTCATCGGATTATTTATTGCGAGTAAAACAATCGACGCTGTTCAAGTCGGGTTCGGTTATTCGAAATTAGCAATCATTATTACGGAGCATAAACAACGGTTGTCACAAGTTATCCTGCAAGATTTGGACCGTGGTTTGACACAGTTGCAAGGATTTGGCGGATACACTGGTGATGAAAAACATGTGCTGATGGTAGTCGTCAATCGACGTGAAGTGATTAAATTGAAACGACTGGTGCAGGCTAACGATCCACATGCGTTTGTCGTGATTAGCGATACATCGGAAGTTGTGGGTAAAGGCTTTACGCTGCATGGATATTAAATGAGATGTGTTGTATTTTTATTCATTTGAATGTATAATAATTCAAATAAGCAGTCTGATTGTGTTTAGGAGGGCTTGTAATGAGAGTTGCAATTGTCGGTTCTACTGGATATGGCGGCGTGGAACTGATTCGATTATTGATCAATCACCCGCATGTAAAGATTACATCCGTTATTTCTTCATCCAATTCTGGGACGCCATTGGCAGACGGATTTCCTCATTTGACGGAAATCATTACGGACTTGCTTGACGGGATTGATATCGATTTAATCAAAAGTAAAGCTGACTTGGTATTCACAGCAACACCTTCGGGAGTCAGTACGGAGTTGGTTCCCAAATTGCTTGACGCTGGTTTGAAAGTTATCGATTTGTCGGGTGACTTCCGCTTGAAATCGCCGGTTGAATATGAACAGTGGTATAAACATACAGCGCCACAAACGTCGTATTTGGAGCAAGCGGTTTATGGATTGTCAGAAATTTACGGTGAATCTGTCAAAGATGTGGATTTTGTTTCGAACCCTGGTTGTTATCCGACCGCAACCACTCTTGGTCTCATTCCTTTGTTAAAATCAGATTTAATCGAACGAGATTCAATCATTATCGATGCCAAGTCCGGCGTGTCAGGTGCTGGGCGTGGTTTGAGTTTGAACATCCACTATGCAGAAATCAATGAAAATTTCAAGGCATACAAAATAAACAAACATCAACATATTCCTGAAATTGAACAGGTACTTTCTGATGTTGCCGGCGAACAGGTAAACATTACGTTTACCACTCATCTTGTACCGATGACACGCGGGATTATGTGTACGATGTATGCTAATTTGAAACAACATGAAGGACAAACAACGGTTAACGAACAACAAGTTATCGATTTGTATCGTGAATTTTACAAAGGGCGCCGCTTTGTGCGTGTGCGTGATATTGGCAAATGGCCAGCTACGAAAGAAGTGAGTGGCTCGAATTATTGTGATGTTGGTTTTGCCATCGATCGTCGCACCAGCAGGATTACGATTGTGTCTGTCATCGACAACGTGGTCAAGGGTGCGGCAGGACAAGCGATACAAAACTTGAACCTTATGATGGGATGGGAAGAATCGACCGGATTGCTATGTGCACCGGTTTATCCGTGAATAAATTATTGATACAGGGGAAACGCACAATGTCATCATTATTCGAAATTGTCGAACAAGGGTCAATTGTCTCGCCACGCGGATTCAAGGCGGGAGGCTTGCATTGCGGTTTGAAAAAAACGACGCGCAATGATTTGGGTGTGATTGTTTGTGAGCGGCCTGCGCATACTGCTGCTGTTTATACATTGAATATTTTTCAAGCGGCGCCGTTAAAAGTTACGCGAGAAAGTGTTGCGGTAGAGCAAAAATTACAGGTGATGTTGGTCAATAGCGGCAATGCGAATGCATGCACAGGCGAGCAAGGAGAGCGTGATGCTTATGCCATGCGTGATGCGGCGGCCGCAGCCTTTTCGGTCGAGCCTCATTTGGTGGGCGTCACGTCTACGGGCGTGATCGGTGAATTGTTGAAAATGGACAAGGTGTTGCCTGGGATTGCTAATTTGCCGCAACATGTCCACAATCGTGACGGTGAAGATTTTTGTCAAGCTATTTTAACAACCGACTTGGTCAAAAAAGAAATTTGCGTGCGAGTGCAAATCGGCGGACAATCGGTTCATATTGCGGGAGCAGCGAAAGGTTCGGGAATGATTCATCCGAATATGGCGACTATGCTCGGATTCATTACAACAGACGCTAACATTGGGGGAGCAGAGTTACAGTCTTTGTTGAATGAAGTGACCGATGTAACCTTTAATATGATTACAGTAGATGGCGATACAAGCACCAATGATATGGTGGTGGCTATGGCAAGTGGATTGGCGCCATATGAACCTTTGAATGAACGTCATCCCGATTGGACTGCATTTAAGGCCGCATTTTACTATGTATCTGAATACTTGGCAAAAGCAATCGCGCGCGACGGCGAGGGTGCTACGAAACTGATTGAAGTAGAAGTGCGTGGTGCTATCTCTGATGAATCGGCGAGAGCGATTGTGAAAACAATTATTGGCTCCAGTCTCGTTAAATCGGCTGTATTCGGTGCCGATGCAAACTGGGGGAGAATTATTGCGGCAATCGGTCGCGCGGGGCAACCCGTCAATCCTTTGACTGTAGATATTCGGATGGGAGATATCGTCGTTTTGCATCAATCGGCGCCGGTCGTTTTCGATGAGGACAAGGCAGCGGCTTATCTAAAAGGCGATTTGGTGAAATTCGAAGTTAATCTCAATGGTGGCGAGGGTGTTGCAGTCGGTTGGGGTTGTGATTTGACATATGATTACGTGCGCATCAATGCGGCGTATCGCACTTAGAAGGGTGGCGACTTACTTTGACAAAATCGTTTGTCCTTAAATGTGGTGGTAGTACGTTGACCGCTCTACCAGATAATTTTTTTGCAGATTTATGCAAATTACAAGAAGAAGACATGATGCCGATTATTGTTCATGGCGGTGGCCCTGCGATTACCGACTCATTGAATAAAATGGGGGTCGAATCGGAGTTTGTGCACGGACTGCGAAAAACAAGCGAGCAAGTGCTTGATGTCGTAGAGATGGTGTTGTCAGGGCAAATCAATAAGGAGATTGTCCGAAAAATACAGTTGCACGGTGCGCGTGCCATTGGTATTTCAGGGGTGGACGGAGAACTTCTTTATGCGGAACCTGTCGCCAATGCATCTGAGGTCGGTTTCGTCGGAAACGTCACACGTGTGCATGAGTCATTGATTAGCGGGATTGTCTCGCTTGGATATTTGCCAGTTATTGCACCAGTAGCAATAGGTGAAGGTGGACAACGGTACAACATTAACGCGGATACTGCCGCTGGTGCCGTTGCTTCGGCACTTGGCGTTAACCGTTTGATTTTGGTTACGGATGTGCCGGGAATTATGAGGACCGTCAACGGCGAAAAGGAAGTATTGTCGAGTTTGACGATTCTTGAAATCGAAGAAATGATTGGCAGTGGCGAGATCTATGGCGGAATGATACCGAAAGTGCGTGCAGCTATTCAATGCATCCAAGGGAAAGTTGAAGAGGTATTGATCGTGAATGGTGCAGAACCAGATGTCCTAAGTAGAGTATTATCGGGCGAACCTCTCGGTACGCGCATCATTCGATAATTTTTAGTTTCACAAAGAAAGAAGGAATCCATGATGAAAACGAAGCAGGAGAGTGCTCTTTTTCCGACTTATGCGCGGTTCCCTGTGACCATGGTCAAAGGTGAGGGAAGTACTGTTTGGGATGACCAAGGACGAGCCTATCTTGATTTCATGAGCGGAATTGCTGTTTGCAACTTGGGACACGTACCAGAACGAGTAAAGACGCGCTTGCTCACGCAACTCGATCAATTATGGCATGTGTCTAATTTATTCCACATTCCTAATCAAGAATGTTTGGCGCAGTTGCTGACGCAAAACAGTTGTCTGGATTTAGCTTTCTTTTGTAATAGTGGCGCGGAAGCGAATGAGGCGGCGATTAAGTTGGCTCGTCGCTGGCAACAGTCGGTCCGTAACACAGGTCGATATGAAATTATTACGTTTCAACAATCGTTCCACGGACGTACATTGGCTACTTTGACGGCTACCGGTCAAGATAAGGTGAAAGAGGGTTTTCATCCTTTGCCTCCAGGATTTGCATACGCCACGTACAACGACATTGAAAGTGTGCGCTCATTAATAAACGAACGAACAGCTGCTATCATGTTAGAAATGGTACAAGGTGAGGGTGGCGTCAATCCTGCTGAGCCTCAGTTTGTCACAGAAATCGTCGAATTATGTAAGCGCGAGGGGTTGCTGTTAATTGTCGATGAAATTCAGACAGGCATCGGCCGCACGGGCAAATGGTTCGCTTATGAACATTATGGGGTTGAACCGGATATTGTGACACTTGCTAAAGGTTTGGGAAGCGGGTTGCCAATTGGTGCGATGCTCGGGAAACGTTATTTGGCTGAGGCCTTCGCTGCTGGTTCGCATGGATCAACATTTGGTGGCAACCCATTGGCTGCGGCTGCGGCGGTCGCCACGTTAGATACTTTAATGATTGAACAGCTTCCGGAACGTGCTGCTGAGCTGGGTGAACAATTGTTGCAAGAGTTACGTTTGAGGTTGGCAAATAACGAAAAAGTAATAACCGTTCGCGGTAAAGGGCTGATGGTGGGCATTCAATGTAAACAACCAGTCGCTGATTGGGTGACTGCGATGCGCGAAGCGGGATTACTGGTACTCTCTGCAGGACCTGAGGTGATTCGCTTGTTGCCCCCGCTGACCATTAGCGCCACCGATTTACAACGTGGTATGGACATCATTTGTTCCGTATTAAATCAATGATATAGGGAGTGAACTGTTATGGGCACATCTTTGAATACACCAGCCGCCCTGCTTCAATCTGAGCTTGGCGCTTCGCTAAAAGGACGAGATTTTTTGGCGTTAGCTGACTATACGCCGGAAGAAATTATGTTTTTGATCGAACTAGGAGTTGCTCTTAAGAAAACGCAAAAGTCGGGCGAGCCATTTCAACCGTTGAAAGGGAAAACGCTGGGCATGATTTTTGAAAAGTCGTCGACTCGCACACGTGTATCGTTCGAAGTCGGAATGTATCAACTTGGTGGGCATGCTTTATTTTTGAGTCGCAACGACTTACAATTAGGACGTGGCGAAACAATTGATGATACGGCACGCACGATGTCACGTTATTTGGATGGCATTATGATTCGTACGTACGGTCATCGGAATGTGGTGGAACTGGCTCGAGGCGCAACGATTCCGGTCATTAACGGATTGACTGATTTGTCGCACCCATGTCAAGCGTTGGCGGATTACATGACAATTTTTGAGCACAAAGGGAAGCTGCAAGGACTGAAAATTGCATATATTGGCGACGGCAATAATATGGTGCATTCACTTATGCTTGGTGCATGCAAACTTGGCATGCACATCGCAGTTGCGACACCGGAAAATTATGATCCAGACGAGGAAGTCGCAGACATTGCGCGTGATGTGATGCAGCAGACTGGCGCAACGTACACGCATCACCGTGATCCGCGCGAGGCGGTAAAAGGTGCTGATATTGTATATACGGATGTATGGGCGAGCATGGGCTTTGAGGCTGAGCAAGCCGCACGTGAAATAGCGTTTAAGGATTTTCAAGTGAACGCCGCATTGGTCAAACATGCGAAACCGGATTATTTGTTTATGCATTGTTTGCCAGCGCATCGTGACGAGGAAGTGTCGTCTGATGTGATTGACGGCAAACATTCGATTGTCTTTGATCAGGCTGAAAATCGATTGCATGCACAGAAAGCGATTATGGCCGCGATTATGTAATATGAGATTTCAAATTAAGGAGAGGAAGTTGAGCGATGTCAAGAGAAAAAATTGTTTTGGCTTATTCTGGAGGGTTGGATACATCGGTAGCCATCAAGTGGTTGATGGACAATTACAATTATGATGTAATTGCGGTTTCGCTCGATGTAGGGGAAGGCAAAGACTTGTCGTTCGTCAAAGATAAGGCACTCAAAGTGGGAGCCATCGAGTCTCATGTGGTAGATGCACAGGAGCGCTTTGCCCACGAATATGTATTGCCAGTTATTAAAGCAAATGCGATGTACGAGGGCAAATATCCGCTCGTTTCGGCGCTTTCTCGTCCGCTAATCTCGCAAATTCTTGTCGAATTCGCCGAGCAAGTCGGAGCGACAGCGATTGCACATGGTTGCACAGGTAAAGGTAACGATCAAGTACGTTTTGAAGTGTCGATTGCTGCACTGAATCCCAATTTGCAAGTTGTAGCGCCAGTGCGCGAGTGGGGTTGGTCGCGTGAAGAAGAAATTGAGTATGCGAAAAATAACGACATTCCGATTCCGATTAATTTGGACAATCCATATAGCATCGATCAGAACTTGTGGGGACGCGCGTGCGAATGTGGCGTGCTGGAAGATCCGTGGGCAGAACCGCCAGAAGGTGCTTATGATTTGACGCAGCCGTTGCTTAATACGCCGGATGCGCCAGAAGAAATTGAATTGGAATTTGAGCAGGGTATGCCGGTTGCACTGAACGGTGAACGCATGAAATTGCATGATTTGATTCATGCAGTTAATAAATTGGCGGGCAAGCACGGCATTGGTCGAATTGATCACGTGGAAAATCGACTCGTCGGCATTAAGTCTCGTGAAGTGTATGAGACACCAGGTGCGGTAGTCATCATGACGGCACATAAAGAACTCGAGTTTTTGACGTTGCCGCGTGAAGTGGCGCACTTCAAGCCAGTCTTGGAGCAAAAACTGGCGCATATTATTTATGAAGGGCTTTGGTTCTCGCCGATTCGCCAAGCTGTGATGGCATTTATCGATGAAACGCAAAAAACGGTCAGCGGTACGGTTCGAGTGAAACTGTTCAAAGGACATGCTGTGGTGGTCGGTCGCAAATCCGATAACTCGCTTTATGATCTTGAGTTGGCAACTTACAATGCAGACGATAAATTTGATCACAATGCTGCCGTCGGGTTCATCAAACTTTACGGTTTGCCGACGAAAGTATACTCGCGTGTCAATCAGTAATTGCCTGTAAATAAACTTTTGGAGTGGACGTAACGTGTCAAAATTGTGGGGCGGAAGGTTCGCGAAGCAGACGGACCAATTGGTGGAAGAGTATACGGCTTCCATTACGTTTGACAAAGAATTGGTTTATGAAGATATTCAGGGCAGTTTGGCACATGTCAAAATGCTCGGCAAATGCGGAATCATTCCGCAGGATGATGTTGATACAATTATTGAGGGGCTGCATAAAGTACGTCATATGATTGATCGTGGCGAAGTGGAGTTCTCGATAGCAGATGAAGATATTCATATGAATATTGAAAAGACACTTACTGAAAAAGTAGGCGCTGTGGGTGGTAAACTTCACACCGGGCGGAGTCGCAATGACCAAGTGGCGCTTGACATGCATTTGTATTTGCGCAAACGTGTAGTCGAGTTTGTCGACTATATCGTGAAACTACAGGAAGCGTTGCTTGATCAGGCGAGAGCGAATACAGACACGATTTTCCCTGGCTATACACATTTGCAGAGGGCGCAACCGATTTTGTTTGCTCATCATTTGCTTGCCTATGTTGCCATGCTGCAACGGGATGCCGAACGGCTGATGGATTCGTACAAGCGGATCGATATGTTGCCGCTTGGTGCGGGGGCGTTGGCAGGTACTACATTCCCGATTGACCGTCATTTTGTTGCTGCGGAATTGAATTTTGGGCGTATATACGACAATAGTTTGGATGCAGTCAGCGATCGTGATTTTATCGTTGAGTTTTTGGCGAATTCCAGTTTGATTATGGCACATTTGTCGAGATTGTCCGAAGAGTTGGTGCTTTGGATGAGTACGGAATTCGATTTTGTTGAATTGGATGATGCTTTTTGTACTGGTAGCAGTATTATGCCGCAAAAGAAAAATCCTGATGTGGCGGAGTTGGTACGTGGTAAGACGGGGCGCGTATATGGCAATTTGGTGGGCCTGTTGACGGTGCTGAAGGCTTTGCCGCTTGCTTATAACAAAGACATGCAGGAAGATAAGGAAGGCATGTTCGATACAGTGCGAACACTCCAAGGAGCATTGCAACTATTCGCGCCGATGATTGCGACCATGAAAGTGAATAAAGATGTGATGCGTCAGGCGGTCAATGAAGACTTCTCCAATGCGACCGATATTGCTGATTATTTGGCTGCAAAAGGGTTGCCGTTCCGCAAGGCTCACGAAGTAATCGGTAAGATCGTGCTCTATTGTATTGAGCAGAAAAAATATTTGCTTGATTTATCACTCGATGAATATCTTCAGTTTTCGAAACTGTTTGATGAGAGTATATTCCAAGTGTTACAACCTGAGTCGGTCGTTAATGCTCGTAACGTGTTTGGCGGTACGGCAAAAAATCAAGTGCTTCAGGCGATTGAACGAGCGGATGAGCAACTTCGCAGTGCTCGCGACTGGGTAGATCATATCGCAAAGATCATTCGTTGAATGATGAAACCCGTATCGGGACGCTGAACGATTAGGCGCCTTGTCGGGTTTTTTCATTTTTTCGTTTTCTCATTTTGTCATATATTTGTAGAGAAAAAAGGCGAATCTTGCACCTGAAACGTGTTATAATGTCATAGGGTTTGGATTCAGTCAAAGAAGTGAGGTGCTGGAAACGTGATCGAGATGCAAGAAGTTTGGAAGACGTACTCGGATGGTACGCCGGTTTTGCAAAATATTAATGTGCGCATCGAAAAAAACGAATTTGTTTACATAGTCGGTCCTTCTGGCGCTGGGAAATCTACATTTATGAAACTGATGTACCGTGAAGAGCGTCCGACAAAAGGGCAAATTTTTGTCAATAATTTCAATATCGGAAAGTTGAAGCAACGGAAAATTCCGATTTTGCGTCGAAATATCGGCGTTATTTTTCAGGACTATCGCTTGCTATCGAAATTAACTGTGCAAGAGAACGTGGCGTTTGCGATGGAAGTGATAGAGGCTTCACAACGCTCAATCAAGAAACGTGTTCCTGAAGTTTTGGAGTTGGTCGGGCTACGCGATAAAATCAATTCTTTTCCGTCGCAGTTGTCCGGAGGAGAGCAGCAACGTGTTGCGATCGCCCGTGCGATTGTCAATAATCCGTCGGTCATTATTGCTGATGAACCGACTGGTAATTTGGATCCGGAAACGTCTTGGGAGATCATGAAGATCCTCGATGAAATTCACGACCGCGGAGCAACCATCATTATGGCGACTCATAACCGCGAAATTGTGAACACCTTGCGCAAACGTGTGATTGCCATTGAGAATGGGCGCATCGTCCGCGATACGCATAGAGGGGAGTACGGTTATGAAGATTAGAACGCTTGGCCGGCACTTTCGGACTGGCGGACAAAATGTGATTCGCAACGGTTGGATGACATTTGCTTCCACGAGTGCGATTGCGATTTCGCTGTTTGTGCTTGGCGTGTTTTTATTGCTTGCGATGAATGTCGATCATTTGGCGAAACAGATTGAACGTCAAGTGGAGATTCTTGTGTACCTCGACTTGAATATTCCTAGCTATGAGCGGGTCCAGGTGCAGGAAGCAATCAACAAGATGTCCGGCGTGAAGAAAGTGACTTATATATCAAAAGATGAAGGGCTCGAAATTTTGAGTCAGAAATTTGGCGAAGATGGGGATAAGTTGCTTGAAAGTTTCAAAGGTGAAAATAATCCGCTCAACGAATCACTTACAGTCGAAGTGAAAGATCCGACAACAGTCGGTAAAATAGCGACAAAAATCGAGAAGTTGAATGAAGGTCGCACCGTGCCGCCGATTTTCAAGGTGAATTACGGACAAGGTACGGTCGAAAAACTGTTTCAAGTAACGAAATTAATGCGTAACATAGGCTTTGTGATTGCTGTGGGATTGTTGATTGCCGGCTTCTTTTTGATTGCCAACACGATCAAAATTACGATTTTGGCACGACGCAAAGAAATTGAAATCATGAAATTGGTAGGAGCAACGAATGGATTTATTCGTTGGCCGTTTTTTGTTGAAGGACTCATTCTAGGTTTGGTTGGTTCGTTCATTCCGAGTTTGTTGCTGCTGATCGGATATAATCAGTTGCTAAAAAATTCGTCAGAAGAGATTAGTCTGCTGATTGGTCGCTTGTTGCCAATCAATCCTTATTTGTTTCAAATTATCGGGATTTTAATGATGATTGGCGTGTTTGTCGGCATTTGGGGTAGTACGATTTCAATCCGCAAACATCTGCGCGTTTAATTTTGAAGGAGGGGAGCACCGCGTGAAAAAATGGGTTTGGGTGGTTGTCATTGCGTCGTTGATTTGCGCTGTGTTTGTCGTTCCACCATCGACCGCAACCGCTAATGCTGATTTGGATAAAATTAATCGCGAGTTGCGTGCTTTAAAGAAACAAAAGGCAGAGGCGCAAGCGAAGGCGCGTCAAACGCAAAGGGACTTACGTCGCATTCAGGCACAAAAGTTTGAAACGGCGAAGGACATCAAAACGTTACTCCGCCAAATCGATGACTCGAAAGTGCGTATGGGGTCGTTGCAAAAACAAATTAAGGTAATCAATTCCGACTTGGAAGAGTCGATTACACGATTAGAAAAAGCGAAACTGCGCGTATACGAGCAGGATCAAATGTTGAAAAAGCGTCTGCGCGTGCTATACATGAATGGTAACGTCTCTTATTTGGAAGTGGTGCTGAATGCATCCGATTTTTCACAATTTCTCGATCGTTATTCGCAATTGTCGGCATTAGTAGAACAAGATAAGGAGTTGTTGATGAAAACAAGGAAAGAACGCGACTCGGTCGTCAACCAAAAGAAGAAGATCGAATCGCAGTTAGCCAGTCTAAATAATAAATACTTTGAAGTCGAAGACTTGAAAGAAACGCTTCAAGTACAAGAAGTGCAAAAAGAAAAGATGATTAAACAAATTGTCGTTCAGGAAGCACGTCTAGAAGAAATCAGTGAAGAACAAGAGCGCGCTGTGGTCGAACTGGCACGTAAAGAATCGGCGTTACTGCGTGAAAAGAATAAATATGAATTTAAGTACAAGGGCGGAAAAATGTCGTGGCCGGTTCCATCTGTTCAACGCATCACGTCTTATTTTGGCTACCGTTCCGATCCGTTTAGTGGTCGTCGGAAAATGCATAAGGGAATCGACATCGGTGCGCCAGCGGGTACGACAATTATCGCGGCGGAACAAGGTGTCGTTGTCGTCGCGTCGTGGAATTCTGGGTATGGCAACACGGTCATCATTGATCATGGCAAAGATGTGCAAACGTGGTATGCGCACATTCGAAATGGCGGTATCAAGGTTCGCAAAGGTCAGCAGGTCAATCGCGGTGATAAGATTGCTGAAGTCGGTACGACAGGCCAATCGACAGGTAACCATTTGCACTTTGAAGTGCGGGTCAATGGCAACGCAGTCAATCCGCTCAGTTATGTTCGTTGATTCAAGGTATAATTTAAACAGAAGCTCGTATATATGGATGCACAAGTCTTGGACAGGTGGTGGCTGATTTGCAAGTTCAATTGCGCGCGGTGCTGTTTATCGCACTGATTGCGATGTTTTGTGGTAGCATCGGTACGATGCTGTGGTTAGGTCCAGAACGATTCCCAATCGACCGTCCAATTATGAAAATGGATGGCAGCAGTGCTTCATCTGACAATGTATCGATTGACAAATTGGAAACGACGATGGAGTTGCTTGAAAAAAACTATGTGCTCGACGTTGATCGACAAAAACTAATGACAGGCGCAATCAATGGCATGGTTGGTGCGCTCGATGACCCGTATACTGTCTATATGGACAAGTCGGAGGCCAAAAGTTTTCATGATTCGATGGAGTCATCATTTGAAGGTATTGGTGCAGAAGTGGCGACGGAAGGCGATAAAATCAAGGTCGTTTCACCAATCAAAGGTTCGCCGGCTGAACGAGCGGGGATTAAACCGAATGATTATATCATCTCAGTAAATGGGAAATCGATAGTCGGTCTTGATCTTTTTGAGGCGATCAAAAAAATTCGCGGTCCGAAAGGTACGCAAGCGAAACTGCAAATCGAGCGAGCGGGTTTGAGTGAACCGATTACCATCGTCGTTGTGCGAGACACGATCCCAATTGAAACCGTGCTGTCGGAAATGTTGTCAGACAAAATCGGCAAAATTGAAGTGACGCAATTCTCGACGACGACAGCAGATGACTTTGCTGGGGCGTTGGCTGATTTGGAAGCGGACGGAATGAAGGCGTTAATTATCGATTTACGTAATAATCCGGGTGGTTTGCTTGATCAGGTGCAGCTAATGATGGAGAATTTTATCCCTGCTGGTAAGGTGATGATGCAGATGAAACCGCGTGAAGGAGAATCAGAGAAATTCATCTCTGCGGGCGCAGAAAAACCATACCCGGTGTCTGTGTTAATTAATGAAGGCAGTGCGAGCGCATCGGAAATTATGGCTGCCGCCCTTCGAGAAACCATTGGCTCGAAGTTGGTTGGTGTCACAACGTTTGGCAAAGGAAGTGTTCAATCGACTTTTGCTGAGCAGATGAATGATGGTAGCAACTTGAAAATTACGATAGCGAAGTGGTTAACACCGGATGGCAACACAATTCACAAAAAAGGAGTCAAGCCGGATGTCGAAGTGAAGCAACCGGATTACTTTGATGTCAGACCATTAACTTTCGAGAAAACGTGGAAACTAGATATGGTTGGCGACGATGTGGAAAGTGCCCAAAAAATGTTGAAAGGGCTTGGTTTGCATAAGGGTCGTACAGACGGTTATTTTGATGCGGCGACAGAAAATGCAATCAAAGCGTTACAACAAAGCAAAAAAATTGCAGCTACTGGCCAGTTGGATAAAACGACAGCGATTGCTTTGCAAGATGCTGTGATTACTTCGATTCGCGACGCGAAAAATGATGCACAATTGAATCGAGCGGTTGATATCATCAAAACAGAGATAAAAAAATAAAGAGAATGTAGGCTCGAAAGGATTAGGGATTGGGAATGAATGTGGAAGTATTACTTGCGTTGCTGGATACGGTTGGTGAAGCAGCGATTAAGTTGTTGCAGTCTCCGTATTTGTACTTGTCGTTATTGCTCATTGCAGTCGTTTATAGACGTCAAATTCAGTTGCAACGCAAGCTGTTTTTCGTGCGCTTCCACTCCTTTTTGCGTGAGTGGTTCGTGACGATTTTCGCTGGTCTATGTGTTGGCTTGTTGGCTTCGCTCGCTTTATTTGCAGCCGGTGCGTCGGTACAATTGAATCTTGCACCTGTGTTGTGGGTAGTTGCTATCGTGCTGATGTTTATGAGATTGCGTTTCGTCTGTTTTGCCTATGTGATTGGCTTAATCGGATTCGTTCAACCTGTTTTGGAGCGGATAGAACAGTGGCCCGACCAAGGTTGGGTCGATTGGTTGGTGACGCCGATTTTGCAGGCCGATTTGTATTCGTTACTGCTACTAGTCGGCGTGTTACATCTTGCGGAGGCGTTCTTAATTCGCTTGCAGGGTGTGCGCATGGCGACCCCGTTATTTATGATGAGTAAGCGTGGGAAAGTAATCGGCGGTTATCATTTGCAACGATTTTGGCCGATTCCGCTCATCTTAATGGTGCCGCTTGCTGATGGCGCCTCGGTTTGGTCGATGTGGTCTGATCCACAACAACTTGTCCAAGTACTTATGCTTTTGCCATTTCCGATTCTGATTGGATTTTCTGACATTACCATTACTCAGTTGCCACGCGATAAAGCACGCTCGATATCAAATGGACTGATGCTCTATTCGTTGTTAGTAATCGGCTTGGCTGTAAGCGTGAAACTGTTCCCGGTGCTCACAATGGTAGCAGCGGTGCTTACCATTTTGGCACATGAAGCATTGCGTTGGTATGGTCGCAGTAAGGAAAACAAATTGCTGCCGTTATATACGAACAGTTCACTCGGTCTCAAAATATTGGCGGTGTTACCGGGCAGTCCAGCGGACAAGCTTGGCATTCTCGCAGGGGAAACGATTTACAAAGTGAATGGTCTTCAAGTTCATTCGCGGATGCAAATGTATGAGGCGATGGTGCGTAATTCGGCTTACTGTAAATTAGAGATTTTTAATCATGACGGACAGTTGAAGTTTTTGAACCGAGCGATGTTTGCTGGTGAGCACCATCAGTTAGGGGTTGTGCTTGCTCCTGATGATGATGTGAAACATTATGCTGAATTCAGGGAGTACAGCGTATTCACATACTTGCGCTGGCGTTTACGCGGCGTGCGTTCAAAAGGGGAGTAAATGAATTCTTAACCTAAGGAGAGAGGACCGTTGGCTGCTGGAGGAATTCGCATGTTGCGATGGGTGATGCTTACGCTGTTGTTCGGCGTATGTTATTCGACATCGGCAATTGCCGCGAACCTGCAACCACCGACCGATATTTTACTCTCTAATCAGACGATCAATGAAAATGCGGGAGCTAACGCAGTCATCGGCAATTTGACTGCAGTAGATGCTGATCAACAAAGTGTACATACGTTCCAACTCGCTTCGGGTACGGGTGATTATGACAATGCATTCTTTTCCATTTCGGGTTCTACATTGCGTACGGTTGCTTCGTTTAATTATGAAAATAAAGCCTCATATACTGTGCGAGTACAAGCATCGGACGGGTTATTTGTATATGCAAAAGCGTTTCAAATCATCGTCCATCCGGTCAATGAAGCACCGAATGATTTGCTCTTGAGCAAAACGTTTCTTGCGGAAAACGGAGGTGCGAATGCCTTTGTTGCGACGATGAGCGCTGTCGATCCAGACTCAAGTCAAACGTTTGCCTACGCATTAGTGAATGGAGCAGGTGGGCAAGACAACGCCATGTTTCAAATACAGAGCAATGTGTTGCGGGCCAAACATTCGCTCAACTTTGAGTCGAAATCGAATTACTTTGTGCGCATTCAAGTAAGCGACGGTCAACTGACGTTTGAAAAGGCGTTCGAACTGACGGTGACGGATGTGAATGAAACACCAAACGATATTATTTTAAGCGGCAATGTGGTGCCAGAAAATAGTGTTACAGGTACGGTGGTGGGCAATCTGACGGCGAATGATCCAGATGCGGGGAGTTCGTTTTCGTACTATTTTGTCGACGGTATAGGAGATTCCGATAACTTTAGTTTTGAGATTGTCGGCAATCAGCTGCGGACACTGGACACTTTGAATTTTGAGGATAAGTCACTGCTTTCTGTGCGAGTGCAGGTGTCCGACGGCAGTTTAACTTACGAAGAAGTGTTTGCGATTACAGTGATCGACGTTGCAGAGGCGCCGAGCGATATCAGCTTGCAGCCTGGCGCTATTGCAGAGCACGAGACGGCGAATCAAGTAGTTGGTCAATTAACCGCAATTGATCAGGATGCAGGTTCGAGTTTCTCGTTTGAACTCGTTTCTGGGATGGGTGATGCCGATAATGAATCGTTTGCGATTGATGGCAATACACTGCGGGCGTTGGTTTCGTTTAATTATGAGCAGCAATCAACATATTCCGTCCGCGTGCAAGTGTCGGACGGTGCACTCACCTATGCGGAAGGGTTACTTGTGTCGGTGCTGGACGTCAATGAAGCGCCAACTGATATGACGATTAGCGATGATGAAGTGGCTGAGAATCGCGCTGTGGGTACGGAAGTGGCTGTCTTGTCGGCAAGTAGTCCTGATTTGGTCGACGAGTTTGCTTTTCAACTCGTGCCTGGCGATGGTGCTGACGATAACGACAACTTCATGATTGACGGCGATAAACTTTTGACGAATCAATCGTTTGATTTCGAAGGCAAAGATCAATACACGGTGCGCATCAAAGTGCTGGATGGAATTTATTCTCATGAGAAGACATTCACGATCCGTGTGTCTGATGTGAATGAGGCGCCGTTGTCACTCGGTTTGGATACGCTCACATTCGATGAGAATGCAGCCATCGGTACGCAGGTCGGTACGCTCACCGCAACAGATGCTGATGTGGGCGATGTGTTTAGCTATCGGTTGGTCAGCGGAGTGGGTGCGAATGACAATACTCTGTTCCAACTTGATGGAAATCGTCTTTTGACTACGGCGTCGCTTGACTATGAAAAATCCTCGCGATATTCTGTGCGCCTCGAGGTGACCGATGCCCGCGGACTTTCGTTGCAAAACGTTTTTCTGCTGACAATCGGTGACGTGAACGAAGCACCGACGCAACTTCGCTTGTCCTCGCAGACGATTGTTGAGAATGGTGGAGCGAATGCCCAGGTCGGACGTTTACAGGCCAAGGACGAGGACGCTGGCGCTATTTTGCAGTATCAATTGGTCGAGGGAATCGGCGCGCAAGATAACGGAACGTTTGTGATTGACGGCGATGTTTTGATGGCGCGACAATCATTTGACTATGAGAACAAGTCGCAGTTCAGTGTGCGTATCCGTGTGAGTGATGGATCGTTGACGCTTGAAGAAGTGTTTGTGATCACCGTGCTCGATGATAACGAAGCGCCGACAGGGTTGGTGCTGAAAGATACTGACATTGCCGAAAACAGCCCAGCACAGACTGTCGTTGGAGCGTTTTCCGTGCAGGATGAAGATGCCGCGAATGTGTTCACTTTCCGATTGGTGAGCGGCGAGGGTGACGCGGATAACGGTGCATTCACGATTGAAGGCACTCAACTTAGAGCAAACGCCGCGTTCAACTTTGAAGTGCGAAAAATATACAAACTCCGTGTTCGGGTGAGTGATGGCGAGTTTACCTTTGAGCAACCGATTACTGTTGAGGTGACCGATGTCAACGAGTCGCCGAGCAAACCGACAATTAACAATATTAGCATCGCAGAGAACCTGCCATTCAACGCGCCCGTCGCCTTGTTGGCGGCAACCGATGTTGATGCTGGCACCACGCTGAACTATGCTTTTGACTCAGGGGTTGGCGATGCTGACAATCGCAGTTTTGCAATCGTTGGTAGCCGCTTGCTTGCACCGCAACCGTTCGATTTCGAACAAAAAAAATCGTACAGCATTCGTGTGCGCGTGTCGGACGGGGCACTCAGCAATGTCGCGGTATTCGTACTTTCGATTCGCGACGTGAACGAGGCGCCGACTGACTTGAAGTTGCTGTCTGATCAAATCGTTGAATTTTCACCTGCAAACACGGCGGTCGGTATGCTCGACGCTGTTGATGCAGATGTGAGTAGTAAATTCAGTTACGCACTGGTCAGTGGAGCGGGCAGTAGCGATAACGGTTCGTTTGTGATCAGCGGAAACATGTTGCGTTCGCGCGATTCCTTCGATTTTTATAAAAAATCGAGCTACAGCGTTCGCTTGCGTGTCACAGATGGTGGCAATTTGAGTCATGAGAAGGTGTATGCTGTACGCGTAGTGCAACGACAATACGCGTTCGATGGCTATATGCCGCTGTTTGCAGATGGCAACTTTTATCCAGACCGTGCCTTGACGCGCGCTGAAGTAGCGTCGATGGTGATGCGTTTGATTGATCAATCGGAGCGAAAACTGGCGGAGACTGATTTGCGTATTGATTATTTGGATGTTGGTGCCAAGTCTCGACACGCCGCGCTCATCGCTCGCGTCACGCGCTTTAACGTGATGGCTGGTTATCCAGACGGTTCGTTTCGACCAGACAGACTGATCACTCATCGCGAGATGCGGACGGTCATCATGAACTATCTAACTTTGATGAGCATCCAAAACGTCGGCAAAGCGGGCAACATGTTTTGTCAGCATTGTCGCAGCAATTTCCATTTGAGCGAAGTGCGCGCCTATTTGGACGGACGAAAATTGACAGGTGCGCCAGCCGTGCTTGGCGGTAATCGCGTGACGAGAGCAGAGGCTGCAGTGCTGCTCAATCGCTTGTTTCATCGCGGGCCGATTCGCAATGTAAGCAAAAGCAGTTGGAAAGACATCCCGAGTTGGCACTGGGCGATGCGCGAGATTGAGGCGGCGACGGTCAGTCGCAAATCAACACGTAACGCCGATGATAGCGAACAACTTGTCGTCATCACAAAAAAATAGTATCTGCGACCTTATAGTCAATCTTCCAACTTCTGCACATCGACCACGACAGTCAAACTTTGCACCGGCGTGCCGCGGTATACACCTTTCACGGGCGCGATATCTTCGTAGTCTCTGCCATGTCCTAGCTTGACATAGCGCCGATTGACCACGCCATTGTTCGTCGGATCAAAGCCGCACCAGCCCATACCAGGGATGTACGTCTCTACCCAAGCATGCGACGCTTGCTGGAAGTCGTGCTCCCCAACCTGCAAGTCACCAACAAAATGATAGCCACTCACATAGCGCGCCGGCAGTCCTTTCAAGCGACAAATGGCAATCATCAAGTGGGCGAAGTCTTGGCACACTCCGCGCCGAATCGATAACATCTCGTTAATCGTCGTCTGCACATGTGTAGCATCGGGATCATACTTCAATTCCGAGTATATTTTTTTGGCGATTTCGTCCGCCGTCGTATAAGGCTCATCGGCGTTCAGCTCAATTTGCGCCGCATATTCTCGCAGCGGCTCGGTAATACCCGTTCGTTTCGACGGCAACAACATATCGACAAATTCGTCGCGGAACGACTTCGAACTTAAAATTTTCGCGTTATGCTGCACATTCCCGTGCGGTCGCAATCGCTTCTCCTCAAACGTGGTCGTCACAACGGATTGAATTTTAATCGTCAACTCATGGTGCGGTGCGTTAACACTGAACGCATGCACGCGGTTGCCAAAGTAGTCTTCATAAGAAAACAACGGTGTCGTAGGGTCAATCTCAATCGAATGCTGGTAGCACGACTGGTGTTCGTCTGTGCGCGGCGTGAGACGAATCTCGTTGATACTGTCAACCACCGGGTCTTCATATGTGTATTTTGTGATATGACAGATCGCCAACTTCACGCACTCACCACCTCTTCATGGAAGAAATGACGGTCAATCATCAAGCCGATCATGTCGCAACTTTCAATTAAGTGATGCAAATGCTCGCCCAGCCGCTCTACCGTGAAATTCGCCTTATCCATGCAGAGCAATTCGGCATGCACTTTGCCGACATGCGACAACACTTTGTTGTGCAAGAAATTTTGGTTGCTTTGTTGCGTCACCAAGCTGCGCAAATGAGATTCTAATATTTGCAAAGAGTAGCATGTAGAGCGCGGGAACGTTGGGTGCAGCATCAAAAACTCGACGACCGTTTGCATACTAATTTTGTCCGCATACACCCGGCGATAACTTTCGTAGCCATTCACCGATTTCAACAAAGCGAGCAAGAACGAATAGTCGGACTTCGGACACTCCACCGTCAGACTGAAGTGAATCGCCTGCAACATGCGCAAGCCGTTGTCCGCTCGTTCCAAACATTTGCCGCTCTCGATAAAATGAAACTCCTTGTCGCGCATCATCGTCGCATACAGCGTTCCTTGAAACGAACTGAGCTGCTCCTGAATCTTTTTGTAAAAAATATACGGCGTCTCGGCGTTGATGTCGTTCACCGTTTGCTCGTTGATCCACAAGTAGAGCGAATTGAGCGTATCCCAACATTCGGACGGCATTTTCTCACGCAATTGGCGCATGTTGTTGCGCGCAATATGAATGCACGAACGAATCGAATTTTGATTATCGGCACGCAGCGTTACATAATGGAGAACATTGCTCTCGCTCACTTCCGAATAACTGTTAAGAAAATCATTCTCATTGCCAATCAGTCGCAGCAAATGTTGCCAATGCGCGATGTCGTTGCGCTTTGTCCGTTGCGTGCTCAAATGGTAAACCGTGCTGATGAGGCGCGTATGGTTCTCTGCACGCTCCATATAACGGCCAATCCAAAACAATCCGTCTGCTACTCGATTTAACATGATGTCTCTCTCCTTCTATATGTCTTCTGAATGTCTTCTAATTATTCACTTAGCACCCAAGTGTCTTTTACGCCACCGCCTTGCGACGAATTGACGACCAGCGACCCTTCGCGCATCGCCACACGCGTAAGTCCGCCGGGAATGACGCGCACCTCTTGCGAACCAGACAGCACGAACGCGCGGATGTCGATGTGGCGTGGCGTCAGTTGTGCATCTTTAATGACCGGACAACGCGACAAACTGATGGTCGGCTGGGCAATGTAGCGTTCTGGATGCTCACGTATTTTTTCAGCAAACAACGCGATTTCTTGCTCACTCGCCTTCGGTCCAATCAACATCCCGTAGCCACCGGATAGCGACGTCTCCTTGACGACCATCTCCGGCAAATGGGCCAGCACATGTTCGCGTTCTTCGGCGCGAGACAAAATGTAGGTGGGCACATTTTTCAAAATCGGCTCCTCGTTCAAATAGTAGCGAATCATATCCGGCACGAACGCGTAGATAGCCTTGTCATCGGCAACACCGGTACCTGGCGCATTGGCAAGCGCGATATTGCCCGAGCGATAAGCGTTCATTAAGCCGGCAACGCCGAGCATCGAGTCGGGGCGAAACGCCAACGGATCGAGGAAGTCATCATCAATGCGGCGATACAATACGTCCACTTGTTGCAAACCGCTCATGTTGCGGATATACACTTTGTTATTGTTGACGACCATGTCGCGCCCTTCCACGAGATGGATGCCCATTTGCTGGGCGAGAAACATATGTTCAAAGTAGGCGGAATTGTAACTGCCCGGTGTCAGCAAACCAATTGTCGGATTCGCTTTGCCGTTCGGTGCGAGTTGCTTGAGCACACTCAAAAAGCGATCAATACTCGGCTGCACGTCGCGGATGTCGTGGGCAAAATACCACTCTGGAAAGAGGTTCGTCATCAACGAACGCCCTTTGAATAAATAGGAAAAGCCAGACGGCGAACGCAAGTTGTCTTCGAGCACAAAGTATTCACCGTGCTCGTTGCGAATCAAGTCGATGCCAGAGACCGCGATATACATGTCTTGCGGCACGTCGAGATGCATCATCTCGCGGCAAAAATACGTATTGGCAACGACCATCTCGCGCTCGATGATTCCGTCGCGGATGATCTCCTGTTCGTGGTACACATCCTTGATGAACGCATTTAACGCTTTCACGCGTTGCACTAATCCTGCGCGCAAGTTGGCCCATTCGGCGCTCGGGATAATGTTCGGGATCATATCGAATGGAATCGTACGCTCCAACATATGTCCTTGCGTCGCACTATACAGCGTGTACGTGACACCTTCCTCCTGCATCTGCTTTTCGATAGCCAGCTGCTTTTGCATCACGTGGTAAGGCGCCATTTGCGCCAATTGTTCCATTAACTTGCTGTAGTGCGGCCGAATGTTCCCGCCGGCGTCATATACTTCATCATAAAACTGCGAGCCTTCGTACTTGTAAGCATTCAAATCCATGGGATCGCCCCCTTTTATTTCGCTTGCGGTTCCTTGTATTTTCGTGTCGGTCGAGGAAACCCGCAAGCCGTACCGTCGGTGTGCACCACTTGATCTTCCCAAGGCAGACGATACTGTTCCGCGACCATATCTTTCATGAATGTGTAAGGGCAGTCTTGTGCGCCACCTTCAACCGCAACATAGCCGCGGTGCCCGAATTGATAGATGTTATTTTCTACGCCCCAGTGGATGCGCGCCTCGCGCACGAGTGAAGGTTTGAATTCGCAGGCGATGATTTCGTCTGGGCGATTGCTGCCGGTAACGAGCGGCATTCCGTCAAAGTTGACAAACATTGCCTCGCCCATCGAATCGAACGTGCCGTCACTGCCACACATGCAGACCGACGCGGTGTAGATTAGGTTGCAAAAAGCATTCGCTTGATTCGTGATTTGCCAAGAGTGACGAATCGGAGCCGTATATCCAGCTGTGCGTATCATGATGTCTGCACCTTTGTAGGCGCACTCACGCGCCATCTCCGGAAACATGCCGTCGTGGCAAATGATGAGCGCGAGTTTGCTGCCGTTCGGTCCGTCGCATACGGGAATGCCGAGATCGCCAGGTTCCCACGGCTCTACCGGGACCCAAGGGTGCAACTTGCGGTAGTAAAGTTTCAGTTCACCTTGGTCATCGATGATGATGCCCGAATTGTACGGATTGCCATGAGGATTGTATTCCATGATGGAGAAGCAACCCCAAATTTGATTGTCGATACAAGCCTGCTTGAACGCTGCGACTTCAGGTCCATCAAGTGAGCACATGATTTCGCGGTTCGTATCCATCGACAGACCGTGCAGTGAATACTCAGGAAAAACGATTAGATTCATCGCCGGATAGCAATGCCTTGCTTTGCGTACCATTTCGCAGACACGCGTGGTCTGCTGAGCCAGATCCTCTTTTGTGACTATATTGGGGAGTTGCAGTTGAATCGCGCCGATGACTACACCATCGGGTGATTTATTAAGACCTGCTAAACCGGACATGAAACATACCTCCTTGAGTATCTTTTGAGATGATTTTGTTATTTATATGTTAGTTATTATAACGTATTAACCGTTGAAAATGCAATATATCCAGAATAAGTGTCGAAAATTATTGATTTTGTGTAATTAAAACTAACATATATATAACATAAAAAAACCACCCAACATGAGATTTATGTGGATGGTAGTGGTATGTCTGTTATCGAAAAGTCACAATTAACGCAAAATCACAATCTCAACACGACGATTTTTTGCACGATTCGCATCGCTGTCGTTCACCGCAACCGGCATCGTATCAGCGTAACCAGTACTGAGCAAACTGTTGGCAGGCAACTGTTTTTCATAGATGAAATAGCGAAGCACGGACAGCGAACGAGCAGCCGACAAGCCCCAATTATCGCTATAAATCGAGCCGGTGAACAGCGGTCGATTGTCGGTATGGCCTTCGATGCTAATTTTATTTTCCACTTCGCGGAATACTTTGGACAGCTCGTCAAGCAGCGGGTAGGCGTTCGTTTTCAAATCGGCTTTTCCCGTATCGAAAAGGAACAGATCCTTCAATGTAATGGCGATGCCGCGCGGCGTATCTTTCAGCGTAATGTTGTTCTGTAAGTTGTTTTTCGTGATGAACGCCTGCAACGCTTGCAGCGACTCTTTCAAAACGCGTTCCTGTTCACGCAGGCGCTCGAGATCGAGCGGTGTTTCTTCGTCTGCGGGCGGCTTCTTGTCCGGTTTGTTCGTAGCGGCATCCTCTTTGCCGACGTTCCCATCACTCTTCTGAAACTGCGAATTCAACGCAGACGCGACTTTCTCATAGATTCGTTCGTCAATCGAACTCATTGAATAGAAGAGCACGAACAAAATCAGAAGCAGCGTTATTAAATCGGAATAGGTGAGCAACCACCGTTCCTGGTGCTTGTTTTGACTCTCTTTCGG